>DAIPYG010000015.1:2105-14857 GCA_036782875.1 Bacteroidota bacterium | reverse complement strand
GGGATATTTATGCCGAAGGGGGAATTGTAACTTATAATATGAATTCCAGAACATCGGCATTGACAATTAGTCAGCCCGCAACAGGACTGAATTACAGCCTCGCGTACGATCCTGATGCCGGAAATATTTATGTCGGTTATGTTCCCGGTTTTACGGTTAGCGGAAAATTAATTATATATAATACCGGAGGAGTTCAAAAAAATGAATTTACAATTACAAACGGCTTTGCTCCACGCCGTATAGTCGTTAAAAAATAATCTGAAGAAATCGATTTATTATATTTCATACTTTGATTATATTTGCGTCAATGAGAATTGACATCAAAGATAATTCGAACGAAAGCAGTTTAAAGCTTTGCGAATATCCTACGGATTGCGAGTACAGTGGTGAAGAGAATAATGAAAATGATCTTAAAATATTTATACACACCATTACTCTTGAAGAGGTAGATGAATATCTTTCCGGTGACCTAAACAATGAACAGGGGGGCGTGCTTCTCGGTGAAATATGCATTAATAAGGAGGGGAAAAAATTCATACTTATCAACGATCTTATCATTGCAAAACACAGCAATTCTTCATTATCAAGACTCACCTTTACTCACGAGACCTGGGATTACATTAATGAAGTCCGGGAAAAAGATTTCCCTGAGAAAAAGATCCTGGGCTGGTTTCATTCACATCCGGGTCATACGGTTTTCCTGTCGAATTTTGATATTTTCATTCAGGAAAACTTTTTTAATATGTATTATATGGTGGCATATGTTTTCGATCCAACTATAAAAGACAGAGGATTTTTTCTATGGAGAAATGATAAGATCGTTAAATCGGGAGGTTATTTTAAATACGGGCTGATAGTAAATGAGGATTTTAACGGAATAATTAAAATGAAATCGGTTGATGATCTGATTAAGAAAAAAAGCCCGGAAATCATAAAAAAGAAAAATACTGAATTCAAAAGTGCAGCTACAATAGGTCTGCTTTTACTTACTCTTTTAATACTGCTGTTTATGATCTATAATATTTATGAGATTAAGCAAAAAGCGCTGCTTAAAGATGAATACTTAAAAGATCTGAATGATATAAAGAGTGAAAATAAGAAATTAGCCGAAAGACTGAATGATCTGATAATCGAGACTGAAATGAAAAAGAGCATTTCAGCAGGATCAAATAATTTGAAAACTTCTGAAATTGCAGCTAATGAGATCAGCAGCTCGGGAAACACAGAGCATAATACTGTAAACAGCAGCGGCAGTCAGATTAATAATAATTCAGAAGAATCTAATCATGAAACTAAACAAGAAATTATTACAACAAACACTACTGTCACTAAATATAAAGTAAAAAGCGGTGATACACTAGAAAAGATTTCAAACCAGTTTTATAAAAGCAGAGCAGGAATTGAACTGCTAATGAAATTTAATAATATTAAGAATAAAGCTGATATAAAGATCGGACAAGAGCTGGATATACCTGCTATGGAACAGTGAAAGGTTGTTTAGTTTACTGAGTTTAGTTGTATTGCAAAAAATTTTATTGTTTACAAAAATAAAAAAATCATAAAACAAATTGAGTCCCAGACACAGAAGATTAATATCAGACTTTAATAAAATGAAGGAAGAATTTTCCAGTCATCCGTACATTAGCTTTGAGTACGAAGGGGAACAGCTTCCGCCGGAACGATACTATGTGTATTTTAAAAACATAAAAGGATTAAAGCTTTCTGATAATCCCGCTTCGGATAAAAAAGAACTTGAAATTATTAAGGAACATAAAATCGAAATTTATCTTCACTCTGACTATCCACGCTTAAAACCTCAAAGCAATATACTTACGGAGATTTTTCATCCGAATTTCAGAATGGCATCACCTAACGATATCTGCATAGGAGACTATTGGGCTTCCGGAGAGACTCTAGTGGATATTATTTATCAGATAGGTGATATGATAACCTATCAGAGCTATAATGTCACTAGTCCTTTAAACGGTATAGCAGCGAAATGGGCAAAAGAAAACATTCCGCTTTTCCCTCTTGACAGTGTAAACCTCAGGCAGGGTGAAATTGACATAAGTCTGACAGAGAACGAAAATTCTGTAAATATTTCTTAGACACAATGATCATTCCGTTTAAAGATAAATTTCCCGTTTATGATGAATCTGTATTCATTGCGGCAAATGCCAGTGTTATCGGTGATGTAATACTTGGAAGAGAAACCAGTGTCTGGTTTAATGCTGTAATCAGAGGAGATGTTAATTTTATCAGAATTGGAGAGCGGACAAATATTCAGGACGGAAGTGTGCTTCATGTAACTCATGACAAATATTCGCTTCATATTGGTAATGATGTAACTATAGGTCATAATGCTGTTGTTCACGGATGTACTATCAAAGACAGAGTTTTGATCGGAATGGGTTCTGTTTTATTGGATGATTCGACTGTTAATTCAGACTGCCTGATTGCCGCAGGATCATTAATAAAGGAAAATTTTATTGTTCCCGAAGGTGTGCTTGCAGCCGGTGTCCCTGCTAAAATCATTAGAGATCTGAACGTTGAAGAGATAGCAAAAATCAGACAAAGCGCTCAGAACTATATTGCTTATGCGCAGGACTATATTCTCTCTGATACTTTTTCCCGGTAAAACTTATTCAACAGAAATTCAAAGCAATAATCTATTTCAAAGTGTACAAAGTATTTACCTGACATAAAGAAAATTAAGATTATTTACTTTCAATTAAGGTTACTCTGAAATCCTTTTTTGTATAATATATAAGGAGTTGATAAGATCTTTAATGAAAAGTACATTTAATAAAAAAATGTTCCCGGAAAGTTTTTTCCGGGAACATTTTTTTTAATATCTGATTCCTATAAAAATTATTTTATCAGGATCATTTTTCTTACTTCATTAAATTCATCAGTCTTTATGCTGTAATAATAAATTCCGCTCGGATAATCAGATGCATTGAAAGAATACTGATAACTTCCCGGTGAAAGAACCTCATTGACAAGATTTGAGATCTCCTGTCCAAGCATATCATAAACCTTTACAGAAGTAACCGTGGATTTTGCTATGTCAAATTTAATTGTAGTAGTCGGATTAAATGGATTTGGAAAATTCTGATACAAAGCAAATTTATCAGGTATCACAGAACTGTAATTTGAAATTCCTACATCTGTTGTATCAAAGATCGCTTTCTGTGAAATGAATCCGTTCATTGTTATTTCTGCGACCTGATTTGTTCCCGTATAAGAACCTGAACCGATACCTTCCCATCTTTTGAAATAATATGTTTTACCATTGAACTGGACCTGCTGTGCTGAAACTGTTATATCATTTACAGAACCGGAATCAAGAAAGCTAGCAGAATTTGAAACTGTAACCGGTAATCCTGCAGGATCAACTGATCCAAGCATTCTGTACTGAACTCTGTAATTAGCTTTGTAATCACTTATAAGTGAACCAACTGAAATTGTCTGAATCTGCGTCCCTCCATTACTCCAGTTATTGAATAAATATCTGATGTTTCCAACTGTCTGAGGTGATACAGCTTCAAGAGTGTGACTCGAATTCAGATCCCATAGGAATGCCCTTCCGGAAATATAAGGAACGTTGTCAACTTTATAAGTCAGAGACGGTCTGCTGTTTCCAACAGAAATATAATTTTTACCTACCAGATAGTTAACGTAAGTTTTATGAGTTTTTCCTTCTGCATTTGTTCCGGTAAATACGATTTGATATTCTCCTACCGGAACAGCGGCTGTAGAGGTTACATTAACGCTGGCTGTACCCGGGAAACTGCTGATAATGTTTCCAGACGGAAATGTTGCAGTTATACCGGCATTGGCTGGAATAACTTCATAAGAAAGTGTAACAGGTGAATTATAGCCGTTAGCTACTAAAGGGATCTTAACTTCAAAAGTACCGCTACCGCTTTGTCCCTGATTTACAACTTTAAATCCGGGTGAAGAAACAATATTAAAGTTACTAGTAACTAATGCACTGTTCAAAATCTCTGTAGTTGCTGACTGTACAAATACCATATTCCTGATTAAACTTGGATTCCATGCACCATCCATTTCATAAGAATATTCATAGCTTACCTTATTTCCGGGTAACAATGTTGCCGGAGTCCCAAAAGAGTTAGGAAGTAATTTTCTCATTACATAAGTATAATTTGATTCACCGTTTGTTCCGTTATAATAAACAATCTTTTCAATTACAGCAAACTGAATTGTAACATTAGGATTAGCTAAAAAGCCTTCACAATATACATCAGCTTTAACTGTCACAGTGTTTCCGTTTTTAACTTCTGCCACGACAATCGAAACCGGACTCAATATGTTAGTTCTCTGATTATAAGCAGCATTCAGTTCAGAAGTAGTCGTTCCAACATTAAGTACTCCGTCGAAGAACCAGTCAGGAATAGCATTTACTCCATACAAAGTCCTTCTGGCATTATTATCAGTTGGATTGATCAGATACATCGGATCATTGCCCGGAGCAGGCCAGTTCATATGATAACTTATGTTTGTGACTTTTTCCGGATCAGATGCATTTAAAAATGCTTCGAGAGTAGGATTTGCAAGAGCACACGGATAACATGTTGAACTTGTAAATCTTTCGACTAATATCTTCCTGTCTCCTGCATTCACATTATTATAATCAGTTGCAGTAATACAAAGAATAATAAATAAAGAGAATAATACTTTTCTCATTTTTGTATTTTATTTAAGTTTATAAAAATTGTTAAATTATCGAAAACTAATATTTTTCTATTTAACATACAGCATACTTTTACTTATAGATAAATTTGGAGCTTCTATCCTGTAGAAATATACTCCGCTGGCTACGTTGCCGGCATTCCAGGTATATTCATAAGAGCCGGGATTCAATTTGCTGTTTAAAAGCTCTTCAACTGCTTTACCTGAAATGTCATAAACAGTTAGCCTGACATTGGATATGTTTTTAAGATCAAATTTTATTTTTGTAGAAGGATTGAAAGGATTCGGATAGTTCTGATATAATTTAAAATCTGAAGGTATTTCATCAGAAATACTATTTATGCCGATCACATCGTCATTTCTGAAGTAATATAATCCGCCTTTTATGTTGCCGATGAAAAGGTCAGGGTCAGTATCATTATCAATGTCTGTAAACTCAGGACAGGAATTACTGTGAACATTGATATTTTTGTAATTATTTGTCTGAAGTGTAAATAAAGGTGATGATGGAGTTCCTTCATTTCTGTAATATGAAATAAATCCGTCCTGTCTTCCAATAAAAAGATCAAAATCTTCATCACTGTCTAAATCAAAAAATCTTGGAATGCTTTCATCACCCACATCAATCGAATTATAGAAATTAGTTCTGTATGTAAAATTAAAATCAGAAACATTTCCTGTATTTTCATAGAATATAATTCTTCCGTTTGTTGCTCCAATAAAAAGATCCTTGTCTCCGTCATTATCTATATCAGTAAGTACCGGAGTGCTGCTTTGACCTAATGTTGTAATGCCGATCTGATATCCTCTCGATTCCAGAGTGAAATTAAAATTTTCCGAAGTTCCTGTATTTCTGTAAAACCAAAGGGAATCTTTGATATAGCTGCCGAGTATCATATCCTTGTCACCGTCATTATCAAGATCTGCAAAAGCAGGTGCATAATTAAAACTTACAGATCTTAAAGGCAGTGAATCACTGACGAGCGTGAAAGCGGGATAAACAGCCGTCCCGGTATTCTTGTAGTATGATAATTTTGCATAGTCATCGCCAATAAAAAGGTCTTTATCTCCGTCATTATCAATATCAACAAAAGAAATATTACTGTTGCCGCCGGCATCTACATTAATCAGATAATCATTAGATATCCTTTCAAAATCCGGAACATTTGAATTCCCGTTGTTCCTGTAATATGCAAAGTTCTTACTGTTCTGAGATAGATAAAGAACAGATACAAACATATCTTTATCACCGTCATTGTCTATATCAGCGAATCTTGTTGAATTGTATCCCTGTGAAATATAAGGTGCATTATGAGGATAAATTGAATCAACTATTGCCACATCAGGGTTTTGAGGAGTTCCGTTATTTTTAATATAATATATTCCTTTAGAAAATAGATCACCCCAGAACAGATCGAAATCATTATCATTATCAATATCAGCGAATTCAAGTGAATTTGCTCCGTGTCTTTCTGTTTCGGTATGAAATGGAAGAAATGTTCTGCTTTCAGGGATGATTTCTGATTTCAGAGTTGAAGAAAAGTTATCTTCATTTTGAATACCGGTTCCGGATAAAAGAGCAGGAGAAATTATTATCAAGTCTTCCCAGATGTCAGTAATGAATTTAAAACTGAAATTATCTGAAGTCCCAATATTTTCATAATAAGTGATTGTACCCAGAGACTGACCCGTAAATAAATCTTTATCTCCGTCATTATCAATATCACAGAATATCGGTACACAATTGGATTCGCTGTATATTACCGTATCTGAGTATGTACGGAGTTCATTTATTATCAATGAATATAGCGGAATATTTGGAGTGCCGTCATTTCTATAATATTTCACGGTCTGCAGTTCACCTCCCGTAAAAAGATCATAATCTCCGTCATTATCTATATCTGAAAAATAAAACCAGTTATTAAAGTGAAGATCCTGAAAACGGTTAGTCATTAACTTATAACCAGCATTCTGTGCTGTTCCGGTATTTTTATAAAAATATAAGGATGTATCGGAATCAAAAGTAAAAAGGTCAAGATCATTATCACCGTCAATATCGACGAACTGATACCTGGCATTGTTCAATCCTCCATTGAATGGTGCATATGAATTGCTGCCGGAGATATTAAAATTAATTCCGTCGAACTGCTGCACAAGCTGCTGTGAAAATGAAATTGAGGAAGTTAAGATTAAAAAAGCTAATAAAACTAAACGCAAAATTTGTATATTAATATTTTAATTGGATATACCGTCACCGAATTTGAATTGATCACTTATAGTGACAGGTAATTTTCCTTTGAACTTAATAGTTCCATAGAAAGAATCAATTGCAGCTTCAATCGACGATTCCGCATCTGCATAAGCACATATATATGCATCCACATCAGGGAAACCCTGTATCAGATAAGGATTTCCGAAAGATATTACCAGGACTTTCTTACCTTTAGAAACTATCGAATTAATGAGTGAAAGCTGGGACTCCGGCAACCCGACAGTTCCGGTCTTTATTTTTACTTTAGCATAAATAGGGATTAAAATGACATCATATTTCTCAGCATCCTGAACTATCTCTTCAGCATTATTAATATCACCGGTAAGATCATAATATGATGTAGAACTGAATTTATTATTCTCACTGAATTTTGCTAAAAAATAATCCGAATTAGCTTTTTCATTCCCGTTATTCAGTGATAATAATAAACATCTTTGAGAAGCAGAATTGATGAACGGGACAAGGTTATCTGTGTTCTTAACTAAAGTTAATGATTCATCTGCTATTCTGCGTGATAAATTTTTTGCATCCTCCGAATTTACAATTGAAGAAACACTGCCCGCATCTGTAAATTTATTCTCATTTAAATTCAGCCAGTACTTTGCATTAAGAATCTTTCTAACTGAATTGTTAATCCGCTCTTCAGTTATTGATCCGCCGTTAACTGCCTGCTCTATTGCAGATATACTTTTAGATTCTCCCTGCGGCATTAGAATTAGATCTACTCCTGCATTTACACATCTTATTGCAACTTCTTCTGCGGAAAAATGCTTTACTACTCCTGCCATATTCAATGCATCAGTAACTACAAGCCCTTTAAATTTCATCTCATTTATAAGTAATCCGTCGATTATATTTTTTGATAATGAAGCAGGAACATTTGCTTCGTTATCAAGAGAGGGAAGAGAAAGGTGAGCGATCATTACAGACATTACATTATTTTTGATGGCACTTTTAAACGGCAAAAGCTCTAAATTATCAAGACGTTCTCTGCTGAAATTTAATACCGGCAGGTCATTGTGCGAATCTATGTCTGTATCTCCGTGTCCGGGAAAATGCTTCGCAGTAGCTATTACATTTCCGTCCTGAAGTCCTTTTATTAGACTATTTGCCATCACAGATACAAGCTCAGGATCTTCACCATATGATCTTACATTAATGATCGGATTCAAAGAGTTATTGTTTACATCTGCAACAGGAGCATAATTCTGTCCAACACCGATAGCTTTGCATTCCTTTGCTATCTGAAGACCCATCAGATAAGCAAGCTCCGGATTTCTTGTTGCCCCGAGCGCCATATTACTCGGAAATAAACTTCCGTCTTCAAGCCGCATCTTAGTACCTCTTTCAAAATCTGCGGATATCAGAAGGGGAGTTTCCGACAGAGACTGAAATTTATTTATGAGATCGGCTTCCTGCACTGAGTTACCCTTAAAAAAGATCAGCCCTCCGATCTTTTCATTGACGATCAGGTTCTTTATCTTTTTATATTCAGCAGAACTTTCATCCAATGAATAACCGTCAGAATTAGAGATGATCATCTGCGCAATCTTCTCTCTTAATGTCATAGAAGAAAGTTTTTGTTCAGTCCATTCCGTTTTTTTGTCAAAAATGTTACTGTCCGGCTGGTTTACATTTGAAGAATGATCTTCTTTAATTTCCGATATTAAATTTTTAGGTATAGAAATTTCTTTTGAACTGAAAAAAGTAAGAAGAATAACTGTAAAAAATATATTGAGAGAAAAGAATTTATTCATTATTTAGAATCGGTTTTATTTTCAATATCAAGTTTCTCTGTCATTGCGGTAAAGAATCTCATTATTTCCATTGGAAGCGGAATGATCATTGTTGATGTCTTCTCGGCAGCTATCTCTGTCATTACCTGCAAATACCTGAGCTGTAAAGCATTATGATGATTACCTAGAATCTCAGCTGCTTCAGTTAATTTCTGCGCAGACATAAATTCTCCTTCAGAATTAATAATCTTAGCCCGCTTATCTCTTTCAGCTTCAGCCTGCCTTGACATTGCTCTTATCATTTCCTGAGGCAGGTCAACATTTTTCAGTTCTACATTCATTACTTTGATTCCCCATGGTTCTGTTTCACGGTCTATCAGATCTTTAAGCTTGCTGTTGACAAGTTCTCTGTGAGCAAGTAGGTCGTCCAGATCTCCCTGCCCTGTAACTGTTCTCAATGTTGTCTGAGAAATAAGTGAAGTAGCATACATATAATCTTCAACCTGAATGATTGCACGGTTAGGATCGACTACTCTGAAGTAAACCACGGCATTTACTTTTACGGATACATTATCCTTTGTGATAATGTCCTGAGGCGGCACATCAAGAGCAATAGTTCTCATACCTATCTTTACCATCCTGTCTAATAAAGGAATTAATATGATAAGTCCGGGTCCTTTTACATCTGAGAATTTTCCGAGCCGGAAAATAACTCCGCGCTCATATTCATTAAGCACTCTGAAAGATCTCAAAATTATTATAAGGAATATGAAACCGAATATTCCTCCGAAACCAATAAGTATGCCGGTTGCTGGATTCATTTGATTGAATTTTAAATTATAAAGAAATACATTATTTAGGAAAAATATTTTTCAAGATATCTAAATATTAACAGCCTGACTGTTAACTACTTCATATTCCTCTTTAAACTTGAGCAGCTTTTCCTTAATCGGTTGAAATTCATCAAATTTCATAAGCTCCAGTCTGAATTTACTTACATCCCTGACATCTCTAAGATATCCGGAATAATGTTTTCTGAATTCCAGAACCCCGTATTTTTCACCTTTTAATTCACAGGCTAATCGAAGATGTTCTATACATACATCAATTCTTTCTTCAATTCCAGGATCCTCCATATTATAACCGTGTTCAAGAAAAAATTTTGTCTGTTTAAATATCCATGGATTTACAATTGCAGCCTGTCCGATCATTACAGCATCAGGCTCAAAGTTGTCAAATGCAAATTTGACATCTTCAGGTGATTTTACATTTCCGTTCAGAATGATCGGGATCTTTACACCGGCATCTTTAATCCGTTTAACCCAGTTCCAGTCCGCTTCACCCTTGTTTCCCTGCGAGCGCAATCTGCAGTGAACTGTCAATGCCTGGATTCCTACCTGTTCAAGTATTTTTGCAACTTCCACTATTACAATTGAGTTTTCATCCCATCCAAGTCTTGTTTTAAGTGTTACAGGAAGTTTAACATTACCTATAACTTTTTCAGCTATTCTTGTCATCTTGGGAATATCTCTCAGCAATCCCGCACCTGCACCTCTTAAGGCAACATCTTTAACCCAGCATCCGCAGTTAATATCTATGAAATCCGGATTTACGCTTTCTGATATTTTAGCTGCTTCGACGAGTACATCTTCATTCCCTCCGAATATCTGTATGGAAACAGGTCTTTCTTCTTCGTAAAAAAACAACTTAGCTCTGGCTTTTCTCGCATCTCGGATAAGTCCTTCTGCTGAAATGAATTCGGTGTAAACAATATCTGCTCCAAGCCTGCGGCTGATGAGCCTGAAAGGCGGTTCAGTAACATCCTCCATTGGAGCTAAAAGAATCTTATTCTTGTATATTTTCTGGAATTCATTCATAGGTTTGAGCAAAGTTAAACAATGTATCATTAATTAGAAATATTAAAAACTTTTATTTTAATTTTCAGGACTTAAAGCTTACTGAATATGGATTTGAATAAATATATTTTGTCCATTAATATTCATAGAAATTTATTTTAATAATTTTTAATTTTGCTTAAGAAAAAAAACTATAAACACATATATTAGAAAGGAATGAAGATATATATTAAATATATGGTCAGCATTCGATGTAAGCTTATAGTAAAGTCAGAACTTGAAAAGCTCGGAATTCCATACTCTTCAGTCGATCTCGGGGAAGCTGTCTTACCCGAAGGTATTTCAAAAGAAAAGCATCAGCAGCTTAAGGATGCATTGAAAATTTCCGGTCTTGAACTGATGGATGATAAGAAAAGCATTCTTATAGAAAAGATAAAGAACGTCATTATTGAAATGGTGCATTATACAGATGATCAGATCAAAGTGAATTTTTCGGAATATCTAAGTGAAAAACTTAATTATGATTATACATATCTATCCAATCTGTTTACGGAAGTGCAGGGCACTACAATCGAAAAGTTCATCATATTCCATAAAATAGAACGTGTAAAAGAACTTATCGTATATGATGAATTAAATCTCTCCGAAATAGCATACAAGCTTCATTACAGCAGTGTAGCACATTTGTCAAATCAATTCAAGAAAATTACAGGACTGACTCCTTCTCACTTCAAATATTTAAAGGAAAAGAAACGCACCAGTCTTGAAAATATCAATTAACTGTTTAGTTTAATTTTTCATCAATACTGCTTAAAAGACAATCCATTGTGATACCGGAACATTCTTCAACCTGAAGTGAGATCAGATGAAAGATATAAGCTGAATATTAATATAATAAAAAAGTTAATGAATGAAAATTTTTTAGATAAATGAGCTTGTCCGTTGCTAAAATTTTATTGTGATGTTACAGGTTAATTTTTTGATTCATAATATTTTTAACAGAGAAATTAGAATCTCCATTGAAATATTAAATTAAAAAAGTCATATTGCAAACGAAATTCTACCCAAAACATTTCAACCCAAAAACAAAAAACAAATATACTGTTTCGCATTAATGCGAATGCAAATCTCTATTTTATTTTTTAAAAGTAGAAATTAAGGTTATCTGTTTTTCAGATTAGTAAGCACAAACCATATAAATAAATCTTTATTCTGTTAAAGAATTACCGATTTCATTAATTAAATGTTTTTGTAAACATTCAAATAAATATTTTTGAATTCAGTTTCCTTTTAAATAAGAGTAAAGAAATTTTTTAAAAACAAACAAAACAAAAAATGAACAAGACAATTACATCGTTATTAATGATGATGCTGATGATTACAGGCACATCATTTTCGCAGGACAAGCAGGACTGGAAGTTTATACATCCGGTTTCTCAAAACAACATTCTACGAAAATCAAAAATGATTAATGAAAGTAACTGGGTAACCAACGGAGCAAATGGTACTTTTATGCATACATCTAACTCCGGAGCTAACTGGTATTTTCAGTTTTTTGCAGGTAAGGTAACTCCGGCAACTCTGGCTACTGATCAGACTTATGATAACTGGTTCTTTGATGAGAATACAGGTATAGTCGTCGGTAATCAGGGTTATATAGGCAGAACAATTAACGGAGGTGTTACATTTGATACTTCCGGTTCGGGACTTGTTCCTACAAACTCAAGACACTGGTCAATCTGGTTTGCTGATGCAAATACAGGATTTATAGGATCAGGTGCTCAGGGTGCTTTTACTACTAGAATTTTAAAAACGACAAATGCCGGTTTAAACTGGAGTATAGTTTATTCTGAAACTTCCGGATCAACAAGTTATTTAACTGCTCTCGGCGGAGCTGATGCTAATACGATCTGTGCTTCATGGGCAAACGGATCATGTGTCAGAACTACAGACGGAGGAACTACATGGAATGTTTTACCTTCCAGCTTTCCCTCAGGTGTAAACGTTAACGGTATTAATTTTTTGAATTCTACTACAGGCTTTGCTACCTATGCAGAAAATACCGGGGGAATTGTGTACGTTTTAAAAACAACAGATGCCGGAAATAACTGGACGAAAATTATTACTTCCTGCTCAAATGCACTTTATGATGTTAAATTTTTAAATACA
>DAIPYG010000015.1:0-2095 GCA_036782875.1 Bacteroidota bacterium | reverse complement strand
TTTCAAGAACCACTAATAGCGGTTTGAACTGGACGCCGGCTAATACTCCTACAACAGACTGGTCAATGTTTATGGTGAAGTGCGTTTCTGCTTCGGAAATTTATGCTGTGGGTGATCCGGGTTTTCTTTATAAATCTACTGATCTGGGAGTCAGCTGGAGTGCATTGCCTATTAGTGTTACAGGTACGGCTGTTACTTTTGTCTGGTACTCACTTGACCATTATGGATCTACATATATTTTATCAGGTGATTACGGACAAATTGCAATGTCAACAGACGGATGCGCTACCTGGTCAGCACCGGGGTATTTTCAGCTTTCAAATTCTTTGATATATAATATAACCAATGTACCCGGGACAGCTAAATACTGGGCTGTAGGTAGAGCATTTCCTTTCGGCTCTTCGACAAAACAAATTATGTATTCTTCAAACGGCGGAACAAACTGGACAACATATAATGTAGGTGTTGTAGCTGATTTTACATCTATATCAATGATAAATGAGAATACCGGTTATATCAGCGGCACTAATAACCGTGTAATGAAAACTACAGACGGAGGCGCAAGCTGGGTGGCAAAGACCGGTCCTTCTCCTGTTGCAACTTCACAAATTTATACCTGTGATTTTATAGATGAAAATACCGGATGGGTGTTTGTTAATTTTTCTACTGTTGCAGGCGGAAATATTTTCAAGACTACCAACGGAGGAGATAACTGGAATCAGTATACGACCGGGACATCAAGTGAGAATATATACTCAGCAGATATGGTGGATGCTAATACAGGTTTCTGTGTAATGAATACTTCCAATAAACCGATCTTCAGAACAACCAACGGTGGTGTAAACTGGACCGGTGCAACAACAACAGGATTCACCGGAAGCATTCGCGACATTACTTCGAAAGACGGTAACACGGTGTATGCCTGTCAGACATCAGGAACATCAAGAGTTGCGAAATCAACAAACGGCGGAGTTAACTGGACACTTATAACTTTACCTGCAGCTGTAGATGCTAACAGTATAGATTTCAAAGATAATAACACCGGATATGTTTCAGGTAACACTTCAGGAATAATCTGCAGAACAACAAACGGAGGAGCAAACTGGACTTTCCAGAATACTCATCAAATTACAGGGATTAATGTATTTGTATCACAGGGGGATACTGCATGGAATGTCGGCGGAAATGGCGCCATACTAAGGTATGCAGGAGTAAACAGTAAGGTGTCAGTGAATCTGACTCTGTCTCTGGAAGCAATGTATGATACAGGTACAAACAATCTTGTAAGAAAAGATACAGTAAAAGTATATCTTAGAAATTCTACGTCACCTTATGCCGTTGTAGACTCAGCAAAAAGTATTATTGACACTGTTACATTATCAGGACAGTTTACTTTCCCTAATGCCCCGTCCGGTACTTATTACATACAGGTTAATCATTTTAATTCTATTGAAACATGGAGTAAAAACGGAGGCGAGACTATGATTTCAGGCACACCATATAATTATGATTTTACATCTGCTGCTTTAAAAGCATATGGAAGCAATCAGGTTCTTGTTGGCTCAGAATGGTCAACATTCAGCGGAGATGTCAATCAGGATGGTATTATTGATCTTACAGATGTTGTTCTGATTTCCAATGATGTTAATGATTTTGTTACAGGAAGCTATGTGGTAACAGACCTTAATGCCGACAATGCAGTAACACTTGCTGATCTGATCATTGCATACAACAACAGTTCTAGTTTTGTAATTGTAAACAGACCATAAACAATAAGCCAAATTTTTCAAATCAAAGAGACCGGATGATTCCGGTCTTTTTGTTTATTTCAAAAAAGATTAGAGCCATACTAATCCGGATATCCTTTTATAGTAATATCCCGATATTTGAAAAAAATTTACTGACATGTATATATTATTTAAATATTAATATTTTTATATTTGTTCAGCCGGCGCCCGCCGGCAATTGTTCTTTCATATTTGTTCTTCCTTTAATTAAACCCTGCAGGTTTTTTGTGCGGGGTTTTTTTTATGACAGCACTCAGTGCTGTCCAAAACAATTTCACTTTTTGTGATAAACATTTAATCTAACTATA
>DAIPYG010000014.1:0-53884 GCA_036782875.1 Bacteroidota bacterium | reverse complement strand
TGCTGAAGTAGTTTCTCCGTCAACAGAGCATAATGACAGAGTAATTAAATTTGAAGATTATGCAGCTCATGGAATTAAAGAATACTGGATCATTGATCCTGATAAAAAGACAATTGAGCAATATCTGCTGAACGGAGATACGTATGAATTATTTTTAAAATCCAATAACGGTATGATCAAAAGCAGATCTGTTGAAGGTTTTGAAATACCAATTGAATCTGTTTTTGATGAAGTGCAGAACATGAATACCCTGAAAAGAATAATCCAATAAGTTTTTTTAAACAATCAGCACAAATAACACAATTAACACAATTAAACAATTAACCATACATAAAGGAGAAATAATTTAATGTCATATCTATTTACATCTGAATCTGTTTCAGAGGGACATCCGGACAAAGTAGCAGATCAGATATCTGACGCCCTGATCGATAATTTTCTGGCATTTGATCCGCAGTCAAAAGTAGCTTGTGAAACAATAGTAACAACCGGTCAGGTTGTGCTTGCAGGAGAAGTAAAATCAAAAGCATATCTTGATGTACAGAGTATCGCTCGTGAAGTTATTCGCAGGATAGGATATACAAAAAGCGAGTATATGTTCGAGTCGCATTCCTGCGGTGTATTATCAGCTATACACGAACAATCCCACGATATAAATCAGGGAGTGGACAGAAAGAAAAAAGAAGAGCAGGGTGCAGGAGACCAGGGAATGATGTTCGGATATGCAACGAATGAAACAGAGGATTATATGCCACTGACACTTGACCTTGCGCATAAATTACTCATTGAGCTCGCGGCTTTAAGAAGGGAAAACAAGCAGATCAGGTATCTCCGTCCCGATGCAAAGTCACAGGTAACACTAGAGTATGATGAGAACAACAAGCCGCTTAGAATTGATACAATCGTAATTTCCACACAGCATGATGATTTTGCTTCAGAAGCAGCCATGCAGAAAAAAATGAAAAGTGATATTGTCAATATTCTGATACCAAGAGTGAAAGCAAAATATCCGAAGTACAAGAGATTACTTACAGACAGTAAAATCAAATATCACGTTAATCCGACCGGTAAATTTGTAATCGGCGGACCGCACGGAGATACAGGTTTAACCGGACGTAAGATAATCGTTGACACTTACGGCGGCAAAGGCGCGCACGGAGGAGGAGCATTTTCAGGAAAAGATCCTTCAAAGGTTGACAGATCAGCAGCTTATGCAACAAGACATATCGCAAAGAATTTAGTAGCCGCCGGAATTTGCGATGAAGTTCTTGTTCAGGTTTCTTACGCAATCGGAGTTGCAAAGCCGATGAATATATTTGTGAACACTTACGGAACGAGCAAAGTGAATATGAAGGACAGTGATATTGCAAAGGTTGTCGAGAAGCTGTTCGATATGAGACCATACTTTATTGAGCAGAGATTTAAATTACGAACACCTATATACAGTGAAACAGCAGCTTACGGACATATGGGAAGAAAGAATGAAAAAGTTACAAAGACATTTACTTCACCTGACGGAAAAGTTTTAAAACTGAATGTAGAGCTGTTTACATGGGAGAAGCTGGATTATGTTGACAAGATCAAAAAAGCCTTTAAACTAAAATAGCATTTGAGGCAATGAAAAAGGTTATTCAAATATTTAAGAGCCACGAAGAACAGGAAACTGCAGAAATAAACTACTGGAAAGGATAAGCAAGGGTAAACGAGTGGAATCACTGGAAAAAATAAGACTAAATTATCTTAGAATGAAATATGGAATAGTTCCAAGACATCGAAGAGTTTATAAACTTATTAAACAAGTATAAAGTAGAATACCTCATAGTTGGAGGTTATGCAGTAACTTTTCATTCAAGACCGAGACTAACTGAGGATCTTGATATTTGGGTTAACAGAACTGAAATAAACTCTGAAAGAATATTCAATGCTGTAAAGGAGTTTTGTTTGGAGAAATTGATTTCAAACCGGAAGACTTTTTGAATGAAGATTTAATATTTCAAATTGGTTATAAGCCTGTCAGGATTGATATATTAACAAGTTTACAGGGATTGAATTTTGCGGAAGCATTTCAAAAAAGTTTAGAAGGTCTTTTTTATGGAAAAGTAAAAGCCAGATATATTGACAAAGAAAGTCTGATAAAAAACAAAACTTTAGCAGGCAGAAGAAAAGATATAGAAGGAATAAACTGGATCAAAGTCAGCACTAAAAAAAGAAAACAATGAATGATTTTATTTTTGGATTCTTCTACCCGTTCAAGAGCATAAAATTATTCTTTAAATATCCTAAGCTCATTGGTTATTCAATTGTCCCGATAGTGATCAACCTGATCATTTACGGGGCAATTTTTTTTTACACTTACAGATGGATAGAAGGAAAATCCGAAGATGCCGTCAGTAATAATGTCTCCAGCCAGATACTATTCGAAATAATACAGTATTTCCTCAAAGTTTTCTATTTCATTCTCGTACTTGTCGTATGTTATTTTCTCTTTGTAATATTCGGAGGGATTGTTTCAGCCCCCTTCAATGAAAAGATCTCAAAGTATATAGAAGAAAAAATATTCATTATAAAAGCTGACACGGCTTTGCCATTCTTCAAAGACGCCGCAGCAAGCGTTGTTGCCGAATTAAAAAAGTTATTGTTTTACTTTTCCGTAATGATCCCGTTGCTGCTTATGGAATTCATACCTATGATAGGAGGCGTCATTACTCTTGTCATAGGAACCGGATTTTCTTTTTTCTATAATGCGCTGGATTATCTGGATTATCCTCTTACAAGAAGGATGACGGGATTCAGGGAGAAATTAAAGATTGTTAATTCAAAGAAATCACTTTCATATGGCTTCGGGGCAATGGCATTCATACTTACCTTTATACCTGTTATAAACGTTTTCATGAAGCCAATACTCGTAGCAGCGGGAACATCTTTGTTCTATGAGAAAAAATATTCTGATTTCAAACCTTAGATACAGCAATTGGGAAAAACTTATCTTCTTCGATTATCCGCCTCTTTTGGTGTTCCCGAAAGTTTGCAAGCAATATCTTCGAAGACAAATATTATTTGTTTGCAAACTTTCGGGTCACCAACAGCAGCATAAACACTTTTCCTTAAATTTCACCAATAGGAAACCTTTCCGAAACGGCTTACCGGACAAGAAGCTTTGGCAGCTGGCATTATAAAAACTACACATATGACTTCCGCGGAACAGTAATAAAGTTATGGAATATTATTTCTGAATTTGGTACTTTGATCAAGAAGTATCAGTATAACCCGAAGGATAAGATAATAAAGTATAGCGAGAAGATATAAAAACCTATAGGAATATTTATGACTACGCAGGAAGACTTCAGAAAGAGGATTATTATACAGGTAGTCCTGACGCGCCGGATACTGAATATATAAACCTTATGGAATAAGAATTTACCGGCGTCTAAAAAATTAAGAATAAAATAAATAAAAATGAGAAAGACATTTTTTCTTTTTTTAATTCTACTGAATTGGAATAATCTTCTCGCCATTCAGCCAAAATGGGCAACCAATTATCTCGGTAACTATCAAAAGTCTGTCATAACAAATGGACATGACATATTTGCACTTTCAGATTATGAACTGTTCTTTTCAACCGACAAGGGTAATTTTTGGTCAGCAATATATACTCCTTCGTTTCCTGATAGCTGGATTTGTCTTGGAATTTCAGGCGAGAGACTTTTTCTAGGATCAAATTCTTCAGGAATATATTTTACTTCAAATTACGGACTTTCCTGGGAACACCGAACGAATGGTTTTGGTGTGCTTTGTTATGGCTATGTAAACAATACTATACTGGCAGGTACAAGAGGGGTTGGAGTTTACAAATCCAATGACAATGGTATGAACTGGTTTGAATCGAATACAGGTTTGACTAACCTGACGGTTAACACAATATCTTCAAATGGAACCGAGCTTTTTGCTGGTACATCCGGAGGAATATTTTATTCCTCAGACCAAGGCTCAACCTGGGTTTTAAGAAATAATGGCTTTTCACCTACAACCGTACTTTCACTTTTATGTAAGGATGGAAATATTTTTGCCGGAACAATAAGCTCCGGTATATATTACTCTACAAACTCAGGATTATCATGGCAGTCTAAAAACAACGGTATATCTATAATGAGAGTCGAATCGTTTGCTTCTAACTCATCAGGTGTTTTTGCAGGAATTAGAAATGGGATATATTTTTCAAGCAACAATGGAGATTTATGGACACAAGTAAACAACGGGCTGGGAAGTAGCATAATTGAACCAAAGCTAATATCTGTTGACGAAAATATTTATGGTGGATTTATTCAGTCACTTCCCGGATTATATTCCACGTCAAATAATGGGGCTATCTGGAGCAGGGTTGTTTCTGGTTTAGATAATGCTGTTAACTTTTCTCTATTAACAACAAATAATGAGATTTACACTGCCGGATATTCAAGGAGAATATATAAATCAACCAATAACGGAGCAAACTGGTTAGCATCGAACCCAGTGAGTTCAAATGGCTATGTTACCGCAATTTTAAAAACAGTTGCTTATACAGTAGCAGCGATATATTCCGAGCCGGGAACAATTTATAAAACTACGGACAATGGGAATTCATGGACTCATTCTTCCATAGACTTGCCAGATTATACAACTGTTAATAATCTGTATACTTATGGTACTTCAATTTTTGCTTGTACTACCGATAGTGGTCTATATATTTCCGAAGATAATGCAAATACCTGGAAAAGGCAGAAGTCAGATTTCGAGACTGTAAACTGCATGGTTTCAAATGACAACCATCTGTTCCTTGGAACAAACATGGGAATTTTTATTTCGTCTGATAATGGAGTAACTTGGAACAAAACCAATTCTGACTCGATCAATGTTAACATTACCAGCATTGTAGTAAATGGAAACAAAATGTATTCGAGTTCTGACGGTTGTGGATTATTTATTTCAAATGATGGAGGTCTAAATTGGTTTGCACAAAATTCAAATACTAAAACTTTAAGATATCGTGCAATGACAGTTACAGGAAACTATATATTTATCTACATCTATGCGTTAGGATTTTATTATTCAACCGATGATGGATTAAGTTACACTCAATTTAATAATGGATTTCCGAGAGTCCCCCTTTACACTGTAAACCATATTATTTCTTTAAACGATTACATTTTTTTAAATTCGGAAAATGGTGTATATAGATATTCAATATCCGATTTAACATCACTAACCAATAATTATGAAGTGATTTCAAAGAATTTTTACTTGTCTCAAAATTATCCAAATCCATTTAACCCTGAAACAAAAATAGAATATGAAGTTCTGAGTAAAACTTATGTCAAATTAATTGTGTATGATATCCTGGGAAAAGAAATTAAGACACTTGTAAATGAATATAAAAATCCCGGTAAATTTGAAATTACTTTTGATGGGTCTGAAGTATCCAGCGGAATTTATTTCTACTCAATATATTATGGAGATCAATTTGAAACCAAACGGATGGTTCTATTAAAATAATGGTGGGTAAATATTTGGTAACTGCTCCGGCAAATTCAAACATTGCACCTCCCGGATATTACATGTTTTTTGTAATAAGAGATTCTTCTGAAAGCACTTCAGGTCTATCCAAAATTCCTTCAAAGGCAGTTTTTATAAAATTAACTTTGCCAATTCCTTAATGCTAAAAATGAAATCTATAATCCTTTTTTTAATATTTAGCACAAGTGGTTATGCACAAATGCAGCTCGACTGGGCTGCAAACTACCGGGGTCCTTACAGTGGCGGTATTGATGTATCACGAGCTATAGCTGTCGATGATTCGGGAAATGTATATATAACGGGGACAAGTCAGTTAGCAGCAAATTTTTTTGAGAGCGTAACGATAAAGTACAATACATTTGGAGATACTGTTTGGCTAAGGCATTATCAACGTCCTGGCAGCAGTAATACACATGGACAGGATATCAAAATTGATGATTCAGGATTTATTTACGTCGCAGCCGGGGGTTTTATCAAATACAATGCAGGTGGGGACCTGATCTGGCAAAAATATGATTCAACTATTTATCTAAAAATAATTCTGGATTCATCAGGTAATATATACGGTGGAGGAACAAGCCAACGTAAGCTAATTGCAGGCAAGTATGATAAGAATGGAAACAGAATTTGGAAAAAAAGTTATTCGTTTCCAGGATCAGATGGAAATGATAAATTTGGAGGAGTAGTTTTAGATAAATTCGGTAACATCATAATTACTGGCCCGAGTAAATCGATCACGACATTTTATGATTATGCAACCGTGAAGTATTCTAATGATGGAAACATGATTTGGAGCAGACGATACAACGGCCCATCTTCTTATTCATCGGATCTATCCTACGGAGTAACATCTGATTTATTTGGTAATATTTATGTAACTGGTTTTAGTATGGACAGCCTTGATAACACTAATTGTTTTACCATAAAATATGACAGTTCCGGAAATACTTTATGGGTCAAAAGAATACAAACAAGTGAAAATATTGCAAATGTCGGATGTAATTTAGTAACTGACAGTTCTCAGAATGTTTTTATTGCTGGAAGGCGAGGAGGGTGGACTGCAACATTAAAACTGGATATAAATGGAAATAAAATCTGGTCAGCTTTGTATCAACAAGGTGATATATATGATACTAACTGGCCAGTAATAATTCTTGATTCGGCATATAATGTTCATGTTTCCGCTAACAGCACTCCGAATCCAAATTCGACAGACTATGCTGCAATAAAATATGACAGCTCAGGAAATCATATTTATACAGTTACCTATAATTACTTACCCATATCATTTGACTATGCATACGCTATGGCTTTGGACAAAAAGGGCAGTCTTTATCTGACAGGTGAATTTGCCGGGGCATATGGAAACTATGGAACAGTAAAATTTTCACCGATAATAACTGCGATATCAGGAAATTATTTTACTATACCGGATAAGTTTAAGCTCGAACAGAATTTTCCGAATCCTTTTAACCCTGTTACGTTAATTCGTTATTCGTTAAGTGAAAATAGTTTTACAACTTTAAAAGTATATGATGCACTTGGAAAAGAAGTGTCGACACTGATAAATGAAAATAAAACATCCGGGAATTATGAAATAGAATTCAATGGCAGCAACTTAGCCAGCGGAGTTTATTTTTACAGGCTTGAAAGTGCTGAGTTTATAGAGATAAAACGAATGGTATTGATCAAATAGTTTTTACCCAACCATAACTTCTTTAATATCCATCTCAGGGTAATGAGACGGATATTTTCTTTCCTCATTTCTTCCAATTCTTCCTGTTCTCATACTTTAATTGTATTACAAATCTCTTTTTAAATTTTTATTTTGCATATAAAATATTTTAAATGACTGAACCAACTGTTACCTTACACCTCGCAAAACAATTCGGTCTTCTTGAAGAAGAATACGACAGAATTTTAAAGATACTTGAACGAAAGCCGACTTACACAGAGCTGGGAATATTCTCAGTGATGTGGAGCGAGCATTGTTCATATAAGAACTCAATTCTTCAGCTGAAGAAACTTCCAAGAAGCGGCGGACGGTTACTTGTCGGTGCAGGCGAAGAGAATGCAGGTCTTGTTGACATAGGAGACGGACTTGCAGTTGCTTTTAAAATAGAATCACACAATCACCCTTCAGCTGTCGAACCATATCAGGGAGCAGCCACCGGTGTCGGCGGAATTCTCAGAGACATATTTACTATGGGTGCAAGACCTATTGCTGCATTGAACTCGCTTCGGTTTGGGAAGATCGATCGGGAATCGGAAATCGGGAATCGGGAGAGATCTAAATTTCTTTTTAAAAATATTGTAAAAGGTATTGGTGATTACGGTAACTGTTTCGGAGTGCCGACTGTAAGCGGTGAAGTTTATTTTGAAGAATGCTATCAGGATAATCCATTGGTCAATGCGATGGCAGTAGGAATCGTGAAACACAATGAAACAGCAACAGCAGCTGCAGGCGGAGCCGGAAACCCGGTGTTCATTGTAGGTTCATCTACAGGAAAGGACGGAATACACGGGGCGACTTTCGCATCTGAAGAAATATCCGAAGAATCCGAATCAAAGAGACCGAATGTACAGGTCGGTGATCCGTTCACTGAAAAGCTTTTACTCGAAGCAACGCTTGAAGTGATCAGAGCCGGTGTGGTAGTGGGTATTCAGGATATGGGAGCGGCAGGAATTACCTGCTCTACAACAGAAATGAGCGCAAAAGGAAAATGCGGTATGGAAATCAATCTGGATAAGGTTCCGCTGAGAGATGAAAATATGAGCGCTTATGAAATAATGCTTTCAGAATCACAGGAAAGAATGCTTGTTGTGATTGAGAAAGGAAAGGAACAAACAGCAATAGACATATTTGAAAAGTGGGATCTCAACTGTGCAGAGATCGGGAAAGTAACGGAAGAAGAAAGAGTCAAAGTATATTATAAAGGAAAGCTTGAAGCAGACGTTCCTCCCTTCGATCTTGTTCTGGGCGGCGGCGCTCCTGTGTATAAAAGAGAAGTCAACGAGCCGGAATATATAAAGGGAATAAGAAATTTCAACTTTGATAAATTAGAAGAACCTTCAGACCTTAATGAAGTTTTACTGAAATTATTATCTTCACCGAATATTACAAATAAGAAATGGGTTTATGAACAATATGACACTCAGGTCAGGACAAATACAGTAATACTTCCAGGGGGAGATGCATCAGTCATCAGACTGAAAGGAACTGAGAAAGCTTTGTCTGTGAAAGTGGACTGCAACGGAAGATATGTTTATCTGAATCCATACAAAGGAGGAATGATCGCTGTATGCGAGAGTGCCAGAAATGTAGCCTGTACGGGAGCCAAGCCGCTTGCCATTACTAATTGCCTTAACTTCGGCAATCCGTATAATCCGGAAGTATATTATCTGTTCACTGAAGCAATAAAAGGAATCGGTGATGCGTGTAAAATTCTCGAAACACCCGTCACGGGTGGCAATGTAAGTTTTTATAATCAGTCGAAAGATTATGCCGTCTACCCTACTCCCGTGATAGGAATGCTGGGACTTATTGAGGATGTGAATAAAGCAATGACATCTTATTTTAAGAAAGAGGGAGACGACGTTTTAATAATTGGAAATTGGAATGTTGAATTTGGAATTTTTGATTCGGAATCTGATAAATCCCAGATTCGAAATTCCGGATTCCAAATTGGAGGAAGCGAATATTTAAATACAATTCATGGTATAGCCGAAGGAGATGCTCCGGATATTGATCCTGAATATGAGAAGAGACTTCAGGAGCTGATATTGAATCTTATTGACGAATCACTTGTAAATTCGGCGCATGACATTTCAGACGGCGGTATTGCCGTTGCACTTGCTGAATGCTGCATTATGAATCCTGAATCTGAGACAGGATGCGAAATTGATTTTGAATATAAAGGCAGAAAGGATTTTCAATTGTTTGCTGAGACACAGAGCAGCATAATAGTTACAGCAGATCAGATCAACATTAAAATGATATCAGAACTTGCAGAAAAATTTCAGATCAGTTTGGCAAAGGTAGGAGAAACAAAAGGAAACAGATTGAAAATAAATTTTGATATTGATCTGCCATTGAGAGAAGTGAAAGAAGCTTATTATAATACAATAGGAAACATAATGGATTCATAAGATTCATAAGATTCATAAGATTCATAAGATTCATAAGATTTGTAAGATTTGTAAGATTCAGTTTATCCCATCGATTAACTTTTTTAAAAAGTAAAGTTTCCATTTATATGGGAAAACAAATTATTTTATTTATATGTTTTATATGCAAGGTAACTTAATTATATTATTGTCTCAGACAAACAATGAACAGCATTACATATTTTTTGAACCAATTGAATGATAAAATATTTTTTTCTAATAATAATTTGCATTTACACAAGCAGTACAATCTATTCTCAGGACGTATCTCCCCTTTCCGGGATTAAATTAAAACTTAATTCACCGACGGAAAAAAACGAAAATGCAAATTCAACATTACCTATATCGATTGCAGTTGCCGGTTTTCTATATTTATTCAATCCAATTGTTTTACTTGAGAATGATAAGATCGCTTTCGGCGTAACTAAGGAATTGTCTCTGGGATTTGGATATTTCGGACAGAACAGGCTTTCATTTGAATATTCATATATTTTCGTTAACAGTCTGAAAAGCCGGATATACGCCGGATACAAACATGATATACTTTTAAAAAGCGGGATCAAACCTTCACATATGCTTCAGGGTTCGCCGACAGTATCTTTAGGTGCCGGGTATTTTACGAATTTTACCAATTCAGGATACTTCGGAGAATCATCCTATGGTTATTCAATCAGGAATGATAAGATACTTATATACCCAAACGTGAAATTAAGATTTACATATGTCCCTAACGGGTCTGACATTCTGGATATCTCTGCGGGGATAGTTATTGGTCTGGCAAATCCGTTTATAAATCTGGATATAAAGAGGAAATATTAATTACAATATTTAGTTACAAGTTACGAGTTTTGGGTTACAATTTACAATTTGCTGGTTATAGGAAATGAAATAAAGGTTATAGGTTAACAGTTCGGGGATTTAATTTACATTTTTAAAAAACTTACAGAATATCAGCAGCCTGAAAATCGAAATTTAAAAAATGGCAGAGAGTACAAAGACTGAAAATATTGGCAGCACAGAAAGCATAAAAATTCACAGCGGATTTAAGATAAAATTACCGAAGTCCATGGAGGAATTTTTAATTAAAGTCACAGGTCTGACTTTGTTTGCTTTAAAAAATATAAAGGAAGTTTTCAAACCTCCTTATGAATTCAATGAAACACTGAAGCAGATGTATGAGATAGGATACAAGTCTCTTCCATTGGTTGCGATCACGGGAATAATCATCGGATTTACACTGTCGTTACAGTCTATACCGACACTGGAAAAATTCGGAGCGGCTTCACTTGTACCGTCAATGGTTGCACTAGCAGTGATACTGGAGATCGGACCTGTTATAACTTCACTCATATTTGCAGGAAAGATCGGATCCGGCATTGGAGCAGAGCTTGGATCAATGAAAGTAACAGAGCAGATAGATGCCATGGAAGTTTCGGGAACAAATCCGTTCAAGTATCTTGTAGTTACAAGAGTTACAGCAGCGACATTAATGCTGCCGATTCTTGTAGTTCTATCTGACTTTATGTCTTTGTTCGGCGGATTTATTGCACTGAATCTTACCAATTCAATGAGTTTAAAATTGTTTCTGATGAATTCATTTTCTAGCATTGATATGAAAGACATTCTTCCCGCAACTTTCAAGACTTTTGTATTTGGATTCAGCATAGGTGTAGTGGGTTGCTATGAAGGATACAATGCGGACAGAGGAACCGAGAGTGTAGGAATAGCGGCTAATACAGCAGTTGTAATTTCATCACTTTTGGTTATTTTAATAGATATGGTAATGGTTCAGTTAACTTCAATTATTTTTTAATATATGGAGCAGAATAATGATGACGGAGTAATCTTAGAGATCACAGATCTGAAAAAATCTTTTGGAAAACTTGATGTACTGAAAAATGTTAATCTTAAAATTAAAAAAGGAGAGACAGTTGTCATACTGGGCAGATCAGGTACAGGAAAATCAGTTATACTTGAATGCATAATCGGACTGCTGGATGCTGACTCCGGAACAATCGATGTTTTCGGAAAGCAGTTATCCAAGCTTTCAGAAACTGAAAAGAACGAAGTGAGGATAAAGATAGGATTTCTCTTTCAGAGTGGCGCTCTTTATGATTCAATGACAGTCAGGCAGAATTTAGAATTTCCTATTGTAAGACAGCCGGGATACAAGAAAGAGGATCTTTCTTCCAAAATAGAAGAGCAGCTTCAGAATGTCGGGCTTGCAGAAGCAATAGATAAAGTGCCGTCTGAACTTTCGGGCGGGATGAAAAAAAGGATAGGGCTTGCAAGAACATTAATGCTTGATCCGCAGATAATATTGTATGACGAACCGACGACAGGACTTGATCCGTTTACTTCCAACGAGATAAGTCATCTTATACTTGATATGCAGAAAAAGTACAATGTAAGTTCTTTGATCGTCACTCATGATATGGCCTGTGCAAAGTTAGTTGCTAACCGCATTGTTGTATTAAAGGAAGGAGAGTTTGCTGCTGAAGGTACATACGATGAACTGGAAAAATCAGATGATGAGTTTGTAAAAGGTTTTTTTGAATTTGCATAAAAGAAATTAGAATTATTCTGCTTCAGGGTTTTTATTAAGATTGTAAGGAATAATTTTCAGATAAGCAATAAGTTAATGTAATATTAATATAGTTAAAAATTAAACAAGTTAAATGCCGGTTGAGTTATAGCCGGTTATATAAATTAACAGTAAAGAGAAAATGGATAATAAAAAATCAAAATACATAAAGCTCGGAATATTCATAGTGGCAGGTCTTACACTGCTTGTATTCGCTTTGTTTTATATCGGGAGCAAGGAGAACCTGTTCTCTAAATCATTTGATATTTACGCAACTTTTGAAAATGTAAGCGGACTGTCGCAGGGAAGCGCAATTCAGTTTGCCGGTATAAATGTTGGGTCGGTACAGTCCATAGATATCATTTCATCCAACAGAGTGAAAGTAAATATGAGCATAATAAGCGATGTTAAAAAATTTATCAAAAAAGATTCTGAAGCATCTATAAATTCAGACGGACTTGTAGGCAATAAAGTTCTCAGCATCAGCTCAGGAACTCCCGGGGCAGCGTCGATTGAAAACGGCGATTCTCTTCATTCAATCAAACCTCTAAGCATTGGCGATATAATTAACAATCTCAATCAGTCAACGCTTGAAGTAAACGACCTGGTTAAAAATGTCGGGGATATAGTTGAGAAAGTAAATAACGGGGAAGGAACTCTCGGACAGCTTGTCAACAACGAATCGCTTTTTAATAATGTGGATTCACTCATGGCAAGTTTTTCCGGCGCATCGGCAAATGTAAACAGCATTCTTACAAAAGCATCAACCGTAATTGAAATCGTAACACGCGATATTCAGAATTTACAGGGAAGCATTGATTCCATAGTAACTAACGTTTCGGATATCACGAAAAAAATGAATTCAAGCCAGAGTCTTGTCGGTACGCTTCTTACTGATACTGTATTTGCAAATAACATAAAAAATATTATGGTCAATACAGATGCAACGACTGCAAATCTTGAACTTGGATCATTCAGCTTTTATCAGAACATGGAAGCATTGAAGCATAATTTTTTATTCAAAGGTTATTTCGAAGATCTCGGCTACTGGGATAAAACAAAATTTGAAAAGACAGTTCAGGCAAAAGAGACTCAGATAGCAAGCAAAGAATTTGAACTTCAGCAAAAGGAACTGAAGCTTAACAGATTCAAACTGCAGCTTGACAGCATCAGGAATTCCCTTTATATGAAACAGGATAGCCTGAAATAGTCAGCAGTTAGCAGTTAGACAGTTAGCAGTTAGACAGTTAGCAGTTAGATAGTTAGTTTGTAGTTAGCTATTTGTTTTTTATTTTAAGATTTTTAACAATAAGCTACTAACAATTAACTACTAACTTTAATGATGTATTTCCTATTAAATATAATTTATCCCCATTAAAATAAATATCTTTAAAAGATTTTCTGAAATTGCTATATTGTTTATTAAATTTTAATAAACTTAAAAATTAACAATAAATGACAAACGCAGAAATAGAAGTAAAAGTAAAGCAGGCAGTTGTAGATAAATTAGGGGTTGAAGAATCAAAAGTAACAACCGATGCATCATTTATTAACGATCTCGGAGCTGATTCACTTGATACAGTTGAGCTTGTAATGAAATTCGAGGAAGAATTTGACATAAAGATCCCTGATGAAGATGCTGAAAAGATACAGAAGGTCGGTGACGCTGTAAGTTACATTTCCGAAAAAATAGCTGCTAAATAAATATAAATCTTATTTCTTCTAAATGAAGCGAAGAGTTGTAGTAACCGGCCTTGGAGTAGTAAGTCCAATCGGATTAAATGTAAAGGATTTCTGGGAAAATCTCATTGCAGGAAAAAGCGGTGTTGATAATATTACTTATTTTGACACGGCGAATTTCGATACAAAATTTGCAGCTGAGCTAAAAGGTTTTGATCCGTTGAATTACATGGACAGAAAACTCAGCCAGAGAGTAGATCCGTTTGCACAGTATGCTCTGGCTTCATCTGAGGAAGCGATGAAAGATTCAGGACTGAATCTTGATAAAATAGATCACGAAAGAGCCGGAGTTGTTTACGGTTCGGGTATAGGCGGGATGTGGACTTATCATAATCAGCAGACCAATCTTTATAAAAGAGACGGAAATCCGGACAGGGGAAGTCCTTTTTTCATTCCGATGCTTATCGCAGATATAGCTGCAGGCAGGATTTCAATGAAATACGGATTGAAAGGTCCGAACTATGCAACCATATCTGCCTGTACAACTTCAGCACATTCAATTGCTGATTCTGTAATGCTGATAGAAAGAGGAGATGCGGATATAATGGTAACCGGCGGTTCCGAAGCAGTAATATGTCCTATGGGTGTTGCAGGATTCAATGCAATGAAAGCCTTATCAACAAGAAATGATGCTCCTCAGAAGGCATCAAGACCATTTGAAAAAAACAGGGACGGATTTGTAATGGGTGAAGGTGGTGCGACACTTGTACTTGAGGAACTCGAATATGCCAAAACAAGAGGAGCAAAAATTTACGCCGAGATTAGCGGATTCGGTCTGACTGCAGATGCTTTTCACATAACTGAACCTGCGCCGGAAGGAGAAGGTATCGGCAGAGCTATGAAGGTTGCCATAAAGAATTCCGGAATGACCATAAACGATATTGATGTCATAAATGCTCACGGAACATCCACATATTATAACGACAAGAATGAATCCCTGGCTATCAAAAATGTTTTCGGTGAAAAAGCTTATGAAGTACCTATCCATTCAATTAAATCAATGATAGGTCATTTACTTGGAGCAGCGGGAGCAATAGAAGCCATTGCATCCATTCTTACAATAAACAACGGAGTAATTCCCCCAACAATTAACTACGAAGAAAAAGACCCTGAGTGCGATCTGAATTATGTGGTTAATACTGCATTAAAAAAAGATGTGAGAACAGTATTGTCGGAAAATTCAGGTTTTGGAGGTCACAATACGGCTTTAGTTTTCAAGAGATACGAGGAATAATTTTCGTATCAGCTTTCTGTAAAAAATTATGCTCGAAATATTTAAGAAACGTCTGAAAAAATTCTTTCCTTTTTATAAAGAAAGAAAAACTGAAGAGGAATCTCTGTCTAGCGCTGTTTTCCAGATAGATTTTGAAGGTCTTCAAAAAGCAATTCATTATAAAATAATTGACAGAAATTATTTTATAACTGCTCTTACGCACCGTTCATTTCTTAAGGTAAAAAGTAATCCGTTAAAGATCGGAATAATTTCAAACGAGAGGCTTGAATTTCTGGGAGATGCAGTACTTGATCTTGTAGTGGCTGAATATTTATTCAAGAATTTTCCTTTAAACGAGGAAGGCGATCTTACAAAATTCAGATCTATACTTGTTAATAAGAAATTTCTTGCCGAAAGAGCAAAGAACTTAGGTCTGGGTAATTTTCTTCTGGCTTCTTTTACTGCTAAAAAATCGATTGAAGAAGGATATGATACAATTCTTTCGGATGCTTACGAATCGCTTATAGGAGCTGTCTTCATGGATTCAGGATATGATTCAGCAAAAGAATTTCTGAATGAAGAAATATTCAAAAAGCTTGACATTAAATGGCTGAATCAGTTTGATGAAAATCATAAAAGTAAATTTCTGGAATACGTTCAGGCACACACTGACTTTATACCTGAGTATTCCATTATAAAAGAAGAAGGTCCGGAGCATAACAAACTCTTTACTGTGGAAGTATTCGTCAATAAAAGAAGCCTTGGCATAGGAAAAGGAAAGTCAAAGAAGCAGGCTGAACAGGAAGCGGCAAAGAATGCCTTAAATCATCTTGATGTACTTGAGAAAATGGGACTTACTAAGAAAAAATCATTAAATTAAAATATTCAGTTGAGCATTGACATTAGAAATTACTAACAATATATTTGCAGGTCTAAATTATAAACTTAAAATCAGGAAACCATATAGAGATTTGTTATTAATTCAATAAAACAAAAAATTATCTCTATGTATTCAATTTCCTTTAAACCATTTTTTAAAGATACAGGATACCTGTCTTTAGAAAATGGTTTTGTATTATATTTAAATTTAATTTGATAATTGTAATTTTATTGAATAATTATTGTTAATTTACTTACAAAATATTCCCGAATTAGCAAACTCCATATAAAATTCATGAAGAAAAAAAACGAAATACATTCAAACAGGATTTCATTTATCTTTTTCCAGTTAATTATTTTTATTTTTTTCCTTAATACAGGATTCTCGCAGAAGAATGAATCTTCTGTAAATACAGCTGTTTCTGATTTCCGGGTTTTAAACTCTACTGAGTCCTACATTGAAATCGAGTTCAATCCTTCATATACAAGCCAAACTGATTTTGCTAATTCCATAAGCAATAACAGTCTGTACGGAAGCCCCGATCTTAAGTTAAGATCATTTCCATTATATCTGCCGGGTAATTCAGGAAATATAGTTGAAATAGTTGATTCAAAATTTGAAGATGTTCCGAATGTAGAAATATTACCCGTACCTACTTTAAAGATATCCAAAGATAAAGACGGTGTTGAGCCGGTATTCGGAAGAGATGATAAGATATATAATGATAACAAATTTTTTCCCGGTGATGCTGCTTATGTTAAGAATTCAGGCGCATTAAGGAACAGATATTTCGGTTACCTTTATTTGTATCCGGTACAGTATAATCCCGCAACAAATTCGATAAGGAAATACACCTATATAAGAGTAAGGGTAAAATTCACTGATTCACCCGTTAATTTATATAAATCATTAAGCTTAGAAGAAAGAAATTTCCTAAGGAATACGGCAGTCAATTCCGATCAGGCAGCAGGCTGGTCAACCAAAGAATTCAATCTACAAAAAGATATAAGAACCGAAAACAGCGTACTGGCAAGCGGTGATTTTTATAAGATCGAAGTAAAAGAAACCGGTATGTTCAAAATAGATAAGAATTTTCTGCAGGGTACCGGAATTAACATAGGAGCTATAAATCCGAAAACAATTAAGATTTACGGTAACGGCGGAGCTGAACTTCCTTATGATAACTCAATCTCAGCGCCGACAGATCTTATTGAAAACAGAATTATTGTGTCAGGGGAAGAAGACGGACAATTCAATGATAATGATTATATAATATTCTACGGTAAAAGTCCTAATGACTGGAGATATGACCCGGCAAGAAAATCATACTCACACTATATAAATCACTTTTCAAAGGTTAATTATTACTGGTTTACTTTCGGAGGTGTTGACGGTCTGCGCATTGAGACTCAGAACTCTCCTAATGTGGCAGGATTAAACCCGCTTCAGTATTTTAAGGACAGGATATTTGAGGAACCTGAAGTCAACAATCTCGGGTCGACAGGATTATTATGGGTAAGTCAGAGGATCAGCATTAATGAAAGTTTTAATTTCAACAAAGAGCTGAAAGGTTACAAAGACGGAAGCAATATAAATTTAAGATTCAGATTCGGAAATGGTTCTTTTTTTCCAGAGACATGGAGACTTGAAGACCTGAGCTCAAATTTTCTGACAAATCAATACGTACCGCGTCTTTCGGACGGCTTTTCACATATAAATCTTTCCAATATAGCAGACAACGAATTCGGAGTTTTTTATTCTTTATCACCCGGAAGAAATAATATTAATTTTAAAGCTTCTTTAAGAACGCAGGACGGAAACTCTGCAAACGTCGCAGGTTATTATGATTTTTATGAGATCTTTTATGACAGATTATTTACGGCAGACAATAATACTCTTCGATTTACTACTCCCGATACCAGCACCACCGTTGAATATCAGGTCAATGGATTCAATACTTCCGAAATAAAAGTTTTTGACGTTACAGAAAGCGGAAATATAAATTTGATAAATCCCATTTCCTTTTCTAACGGAAATCTGCGGTTTCAGTCAAATGTAATATCAGGAAATCCGAGGGAGATTTATACGATCGGCGGGAACAATTACAAAACTCCATCTTCAATTTCCGGAAGAGTTGCAAACCAGAATTTAAAAGGAGAGCTTGCCTCAGGAAGCAGTTTCATTATAATCACACCTAAAGAATTTACATCAGCAGCAAACAGATTAAAAGCTCAGAGAGAAAGACCGGGACCAGATTATTTAAAAACATCAATTGTAGAAGTAGAAAAAATATACAATGAATTTTCCGGAGGACTTCAGGATCCGGTTGCTGTCAGAAACTTTCTGAAATATGCATTTAATTACTGGGAAGAAAGACCTGTATATGTACTGTTCTTCGGTGACGGAAGCTATGACTATAAAAATATCTATAATTTATACAGTAACAATGTTAAGAACTGGATACTTCCGATTGAAAAAAATTCAAGCTACTCGAATGATGTCGACAGTTATTGCTCTGATGATTATATAGTTGAAATAAATGAAAATTATCCCGAGCCAACCGGAATAGCCATTACAGACTTCAGCTCAGGAAGACTGAACATAAATTCACTTGATGAAGCAAATACAGCTGTTGATAAAATAATAAGTTATGAGAATCCGGCAACTTTTGACAAATGGAGAAATATTGCCACATATGTCGCAGATGACGGCTGGACGACTGAAAGTACTGGAGGAGAGGAAGGCAGTCTGCATACAGATCAATGTGAGGATGTAGCACAGAATCATTCACCAAAGTACCTTAAAAAGAATAAGATTTATACTGTTACATATCCTTCAGAATTTACTCCGCAGGGAAGAAGAAAACCTTCTGTAAATAACGAAATAATCCGGAGCTGGAATGAAGGAAGACTTATAATGAATTATACCGGACACGGCAGTACTGATCTTTGGGCGCACGAGCATATATTCGAAAGACAGGTTAGCATTCCTCAGCTTGATAATAAAGATAAATATCCGTTTCTTACTATTGCAAGCTGTGACCTTGCAAGATGGGATGATCCCTACAATCTCAGCGCGGGAGAACAGCTGGTAATCCTGAAAGACAAAGGTGCTATTGGAGTTTCTGCCGCAGTAAGACCTGTTTACAGCGTGCCTAACGCTATCTATAATAACAAGCTTTATGACAATCTGTTTAAATCCGATTCACTGGGGAAGAGAATCAGAATGGGAAAAGCTGTATTCAATACAAAACAGGATCTTTACTACGAGAACGATCTTAAATTTGCTTTATTATGTGACCCTACATTAAGACTCGGAGTTCCGCAGTACAGAACGAGAATTGACAGCATAAATAGTGTATCGGGAGACAGTGTCTTTGAAATGAAATCACTGCAGAGAGTAAAAGTTTCCGGTAGTGTATTAAAAGCTGATTCTACATTCTGGCAGGATTACAGCGGGAATATAGAGGTTCAGGTTTATGATGTTGATAAGTCAATTTCTTTTGTAGATTTCGGACATACATTTAATTTCAAAGTGATAGGCGGAATTATTTATACAGGCAAAACCAGTGTTTCAAACGGAAAATGGACAATTGATTTTGTAGTCCCGAAAGATATTTCATACAATCCGGGAAGAGGAAAGATAATAGCTTACTTCAAAAACCAGTCAAGCGATGGATTAGGATACACTGATAATTTTATAATGAACGGAACAGACAGCACGGCATTAGCAGATTCTACCGGACCTGAAGTCAAAATATTTATGGGAAGCAGAAATTTCCGTTCAGGCGATTTAGTCAATCAGAATCCAAAACTTTTTGCAGATTTCACGGATGAAAACGGAATAAATTTAACAGGTACGATCGGACATAAGATCGAAGCAATTATTAATAATGATGAGAACAGCAAGATAGATCTTACTTCTTATTATGTCAGTAATCAGAATTACCAGAACGGTTCCATAGAATATCAGATGCAGAATCTTACAGACGGAAAATACACAATTGAAATAAAAGCCTGGGATACATACAATAATTATAATTCAAAATCCGTTGAGTTTGAAGTAAAAGGCAGCAGCAATCTTGAACTTCAGAATGTGTATAATTATCCTAATCCAATGCAGGATAACACAAATTTTCTATTCCAGCATAATTTTGATGAACCATTATCAGCAACGATAAACATATATACTGTCGGCGGAAGATTAATAAAAGAATTGAATAAAAACAATATTACAGATAAATTTGTCTCTTTGGAATGGAACGGTTTGGACTCCGATGGTGATGCAATTGCCAACGGAACATATATCTATAAACTTTTAATAAAATCAGATAACGGTAATTTTTCCAAAAGCGTAACCGGAAAATTAGCCAAGTTAAAATAAAACGAAGGAGAATCATTTAATGTTTAGAAAAACATTCGCATATTTTTGCGTAAGTTTAATCGTAATAAGTCTTTTTGCAATTGAAAGCAATGAAGTCTATTCACAAACAGCAATTTCTACGGGAGTCCCGTTTTTGCTAATAGGACCTAACTCGAGATTCGGTGCGATGGGTGAAACCGGAACAGGTATTGCTGACGATGCAACTGCAATGCACTGGAATCCTTCGGGACTTGCATACCAGAAGAAATACACTGAAATCAACTTCACACACTCACCCTGGCTGGCAGGTCTGAATATTGGAGATTTATTTTATGATTACATAGCAGGACGCTCCTATGTTAAAAGCATTGACGGTACAATAGGCGCTTCATTAACATATCTGAATATCGGTGAAGTTATTGTAACTGATGAATTTGGAAATTCACAGCCTGACAGAAATTACAAGGCATATGAAATGGCGCTTTCCGTAGGATACGCTACCCAATTCGGAAAAGACTGGGCTGGTGGTGTAACAGGTTCATTTATATACAGCAGGCTTTCACCGAATGATTTTACAGTCGGAAATGAAAAAGGAACCGGAACAGGAATTTCAGCAGCATTAGGTCTTTCCACAATGTTCAGACCAATGTCCGGATCTAAATTTTTCAAAGAAAGATTCTCCGTTGGATTAAATCTTTCAAATATGGGACCGAATATTTCTTACGTTGACGCAGCACAGGCTGATCCTCTTCCTCAGCAGCTCAGGTTAGGTATTTCTTATGATGTTATTAAAACTACATTTAACTCCTTATCTTTAGAAGTTGACTTTGCAAAACTCTTAGTTAACAGAACACTTGCAGTTCCGGATGTAGTCGACAGTAACGGAGTTATAATTGTGCCGGGAACACCTGGATCAGTTGATCCGTTTTACGAAGCATTGTTTACATCATGGGGAACAGGATTAAATTCGATCCAGACCTCTATAGGAGCGGAATACTGGTACGGAAACCCGCGGCTTATTGCATTAAGAGGCGGATATTTTTATGAAGATCCTTCCAACGGAAACAGAAAATTCTTCACACTTGGTGCAGGTATCAGATACGATCTTTACGGATTTGATTTTGCGTATATCAGTACAATTGAAGAAACACATCCGCTGGCAAATACACTCAGATTCGGATTACTCGTAAGCTTCTAATTAATAAAAATTTTTGAATTTCAATTATAAAAGCCATAGTTCAGAATCACGGACTATGGCTTTCATATACAAATAAAACCTGAAATGACCTTTAAAAATATTTTAACTGCTTTAACACTTATACTTTTTTTATCTTCTCTGTCATATTCACAGGATAAGAATGGATCAAAAAGCAAATATACATTATCGCATCCTTTAAAATTCGGACCTGAGAATGTTTATTCTGCAAGAAAGGATTTTAAACCCGGACTTGATTCATTTAAGGTTGTTGCTATTCTGGTACAGTTTGTTGAAGACAATGATCCGCGGACTTCAGGCAACGGATTGTTTGACCTATCCAACAAATACTATAACCCCGCAACCCAGATGGATACTGTGATTGACTCCCCTCCTTATGACAGCGCTTATTTTGCAGACCATCTTAAGTTTCTTAAGAATTATTTCAGCAAGTCATCAAAAGGTAAGCTCAATATCAGTTATGATCTTTACGGACAGGTGATAAATCTCCCGCATCAGATGCAGTATTATTCCCCTCAGACTAATGAGTCCAATATCAAACTTGGATATCTTTATCAGGATGCTTGGTCCAGGGCAGACAGTTTTATAAATCTCAACGGATACAATGAATCAAATACTGCTTTTGTAATATTTCATGCAGGAGTAGGAAGAGATGTTGACCTTTCTTCCATTTACGGATATGATCCGACACCTTATGACATCCCTTCTGTTTATCTGGGATTGAAAAATCTTCAGAGTTTTTTCGGGAGTAATTATAACGGAATTCAGTCATCGGACGGATTTAATATTCAGAATTCACTTATAATTCCTTCAACTGAATTAAGAGAACTTCAGCTTACTTCAGGAAATTTTCTGATAGAGCTCGGAATGAACGGGATTCTTGCTGCAAATTTCGGAAGCTATCTTGGACTTCCGGATCTGTTCAATACTTCGACTGGTGTGACTGCGATCGGCAGGTTTGGTCTTATGGACGGTCAGTCTTTATTCAGCTATAACGGGATATTTCCCCCTGAGCCTTCAGCATGGGAAAAGATCTATCTCGGATGGGTTGATCCGGTTGTGATCTCTAACGGCAGCCAAAATATAAAAATACCTACAAGTTCCAAAAACATATACCGGGACTCGACAATATACAAAGTGCTTATGAGCGCTCAGGAATATTTTTTAATAGAAAACCGAAACAGGGATCCGCAGAATAACGGTCAGACTATATATACAAGGAACAGGGCTTTTAATGATTCAACAGTTTATCCGCAGGACGAAGAAAACGGATTCTATTATTCGAATGCTTATACAAGTCTTTACAAACTTAATGGAAATCTTACAGATGTTGAAACTTTTGACTGGAGTCTGCCGGGATTAATAAATAATAATAATAATTACAAAGGCGGAATTCTTATTTGGCATATTGATGAGTCCGTAATAAATGCAAATATTTCGACCAATACTATCAATAATAATATAAATCACAGAGGCGTAGACCTTGAGGAAGCTAAAGGAGCTCAGGAGATTGGTGTTACTTTCTCAACGCCTTTCGGAAATATTACCGGTGACGGAACTCCTGTAGATTACTGGTACCTTGGTAATCATGAAGTGCCGGCAAATATTTACAGAAATGCCTTTACTCCTTCATCATATCCTAATTCACTTAGCTATTCTCTTGCCAATAACAATATTTTCATACAGAATTTTTCTTCAATTGATACTCTGATGACTTTAAATGTATCAATAGGAAGCAGTCAGATAAGCCCGATCTCTAATTTTCCGAAATTTGTAGGTGTTGATTCATCGGGAAATTCACAGGCAATCGCGTTTGACTATTCCGGAGATACAGGTGAAGAAATATTCTTAAATTCAAATAAAAGCGTTTATGGTTTTAAAAGTAACGGAAGCCCGGTTGACTCTGCTGCTCCGGATGGTCTGATCCTAAGTAATTTCGGGAAATACATACCTGCGACGAATACAACTTTAAATCATAAATATATCATAGCATTATCAGATACAGGAATTGCTTTTAAGAATGATCTTGGTACATACAGATTTTCTATGGGAAGCGGCAATTCAAGCTGTCCTCCTTTTGTTAATGAAAACACTGACTTTGTGTATGCCGGTAAATCCAACGGACAGATCATTAAAATAAATGCTGACGGATTTAAATTTAATATAGATTCTTCTTCAGGAATCATCAAACAGTTTTCGGTTGTATCTGCTGATACTTTCAACTACATAACTAATGCTAATAAATACATAGTTACGGGAAATATCACTTCTTCCAATTCAACCGATATTCTTATCATTAATAACAACAGTGAATTTATTCTCAATGGTACTAAAATCAATATTAATTATAATGTTACAGGGATCAACAATTCACCTGTCCTTGCTGACATTAACAGTGACGGAAAGCAGGAAATTATTTTCAGCAACGGTGACGTAATTTATGCGGTAAATGCCAACGGTGTTTTGCTGGACAACTTCCCTGTTGATTTTAATGACAGCATATCTTCAGGTGTTTCAGTCGCTGATATCAACAATGATAATGTCTATGACCTGATATTTGCTACATCTAACGGAGATCTTTATGCCTATGGAATAAACGGCGCGGTAGTATCCGGATTTCCCGTAAAAGTTGGTCTTAACACAACCTCAACTCCGGCTATTGCAAACCTGAATGATACTCTGGCATTAATAGTAGTAAGCGGTGACGGATATCTGTATGGATTTAAAACAAATTTAATTTATAATCAGAACAAAGTACTCTGGAAAAATTACCTTAAGGATAAATATCTTTCCAACAATAATTATTTATCCGGTAACAGTCCTGCGTCATATTCAGGAAAGCTTCCTTCTGATAAAGTTTATAACTGGCCGAATCCCGTATATGACGGACAGACATTTATCAGATATTACATTAACGGAATCGCATCAAGCGTAAGTGTTAAGATACTTGATCTTTCAGGAGAGCTTGTAACGACACTTCCCGCCACAGCCTTTTCAAATGCGGATAATGAAGTAGTATGGAATGTCTCGGGTGTTCAGAGCGGAATTTATTACGGAATTGTTGAAGGAAATATCGACGGAAGCAGTGAGACTCAGGTCATAAAAATTGCAATCGTTAAATAATAATTTTAAAATATTTTATTTCATTTAAGGTGGTTATCTTTGTTCAAAGATAATCACCTTTTTAATTTGACTGCTGAAACGCTTTTTGTATCGATCACTGCTTTATATTTTATCACTCATCTGTTACTTCTCAGGGGTTTAAAAAATTCATTCCGGCTGCAGAAAAATACAGGACAGGTACTTCCAAAAGTAAGTGTCATCGTGGCAGGAAGGAATGAGACTCTGAATATCGCCAGGTGCATAAAATCATTGTCACGCATCAATTACCCCCGGGAGCTTCTTGAGATCATTCTCGTCAATGACCATTCTACTGACAATACATTTGAACTGATGAATGAAACATCAAAGAATTTTTCATTCTTTAAGGTCATAAACTCCGCTAAAAACTCTTCAGGTAATCTTAAAGGGAAGGCAAACGCAATAGATACTGCCATTTCTATTTGTACCGGTGAAATAATCGTTTCAACTGATGCTGACTGCGAAGTTTCCCCGAACTGGGTAAAAGAAACTGTAAAATATTATTCTGATACTACTGCAATGGTCTGTGGTTTTACGCTCATTAAAAATGACGGCAGATTGTTTTCCATACTGCAAAGTTTAGACTGGATCTATCTTCTTTCATTAGCCTCTTCAAGCGCAGGACTGAATATGATATTAAGCTGCATCGGCAATAATCTTTCATTCAGAAAAAAAACATATAATGATATCGGAGGGTATTCAGCTGTCGGATTTTCAGTGACCGAAGACCTTGCCCTGATGCGTAAAATTAATTCATATAAAAAATACGGAATAAAATATCCTGTTGATAAGGAATGCATTGTGGAAACTCTTCCCTGCGCTGATATACCGGAGCTTTTAAGCCAGAAGAGAAGATGGCTGAGAGGCGGAACAGACGTCAACTTTCTCGGATATATCATCGGAGCTGAATTGTATGCAATGAATTTTTTTCTTTTATTCGGACTGTTTTTTCTTGGAATGAAGATGTATTTGATTCTGATTTCCGTAAAAATATTATCCGAATTAATTCTTATTTCTGGAATAATGAAAAGATTTGAGCTTGAGAATCTTTACAAATACTATCCGCTGTTCTCTTTATATTTTGCCGCTTATGGTCTGACATTGCCTTTCAGTTTTTTAATAAAAACTTCGATACAATGGAAAGGAAGGAAATTTTAAAATTTGATCACGGGGAAATGAAATCTGATCTGAAAATCAAGATTGGAATATTCGGCTGCATAAGTATACTTTGTATTGAGATCAAAAATATACAATGTGAATGCAAGTCCGCCGGAAAAAGTTATCAGACTCTGATCTGTACTTATGTTTGGGAGAGGAGTATCCGGAGAAATATCCCGTGTAAATTTAGCATACTTAACTTCCAGTGACAATACCGGAGTAGTAAAATCTGATTTTAATATTTTATTAAGAATAAAATCGAAGCTGCCTCCGAGATAAGTTGCCTTTGTCTGAAAAGTTGTGAGTAAGTTATTGTTCATAAATCCTGAATTACCTTTATTTGTCTGACCTTCATAAATAAGTCCGAAGACAAAAGGATATAATTTGCTCAGAGCAAATTCCAGCTTGACTCCGTAAACCGATCCGATACCTGAATTACCTTCAAAAGTTCCCAACGGGTAACACAGTCCTACATTCGGAGAAATAAATAATCCGCCGATGTTGACAGACTGGGCTTTACTTTTTTCCTTCGTTTTTACAACTGTATCCTGCACTATTTTGTCACTATGCAAACTGTAAACTAACCTTCTGTCAGATTGACTTTCGGAAGATGATGATTGTCCCAATGCAAATGTCAATGGAAACAACACTACGAGAATTACAGATAAAATTATCCTCTGCATTTAATATTTAAATATTTAATTTTAACTGTAAAGAAATGTATGATATATGATTCAATTGATTTTTTTCATGGTGACTTTGTATTCATTTACAATATATTCATTCATCAGATCCAGTATTTCAGTAACATTTTTCAGGTTAAGGCTTTCCTTTTTGAATGCAACTTTTACAGTTTCCATTCCCAGTAAAGTATAAAAAGGAATGAGTGAAGGCAGTTCATTGTTTATTGCATTCAGATGATTTGAGATGGTTTCAATATCGTTTCTGTCAAATGGTCCTGTCAATGATCTTACAAGCCCGTCAGTAGAAATATTTTTCAGTGTATTTTCGATTATGGGTCTGAAGATTTCAAATGTCCTGCTTTTTTCGATTCCCATGCTGCCCATTACTTCTGAAGATATATTAAGCAGAGTAACAAGAAAATTTGATGAGATCACACAGGCAGAATGATACAGATATTTTTTATCTTTAGGCACTTCAATGTATTTCGAATTTAACTTTTCTATGATCTGTTTTGAAATAACCACGGCTTTTGAGCCGCCTTCAATACCGAAATATATATTATCAAGCAAATGTCCGTTAGAATAACTTATTTTATCAAATGTCTGAATCGGATGCATTGAAAGAACTGAATCTTTATTGAAAACCTCTGCAGGGAAAAGATCTGTGGAATATGCACCTGAAGTAATAATAAAAATTTTCCCGCGGAGATCAATTTTAAATTCTGCTATTTCATTTATCACATCTGCTATGGCAGTATCCTGAGTGCTGATGAATATGATATCAGAACCTTCAATGAAATTTTTCTCAATTTTCAGGGAAGATGAAACGGGAATTATAAGTTCAGATATTTTACTTAAAAGATCAGTATTTCTGTCACTGATAAAATCGATCTTAAATCCGATATCTTTAAGCTCAAACGCCAGAGATGATCCGACTTTCCCAATACCGATAAGATATACTCTTTTATTCAATTTGAAAATTTATTTATCAAGGAAAATTGTTACAGGTCCGTCATTCAGCAGTCTGACTTTCATGTTGGCTGCAAATACTCCGGTTTTGATCTTTATATCAGAATAATGTTCTTTCATTCCGCTTATTACCTCTTCATACAGAGCTGAAGCTGTTTCAGGAGATTCGGCATCAGAAAAACCGGGTCTGTTTCCGCTCTTTCCCTTATCCGAACATAGTGTAAACTGTGATATTATAAGAATCTCTCCTTTTATATCTTTCACACTGAGATTCATTTTTCCTGATTCATCTGAGAATATTCTCAGGTCGATGAATTTTTTAGCGAGTGATCTAGCTGTTTCTGAATTATCTCCCCGGCAAACACCCAGTAAAATTAAAAGACCTTTGTCAATTTTACTATACAATTCTCCGTCAATAGACACGCTCGCTTCAGTCACTCTCTGTATTACTGATCTCATTTTTCCGTTTTGACAATTCTGGGAATATCATTATAATCATTATAAAAAACATATTTGCTAAACCCCTTTGACTTTATTATTGATTCAACAGAATCTCTCTGACCGAACCCAATTTCACAGAATACTTTTCCTTTGAAATTATCTTCAGCAGCAATTGAAAATATTTTTCTGTAAAATTTTAATCCATCATTAAAATCTGTCAGTGCAAAATCCGGTTCATGATCTTTTACCTCGGATTCAAGCTTATTAAATTCACTTAAAGAAATATATGGAGGATTTGAAATAATATAATCAACGCTTTTACTGAGTCTTTCAATCTCAAACAGATCTTTTGTAATAAATCTGACATTCTTACTGCTTAGTTCATTCAATATGAGATTTTCATTTGCAACTTTTACAGCATCATTAGAAATGTCTATTGAAAATATATTGTAATTTATATTCATTGACTCCAGTTGCTTTGCAACCGCAATAGAAATACAGCCGGAGCCCGCACCGAACTCAATTAATGAAACATCAGATTTTGCGTTTTCTTTGATATCCTTTAATATATGCTCAACAAGCTGTTCCGTTTCAGGTCTGGGTATGAGCACATTGCTGTTCACTTTTATATCCAGTCCGTAAAACGAGGTCTTTCCGGAAATATACTGAAGAGGTTCGTGACCGATCCTTCTGTCAAGATATTCTTTCAATTGATCGCTCTCTGTTTTTCTAAGAGGCTTATCAAAATCAAGATACAGATTAACTCTGCTGCAGTTCATAATTTCACACAACAGAAGCTCTGATGTAAGTCTCGGCTCGGAAATATTATTTTCCTTTAAAATCTCAGCAGAAAAATTAATGAATTCTAGAGTTGTTTCAGGTTTTTTTTTATCAGATGAAATCATTGAAGTACTACTTTCTGCTCTTGCTGCTGTCATAGATCACTCTTCCGTTAATTACCGTCATTAAAACTTTTGTATTCAATAATTCCTCAGGAACTGATGTAAAAATATCTTTTGAGACAACTATAAAGTCAGCATACTTACCTTTCTCAAGACTTCCTTTCGTTGTTTCTTCAAAGGAAGCATAAGCCGGCCATGTTGTGTAAGTCCTCACAGCTTCCGTAAGAGAAATCTTCTGATCAGGATTCGGGATCGTGGAAAGCACAGTGTCAGTCAACTGTCTTGTAGTAAGAAAATAGATCTGCACGAACGGATTGATCTGATGAAAAGGAAAATCTGATCCTGAAGTTATCATTCCGGCGGACTTTAACAGTGAATTCCATAGTCCGATCTTTTTAGCATTTTCAGGATTGATAACCTGAGAAAGAATCTGTATATCATTCATACAGACATCCGGACGAACAGAAGGAATCAACTTCAGTTCTCCTATTCTACTGATCTCCTTTGGACTTACAAATTCACAATACTCGATTACTGTCCTTGGATCTTTGGGATTTTTTTGCTTCATGACCTTTTCAATAATGCTGAGAGAATTGCTGACAGCGCGGTCACCTATGGCTTTTATGCTGAACTGAAAATTCTTTTCTATAGCCCTTGAATACACTCTCTCAATATCTTCATCCGTTACATATGGCACTTTTTTCTTCGGCTCATCTTTATAATCATCATTCATTGCAGCGTCCTGAAGTTCAAACAGTCCGTCATAATCAAGCGATATGGACTTTATCGTAAGCCTGTCTCCATAATTCACCAAAGGTCCTTTAGTCAGATAACTTTCAATAAGCGCACTGTCTTCACCGGATAATACAGCATATACCTTTATAGGAAATTTCTTTGCATCCACAAGCTCTTTAAAAATCTCGAGACCTTCATTACCTATAGTCCTGTCATGAACTTCCGTAATTCCATATTTAGCAATCTCATTCAAACCTTTTTCTACCTGAGTGAGCATTTCAGTTTTTAGCAAGCCCGGTACATTATCTTTAATAAGATTGACTGCCTCATCATATAATAATCCGGTCGGTTCCCCATTGGCATCCTTTTCAATCTCACCGTTTTTTGGATTCGGAGTATTTTTATCAATTTTCAGATATCTTAATAATCTTGAATTTACCCAGGCGGTATTCAAAGTTGAATTTACCAGATATACATTATAATTCGGGGCGATCTGGTCCAGGATTTCCTTGTTAATAGTCTCAAGCTCAGCTTCAGGGATCAATATTTCACTCCACCCATAACCTCCAATCCATTCCCCCTCATTTGTATTTTTTGTCTTTTCAATAACAAGATTTTTGATCTCATCAATGCTTTTAGCATAAGACAGATTTATGTAATTCAGATTTTTTGAAAACTCAATTATTGATCCGTCCGAATCTATGAATCCAGGAAGGACTACTGCTCCCTTGAGATCTATGACATCTTCGGATTTATATTTGCTGTTAATATCAGATGATGTACCTATATCCAGTATTTTGCCTTCTTTGACAGCCATCGCTTCGAAAACACTGTTTCCCGTATTCATCGTATAAATCTTTCCATTTGTATAAATTGCATCCGGCTTTTCACCGCAGGAAGTAAAAAGAACAGCTGAAGTAAGTATAAAAAAATATTTTATTATCCCTGTATATTTCATTATTTTAATTTTTATTTTGGATAAGAATAATTTAGCGAATTCATTTAATTATTTAAATCCACATTATTAACCTTATTAAAGTAAAGATATTTAGCAAAGGCATTGCAATAAATTATGTATATATATATTTTTGCTAAAACTATTCAAATGAAAAAGAACTTTGCAATGAAAAAACTTTACTATTCAATTAGTGAAGTCAGCAGGATAGCAGAACTGGAGCAGTATGTTCTCAGGTACTGGGAAACAGAATTCGAGCAGCTCCGTCCGGCAAAAAATCTATCGGGTAACAGGATTTACACCAACCGGGATATAAAAATGATTCTTTACATAAAGAAGTTACTCCGGGAAGAAAAATACACAATTGAAGGCGCAAAAAAGCTGATAAGGAATTATTCTATAAAAGAAGAGGATGATGAAGCTAAAAAAGAAGAGAACTCTGTGCCAAAGATTAACAAAATATCCCCTCTTGAAAACAATGAAATGAGTCTTTTTGCTAATGAAACATCTGCTGTGTCAGTTGATTTGTCAAAAAATGAAAGTTTAAAAGATGATCTGGTTGAGCTGAGATCATTCCTCGTAAATCTTCTGGACAATATGAAGTAATTACTTTTAATTCCCCGGATCTTATTTCATTTTGTCTTCACAACTCAGAAAAAAAAAATCAATTTCGGTTTCAATTCATTCGATCTGTTGAAAATTAAAATCTTTCAATAAATTTCAAAAATCAGATTTAAAATAAATACAGTTATACTTCAAGACAGTTCTCTTAGCAGTGTATGTGCGGACCCGGATTCAGACGTTAAAGAAATACAGTATCAATGTGAAGAATTCTGCCTGAAATGAAGTTAATTATTTTTCAGAATATGATCAGACGGTAGTTACGATTTTATTACTTAAATATTTTAAAACCCATAAATTAAAGTCATCGTTTTTACCTGTGATCTTAAGGAAATCTTCTTTGCTTATCGCAAGAACATTTGCATTAGCAGAAACAAAGGCAGAACTGGAATAACATTTTCCGAGAAGGGAATCTTCGAGTCCGATTATATCTCCCTTGCCATACTCAATAATAATCTTTTCCGATGATTCGCTTCTTTTCTTTACGAGAAATATACCACCCGAAAGGATAAAATAGATATTGGATATAAGTTCATTTTCAAAGTATATAAATTCACCGCGTTCAAAATTCAGAAAACAGTTCTTTTCGAATTTTCCAAGCAGATAATCAAAATTAAAATCCCTTAGAAATGAATTTGAATATTTATCGAACATATTTTTCATGATTAATCATACAAATTTGCAAGCTTCAATAAAGCTTCGCTTTTAATAATTCTGATTTTTTTTCCGTCAAGCTTGATCATACCTTCTTTTCTAAGATCTGACATCAGCCTTATGACGGTTTCTGTTGCAGTTCCAACAATATTTGCAATCTCTTCCCTCGTGATAGTGATGTTCAGCGAATGATCATCCTCTTCCATTCCGTAATATTCCTTCAGCATGATCAGAGTTTCTGCCAGTCTCTCGAGTACCGGTTTCTGAGCAATGTTAGTGATCTTATTCTCTGCTTCCCTAAGTTCATCTGCAAGTAATTTCATTATACCGGATGTAAGTTTGGAATTCTGCTGAAGCAGGTCGTAAAATACACTCTTTGGAATAAGGCATATCTTTGAATCTTCTATCACCGTTGCAGTAGCGGAATAAGCTTCTCCGCTTATCATTGCCCTGTAACCGAGAATATCGCTGTCCTTTGCAAGCCGGAGTATCTGTTCCTTTCCTTCAAACCCCGACTGTGACAATTTCACTTTACCGCTGTTTATACAGTAAAGCCCCATCGGTAAATTTCCTTCATTAAAAAGAGTCTGACCTTTATGATAAAAATTACAATGCTTTGATATCGACAGAGTGCTTAATTCTTCATCATTTAGCATGCAGAACACTGAATCAAATCTTGCTTTACAAGTTTCGCATGTAGGAAACTGATATTTCTTGATCATAATATACCTGCTGATTTATTTATATTACAAAATTACTTCAATAAATCAGCAATAACAATTCAACTATCTCACGTCAAATATTTCACGCATCACTGGTTTTATTTAAAGAACAAAATATATTCTTTGCTGATATCAGGAAATTTTCTTACTGTGTAAAACTAAAATCTAAATATTTTTAAAATCAGAATATTTTATGTTTAATTATATTTCTGATCAATGACAAATCAGTTCTTCAGATACATTTTTTTGATCGCTTTGCGCAGGAGAGATATATGGTATTCCCAGATTCATTCCCCGTGCAATGAACAGCAGAGCTAGCACAACAGAAAGAGCCAGATTGAACTTCGAGATCTTTCTGCGAATATTTAAATTAACATAATTTCCGAACAGCGAGACTGAAAGCATTACCGGTACTGTACCAATTCCGAAAAGCATCATATAAACCGAACCCTGAAACACATCTCCCGTTATCATTGCTCCGCTTAATGCGATATAAACAAAACCGCACGGGAGAAATCCGTTCATAATTCCAAATAAGAGGAAAACCGGTCTGCTGTTCTTTTTAAATAATCTGCTGAACTGAATTTTATAACCGGTAATAACCTTACTGACAAAAGTATTTTTCATAACTGACCTGCCCCCTGTAACCGTAAGAATAACTGACAGCAGTATAAGTACACCGACAGAGATCGCCAGTCCCCTCTGCATTCCAAACATATTTATTCTGTTGCCAAGAAAACCGAATACCATTCCCAGAAAAGCATAAGAAATGATCCTTCCCGAATTATACAAAAGTCTGCTTTTAATAAACTTCCATCTGGACACTGTATCTGCCGGAATAGCCAGAGCTATCGGACCGCACATGGCAATGCAGTGAAAGCTTCCAAGTAACCCCAGTATTAATCCGCTTAATATTTCCATCAGTTTATAAAAATGCTTTTTTCAACATAAAATTTATCCTTACCGTCATTCAGATTAAGCTTTACTTTCCAGAGACCTTTTTCAAGTTTTGAAGCAGGGATTGTCTGCTCACCTGCGCTGTCAGCATCATAAGGAATTATAAAATCCCTTGCGGCATTGGATGTTCTGTAAAAATGAATTTCACCCTGCAGCTTTTGCGGATGATCTGTTCTGAATATTAATTTATTATCTGAATAGATAAGGTTTATATTTTTATTTAACTCTTCAGAATTCTTAATCAGATCTATCTGGTCCTGATATTTGATCTCCTTCTCATAATAATTTTCACTTACCAGATCTGTAGTATGGGACATTGAAATAATTACCATTATTATTATTCCAGTTGCAAATATTACAAAAGAAAATATTATTTTTACACCCCAGCTTATTTTCATTTTCAGAATGATTTAATTTTGCGGTCCAAGAAAAGTAGTACTTAATGTTTCTATAAGCTTATCTCCGGAATAAATATTTATTTTCATAGGTGTATTCAGAAGCTTTATTTTATCCCTATTTAATATTATGAGAAATTTACCTTCATATATTTCCAGCGGCTTAAGCTTTATATCATTTCCAATCAGCTTTATTTCCCCGTCAGTATTGTCAAGTTTCATTTCCAGAGGAAGCTCCTCAAAGGTTTTATTTGATATTTTCAGATTATACATATTGCTGACCTTATTTTCCGGCTGATTCTGAAAAAGCATCCCGGGAGTGCGGAGAATGTTTATATCCACATCGCTTCTGCCTGCAAATAAAATTGTTATAGTAGAAAGTAAAACTAACAAGACAAGCGAGTAACCTATTACTCTCGGAGTCCATTTGAACTTTGTTTTGTTTTTTATTCCTTCCATCGAATCATATCTAATGAGTCCTCTCGGTCTGTCAATAGAGTCCATTATAGAATCGCAGGCATCAATACAGGCAGTACAGTTAACGCATTCCAGCTGGGTTCCGTTACGAATATCTATTCCTGTAGGGCAGACATAAACGCATTTTTTACAATCAATGCAGTCACCAAGTTTTTTTTCTTCTTTATCATTTACTTTTCCTCTTGGTTCGCCCCGGACATAATCATACGCAATTACAATTGAATTCTTATCCAGCAATACGCTCTGCAGTCTTCCGTACGGACAGACCAGAATACATGCCTGCTCTCTGAACCAGGCAAAAATAAAATAGAATATTGCAGTAAAAACAATTATGGAAATGAACCCGCTTACGTGCTGTGATATCGGATCAGTAGCAATTTTCCACAGCTGATCAAAGCCAATGATATATGCCAGAAAAGTATTTGCTATTAAAAAAGAGATCACAAAAAAAATCAGATACTTTGCGCCTTTTCTAAATATCTTCGAAGCATCCCACGGTGAACTGTTCAATGCCATCTGTTTTGTATAATCACCTTCAATCAAATATTCGATCTTCCTGAAAACCATTTCAAGAAAAATGGTCTGCGGACAAAGCCAGCCGCAGAAGATCCTTCCGAATACAGCAGTGACAAGAAACAGGCTTACAAATAAAGATATCATCACAAGACCGAATAAATAAAAATCCTGTGGTGAAAAGTCCAGCCCGAAAAGTATGAATTTCCTTTCTACAATATTAAAGAGCATGAACGGATGACCGTGCAGTTTTATTAACGGCATCCCGAATAATACCGCCAGTAAAAAAATACTGACAATAGTCCGCGCATTATAAAATCTTCCTTTGGGCTTCTTTGGATAAACCCATTTTCTTCCGCCTTCTTTATTTACTATGGATATTGTGTCCCTGAATGATTCATTTGTTTCTGTATTGTTCATAAATCTATTTTTTCACTTTCAAAGTATCCTGCTTAATCACTTTTTTTATCGTATCATTTTTGTTTGTATCTCCGGAAGTCTTTAAAGAATCTGTACCGGTTTTTAAAGAATCGCCTGTTTCCTTATAGATATTTCCTTCGGGTGCTTTGCCGCCGGGAGGATTAGTGCCCTGAAGCGTTATCACATAGCTTGCTACCTGCTGCATAAGCTTTGGATTCATCTGATTCATCCAGGTGATCATGCCTTTTGCAGGAACACCGTATTTAATTGTAGTAAAGACATTTTTAATTCCGCCGCCGTGTATCCAGTATTCATCTGTCAGATTAGGACCAATGATACCCTGACCCTCAGAGCCGTGACAGGTAATGCAATTGGTTGCATACAGCTGTTTCCCGTTTTTGATAGATTCATTGTCTGTCAGAAGAACAACAGTATTTTCATTTATATACGCGCCGGTTCTGATGAGCTCATCTTTCTGCATATTTGCTAAATTGATCTCTTCCTGATATTCCTGAAATGGCAGCTTACCTGTTCCCAATACATGAAAATTCAGGAAGTATATCACTGCTATTATTACAGTACCATAGAAAAGTATATTAAACCAGGGCGGGACATTATTATCAAGCTCTTCAATGCCGTCATAATCACCTTCCAGTATAAGAGATTTCTCTTTTTCCATTGGCTGCAAACCGGAAAGCCTGTTCTTTATGATCTGAATCGGAGAAAGCTTTTTATCAATGGATAACTCTCCTTCGGCTCCTGCCTTTTCCGGAGATCTTAACAGGGGAATAAAAATCGCATTCAGAAGAATGAACATTATCAGAAACAGAACCTTCATATAAAGATCCATATCCATTCCTGCTGAGGGCGGAGTGGCAGTCTGCGCAAAGCTGTTGCTTACCAAAAACAAAAGTACAGAAAAAAATGTAATACTTTTTAAAATTAATTTCATATTTTTATTTTTTATATCTAATGAGATATTGTGATTAAATTTATTATTTTTCATCCAAAGGAAGCATTTCCATTTCATTAATATATTTTTTATCCGCCTTTAATGACCAGAGAGATACTATTACAAAAAAGATCATGAATACTAACAGAGAAAACAAAGGATAGATCTCGACCCCTTCTATAAGTTCAAAATAGTGCTGAAACATTTTATTTATTATTTAAAATTGAATTCTGAAATCTGTAAATTATTTAACTCCTGCATTATCTACTTTTATATCAGTACCCAATCTCTGCAGATAGGATATCAATGCAATTATCTCTTTATTATTATCAACTCTAATGTCATTCTTCGCAAGATCCTTTGATATTTCATCTGCCTGTTTCATTAATTCTTCATTGGAGATCTTTTCATATCCTTCAGGATACGGCACTCCCAGTTTTCTCATAGCATTGATCTTTCCTTCTGTAGTGGAAACATCCAGTGTCTGTGTGATAAGCCAGTCGTAAGCAGGCATTATAGAACCCGGTGATATGTTTCTTGGATTTTCCATATGATAGAAATGCCAGAGGTTGGGATATTTTTTTCCTTCTCTCTGCAGATCGGGACCTGTTCTCTTAGAACCCCAGAGGAAAGGATGGTCATATACAAACTCTCCGGCTTTTGAATACTCTCCGTATCTTTCTGTTTCTGAACGGAACGGACGGATCATCTGCGAGTGACAGTTGTTACATCCTTCACGAATATAAATATCCCTTCCCTGCAATTCCAATGGTGTATAAGGTTTTACGCTGGAGATCGTAGGTATATTCGATTTTATCAGAAGAGTAGGTATGATCTCAACTGCTCCGCCGATAATGACCAGTACAGCAGCTATAAGAGCAAACTGTCCCGGACGTGATTCTATCAGTCTGTGTTTTGTCTTTATCTTTTCCGGAGCGTTTCTCATCATAGGAGGAGCTTCTGTTTCTTCATTTGCAACAAGCTTACCCTGCTTGGCTGTTTTGTAAAGGTTATAAGTCATTACAATTACGCCTGCAAAATAAAGTACTCCGCCGAATGCTCGTATCATATATAAAGGAATGATCTTCAGTACAGTTTCAAGAAAATTCGGATACTGTAACAATCCTTCAGGAGTGAATTGTTTCCACATTAAAGACTGTGTGATACCTGCCCAGTACATAGAAGCGGCATAGAATACGATCCCGAGTGTTCCGATCCAGAAGTGGAAATTTGCCAGCTTGTTGGAATAAAGATCAGTCTTGTATAATCTTGGTATCAGCCAGTATAGAATTCCGAATGTAAGGAATCCGTTCCATCCCAGCGCGCCTACGTGAACGTGCGCAACAATCCAGTCAGTAAAGTGAGCTATAGCATTAACATTCTTCAGTGAAAGCATAGGACCTTCGAATGTTGCCATTCCGTAAGCAGTCACTGCTACGACCATGAATTTCAATACAGGCATATCCTTTACTTTATCCCATGCACCTCTGAGTGTCAGAAGTCCGTTGATCATACCGCCCCATGACGGAGCGATCAGCATTATTGAAAATACAACTCCCAGCGACTGAGCCCAGTCAGGTAAAGAAGTATAAAGCAGATGGTGAGGACCTGCCCAGATGTAAATAAATATCAAAGACCAGAAGTGAATGATTGAAAGTCTGTATGAATAGATCGGTCTGTTCGCAGCTTTAGGAAGAAAATAATACATCATTCCCAGATAAGGCGTTGTCAGGAAAAATGCCACTGCATTATGTCCGTACCACCATTGTACAAGAGCATCCTGAACTCCCGCATACACAGGATAACTTTTTAATAAATTCACAGGCAGCTCTATTGAGTTGACTATATGAAGAACCGCAACGGTAATGACAGTCGCAATATAAAACCAGATCGCGACATACATATGTTTTTCCCTGCGCTTGATAATTGTCCCGAACATATTGATCGCAAAAATGACCCATATCAAAGCGATCAGTATATCAATCGGCCATTCAAGCTCTGCATATTCTTTGCTTGTAGTAATTCCAAGCGGAAGAGTAACTGCTGCAAGAAGTATTATCGTCTGCCATCCCCAGAAGTGAATCCTGCTGAGTTTATCGCTGAACATTCTCGCCTTGCACAATCTCTGAAGCGAATAATAAACACCCATAAACATTGCATTGCCCACGAAAGCAAATATTACTGCATTTGTATGAAGAGGTCTTACTCTTCCGAATGTAGTGTATTGATTAGCTAGGTTCATAACAGGTGCAAAAAGCTGGGACGCAACAATAAGTCCCACCAGCATGCCTACTATTCCCCATACTACCGTGGCTATTGCAAAATTCCGGACGATCTTATTATCGTAACTGAATTTTTCCAATTCCATTCTTATTTTTTTCTCCTTAATGAATTATTTTTTTTTCTATTAATATCTTTTTGATTCTCTCAAATGCTATTGTAATGTCATTATCAAGACCTATGGAAAATCTTATCAGACCTTCGCTTAGTCCCATTGACTTCTGTTCTTCTTCAGGAATCTCCGATGATGTACTGTGTCCCGGCGAACTGAACAGTGTTTTGAAATATCCCAGACTTACAGCAAGATATCCGACCTTCTCTTCCTGCATTCTTTTCATCATATAACAGGCATTTTCATATGTACCCGCATCCAGTGCTATCATGCCGCCAAAACCGAAACCTTCATTCATAACTGAACAGATAAGCCTGTGATCCTTGTTCGTTTCCAATCCGGGATAATATACTTTCATTCCTAGCTTTTCAAATTCAGTTGCAAGAAACAAAGCGTTCTCACTGTGCTTTTTAATTCTGATATGAAGACTGTGAAGGTTTTTTAAAATACTTGCAGCTCTGTAGCTGTCAAGTACGGGTCCAAGAAGCATTGTAGCTCCTGTGTTTATGTCTGTCAGTTTATTAATGAAATCATGAGTTGAGCAGACACAGCCGGCTACACAATCACTCGTACCGTTAATATATTTTGTAAGGCTGTGTATGACAATATCCGCTCCGAGTCTTTTCGGTGATATGATCATCGGACTGAAGGTATTGTCTATTATCAGCTTAATACCATGCTTAGAAGTAATATTACTCAATGAGGGAATATCAGTAACTTCCAGCAAAGGATTACTTATTGATTCCCCGTAAATAATTTTTGTCTTATCAGTTATTAAAGATTCAACTTTTTTAATATTACTCAGATCAGCAAACTTAACATTTATTCCGAACCTGGGCAGAAAATTCTTGAATAATGCATATGTTCCGCCGTATATAGTTCTTCCGGAAATTATCTCATCACCGGACGAACAGATGTCTAGGACAGTCGAACTTATCGCTCCCATCCCTGATGAAGTTACCTGGGCTGATTCAGTATCTTCGAGCCGCGCAAGCGCATTTGATAAATATTTGTTAATCGGATTCCAGTGACGCGAATATAAAAAACAGCCTTCGATCTCGTGATCAAAAAGATCTTCCATTATCTGCTGATTCATAAAAGTAAAAGTAGAGGAATCAGTAATGGAAGGATTCACATCACCAAATTCACCGAATACCAGATAATCGTTAATGCTTGTGCTCGGATCGAATTTCATATACCTATAAAATAATATAAATTTTAAATTTTAACCGGAACTGGAAAACTATTTTCCGGACTCCGGCGGATCTTTTATTTCATCATCATCAAAGAGCATCCTCACCGATGGAGTATATTTATCCTCATACTGTCCGCTCTTTACAGACCAGATAAATCCCGCAAGAAAGATCAGAGCAACCAGCAGGCTTACGCCGATCAGAAGTATTATCACACTCATAAGAGTCTGCTCCTTTTTGCAAAATAGTTTGTAGCTCCTATTACAAATAAAATTATCGAGATCGAATTGAACGGCATCAGTATCGCTGCAATGAGCGGGGAAAAGTTTCCCTGCGCAGCAAGATAAAGCCCTATTGCATTATACAAAAACGCCACACCAAAACTTACCTTTATTATTTTCATTGTCGTTTTTGAAAATTCAAGAAAGGCAGATATCTTTGTAAATTCAGCCGCATCTATGATCGCATCGCTTGCAGGTGAAAAATTCATGATATTCTCCGAGACGGAAATTCCTGCATCGCTTTGTCTCAATGCGCCTGCATCATTAAGACCATCACCTATCATCAGAACCCTGTTTCCTTCCTTCTGTAAGTTTCGGATGTAATTTAATTTTCCTGAAGGTGTCTGATTGAATAATAACCGGTCTTCGTTATGAATTGAAAATATCCTGCTGAGATTGCTTTTCTCTGAACTGTTATCACCTGAAATTACAGACAGCTTATAATCCTGCGAAAGTTCACTAACTATATTATCAAGTCCTTCCCTGTATTTATTCCTGAAAGAAAAATATCCCTTTATCTTCTTGTCAATGGACAGATAAACATTTGTAGAAAAAGCGTTTCCGGGAAATTCGTTGTTGAAAACATAATCAGAGCTGTCAATGTCCTTCAGTATGTAATGAATAGAACCGAGCATAACAGTCTTTCCTGATATTTCACAGGAGATCCCTTCACTGAGATTTTCCTTATAATTCTCTGTTTCATAAAATACTTTAAGCTTAATGGAATCATATATTGCTTTGCTCAGAGGATGAAAAGAATTTCTTGACAGAGACTTTACCATTGAAAGCTCACAGAGATTCAGACTTGTTCCTGAATATTCTACTTCTATATCTTTTGAATTAGTTATGGTTCCGGTTTTATCAAAAACTATAGAATCTATTTTCGATAAATTTTCAATGACATTGGTATTCTTAAGATAAAATTTATTTCTTCCGAAAATGCGCAACGTATTTCCCAGCGCAAAAGGTGTTGTCAATGCCAGCGCACACGGGCAGGCAATAATAAGCACTGTCGTGAAAGCATTCAATGCAAGGTTAATATCCCTGTCATACCAGTAAAATGCAGAGCCGAATGCAATGGCGAGTATGGCAAATGTAAAATACTTGCTTACGGAATTTACGGCATTCTGAAGATTTGAGTCTGTCTTTTTGTCAAATGCCTTGTCATTCCAGAGCTGGGTCAGATAGCTGTGAGCAACTGTTCTGATCACTTCAAGCTCGATTGCGCTTCCGAAATGTCTTCCTCCGGCATATATGATCTCACCCAGAACTTTCTGTTCAGGAATTGATTCACCTGTGACAAAACTATAATCGATGCTTGATTTCCCGTTGAATAAAATAGCGTCTGCCGGGACTATTTCATTATTTCTAATAATGATCCTGTCTCCGGATTTTAACCTGGATACCGGAATGCTTTTTTCAGTCTTGTTTATTTTTACAGTGACACAGATCGGGAAATATGATTTATAATCTCTTTCGAAATTAAGAGTGTCGTATGTCTTGTTCTGGAAAAGCTTCCCAAGCAGCAGCAGAAAAACCAGCCCCGCTAGAGAATCAGAGAATCCGGCGTTGTTAAAATAAATTATTTCGTAAAGGCTTCTGACGAACAAAGCTAACAGACCAAGCGATACCGGAAAATCTATATTTATGAATTTCTTTTTTAATCCTTTCCAGGCGGATGAAAAATAATCCGAAGCACTGTAAAAAATTACAGGGATTGAAAGAAGTATATTCAGATAGTTGAAAAGTGTTTTTAAATTTCCTTCTATGAAATTATTTATGGACAGATATTCAGGGAAGCTCAGAAGCATAATATTTCCGAGACAGAATCCCGCAACACCGATTTTAAGATAGAGCTTTTTTGTAAATGAACTGTCCTTCGTTTTTCTTTCATTTGAATCAAGCTTTAAAAGAGGTTCATATCCGATCGAAGCAAGAAGCTTCACAACTTCTCTCAGAGATATTTCCTTATTGTTATAGTTTATCCTGACTTTTTTCTCCAGAAAATTCACGCTGGAGCTGAGTATGAATGGATTTAACTTGTATAATTTTTCCAGAAGCCATATACATGAACTGCAGTGTATTGAAGGGATAAAAAAAGTCACGGAAGTTATTTCTCTGCTGGTAAAATCAATAAGCTTTTTCTGAATATCAGGATCCTCAAGGTAATCAAATTTAGAACTGCTCTGAATTTCGCTGACTTTTAATCCGCTGTAATTATCCAGCGTATAATAATTGCAAAGATCATTTCCGTTTAATATTTCAAAAACAGTTTTGCAGCCAATACAGCAGAAACTATGTTCGCCTTCTATGACTGAATCATCTTTACAGTCATCACCGCAATGATGACATTTCGTTACAATATTTTCTTTTACAAGTTTCAAATCAGAAACAATAGATTATAAAGTTGACTTAAACAGTATTTTAAGAAATGTCTTTGCGTTTTGTATATAATTATATGCAAATTTACAAATTCTCATTAACAAAATATACCAAATATATTTATAAACGTATGATGAGAATCAGAACATAATATGACATTTGTCATATTTTTTTTACCGAAATATTTTATATAAGGTATGATTATTGACTCTCGAAACACTTTTTTCCGGATTGACCGCAAATTTGCCCGAAATGTTCCGGAAAGAAATGAATATTTCTTCCTGAAAAAATACACCTGTTCAAAACGTTTTGAATAATGGTAATAAATATTATCATTTCAAAATTAACCTCTCCCCTTCCCTTCCCCGCGCGCGAGTGTCTCAAAACATCCTTATAAACCACAAAGACTCAAAGACACTAAAAAAAACTGTTGAATATCATATCTGTCCATAACGATTTATTTGTATCAAATATTCTCAATAAAATTTGATGCGTATAAATCAATTAGGAAAACATTGTCCTAAAAACTGAATTGTGTCATTTATTGAAAATGACTTTTCTGAAAGTTTCGAAAGGAATATTTTAGCAGAATTAAAAAACATAAATGATATCAATTCTAATAATTTTTCATGCAGCTCTCGGCGGCATTTCGCTTCTTGCCGGATTGTATGCCATCCTGACAGTAAAAGGAAGCCCGCGTCATATTCTGTCAGGAAAGATCTTTTTCTACAGCATGACTGCATCTGTTGTCTTTGCTGTAATTGTCGCTCTTATTCCCGGACATACAAATTATTTCCTTCTTGTAATAGGAATATTCAGCCTTTATCTTATCATTACAGGGAAAAGGATTTATTCATTAAAAAATTATGAAAATAAAAAAGCGAAAAGATCAGATCTGGTAATTTCATACTCTATGATGATTATTGGGATATTCATGATCATCTGGGGAGTTTACATAGTCCTCACATCAAACAATATGGGATTTGTTATGATGTTGTTTGGATTAATCGGACTGAGATTAGCTTATTCTGATATCAGATTTTACAGGACCTGGTTTACAGATTACAATGAACTTGTAAGGATTCATATTTCAAAAATGGTAGGCGGCTATATTGCTGCTTGGACTGCATTTCTTGTTGTTAATAAATTTCTTCCCGGAATACTTCCCTGGATTATTCCGACTGTACTGGGAACTGCTTATATAATTGTACAAAGAAAAAAATTCATTTGATTGGGTTAATTGGGTTAATTTTGGGGGAATAAAACTTTCAACTTTTAACTTTCAACTTATAACTTTCAACTCATATAAAAAAGCTTCCGGTTCCCAACAAACCGGAAGCCAGGGAAAGGAACAGATGAAAGTACACTCCCTGAATATATTTTAATATATAATTTCTTTAATATAAAATTATACTTTCATTTTATAAAAACTTCCGGAAATGGTCACCCGGAAGTTTTTAACGAAAGGACAAAGGAAAGAACAATTTTACTGTTTAGAATTTTTAAATAAACTTCTGAATCGCTTAACTTCATTTAATCAAAATTAGTATTTATTCAGTTAATTTTACAAACAAAAATTTTAGTAAACGTAGAATTCAAAATTTCATCTGTCAAAAACATTACAACAATTAACCTCATCCGGAATTTGTGAGATTAAAAATTATTTAAGCAATATCATTCGTTTCGTTTCAGAGAAATTCTTTGCTGACAATTTATAAAAATATATTCCGCTGGAAAGATTTGATGCATCAAAATTATATTTATATGATCCTGCATTCAGCTCAGCGTTTACTAACGTAGCGACTTCTTTGCCAAGAAGATCATATATTTTTAATGAAACAAACCCACGGTCCGAAATCCCGAATTCAAGATTTGTAACAGGATTAAAAGGATTAGGATAATTTTGTTCAAGCCGGAATTTTTCCGGAATTTCAGAAGTGTTAAATCCTGATATTGAAGTGGCTCCGGTATTGTTTCCTTTCATAAATATCAGAGTACTTCCGGTTCCGCTGGGAGGAAGAGAACCCACCGCTCCAATATCGCCTTTACCGTCATTATCTATATCAGCAAATACCGGAGAGAATACGCTTAAGAAAGCGCCTGCTCTCATTTTATATTCAAATGCTCCGTTGTTATTGTAATAAAGTGATAAAGAATTGGAAGCATTGTTTCCGACTATTATATCCTTGTCACCGTCATTGTCAAGATCCCCCGCTGTTATTCCGGATACATTAAGCAGATCGGGTGAATAAGCTGAAGGCAGAATTAATGCGGTCTGAAATGTTCCGTCACCGTTACCATATAGAACCGACATACTTGTCCCTTCCCAGAAATTACTTGATGCAATATCAGACTTACCGTCTCTGTTAAAATCAGCAACTACGATATCGGTAGCTCCACCCTGTTCTCCCACTGAATAGGATACAGGCGGCATCAGATCACCGTTGCCGAGTCCCATTGAGATCTCAATTAATGCTCCGGCACTACCGGTAATAATATCTTTATTTCCGTCTGCATTAAAATCTCCGAAAGCTATCGGAGCCGGCTGTGGACTTACAACTTTTATAATTGGATTTGAAAATACCGCGCTTCCGTTATTAAGACAGATATATATTCTTCTCGATGATTCAGAAATTCCCGGACAGCCGAGCCATTCGGTAATAATTGCGTCATTATCACCGTCATTGTCCAGATCAGCTGCATCAATATCATACCATCCGCAGGAACCTAAAGGCTTGGTCTGCACAGCTCCGAAAGTTCCGTCACCGTTATTTATAGCATAATGAAAATCATATGGTGCCGAATTTATCGCAGTGGCAAATAAAATATCCGGCCTGCTGTCACCGTTAAGATCTCTGATTTTCGCCTGTACCCCCCCGCCTCTGATAGATCAAACCGTGCCTCCGTCAAAATTTCCGTTACCGAGATTTTTCATATATCTGACCTGCACGCCTGTAGCTGTTCTCCCTGAAGCTGATACAACAGCATCAAGATCAAGATCTCCGTCAATGTCAGCAAAATCAACACTTGCAGAAAAAGAATTTCCTGTTTCGAATGTTGCAGGCACAGGCAAAATTCCGCTTCCGGGATTTTTGTGAACAGTTATCTGCATTGAATATGAATCGGCAGTTAGTACATCTGTATTTCCGTCATTGTCCATATCCCCTGTCATAACATCTTCAGTGTTCTGCCCTGCATTATTCCTGTATGACGGAAGAAATCCGCCGGAGCCGTCACTCAGCATTACCTGATAACCGTCAGTAGCTCTTGCATTTGCATTTGCAGTGATAATATCATTCCATCCGTCATTGTTGAGGTCAGCAGTTTCAATATCCCTTATGCCCGCGGCAAAGTTTGTAGTCTGTATTAATTCCGGCGGTGAAAATATCAATCCGCTGTTTCTTAAAAGCCCTATCGCCGGCGCATTTCCGGCTGACAGCGCATTGTTGGAATACAGTATATCCAGATCACTGTCATTATCTATATCTGCAAGTTTTACATTCGGCTTATAACTCATCCCGCTTAGTGTGAAAGCATATTCTGTCCTGCTTGAAAAAGTTCCTGTGCCAGAATTAATAAGGACATTTACTTTTCCGTTTTCATTAGCAACTGCCAGATCAATAAAATTATCCGCATTGATTTTTCCCGCTGATATTTTCATCGGAGAATTACCGGCAGGATAAAGTATGGGGTCAGCGAAAGTTCCGTCGCCGTTATTTATCAGAAGAGTTACAGTATTTCCCGCACCGAAACTTCCGTAAGTCGCAACTGCAAGGTCGGTCTTACTGTCTCCGTTAAAGTCTTCAGCTGCTATACCGACAGGTCCTCCGCCTGTAAAGTATCCCGCCGGACTTCCGAACGTCCCGTTGCCAAGATTGAAATAAACTGAGATAGAATTTCCGGCGTAATTGTTTCCTGTATTTGCAACTATGATGTCCGGATAATCATCATTGTTCAGCATTGCAGAATAAACAAAATCAGATGAATTAGGTGACGGGTAGTAAACAGGAGTTGAATTTAAATTACCGCTGCCGGTGTTCTTAAGGACAACAAATCCTGTGGCAGTTCCCATGAACCCTGCAAAGTATCTCGAACCGACAACATCGGAATCACCGTCATTGTCTATATCCACTAATCTTCCGCTGTTTAGAAAATAATTCTGATCACCGAGCTTTGTATTGAATCCGTACCACGTTTTGTCAAAAGGTTTTACTGTCTGCTGTGCGTTTGCAGTTAAGTCTGTGAATGTCAGTATTAATACTATTAAAATTATCCTTTTTATTATTTTCATGATTATTTGTGTTAATTCTTTTTAATAAAATTAGTCATTGTGAATAGAATACTGCAAAGAAAAATTTTCATTTTAGTAGTATTCAAATTTATTTAAGCAAAATCATTCGTTTTGTTTCCGAAAAATTTTTAGATGATAGTTTATAAAAATATATCCCGCTGGAAAGATTTGATGCATCAAATCTATATTTATACTTTCCGGGTTTCAGTTCTTCATTGACTAAAGCCGCCACTTCTTTTCCGAGTATATCATATATTTTTAATGTTACAAATCCAGGTTTCGAAATCCCGAATTCCAGATTTGTAACCGGATTAAACGGATTAGGATAATTCTGCATAAGAATAAAAGAGGTAGCCTGTGATTCCGTTTCACTGATATTAGTCGGATTATTATCAACAGTCAGAACAGCCACTCCCCTGCTTGCGCAGCTGATCCATAATTCGTATCCAACTTTAATATATTTAACTTCAACATCATATATCTGCGCATGCGGAAGCCCGCCTGTCTGCTGCTGTGGAAAAATTCCGAAGTCAGTTCCGTCAAACCAGCATAAGCCGTAAACAGAAGTTGATGTGCTTCCGAAGTTTGCAAACCAGAGTCTGCCGTCGGATGTTAATCTAAGCGGGGAAATATTATCTCCGGGTATTTGAGAATTGGCAGGAGAATAAAACTGATATGAACCATTAGCCGCATTTACTTTTGCCAGTCCTTTATTTGTACCTACCCAGGCAAAGCCGTTATCTAAAGGGACAACTGTTGTGAGTCCGTCACTCTGCGGATCAAGCTCTGAAAAATCATCAGCTACTTTAGAAAAATTATAACTGCCGTCAGTTCTTAAAACCTGATATCCTGAACAAGCCCACACTGTCCCCGGTCTTGAAGGATCTTTTTCTATATTAGACCCCCAGCCCATAAACGGAACTGTTGTCCAGCTGTTTCCTGCTTCATTATAAAATTTTAAATTATAATATTCACCAATGCTCCACAATCTGTTTTGTGAATCCTCAACTACACCTTCAGATCTGTCACTTGGATAATTTAGTGAGACATAAGAGCTTTCGTTCCAGGAATGTAGATAATTATACATTGGATTGACAATTGTATTTCCGTTTGATGGGCGGCAATAAAGGACTTCAGCATTATCAGTTTGGAAAGGAAATGGATATCCTAAACCATAATTTGCATTATTATATCCGGTCCATCTTGTTCCATCAAACTTTTGAAATCCTCCAAATCCTGGACCGGCATTCCCTGACATCCAGACATTTCCCTGGACATCAATTGAGATATCTTCTACCCAATAATCAATCTGTGATGAGTTTGTAATTCGGTATCTCTGCCAGGAACCGGTCTGTGCATTTCGTTTAGCAGCACCTCCAATTCCTGTAACCCATATATTTCCATTTCCATCTATATCAATACCATAAGAATAAGCTCCATCTTTCCAAGCACCAAGATTTTGCCATGAAGATCCGTTGAATTTCCATACAACACTGTTTCCATCAATTAGCAGAGCTTGATTGTTTCCGAAAGCTTTCAATGCCCAGATATCATTTATTAAATTTGTCACCGGGGGTTGTACCGGAGTAACCCAGCTGCCGGATTGAGTTTTATAATCAAGCGAAAAAATTCCGGGTGAAGCAATTCTTATAGCCCATAAGTTTTGCAGGTCGTCAACACAATCGTTTCCGGGCAGCTTAAGAACATCACCGGGGTTGCCACTGTTCGGCAGCTGAGTAAACAATTGTGTATCACTGTCAAAAACAACAACTATAGATTCGTAACCAGCCCATACCAGATAACCACCATTGGGTTTTTTCTGGATGGAGACATTAATTAAAAATGGAATAAGCGGTGGCCAGTTATTAGCTGTTATTCCATATCCCCAGTAACGCCAGACATTAGTGCCTGGATTATAATTTACAAGTCCTCCATTACCCCAGGTAACAGAAGTAACTGCAGCCCAAATAGAACCATCGGGAGCTATGGCTAAATCCCTTGTTCTTCCGCCGGGATGGATAGAGTTTTCAGCTCCCCAGAACTCTAATGAGTTTCCTCCGGCAGCCGGATCGAATTTTAATATTCCTCTCCACGTAGCCATCCATAATTTTCCATTATTATCTTCTTCAATATCACTTATACGTGAAGAACCAACATCATTAATATTTCCTATTACAGGATAATCTATATTTGAATAATTTATCCATCTGTTTTCAGACTGTATGAATTTTGCGAATCCCCCTTCTTCCCAGCCGGGAGTGTAACCTGCAATATATGGATCCCCGTCGTGATCGATCCATATTGCTTCAACATAATCTCCCTGAATTCCGGTATTACCTGTGTTATAGTAACGCCAGGAATAATCCGGAGTTTGGGAACTGACTGTTTGAAATACAATTGAATGCGCAAATAAAAATAATATGAGACTTTTCATTTCAATTATTTATATGCTTTCGGAATATTTTAGTATAACAAAGATAAACCTATATGACCTATGATATTGATCAATTAAAATTATGATATTTGTCATAACTGAATTTTATAAATTAACTTTCTTTATTTCGGATATCTGATTGGCTTAAACAGATCATATCGAACGGGAATAATATTTTTTAATTTTAACTGCTCTAATTTCAAACAGACAAATTACAAATTCGAAGTCCCAGTTTCCAAATCAATTTCAAGGAGTGACCTTAACTGCATAGATGGCTGAATTATTATTTGAAATTATTAGATCAGTGAGATCCGTAATATTGTCTCCGTTTACATCAGTCGCTTTATATCCGGAAAGAAAAGTTTTTGCATTATTGTAAATATTCAGCAGGTCCGTAAGGTCAATGCTTCCGTCCTGATTTATATCCCCGCTGAAATCAGCGAATCTCAATGGAGATGAATTTACCTGCTTTAAATTATTTCCAAAAGCTTTTGTGATCTGATCTGACATATTATAATTTATATTTACACCTGCTGTAATTGCTTCTCCTCCCTGCCTGCTCCAGGTTTCTATGCTGTTCCTGTGTTTTACTGCAATGTAATACTGTCCTGACGGCGCATTACTGAAAGTTATTTCTGTATTTCCTGAAGACGAAAGAATACCTTTTGCAGAATCAACTATAGAATAAGGCGAAGAAGAATTTCTTAGGTAAACTCTCACCGTATCGCTGACCATTGTATTAGAACCTGAATTATAAAATCCTTCGATCAGCATGTTCAGATTAAGGATCGTGCTGACCCGTAATAATTCTGTGGGAATTGTTTTCATGATTGTTCCAAGCAGTCCGCCTGCATAGATGTAATCATCAGAGTTAAAATATAAAGCAGACAGACCGTTATCTGTAACTGTCGGCTGAACGATCCAGCTTGTTCCTGCATTAGTTGTCTTTATTATCTTTCCACCGCCTGTGATCGCATATCCGTAATTTCCCCTGAACTGAACTTTAGCATAGCCGCCGGAAGGAGTGTTAAGCAGATTCCAGTTACTGCCGCCGTTTGTAGTCCTGTATATTCCGTTTGTACAGGAAATATAACCGTTATTTATATCCGTAAAAAATACATCGCTTAAATTTACGAAAGGTGAAGCAACAGTCATTGTTGTCCAGTTCATTCCGGCATTTGTTGTTTTGACTGCGGCATTGTTATCACCGACTGCATATCCTGTGGTTTCATTTACAAAGTACAAAGAACTTAAGATAGAACCTGAACCTGAAATTGTAGAAGGAGTCCAGCTTGCGCCTGCATTGGTTGTTTTCATTTGTCTGCTGTATGAGCCGACCGCATAGCCTGTGTTTGTATTTGTAAAATAAATATCAGTAAATATTTCATTTGTTGTGCTGTTGTAAACCGTGTTCCAGTTTGTTCCGCCGTTTGTTGTCTTGTAAAGTGAAATGCTTCCGGCAAGATATCCTGTTTCTGCATTAGTAAATGAAATGCCGTATATGGAAGTAGTATAAGAAGTTATCTGCGAGACCCAGCTTAATCCGGCATCTGTAGTTTTTAAAATATCACCGTGATTGTATCCGGTTACAGCATATCCGGTTGAAGTATTTATAAATTCAATATCAGAGACATATCCGTCAGTGACTGAAGATTTATATGTAAAATCTGCACCTGAATTTGTCGATCTGACCATTGCGCCGAAAGAACCTGCAGCGTGTATAGTTCCGGCCGGAGTGACAGCCGCATCAAAATACTGACTGCTGTTGCTTGCGCCTACAGGCTGGCTTTCATACCAGTTACTTCCGCCGTCGGTGGTTTTAATATAGACAGAGCCGGTACCGAATCCGAACCCGGTTGTTGCATTTATAAAATTCAAAGATAAAACATCTATGCCACCGTCTGAAAGAACAAAATTCCATGTGCTGCCTCCGTCTGTTGTCCTGTACATTCTTCCCTGATCACTTCCGCAGTAGCCCGTCAGCGCATCGAGAAACACAATGCTGTGCTTGGCATAACTGTCTGTATAGACAAGACTCCAGCTTGCGCCGCCGTTTGTAGTCCTTATCATTTCACCTCCTAAAGAACCCCCTGAGGCAAAACCGGTAGTCTCATTCAGGAAATACAGATTGTTAAGATAATTGGCACCGGCAGTAGTTTGAGTTGCCCAGCTTTGTCCTCCGTCAGTAGTTTTCCATATTCTGCTTTCCATTAAAAAAAATCCGAGAATATATCCGGTGCCGGCATTTATGAATTTTATATCAAGCAAACTGAAATTCGGTGCTGAAGGTAAAACTAAATTATTCCAGGTTTGTCCTGCATTGGTTGTTTTCAATAACAGCTGATCATTTCCTCCGGCAAATCCGGTATTAGCATTTACAAAATCCAGGCTCATTAACTGATCAGATATTCCTGTATTCAGTTTAGCCCACTCTCCGCCATTATCCGTTGTTTTCAATATAGTGCCGAAAGTACCGGCAGCATATCCTGTATTATCATCAACGAAGTCCATGGCATAAAGAGTATTGCCCTGCGGCTTGGGGTTAAGCCACATCCAGTTATCTGTTTGCTGCGAAAATAAGGGAAGGTTGGTAAGAAGTAACATCAGGGAAATTTTCATTGTAAGTGTGATCTTTTTCATCATTTGATTTTTTATTTTATTAAGTTGAATTAAATTGTTGATTGTTTCAAAATTGTTTAAACAAAGTTAACATTTAAATATATTGTATACCAAATTAGAATCTCCGCATATTTAGTATCCAAGAGAAGGTTTTCAATAAAAATACTGACCGGAAATGAAACTTTTGTGTTTTAGAGGGTTAAACGGAATTTAAGTCGCAGCATTCAGACAAAGTCTGACACAGGTGTCATACACTGAAAAAATGGACCTTTTAAAAAATTTAATTCTGATATTTAATTTGATGTTATAGGTACATTATGAATAATATTAAATAAACATTTCAATTTTCATACCATAAATTCCATTTATTTAATAATACATAAAGATGAATTACGGTGATTATTCTATGGTGTTCTGCGTTCAGTATTCTGCATATGTGATGTATTCTGATAATTATTTTGATTAAATCAAAAAATGAGTAACAAATGACTTGAATTCTCCGTACATTCTCCTTATATTAGCACTCTAAGCATAAGACTGCTAAAACAATATCAAATCATTCTAAATCATTTAAAAATAACATAATTACGAAAGGTCAAAAAATGAAAATTAAACCATTAAGCGATAGAATTATCGTAAAACCGGCTGAAGCGGAAGAAAAAACAGCTTCGGGTATCATCATTCCGGACACTGCAAAAGAAAAGCCTATGAAAGGCGAGATCGTTGCAGTAGGCGCAGGAAAGGTCAGCGATGACGGTAAAGTAATAAAAATGGAGTTAAAGGTCGGCGATCAGGTCCTTTACGGAAAATATTCCGGTACAGAGGTCACATACGAAGGTACAGAATACCTTATTATGAGAGAATCAGACGTTTACGCTGTAATATAAAAAAGTTTGAAGACCTCCCCCTGCCTGCTTACGCAGGCTTTCCCCCTCCTTTCCAAGGATGGAGATTAAGGGGGAGGTCGGTACACTAAAACAATTTTTAAAAACTAAAAACAAAAACACAAACATGGCATCAAAAATAATAACATTCGACACCGAGGCAAGAGCCGCCTTAAAAAGAGGTGTTGATACACTTGCTAATGCAGTGAAAGTTACACTGGGTCCAAAAGGACGCAATGTAGTGATCGACAAAAAATTCGGCGCTCCGACGATCACAAAAGACGGCGTGACCGTTGCTAAAGAGATAGAAATCGAAGATCCGGTTGAAAATATGGGCGCGCAGATGGTTAAAGAAGTTGCTTCGAAAACATCTGATGTTGCAGGTGACGGTACAACTACCGCAACAGTTTTAGCGCAGGCTATCTACAGAGAAGGTCTGAAACATGTTACTTCAGGCGCAAATCCAATGGATCTGAAAAGAGGTATTGATAAAGCTGTAGTAGAACTTGTAAACGGATTAAAAGGAATTTCTTCACCTATAAAAGAAAATAAAGAGATCGCTCAGGTCGGCTCCATCTCAGCCAATAACGACAAATACATCGGCGACCTTATTGCCCAGGCAATGGATAAAGTCGGTAAAGACGGCGTCATCACAGTTGAAGAAGCTAAAGGAACAGAGACGACAGTTGACGTAGTGGAAGGTATGCAGTTTGACAGAGGATACTTGTCCCCTTACTTCGTTACCAATGCAGAATCAATGGAAACAGAATTAGAAGATCCTTACATTTTAATTTATGATAAGAAGATCTCAACAATGAAAGACCTTCTTCCTATTCTTGAAAAATCAGCTCAGTCAGGAAGAGCAATGCTTATCATCGCTGAAGATATCGAAGGTGAAGCACTTGCAACTTTAGTTGTAAATAAATTAAGAGGAACACTTAAGATCTGCGCAGTGAAAGCTCCGGGATTCGGCGACAGAAGAAAAGCTATGCTTGAAGATA
>DAIPYG010000013.1:49203-54103 GCA_036782875.1 Bacteroidota bacterium | reverse complement strand
CAGCCCCAGCTTGGCAAAGAAAAATCGCCCGCTGGTGAAAAATTGCCGGAAATTCCTCACAATGGCTGCAAAAATCACAACTCCTCGCGGGTCCCGATTTCATCGGGACTCGCTCGTCAGACAAGTGATTTTTGCTTACGCCATTGTTCAGAATTTCTTAACGGCAATTTTTTACAGGCGGGGTTGTTTTTAAAAAAACAGAAATATGTTTAATTTTGAATCAAATAAATTAATTAGTTATCATTTAAAATTCGTTTTAGACAGCAATGTGAGAAAACATAATAAAATAAAATTTTTTCATTAACATCAAATTTTAAATTGACTAAATTACAATAAATAAAGAATACATTGGATTTGAATTTAAACAAGACAGCAAGAATTTCACTTTTCTTATTGATCGTTTCCGCGATCTTCTGGCTCGGGGCAATAAACGTCAGATTTTTCATTGGTAATCAGCTTCTGAATTACGATGAATTCAATTTCAGAACAAGCATTCCTCCCGATGAGGAGAATCAGATATTCAAAATGGTTTCTGATTCTTCAATGATGATAATGTTTGCCTATGCACTCGTGCTGGTAAATGCTGTGATTTTCATGAAGACCTGCAGGATAAATCTCAGGGAAAATCCCTGGCTCCTGATGTCAGCCTTATTGTTTTTTGCATTTGTACCTGTAGAGCTTTATACTTCATATATTGATCTTAAATTTGTATTACTTTTTGATAAAAGACCTGCTAACCACGACCGGCTGCTCGAGCTGTTCGGGGAAAGGATCGGGTTTCTGAGGGGAGTTCCGTGGATAGCTGTTATGAGCTATTATACAATAGTCTGGCTTTCTGTTTTCAAACCAATGAAAAAATCAATGGCTCAGATTGAAGAAGAAGAAAAATTAACAGAGGATACTCTCGGATATAAATATATTTTTCACGAAGAAGATGACCTGATACTTGAAGATCTCAATAAAAACTAATTGTGTTGTCGAACTTTGTTTGCCCGGGAAAAATCAACTTACTACTTTTTACATTCATCATTCAAGATTTAACTTTTAACATTCAACTTTTAACATATCTGTGGCAAAGATAATCAAGAAAGCTGTCAAACCGGTAAACGATGAAAAGAAAGAACTTATGATAAATGAGCTTATAGAGGTTCTTGATAAACTTGGATATTCGGTAAGAATAGAGAAAGGGATTTTCAAAGGCGGTTTCTGCCTTCTCAGAGAGCAAAAATTATTTCTCCTTAACAAAACCCTTGAGCAGGACAGAAAGATAAATATACTTGTAAAGAGTATTGCAGGAATCGGCGCAGAAGGGATTTTTTTAAAACCAAACATCCGTGAGCTTGTGGAAAAGGAAAGCGGTAGTGAAAATTTATTTAAAGAATAATAAATCCAAAGAAACTCAATGAAAGTAACTATTCTGGGAACAGGAACTTCTCAGGGCGTACCCGTAATAGGATGCAGTTGTGAGACATGCCTGTCGGTTAATTCAAAAGATAAGAGATTAAGGACATCCGCTTTTATAAATATAAACGGCAGAAATATTCTGATTGATACATCTATTGATTTCAGACAGCAGATGCTGAAGAATAAGCTTGATGACGTCGATGATGTGCTTTATACGCATCATCACGTTGATCATATCAATGGAATGGATGATCTCCGTCAGATTACACAAAAGCATAAGAAATTTGTTGAGTTGTACGGAAATAAGACGACTATCGATGAGCTGAAGTTATCTTTCCGATATGTCTTTGAGGAAGAACTTATAAAGCACCACGCGGTTCCTCTTGTGAGATTTAATTATATAGACAATAATGAATTTTTTCTTGGAGATGTAAAAATTATTCCTATTGAATGCATGCACGGAAACATGAAAATTTTCGGATACAGAATAGATAGTTTTGCTTACATCACTGACTGCAGCGCAATATCAGAATCAGAGATGAAAAAACTTGAGGGACTGAAAGTACTTGTTCTAAATGCATTGCGTATCAGACCTCATCCCTCACATTTCAATCTGCAGCAGGCGATCGAAGTAGCAATGAAAGTAAAGCCAAAGAAGACATATTTGACACATTTAACTCATGATATTCTTCATGACAAAATCAATTCTACCCTTCCCAAAGGAATTGAGCTTGGGTATGACGGTTTAGAGTTCAAATTATAAAAAACGTAATGAAGAATACTTTAATAAAAGCAGCGCTCGAATCCGGAAAGATACTTAAAGAGAATTTCGGAGGGAATTATAAAATATCGAGTAAAGAAGTATTGTCAAATCTTGTAACTGAGATCGACAAAAAATCAGAAGAAAAGATCTTTGAGATCATCCGCAGGGATTTTCCCGGGGATTATATTCTTTCGGAAGAAGCAGGAGCTCTGATACAGAATTCAGAAATTAAGTGGATAATAGATCCCATCGACGGTACAGTAAACTATGCGCACTCAATTCCTCTCACCTGTGTATCGATCGCAGTAGAAAGGAGAGGGGAAATCATAATGGGAGTTGTGTTTAACCCTATTTCAGGTGAGTTTTTCTTTTCAGAAAAAGGCCAGGGAGCATTTCTTAACAATGACAGAATCACAGTTTCTGAATGCAATGATCTGAGGCTTGCATTGCTTGTTACAGGATTTCCATATGACTCCAGCAGTTACGATCCGGATCCTGTGGCTGTGTTCAAAAAATTCATAATGATGGATGTACCGATAAGAAGACTCGGTTCGGCAGCGCTGGACCTGTGCTGGACTGCCTGCGGAAGATTTGAAGGATTCTGGGAATATAATCTGAACTCATGGGATGTGGCTGCGGGATATTTGATTTTAAAGGAAGCAGGCGGGATAGTTACGAAATTATCCGGTGATGAATTTTCCGTTTACGGAAAGGAAATTCTTGCAGTTAATAATCCGGAGATACAGAAAGCCATGCTTGAAATAATAAACGGAAACTAAGGGGTAAAAGATGAATACACAAAAAGTGTGGATAATCATCAGCAGTATAATGGGATTTCTCGGAGTTGCTACGGGAGCATTCGGTGCACATATTCTTAAATCACAGCTTAGCGCTGAAATGCTGGAAATATTTAAAACCGGAGTGCTGTATCAGCTCATACACTCAGCTGTAATGCTTTCAGTTGCCCTCTCAGGAATTCAAAAGTATTTAAGGTCTGAAGTATTTTTTCTTGCAGGAGTAATACTATTTTCATTTTCATTATATCTTTATTCCGCAACAGGCATTAAGTTTTTTGCAATGATCACACCGGTCGGAGGTATCTCCTTTCTTACAGGCTGGATAATGTTAATCCTGAAAGCTATAAAGCAAGAGTAATTATATAAAAAATGAAAATCATATTTACATAAAAGATAATAAAGATGAAAAGCGAAAATTTTTTTATTGGAAACGAATTTGTTGCTTCGGCTGAAACAGTTGAAATCAGGAATCCCTTTACAAATGAAACAGTGAAGACAGTTTACAGATCTGAAAAGGATCATATAAACACTTCTTTGAATTATTTAACACAGGTTTTTTCAATTTACAAAAATACGCCGGTATATTTAAAAGCAGAACTTCTTGAAAAGATTTCAAAAAAAATATCAGAACGAAAAGAAGAACTCTCGCTTCTGATCACATCCGAAACTGGAAAACCGCTGAAGTTTTCAAGAATTGAAACAGACAGAGCCGCGCTGACCTTTAAGCTCGGAAGTGAAGAAGCAAAAAGAATTGAAGGCGAAGTTATAGATCTTGACCTGCTCAGAGGTTCTGAAAATGTAACAGGAATAATCAGAAGATTTCCTGTCGGTCTGATTCTTGCGATCACTCCATGGAATTTTCCTTTGAATCTAGTTGCGCATAAAATAGCGCCCGCACTGGCTTCAGGCAATGTAGTGCTGTTGAAACCTGCTTCGGCATCGCTTACCTGCGGAATAGAGATCGTAAAGATCATTAAGGAAAGCTGCGATGAATTAAAAATGGATTACTGCCCGGTGAATGTTGTGACTTCTTCCGGAAGTGAGATTGAAAAATATATTGCAGATGACAGGATAAAGATGGTAAGCTTTACAGGCAGCTCGGTCGTAGGATGGGAACTGAAACGAAAGATTAGCAGGCAGAAAATCTCTCTTGAGCTTGGCGGCAATGCCGGAGTAATAGTAGATGAAAGCGCAGATATAAAAAATGCAGTTTCAAAAATAATAGCAGGCGGATTCGGGCAGGCAGGACAGAGCTGTATATCTGTGCAGAGAGTTTTTATTCATGAAAAAATTTACAATGAGTTTGAAAAAGTTTTAGTTGAAGAAACAAAAAAAATCAGAGTCGGTGATCCTTTCAATGAAGAGACTGATGTTGCATCGATGATAACGGAAAAGGATGCAGTAAAAATTGAGAAGTGGATAAATGATGCACTGGAAGGCGGAGCAAAACTTATTGCCGGAGGCAGCAGGGAAAAAGCGGTTCTTCAGCCGACCATACTTGTCAATACAAATAAAAACATGAATGTGAACTGCAGTGAGGTTTTTGCGCCGCTGTTAACACTTACAAAGTTCAGTGATTTTAATACGGCAGTTGAAAATGTGAATGATTCTCTTTACGGACTGCAGGCAGGAGTCTTTACGGAGAATATTATTAATGCTTTTTATGCATTCAATAACATTGAAGCCGGCGGAGTGATTATTAATAATGTTTCAACTTACAGAATGGATTCAATGCCGTATGGAGGGTTAAAGGATTCCGGTAATTCAAGAGAAGGAGTTAAGTATGCGATTGAGGAGATGACTGAGAGGAAGATTATGGTGATCTCTCACGTAAGTCGGTTTTAGTCTAACTTCAAATGGGAAACGTCAAACGTAATATTGAATAAGAAAATGATTTAAATTATATTGTAAAGGTTTTTTACTTAGATGAATAAAA
>DAIPYG010000013.1:30645-49103 GCA_036782875.1 Bacteroidota bacterium | reverse complement strand
TATAAGTAAGGAAACTGAGTGCAGGTTTAATTAAGTTAATCCGTAAAACCACAGCAAATTTTCCCGGATAAGAATTATTTGGAGTAACAGATCAACTCCAGAGAGCTTCAGCTTTAACTGCTTCAAATCTGGCTGAAGGTTGCGCGAGAAATCGTTATTAAAAAGGAAAAGATCTTTTGAGAATTCAGGATCATCAGAGAATAAATTTTTTAAAATTAATTATAATATAATTTCAGCGTTTGACATTTGACGTTTGACATTTGACAATGGAATCTAATGAATAAAGAAAACAAGATCGCCGTCTTCGGCGGAACGGGAATGCTCGGAAGCTCAATCAACAGGCAGCTTCAGAAAAAAGGTTATGAAAACATACTTACTCCATCCAGAAAGGAAGGATTCGATCTCCTGAAAAAGGACGATGTAGATAAGTTCTTCAGAGATGAACAGCCTGACAATGTATTTATGGTAGCCGGACTTGTAGGCGGAATACTAGCCAACAATACGAGACAGGCGGATTTTCTATATCAGAATTCGATGATGATACTGAATGTAATTGAAGCCTTAAAGAATTTCTCTCCGAAAACAAAAATTCTGTATACCGGCTCGACGTGTATTTATCCGAAAGAAAATCCACAGCCGATAAATGAAAATCGTTTCATGCATGGTCCGCTTGAGGAAACTAATAAAGGTTATGCAGTTGCAAAAGGTATGGGGATAATAGCATGTCAGCTTTACAGACAGCAGTATGGCATAAATGCAATCGCCGCTATGCCGACGAATCTTTACGGACCCAATGATAATTATGATCTGACCAACAGCCATTTCATTGCGGCTATGGTGCAGAAATTTGTCAATGCGCAGCGTGACGGATCAGAGCTTGTTTTCTGGGGAAGCGGTAAACCGAGGCGTGAAGCTCTTTATGTGGATGACTGCGCTGATGCCTGCATTTACCTGATGGAAAATTATGACAAATCTGAGATCGTAAATATCGGGACGGGTTTTGATCACTCAATAAAAGAATATATTGAGATCGCTGAGAAAGTATTTGAGTTTGATAAGCCTATAAAGTGGGATTCGACAAAACCTGACGGAATGTATGAAAAGAGAACTGATATTGCTTATCTGAAAAGTCTGATGCCGGATTATAATCCGAGAGCTTTTGAAAAAGGGTTGAAGGAAGTTTTGAAAATAGACTTTGGAGTGGAAGTGCAGTGATTTGGAATTTGGGATTTCGAATTTGAAAGTTGTTTGGATTTAAAAAGAATTTTTATAAAGTTTATAAAACCCTTTAAATAATTTATTAATATATCTTGAGTAAAAACAATAACAAATCAGACACAACGGAAAAAATCGTATCGCTTTCAAAGCGAAGAGGATTTGTTTTCCAGTCATCGGAAATATACGGCGGACTTAACGGATGTTATGATTATGGTCCTTTAGGTGTAGAGCTTTTAAGAAATATAAAAGAAGCATGGTGGAAGGAAATGACATACCGTGAGAATATTGAAGGATTAGATGCTTCTATACTTATGCATCCGAGAGTCTGGGAAGCGTCAGGACATGTCGAGCATTTTTCAGATCCTATGGTTGACTGTAAAAGCTGTAAGTCGCGATACAGAGTGGATGTGCTTTTTGAAATGCTTTCTGCGAAAAACAAGAAAGCGATTTCTGAAGAAATAGTTAAGAATGATAAATCAATAAATGATTCGGAAGAAAGCATCAAAGAGTATTTTACAAATAATCCTAATCCGTATTTAGGTCTGATCGTTTGCCCCAACTGCGGAAACAAAAATACATTCACAGAAGCGAGAAGTTTTAATTTATTGTTTAAAACATTCATTGGTCCGCTTGAAGAATCTTCAAACATAGTTTATCTCAGACCTGAAACTGCACAGGGTTCATATGTAAATTTTAATAACATAAAAGAGTCGTCACGTCAGAAGCTGCCTTTTGGAATTGCTCAGATAGGAAAGGCATTCCGGAATGAGATTAATACAAAGAATTTTTTATTCAGAACACGTGAGTTTGAGCAGATGGAAATGCAGTTCTTCGTAAATCCTAAAGATGACATTCAATGGTATGACTACTGGAAGGAGCAGAGAATGAACTGGTTTGTCAGATACGGTATGAAACCCGGGAAACTTAAGATGCATGATCACGAAAAACTTGCACACTATGCGAAAGCAGCAGTTGATGTAGAATTTGAATTTCCCTTTGGCTGGGGAGAAATAGAAGGCATTCACAACAGAACTGATTTTGATTTGAAAAGACACACGGAGTATTCAGGAAAGAAACTGGAATACTTCGATGATCAGACAAAAGAAAGATATATTCCTTACGTTATAGAAACTGCAATCGGCGCTTCTAGAAGTTTTTTTGCTTTTCTTTGTAATGCATATGAAGAAGAGGAAGTTGCTAAAGAAAATTCCGACGGAACGAGTTCGTCAGAGACAAGAACTGTTTTACGATTACATCCTGCGCTTGCTCCAATTAAAGCTGCTGTATTTCCTCTTGTTAACAGGGACGGAATGCAGGACATTGCGCATAATATCACGGAAGATCTCAGAAAACATTTCAAGGTTTTTTATGATGATTCCGGAGCGGTCGGAAGAAGATACAGAAGACAGGACGAATGCGGAACGCCTTTCTGCCTTACTGTTGATTCGGATACATTAACAGATAACACGGTTACTGTAAGAGAAAGAGATTCGATGGTTCAGGAGCGCATTGGTAAAGACAGGATTGTTGAATATATAAATTCAAAAATAAGTTAAAATTTTGCTGAGGCTGAAGCAAACAGCAATGAATATTTAATAACCGGACCTCTGAAAATTCTGATTTTAACCACCCAATTATAAAAATAAAATTATTTATTTGGATAAAACTTTAATCATCGGTTTAGTAGCAGCCTCTTTCACCACATTTGCATTCCTGCCGCAGTCATTAAGAGCTATCAGAACCAAGCATACAAAAGATCTTTCACTGCCAATGCTTATAATGCTCGAGATCGGAGTAGTGATCTGGATAATATACGGTTCGCTGATCTCGGACATACCGTTACTGGCGGCGAATACAATTTCATTTATTTTTGTAACTATAACACTTGTATTGAAGATCAGGCATGGATAGCAGAATATTGAAAAATGTTAATATGTTTTCGGATCTGAACGATGAAGATCTTGAAAAAATTTATACACGCTGTGATATAAGATCATACGGGAAAGGCGAAATGATTTTTTTTGATACAGAGCCGTATCAGGGATTTTATATCGTCATCGAAGGAAGCGTAAAGATCTTTAAGATCACTAAAGACGGAAGGGAACACATACTCTATTTTATTCATCCTTACAATACATTTGCAGAAGTCCCACTGCTTGAAAATATTGAAAAGATAAGAAAGGAAGAATTTACTTATCCGGCCAATGCCATGTCTCTGGATGATGATACTAAGCTTATATTAATACGCGCCAGTGTTTTTTATGACATTCTTGAAAAGAACAGTAAAATGTGTCTTAAGATGCTGTCAGGTCTTGCAAAAAAACTTAGGCACATGAACGGATATATAGAGAGCATCACACTTGATATTCCCAAAAGACTTGCAAAATACATACTCACCGAGATCAATAAAAATAATTCAGCAGACAATTCTCAATTTGAACTGAATATCAGCAAGCATGATCTTGCTGCTTACCTTGGTACTATTGACGAAACGCTTTCCAGGGCTTTCAAAAAGTTTCAGGATGAAAACCTCATAGAAGTACACGGTAAAAAAATTATTCTCAAAGATAAAAATTCTTTGATGAAGATTGCATCAAATTAATTCAGACTTAATCCCCGTTTTCCGGAAATCATTATAATCACTCCGTATAAATTTCAATTTATATATCGAACTAAATTTCAACAATTGACCTAGGTCAAACCATGTAATATCTATCATTCCTATTTTTGTAATAGCTTAAGTCATTACAAAAATGAATCACACATCAGATAAAACGTCAGCAGAAACTTTCCGGGACATTCCGAAAGCACTATTAGTTTTAAGAAATTATGATCCTGATTTTGGCGACACAGTCAGAAGAATTTTAAAAGATGAGGAAAATTTAACCGGAAATAAATCCGGAAAAAATTTATTAAATAAAAAAAACCATAAAGAAATTAATATAAACTATTTAAAGGTCAATGACTGGAGTTTAGATTTTTTATGTGACTTTATAGAAAGCAATCATCATAAGTACATAAGAAAAATAATGCCCAAAATAATAACAGCGGGTAAAATATTTAATGATGATGTACTGATTAAGGTATTGATTCAGCTTAACAATGATCTGGAGATTCATATGCAGAAAGAAGAGAAGCTGTTATTTCCTTACATTAAAAACATGAATAAAATTTTAAATGAAAAGGCTCTATTTGAGACTCCGCCATTCGGTTCAATTCAAAATCTGATAAAGGTAATTGAAAAAGAACACGATGTTGCGGATATGTATTTAATGAAAATTAGAAACTTATGCAAAAGAAACATTGCCGGTAATAATGATTTAAGGAATAAGAAATTGATTTGTGAATATATGACAGAATTCGAATCAGACTTTCATTTTCACACTTATCTGGAGAACAATATTCTTTTTCCCAAAGCAATATCTCTTGAAAAAAAACTGAAAAAAATATCAATAAACATAAAAAAATACAAGAAATGAAAATAAAAAATCTAAAGCTAATTATTGCTCTGTTTACATTCGCCATTTCCTCTTTAATAGTTTTTTATGGATGCGGCGATGATCCCGAATTAGGTATCGGACCTGTAAAAGAAGTAAAGCTTGATCCGCAGATCAATCAGGAATTAGTGGCAAAGGGAAAGGGAATTTTCGATGTAAAGTGCGCCACCTGTCATAAGCTGGATGAAAAACTTGTAGGACCTCCGCTTAAAGACGTAACCAAGAGAAGAAAACCTGAATGGATAATGAACCAGATTCTCAATCCCGAACAGATGCTAAAAGAAAATATGATCGCGAAGAATCTTGCGATGTCAGGCCAGTATCCAACACCTATGACTTTTCAGAATGTATCACAGGATGATGCAAGAGCAATACTCGAGTATTTCAGAAACAACGATAAATAACAGCAATACTTTTAGAAACTAAATAAGGAATTAAGATGAAAAATTTATTAAAAAAAACAGCAGGATTAATAATAATGTTTTCGCTCATCATTGTTTCAATTAATCTGAATTCCTGCTCGACAAAAGAAAAAACCGGTCCAACACTCAGCGGAAATGAAGCTGAAAAAGTTTATGTTGCACCTGGAAAATGGGATGAATTTTATTATTTTATCTCCGGAGGATTCAGCGGTCAGCTCGCTGCATACGGAATCCCTTCCGGCAGATTGCTCAGAGTGATCCCGGTCTTTTCGGTAAATCCTGAAAACGGATACGGATTCACAGAAGAAACAAAGCCGATGCTTAATACATCCTATGGTTTTGTGCCCTGGGACGATTCACATCACACGGAACTGTCTCAGACAGACGGTATTCCTGACGGAAGATGGGCTTTCATAAACGGAAACAATACTCCGCGAGTTGCAAGGATCGATTTAAAAACATTCAGGACTGCGGAAATAATTGAAATTCCAAACAGCGCTGGTAATCACTCGTCACCTTTTATTACACCGGGGACAGAGTATGTGGTTGCAGGTACGAGATTCAGTGTGCCGGTGGAAAACCGTGATGTTCCTATTTCTTCCTATAAAGAAAATTTCAGAGGCACTATTTCTTTTATAAAAGTTGATAAGGACAAAGGGGATATGAGCATAGCTTTCCAGCTAATTACTCCTCCGTATGATTATGATTTAAGCCATGCCGGAAAAGGACCTTCATACGGATGGTTCTTCTTTTCCTGTTACAATTCGGAAGAAGCAAACACTCTTCTTGAGGTCAATGCATCACAGAAAGATAAGGATTATATAATGGCAGTGAACTGGAAGAAGATCGAAGAGTATGCTGCACAGAATAAAGGGACTATAATGCCGTCCAGATATGTGCATAATGTTTTTGATGAATCAACTCAGACTGCGAAGTCGGAACTGCTCACATCTACAAGAACATTCAAGCCCGAAGATATTCCGGGAGCAATTTATTATATACCTTGTCCGAAATCACCTCACGGAGCTGATGTAGATCCAACAGGTAAATATATAGTCGGGGGCGGAAAACTTGCTACGGTAATACCTGTATTTGCTTTTGACAAAATAAAATCTGCAATAGAATCAAATCAGACAGACGGAAATGTAGAAGGAATTCCGGTACTGAAATATGATGTCTGTCTTGCCGGAGAAGTTAAGAATCCCGGATTAGGACCCCTGCATACTGAATTTGATGACAAAGGATTTGCCTATACTTCGGCATTTATTTCTTCTGAAATTGTAAAATGGAATGTCGAGACAAGGGAAGTAGTTGACAGAATGCCCGTTTATTATTCAGTCGGGCATCTTACCATTCCCGGAGGGGACAGCAGAAAGCCATGGGGTAAGTATTTACTATCGATGAACAAGATGACAAAGGACAGATATCTTCCGACCGGACCTGAGCTTACACAGTCGGCTCAGCTGATTGATATTTCAGGAGACAAGATGAAGCTGCTTTCGGATTTTCCTACAATTGGTGAACCGCATTATGCACAGGGAATACCGGCAGATCTGGTTACAAAAAACCAATTGAAGATCTATAAAATAGAGGACAATAAAAATCCGAACTCTATAAAGAGTATAAATGATGCCAGAGCGGTCAGGGAAGGAAATGTTGTTCATATATATCTTGCAGCAACGAGATCACATTTTACTCCTGATAATATAGAGGGAGTAAAGCTCGGAGACACAGTTTATTTTCATATGACAAATCTTGAGCAGGACTGGGACATTCCTCACGGATTCGCAGTAATGGGAAATCAGAATTCCGAGATGCTCGTAATGCCGGGTGAAACGTGCAGCATAAAATGGTATCCGGAAAGAGCCGGAATATATCCGATCTACTGTACGGATTTCTGCTCTGCGCTTCATCAGGAAATGCAGGGATATGTAAGAGTTTCTTCAAAAGATTCCAATGTTCCGATATCATTCAGTCTGGGAAATGATAAAAAATAAAAGTTCAAACTGATATTATTAACGGGTGCAGTTAACTGCACCCGTATAAATTTATGACTATGAAAAAAATTTCAAGAATACTGATACTGATTTTAACTTTAAGTTTAATTGCTGTTTACTTTGTTCCGATCTGGAATATTTCATTACAGGCACCTCAATACCCGGAAGGACTGGGAATGCAGATTTGGCTTAATAAGATCACCGGTGATCTGAATACGATTAACGGACTGAATCATTATATAGGCATGAAAACAATTCAGCCCGACTCGATTGAGGAATTAAAACTGATGCCGTATATAATTGGATTTTTAATAATCTCCGGCTTAATTGTTTTTATCTTTAATAAAAGATATTTATTGCTTTCCTGGTTTCTCTTTGTTTTAATTCTGGGAGCAGCAGGTATGTATGATTTCCGGTCATGGGAATATGATTACGGTCACAACCTTGATCCGACTGCAGCTATAAAAGTGCCGGGAATGAATTATCAGCCTCCGCTGATAGGTTCAAAGCAATTGTTAAATTTCAACGCAACATCAATGCCGGATATAGGCGGTTATATAATATTTGCAGCCGGAATTATTGCTGCACTGGTTCTGATATATGAATACAAATTCAATAAAATTCAAAATGTTAAAATTTAGAATGAACATACTTTTAATGTCTCTGATATTTCTGATTGCATGCAGCAAGGATATATCACCGATGGAATACGGCAAAGATCAGTGTGATCACTGCAGAATGACATTGACAGACAGAAAATACGGAGCAGAAATAATTACAAAAAAAGGAAAGACCATAAAGTTTGATGCGGCTGAATGCATGCTTAATTATTTAAAAGAAAAAAAAACCGACGGGACTGAAATTGAAAAATATCTTGTGATTAACTTAACTGATCCCGGTGTTCTTATTGATGCAGCAAAAGCTTCTTATCTGATAAGTCTCGAGCTAAGAAGTCCAATGGGTGAAAATATATCCTCGTTTGCAGATAAGGATTCGGCTGATAAATATCAGAATGATTTTGGAGGAAATGTTTACAGCTGGGATGAACTGAAAAAAAAGTTTAATTAGATCATGATCAGTAATATTATTTATATGGCATTTCTAGTTGCAATTGTTTCTGTCGCCGGCAGTGCTTTCAGCAGAGAAATCATAGTAAGTCAGGATGGCAAAGAAAATTCTGTTTTTATAAAAGAAGCAATAATAAATTGCTCAGACGGTGACCGTGTAATAATAAAGAAAGGTATTTATAGGGAGAACAATATAATAATTGACAAGGCAATTGAAATTACAGGTGAGGAATTTCCGGTAATCGATCTTGAATTTCTTTATCAGGGATTTACAGTCAGATCAGATAATGTAAGTATATCAGGAATTGAGATAAGAAACATAAATGTAAACTATATGAATGATCTTTCTGCAATAAAAATAGAAAATTCGAATAACTGTAAAATTGAGAATAACATTCTTAACAATACATTCTTTGCTGTTTATCTAGCCGGCACATCGCATTGTTTAATAAAGAATAACAAAATATACGGGCAGGCAAAATCAGAATCCTCTTCGGGAAACGGTATTCATTTATGGAAATGCAATAACATAAATATAGAATATAATGAAATCACCGGGCACAGGGACGGCATATATTTTGAGTTTGTAACAAAGACCATTATAACGGGGAATTACAGTCACGATAATCTGAGATACGGTCTGCATTTTATGTTTTCTGACAGCAATGCCTACACTGAAAATCTGTTCCGCGAAAACGGAGCAGGCGTTGCGGTGATGTATACAAAGAACATTGAAATGATCAATAACAGATTTGAAGATAACTGGGGACCGGCTTCATACGGACTGCTGCTTAAAGATATTTCCAGGAGTCTGATTAAAGGCAATTTGTTTTATAAGAACACTACTGCAATATATATGGAAGGATCTGATCTGATTCTGGTACAGGAAAATGATTTCAACAGCAACGGCTGGGCTACAAAAATATTGGGCAACTGCATTAATAATAAATTCACCGGCAATAATTTTACCGGCAACACGTTTGATGTATCATCCAACAGTTCCAGAAATGAAAATATATATTCCGGAAATTTCTGGGATAAATATGTAGGATATGACCTTGATAAAGACAATACAGGAGATATTCCTTACAGACCCGTAAGTTTATATTCAATGATCATTGACAAAGTACCCGAAAGTATAATTCTGCTGAGAAGTTTCATGGTTGACCTTATAGATCTTACAGAAAAAGCCATGCCGGTTTTAATTCCAATTACACTTATTGATGAAAAACCAAAAATGAGAAAAATAAATTATGATTGAGATAAAAGGTCTTCACGTAAGTTACGGAAAATATGATGCGCTGAAAGGAATAGATCTGAAATTAGAAAAAGGTCAGGTCATTGCGCTTATGGGTCCGAACGGATCAGGTAAGTCAACCTTAATGAAATCAATACTCGGACTTGTTATACCATGCAGCGGAAAGATTTCAGTAAACGGAAATGATATCAGAGACAATTTTATATACAGAAGGAATATCGGATATATGCCGCAGATCGCTAATTATCCGGAGAATCTTAAAGTGAAAGAACTATTTAACATTGTAGAAGACATAAGAGACGATATTAAAAAAGGTGACAATGAACTTACGGAGAAGTTTGAAATAAATAATATATACGAAAAAAATTTCGGACAGCTTTCGGGGGGCTATAAACAAAGAGTAACTGCTTCAATAGCTTTTTTATCTGATCCTGAAATTCTTATACTTGACGAACCGACAGCCAGCCTTGACCCTGTTTCAACGGAGATAATAAAATCAAAGATACTGGATTCTAAAAATAAGAATAAGCTTATAATAATCTCTTCTCACATAATGTCAGAAATGGATGAACTTGCTGACAGGGTCATTTATCTTCTGGATGCAAAAGTTCATATGGACATCAGCGTTAAAGAAATTAAAAACGGTTCCGGAGAAAAGCTCGGTAAAGCCATTACAAGAGTTCTGAAAAAAAATATATCAATATGAATGTTAAGATCCTGAAATACATTTTGTTTGAGCTGCTTAGAAATAAGTTTATCATAATTTACAGTATTATTTTAATGATAATGAGCTTTACAATAATTTCAATCGGGCATGATACTTCAAAAGCAGTAATTACTATTTTAAATATTATACTTTTCATAGTGCCTTTAGTAAGTCTTATATTCGGAACAATCCATTTTTACAATTCAAAAGAATTCATAGAATTTCTGCTCACACAGCCGGTCAACAGGAAAAGCATTTTCTGGGCTGAGTATTTAGGATTGACCATTTCTCTATCAATAGGATTTACTGCTGGCGTAGGCATTCCAATAATGCTCAACGGGTTTTTGTTGACCGGAGTTTATCTTTTAATAACAGGAATTAGTCTTATTTTTATTTTTGTCTCAATTGCATTTTTATCTTCAGTATTGAACAAAGATAAAGTAAAGGGGATCGGACTTTCAATTATTATCTGGCTTTATCTTACTGTTATTTTCGACGGACTGATATTTTTAATAATATATTATTTCAATGATTATCCGATTGACAAATTCATAATAATTCTGACATCGCTGAATCCGATTGACCTCGGAAGAATACTTATGCTGCTTCAGGTCGATATTTCTGCTCTGATGGGATTCACCGGAGCGACATTTCAAAAATACTTCGGCAGTATTGCCGGGATTTCATTATCAGCATTATTTATGCTTCTGTGGATATTTTTACCTCTGATGATTTCATTAAGAATTTTTAAAAAGACAAATTTTTAAAAAATACTGTGTTAATATTTCTGCTTCAAATACCGGCAGCATTAAAAGGCTAATTTGAATAAAAACTACATCTGCAAGATTTCTCCTCATTTATAAAGGCATATAGATTCTATTGCCATTACTTCACCGGTTTTATGACTCTTCAGAAATAATCTCAGCTTAATAACACATTTGAATTGAATCTTTAATTAATGATTTGAAAAAGTTTAAGTTCAGCATAAAATTATTGATAGTATAAATTAATTACAAATTCTATATTAACGGCTTATAAAATTTTGCATAACAAAAATAATAAAATTCATATATGAATAATCTGTCATTAATGCTTAAGGAAGTTGCATATAACCTGCACTGGTCATGGAACAAGAATGCTGTAGAGCTTTTCAATGAGATCAATCCGGATTTCTGGAGCTGGTCGGGACATAATCCTGTTAAGCTTTTAAATGAAATAAATCAGAATTATCTTGACTATATAATAGAGAAAAAAAATCTCGGAAGCAGAGTACTTAATTTGTATTCAGAATATAAGACTTACCTTGGTGGCAGGACTTATTTTGAAGAAAAATATTTCAAGATCAAAGAGCCTATAATAGCATATTTTTCCGCAGAATACGGGTTGACTGAATGTCTGAAAACTTATTCAGGTGGATTAGGAGTATTGTCCGGGGACCATCTGAAATCAGCTTCAGATCTCGGACTGCCTCTTGTCGGTATCGGACTGGCATATAATTACGGATTCTTTACGCAGATGATAAATCCCGACGGATGGCAGACTGAGAATTATCAGCTCAATGAATTTCAGAATCTTCCAATTGAACTGTTAAGGGATGACAATTACATTCCTGTAAAAGTCTCGGTGAATTTTCCGGGAAGAACTGTCTGGATGCAGGTATGGCTTGCTCAGGTAGGCCGGGTAAAATTATTGCTGCTTGATACTTCCATTTCCGAAAATTCTGTTGAAGACCGCAGGATCACTGACATACTATACGGCGGCGATAATGAAAAAAGAATATGTCAGGAAATCGTACTGGGAATCGGAGGTATCCGTTTGCTTGAAAAGCTCGGATACGATATTAAAGCATATCATTTAAATGAAGGGCATTCTGCATTTCTTTGTTTCGAAAGAATCAGGAATTATATGAAAAGAAACAATGTGTCTTATGCAGAAGCTAAAAATAAATGTTTTAATTCAAATATTTTCACGACACATACACCGGTTCCGGCAGGAATAGATATATTTACTAAAGAGCTGTTCTCTAAATACTTTATGTCTTATGCCGAAAAAGAAATTGGGGTCAGTCTTGATTCTTTATTTCTGGAAGGAGATCTCAATGTCTCTGATGTAAATAATAATCAGTTTAATATGGCATATCTGGCAATTAACAATTCGAATTTCATAAACGGGGTCAGCAAACTTCACGGTGAAGTTTCAAGAAAAATGTGGATGCTTTCCGATTCCAGAAGTCAGATTGATTATATAACCAACGGAGTTCACACTCCTAGTTACATATCAAATATCACGAACAATTTGTTCTGTAAATATTTTTCGGATAACTGGTCTTATGATGAGAACATCTGGAAAAGAACAGATGAGATCTCAGATGAAGAGATATGGGCTCTGAGGTTACTGAATAAATATAAACTTATAAGTTTTTGCAGGGAAAGAATTAAAGAGAAATGGATCTCACTTGGAGCCGATAAAGTTAAATTAAAAGAAGCAGACAGCATACTCAGCACTGAAGCACTCACGATTGGGTTTGCAAGAAGATTTGCTACATATAAAAGAGGAACTTTGATCTTCAGGGACCTTGACAGACTCAAAAAAATAGTAAGAAATACTTCAATGCCTGTTCAGTTTATTTTTTCTGGTAAAGCTCATCCTAAAGATGAAGGCGGGAAGAATTTAATATCAGAAATTATTTCATATACGCGCGATCCCGATCTGAAGAATAAGATAGTATTTCTGGAAAATTATGATATAAACGTGGCAAGACATCTTGTGGAAGGGTGCGATATCTGGCTGAATAATCCCCGCAGACCTCAGGAAGCTTCGGGTACAAGCGGAATGAAAGTCATAGCCAACGGAGGCCTGAATTTCAGTATACTTGACGGATGGTGGGATGAAGGATATTCTCCGGAAAACGGGTGGAAAATTGACAGCTTATTGTCAGATAGTGTTTCACTTGAAGAAAGAGATTTGTTTGAAGCTAACAGTCTGTATGATACGCTTGAAAAAGAGATCATACCTTTATATTATCTCAGAAACGGAAATGGATTACCGGTTGACTGGATTAAGAAGATCAAGTCCTCCATTAAAAATCTTGCAGGATATTTCAGTACCAACAGAATGGTAAAGGAGTACTGTGAAAAGTTTTATATGAAAGTGAAGTGATTAATATTTATTTTTACAAAAATAAATTCTATTTTTAGCAAAGCATCATACTGAAAGCTTTCTTCAATTCATAAGTTCGCTGATTATCAGTTTTATTTACGCCTTTAAATGCAATTAAAAACAAAGGCAATGAAAACTATTATATATTATCAGAACTATGTTTTGGATTTTGAATACTGAAAGGGATCTAATTCGAATAATTTTTAAATTAAATTAATAATCATGAAAAAAAGTACTTTCGCTGCAGGAACAGTTTACTTAAACATTGTTCTTGCAGTTTTATTTATCTTTACAGCAGATTTATCTGCTCAGATAAATGTCGGCGGACAGCCCATCAGTTCATTAACAGAGCTTAGCACAAATTACGAAATTGTGACTATGCCAGAAGTAGATTCAAGAAAACTGCTTGAAGAAGATGCTGCAATGATCAATATTCCTGATATACCTTTAAGATATGGTAAAGTGCTTGATGTAAATTTAAATATGAATAATTCAGGATCCTGGGAAACACTTCAGGACGGAAGCAGGATCTGGAGACTGGGAATAAAATCTACTGATGCAAAATCCATAAATCTTACCTTTACAGATTTTTTTATGCCGAAAGGCGCAACATTTTTTGTATATAATCTGAATAAAAGTATGGTCCTTGGCGCTTTCACAGATTTAAATAATACAAATGACGGACAATTTGCAACTGCAATTACAACAGGATTTATTACAGTGTTAGAATACTATGAACCGGTATATTCCTCAGGACAGGGAAGACTGACAGTTTCAAAAGTTGTACACGCATACAAAGATATTATGGGATTCACCAGTGTACTGGAATTACCATGTAATATAAATATAAATTGCCCGCTAGGAGCTCCATGGGTTAATCAGAAAAGATCGGTTGCTAAAATGACCTTTCAGCAGGGAGGCGCAGGATATCTCTGCACAGGTTCACTAGTAAATAATACCCTGGGCGACAGAACTCCTTATTTTTTAACTGCAGAGCACTGTGCTTCTGACAACTGGAATACACTTGTCATGGATTTTAATTATGAAGCTGCAACATGTAATGGTGTAAACTCTGGTACATTTCAGTCTGTAACCGGAGCTACATTAAAGGCATCAAACTTTGATACTGATTTCAGATTACTTCAATTGAATAACCCAGTTCCTGCAAATACAAATTCTTATTTTAACGGATGGGATAATTCAGGAACAGGACCGCAAACAGAAACGGCAATTCATCATCCGGGAGGAGCTATTAAAAAGATTTCTGTGGACATTAATCCGGCATTATCCGTAACCGGATTCGGAGGTCGGTTAACGAACGGTTTCTGGCAGGTGGTATGGGATCAGGGTATGACAGAAGGCGGTTCTTCAGGCTGTCCTTTATATGATCAGAACCAAAGAGTAATTGGTCAAAATCTTGGAGGAATAGCCTCACAATGTGAAACTCCACAGACAGTATATAAAGTTTTTGGAAAGTTTTCCGAATCATGGGCACACGGAGGTTCTTCTACAAATCAATTAAAGAACTGGCTCGACCCTAATAATTCAGGTGTTACAACATTGGACGGAATTGACGCAATTACAGGTGTTGCACCTGCTTCTAATTTTACATCAGATGTACAGAATTTACCATTAGGCGGAGGTGCTGTAACTTTTTATGACCTTACAACTAATTCACCAACAAGCTGGAGCTGGAGCTTTCCGGGAGGAACCCCTTCAACATCTACATCACAAAATCCAACAGGAATTACTTATTCAGCAACAGGTGCATACACTGTTTCTCTCACTACCACTAATGCTTTCGGGTCAAATTTAAAGACAATAGTAAATTATATAAGAGTTGCAGGAGTTCCTTTAAATCCGGTTACAACTGTATCACCTCCTACAGGTATTACGCTGATGGTTTCAGCCCAGGACCCGTCACTTTATCAGTTTATCTGGAACTCTTCAAGCTCCAGTCCAACAGTAAAATATTTCTTTAAAATAAAAAAAATCGGACCTTCAGCAGAAACAGTATTTTTAAGTAATAACAACGGTGCTGATACAGTAATAAGTTTAAGAAAGAGTTTTCTGGATAGTCTTGCAACTTCATTCGGCTTAACCGGAGATTCCGTTCAATGCACCTGGAGAGCAGCAGCTACAAACGGTTTAGACACAATAAACTCAAATCCGAATCTGATTAAAATCAGAAGAATTCCTGTGGGTATAAATCAGATCTCTTCAACAGTACCGGAAAAATTTGAATTGTATAATAACTATCCGAATCCGTTTAATCCAAATACTACAATTAAATTTGATATTGCAAAAAGTCAGTTTGTAAAACTGGTTGTTTATAATATGCTCGGAGAGCAGGTTTCATCTATAGTAAATCAAAACCTGACACCCGGCAGTTACTCTGTAGATTTTGATGCTAGCAGTCTTTCCAGCGGAATGTATTTTTACAGAATCGAATCGCAGGGATTTGCTCAGACAAAAAGAATGGTTCTTATAAAATAGTATTTTGATTATAGTAGAATTAAAGATCCCTGTCTCAAAAGCAGGGATCTTTGTTTTTTATTATTATTGATTATAAAAAGTGTACTTTTATTTTGTTGCAGTTGAAAGGGGAAGTTGCCGGGATAATAATTCAGGCAACTTTTATTAATTATTTTTAAATCATATAATTCAGCACATGAAAAAGATTACATCTTTATTCTTAACATTATTTATTATTGTTTCATATAATAAATTAAATGCTCAATTCGTAAACAAATCAGAATCAGATCTTCCAAACTCTATTGCCATACAACCGGATAATTTTGTATCATCACCTTCAGGTGTATTGAGCAATCCGGTTACAGTTAATGGGTTTGATAATTTTTTCCTGGGAACTGATTTTGGTGAGCCAAGCATAGCGACCAATCCGCGCGATCCCAATAACAGCATCTGCGCATTCAATATTAATAATTTTTATTACACTCTTAACGGATTTGACTGGACAAAGGTAACGGTTGGATTTCCGGGATTTTCGGTTTTGGGTGATCCGGTACTGTCATATGACAGCCTTGGAAATGCATTTTATGTTCAGCTTTATCAGAACGGAGGTACTTACGGAATCTGCATCGCCAAATCAACTAATAAAGGAGTTACCTGGTCATCAACATATAATGTTTCCTCCACTACAGTTGGCTTATCAGATAAAGAATGGATCGCAGCCGATATGACAAACGGACCGTATTCAAACAATCTTTACATAGTGTGGAGACAATTTGGCTCTACCGGTATGAGATCCGTAAGAAGTACAGACGGTGGAGTTAGCTGGAGCAGTCCTCTTACATACACAGGTGGACAGGGTGCATATGCTGCGATCGGAGCTAACGGCAGTATTCAGGGTGGCAGTGTTTATAATGCTTCGCTGAACGGAAGTTCAATTCTGGTAAACAGATCCACTGATGGAGGCGTAACTTTCTCTCCGCAGGTTGTAGCAACAACTTTTGTAACGGGGGGAATTATATGCGCAGGAAGATATACAGTTAAGAACTGTATACGAATGGATGGATTTCCGAGAATGGCAGCTGACAACAGTTATACTTCTTCAAGAGGAAATGTGTATGTCGTTTACAGCAGAAATCCCGGAACAGCAGATGTTACTGATATTAACTTTGTAAGATCAACAGATTTTGGAGTTACCTGGTCAGCACCGGTAAGAATAAATGATGACGCTACGACAACAGATCAATGGATGCCTGCCATTTCAGTTGATAATAAAACAGGAAAAATTTTCATAAGCTGGTATGATTCAAGAGAAGATCCGACAAATAATCTTCTTACAAAGATTTACGGAACAGTATCAACTGACGGAGGTCTGACTTTTAGTCCTAATACAGCAGTATCAACGACACTGTTTAATCCGAATTCGATGGCAGTCGGTCAGCCCGGAGGTGAAAATTATATCGGTGACTATCACGGAATATCTGCCATCGGCAACACATCATATGTTGTATGGATGGATGCAAGAAGCAATAATCTCGGCAGTTATACCGGATATTACCCGGACTTTGCAATGACAACCAGCAATACAGCATTTAACATGGGTAATAATGACAGCGTAAAGATCGTTATCAAGGTACCAGCTGTCAACGGACCATTTAGTCAGCGGGTAAAATTCAGCGCAGCTCTGGATACTTTACCAACTTCAGGCAGCTTTAGTTTTTCATTCCAAAACGGAAAGGATTCAATTTCTGCATATCCTGATTCCGTAACCCTGGTTGTAAAGACCAACGGTTCAGTACCTGCAAGAGGTTACAGAGTCAGCATTACAGGAAAGGGGACCGGTGGTCCTCCTGTCCATATAAGGAAAGCAGATATATATGTAAATTCATCTCTCCTAACTGTAAGTACAAACAGACCGGGAATAGCGGAATTTAAAATTAACGGTGTTGCATATAATCAGCAGCAGCAGTTAGTCTTACCAAACGGATCAAACATAACAGTGCAGGCAGTCAGTCCGAGAATTGTCGGATTAAATCAATACGTATATTCAAACTGGTCAAACGGAGGCGACACAACTCAGACTATTAATATCAGTGCAAACTTAAATTTAAAGGCAACTTATAAAATTCAATACAAGATGGTTCTGACATCATCCGTCGGAAATACTTCCGGAGGAAATATCTTTTATGATTCCGGCTCTACAGCTTCAGTCAGTGTACTTTCAAGAGTATTTGTAAGCGGTGGAACAACATATTATTTCAGAGGATGGACAGGCGGCGGACTGGGATCGTATACAAGTCCTGACAGTACAGGGCAGGATACGGCTATATCAGTATTAATGCGAAATCCTCTCACTGAAACAGCAAGATGGACAACTACAGTTGGAATAAATCAGATCGGATCTGAAATTCCGGAGAAATATAATTTATATCAGAACTATCCAAACCCGTTTAACCCGGTAACTGTAATTAAGTTTGATGTAATAAAAAGTAATAATGTAAAGGTCATCATTTATGATATGCTCGGAAAAGAAATTGAAGTACTTCTGAATAATGTTCTTCAGCCGGGAAGTTATAATGTGAATTTTAATGGAGATAAGCTTTCAAGCGGAATTTATTATTACAAAATCACAACTGATGAATTTACTGATGTTAAGAAAATG
>DAIPYG010000013.1:0-30545 GCA_036782875.1 Bacteroidota bacterium | reverse complement strand
AAATATAAATGAAAAGAAATATACTGAACTTACTTTTAATAATCATTCAATAGTTTTATTTTACGGCATAAATTAAAGCTAACCATGAAAAAATCCTATCCGCCGATTTATTATTCCGATTATCTTCATCTGGAAAAGCTATTGACAAGTCAGTCTCCTAAAAGCGATGAATACAACGAGCATGCTCACGATGAAATGCTTTTTATAATCGTTCATCAGGCTTATGAACTCTGGTTCAAGCAGATAATTCATGAGTTAAGTTCAGTGCTTGATATGTTCTGTAAAGAAAACATTGACGAGAAGAATATAGGCGTAGCAGTTTCACGGCTGAGAAGAATCACTACTATTCAGAGACTGCTTATTGATCAGCTTAATGTTCTTGAAACAATGACTCCGCTTGATTTTCTCGAGTTCAGGGATTTTCTGATACCGGCTTCGGGCTTTCAGAGCTTTCAGTTCCGGCTGATAGAAAACATGATGGGACTTAACATAGAGAACCGTGTGAAACTGGATGAGAAAAACTATTACACTCTTGTTTCCGACGAACATCAGAAAATGCTTCTAGATTCTCAAAATTCCATATCGCTTTTTGATGCTATTGATAAATGGCTTTCAAGAATTCCTTTTCTTAAAATTGATTCGTTTGATTTCTGGGAGCATTATAAATATGCAGTCGGAACCATGATGGAAAATGAAAAGCAGATAATCATTACAAATCCGAGTTTTACGGAAGAAAAGAGAGATAAGCAGTTGAAAGTATTTGAAGAAACTATAGAAAAGTTTGAAGCGCTGCTTAATGAAGACAAACATAATGAACTCGTAAAGCAGGGAGTACGGAGACTTTCATACAAATCTACACTTGCTGCGCTGTTCATAAATCTTTACAGAGATGAACCAATACTTCACCTTCCGTTCAGGTTTCTTACTTATCTGGTAGATATAGATGAGCTGTTTACTACCTGGCGATATAAGCACGCACTTATGGTGCACAGAATGATCGGCGCTAAAGTAGGAACCGGCGGTTCATCGGGACATCATTATTTAATGCAGACAGCTGAGAAGCATAAGGTTTTTAAGGATCTGTTTGACCTGCCGACTTATCTGATACCTAGATCTGAACTGCCGGAGCTGCCGGAAGAAATAAAATCGAGATTAGGATTTAACTATAAAACTAATATTTAAAGGAGAACATAATATGGAAATAGCTGCAATAGGTTTATTAGTTGCTTTTATAATAATAACATTTTTGAAGACAGCGAGAGTTGTCCCGCAGAAAACAGTTTTCATTATAGAAAGACTCGGTAAGTATCATGCTACACTTGAAGCAGGTTTTCATATACTGATACCGTTCGTTGACAGGGTTGCTTACAAACATTCATTAAAGGAAATAGTAATGGATGTACCGCCGCAGCAGTGTATAACAAAGGATAATATTACCGTTGAAGTTGACGGTGTGTTATACCTTCAGGTAATGGACCCGGTAAAAGCATCATACGGTGTTAATGATTATTCGTTTGCATCTGTACAGCTTGCACAGACAACGATGAGAAGCGAAATAGGAAAAATTGATCTTGACAAAACATTTGAAGAAAGAGAAGTTATAAACGGGGCAATAGTAAATGCAATTGATAAAGCCTCAGAGCCGTGGGGATTGAAAGTAATAAGGTATGAAATAAAAAACATAAATCCTCCCGGAAGCATAAAAGATGCGATGGAAAAACAAATGAGAGCGGAGCGGGAGAAGAGAGCCGTGATAGCCGAATCAGAAGGCGAAAAGCAGGCGCGCATTAACCGGGCAGAAGGAGAGAAGCTCGAAGCGATCGCGAAATCTGAAGGTGAAAAAACAAAGAGGATAAATGAAGCTGAAGGAAAAGCCCAGGAAATTGAAAAGGTTGCGATGGCAACAGGAAAAGGCATACGTGAAATTGCAAATGCTATAAATGAAAAAGGCGGGCAGGATGCAGTAAATCTAAGGATAGCCGAGCAGTATCTGCTCGAATTCGGCAAACTCGCACAGAAGAATAATACTATGATCATTCCCGGAAATCTCAGCGATGTATCCGGAATGGTGGCATCGTTAAGCAAAGTGTTCAGTACACTGAATCAGAAAGAAACAGAGACAGTAATTAAACAAAAATAATATGGATAATTATTCTTTGATTTGGTTTATTGCCGGAATAATTTTATTGTTCGCGGAATTAATAATGCCTGGATTTATTATTTTCTTTTTCGGAATCGGAAGTCTGGTCACAGCCCTGCTGACATATCTTTTCAATATCGAATCTGTAATAATTCAGTTAATGATTTTTCTCGTAACTTCACTATTAAGTTTAGCATTGCTTAGAAAATATTTCGGAAAACTCTTTAAAGGAAAGACAGGCAGTGATAAAATTCTTAAGGATGAGTTTATCGGAAAAAGAGCAGTCGTGATAAAAGAAATTAAACCAAATTCATTAAAGGGTAAAATTGAATTCAACGGAACACACTGGGAAGCGGATTCGGAGATTCATATAGAAAAGGATACGGTAGTGGAAATAACGGAAAGAAGGGATCTGACATTAATTGTAAAGCCGGTAGAGTGAATTATAAATATATATAATATATTAAGCAGCCGGATCGAAAAAATATTTTTAAAAAGTATATAAGTTAAAATGAACATTGACTTAACAGATAAAAGAGCTATTGTCTGCGGAAGCTCACAGGGAATCGGAAGAGCTATTGCAATTGAGTTTGCATCATCCGGCGCTAGTGTGATTCTTGTCGCTAGAAATGAAGAATCATTAAGAAAAGTATTGCGAGAAATGCCCGCAACAAAAAGGCAGAATCATAATATTATTGTTGCGGATTTTTCGAAACCGGATGAATTAAAAACCAAGCTTCATAATTTTGTTTCGGAAAACCCGCCGGTTCACATTCTTGTAAATAATACCGGCGGACCAAAAGCAGGAGAAGCATACTCTGCCGACATTTCTGAATACATACAGACATTTTCCAGTCATCTTGTCTGCAATCAGATATTGGTTCAGTCATTGATGGAAGGAATGAAAAAAGAAAAATACGGCAGAATCATTAATATTATTTCCACATCAGTCAAGCAGCCGCTGAAGAATCTCGGAGTATCTAACACAATCCGGGGAGCTGTGGCAGGCTGGTCTAAAACGCTTTCGGCTGAACTTGGTCAATTCGGGATCACTGTAAACAATATTCTTCCAGGTGCAACTAAAACTGAAAGACTGTTCACTCTTTTTAAAAACAAAGCTGCTGCAACAGGTAAAAGTGAAGAAGAAATTTATAATGAAGGACTGAAAGAAATACCTTTGATGAGATTCGCTGAACCGGAAGAGATAGCTTATGCCGCAACATTTCTGGCATCACCTTTTGCCGGCTATATCAATGGGATCAATGTTCCTGTGGACGGTGGAAGAACTTTATGCCTGTGAAAACGTGAGTCGTTATTCGTTAAACGTTAAGCGAGAAGCGTTAAAGGTTTATCTTAAATATTATTTGAAGATTATCATTTTGAAATTATGATCTTGATAGTTATTAAATAAAATTAACTATTAACGAATAACAAATAACTATTAACGAATAACAAATAACTATTAACGAATAACAAATAACTATTAACAATAAAATCATGATCCTGTATAATGTAACCGTAAATATCGACAGCTCTGTTCATGATGAATGGCTTGAATGGATGAAAACAGAACATATCCCGGACGTATTAGCGACGAGACTGTTTATTGATAATAAAATCTTCAGAATAAAAACCGGTGACGATGAAGAGGGAATTACATATTCTATTCAGTATTTTTTAAATAATATGGAAGACTACGAAAAATATCAGAATGAATTTTCGGGTGAACTTCAAAAAAAACATTTGGAAAAATACAGGGATAAGTTTGCAGCTTTCAGAACCATATTGGAGCAGGTTTAATAAGTTCATAGTTCAGTAATCCATAATATCTTTGAGTTAAAAAATTTTAATCTAAAAGAGAAAGCAATAAGTACAGACAGAAGATATAAACAAATCGATTATTTTGTAATTAAACAATTACAGATTATGACAGAGAATAATAAAGAGATCAATGGTGAAGAATATGTTTATCAGTGCTTCACTTTCAGACCTGAGATACAGGAGCATACTTTCATCGGAAGCGAATTCATTGGAATGGATCCTTCCCGGGAAACAGATTACAACAATATAATGGACAGAGTAATAGAAGCCGGGAAAGAGGGCTTCCTGCCTGATCTACTTGCCGAACTGAAGAATCTTATCGGAGAAGATAATTCCGAGTATGACGGTTATGAAATAGGAGAAGAAGAGTTCTCTCATTATTTTTTTATAAAAGCTTCTTCTTATAAAAGTATTATCTCAAAGATTGAAAAGTGGAGAGATCTTAATGAGTACAATGAATTAATGTACTGGGAAGAAAAAGAGATCTGAAAATATTTTTCAGATCAGAATAAAAGTTTATTAATGCAAAAGTTAAAGAACTACATTAACGGAATTCTTACAACACCTTATTCCAATAATTACATAAACGTACAGGATCCGTCAACCGGAGAAACATTCACAATGATACCGGATTCAAATTCAGACGATGTACAGCTTGCTGTTGAGTCTGCAGAGAAGGCATTTCCGCTATGGTCAAATTTACCGGCGGAGACCCGTGCTGAATATCTGTTGAAAATAGCAGGACTGATAAAAAACAATCTTGAAAAGTTTGCGCATGCAGAAAGTATGGATAACGGAAAGCCGCTCTGGCTTTCTAAAAGTGTTGACATTCCGAGAGCGGTAAAGAATTTCGAATTTTTTGCTTCGGCTATAACTCAGTTTTCCAGTGAATCGCATATGACCGATAATGTAGCACTGAATTATACTTTGCGGCAGCCGCTGGGGATTGTCGGAGCTATTTCTCCCTGGAATCTCCCTCTGTATTTATTCAGCTGGAAAATAGCGCCGGCACTTGCAGCAGGTAACTGTGTTATAGCGAAACCTTCAGAGATAACCCCATTGACTGCCTTTATGCTTTCGGAAATATGCATTGAAGCAAAACTGCCGCAGGGAGTTCTCAATATCATACAGGGTTACGGGCATACAGCCGGAGCTGCAATAGTTTCCCATCCGAAAATAAAAGCAATCACATTTACGGGAGGAACAAAGACAGGCGAAGAGATAGCAAAAGTAGCCGCACCTATGTTTAAAAAACTTTCATTGGAACTCGGAGGAAAAAATCCGAATATTATTTTTGCTGACTGCAATTATGATGAGATGCTAAAGACCACCGTGCAATCTTCATTCAGAAATCAGGGTGAGATATGTCTTTGCGGGTCAAGGATATTTGTTGAAAGAAAAATCTATGAAAAGTTTAAAACTGATTTTGTGGAAAAGGTAAAAAAATTAAAAGTAGGAGATCCGTTGAAAGATGATACGGATCTGGGTGCGATCGTATCAAAACAGCATTTCGAAAAGATACTTTCATATATCGAACTTGCGGAAAAAGAGGGAGGAAAGATTCTCTGCGGAGGAAAGAGATTCATACCGGAAGGAAGATGTAAGGATGGCTGGTTCATTGAGCCAACAGTGATCGAAGGATTAAAGTATGACTGCAGGACGAATCAGGAAGAGATTTTCGGACCTGTTGTGACAATCACTCCGTTTGAAACTGAAGATGAAGTAATGATGATGGCAAACTCAACGCAGTACGGACTCGCTTCCATTATATGGACGGAAAATCTCACGCGCGCGCACAGGCTCGCAGGAAAAATCAAAACAGGAATAGTCTGGATCAACTGCTGGATGGAGCGTGATCTTCGTACGCCGTTCGGAGGAATGAAAAATTCGGGTGTTGGAAGAGAAGGCGGATTTGAAGCTCTTAGATTTTTTACAGAACCGAAGAATGTGTGTATAAAGATTTGATGTCACTAAAAGAACTATATGAACTAATAAAATATGTCTTTATCTTTCTGGGAAATTAACTCATTTATAAATTACGACTTCATTATAATAGGCAGCGGAATACTAGGTCTGTCAACGGCCTGTGAGATCAAGGAAAAATATCCGCAACGAAGCATTCTTATCCTCGAGAAAGGACTCATACCAACCGGAGCTAGTACGAAGAATGCAGGATTCGCCTGCTTCGGAAGCCTGACGGAGATATTGTCGGATGTTAAGAGGATAGGTGAAAAGGCTACGATAGAGCTTGTAAGTAAAAGATATGAAGGAATAAATCTGTTGCGGAAAAGACTGGGTGACGAAAAGACCGGATTGTTAAAATTCGGAGGATATGAACTTATAGACGACAGGCATATTGATTCAATTGATAAATTAAATCCTGTAAATATCAAGCTTAGAAATATATTCGGCGGAGATGCTTTTGAAATCAGAGATGAAAAGATAAGGGAGTTTGGCTTTAACGAAGACAAGGTCAGATCAGTAGTTTACAGTTCGTATGAATCACAAATTGATACGGGAATGATGATGAGATCTCTTATTGACTATGCAGCTTCTTTGGGAATAAGTATCATAAACGGATGTGACGTGGAAATGATTAATGAAAAGGAAAATTATGTGAAAGTAATTACAAATAATTTTTCGGGAAAAGACAGAATGTACTTCAATGCAAAATCAGTGATTGTTTGTACTAATGCATTTACCGGTAAATTATTTCCTGAATTCAATATCAAACCCGGAAGAGGTCAGGTGCTTATTACAAAGCCCGTGGAAGGACTGAAATTCAAAGGAGTTTTTCATTTTGATGAAGGATTTTATTATTTCAGAAATTATGAGAACAGAATTATTTTCGGAGGGGGAAGAAATCTGGATTTCGAAAAAGAAGAAACACCGGATTTCGAATCTAATGAAAGCATAATAAATGATCTGAAATTTAAATTAGAAAACATGATTATTCCTGATCAGAATTTTGAAATAGATTACACATGGTCAGGAATAATGGGCTTTAACGAATTAAAGAAACCTGAAATAAAAAACATCTCTGACAGAATTACGTTTGCTATGTCGTGTAACGGGATGGGAATCGCATTATCTTCATTTATCGGAAAGGAGATCCGGGAAAATATTAATATTTAAAAATAAATATTACAGAGACGCACTTGTTACGTCCCTGTAATATTATGGATATTTAAAAAGCATTTTCATCAGCAGTAGGTCCGTAGATCTGCGGAAGGGGAATATCGAGCATTCTGAGATAAACCGACAGCTGTCCCCTGTGATGAATAATATGATTCAGAACAAATGAACGAAGAACTGCAAGCTTTGGCATTGTAAAATATACCTGCTCACCATTTCTCATTGTCCAGTTTCCCAGAAGCTTTTCATCGGAAGCATTTTTCAGACATTCAACTGCCTCTGCAATACTATCATCAAATACTTTCAGAAGTTCTTCCGTGGTCTTTGCTTCTTTCTCAACGTATTCTTTAGCGGCAAAGTCAATTTCGTCTTTATCAACCGTAACGCTTACCCACTGGGGGTTTTCACAAATATGATATGCAAGTCTTCCGAGTGTCATAGACTTATCATGAGGTTTCCAGCTAAATGATTTTTCCGGAACTCTTTCTATCATTTTTCTGGTATTTGCTGCTTCCATCTGAAGCTCTGCAATTATTGGTTCGTTAAGCGACATTATAATTCCTTTGTTTTAAGTTTGTATAAATTATTTATTTAAAATTCTTTCTTCGTTTAACTCGGATTATATTTTTTTGAATCGTGCCTGAAAGAACCGGAGATACTTTGGCTCAAATACCATTTTTAATCCTTTTATATTCTTTCTGTTTCGGTATACATTATCAATACTTTCCGCGACTACATCCATGTGTGCCTGAGTATATACTCTTCTTGGAATCGTGACTCTTACTAGTTCAAGTTTCGGATAATGATGTTTGCCTGTTACAGCATCACGTCCTGCGGATACAATTCCTCTTTCCATTGTCCTTACTCCGGAATCAGAATAGATTTCCGCTGCCAGTGTCTGAGCAGGGAACTGATCCTGTTTGAGATGTGAAAGAAATTTTCTTGCATCTATAAAGACGCCATGTCCGCCGACAGGTTTTACAATCGGCACTTTTGCATCTCTTAATTTATTTCCGAGATAAAGAACCTGCCCTATCCTTGCATCCATGTGATCATCGCTTAATGATTCCTTTATACCTATTGCAATAGCTTCCATATCTCTTCCCGCAAGTCCGCCGTACGTATGAAGTCCTTCAAACACTACGCAAAGATTGCTTGCCTCATCATAAATCTTCTTGTCGTTTATGGCAAGAAATCCCCCGATATTTACAAGAGCATCTTTCTTGGCGCTCATGGTCGCTCCGTCAGTAAGGCTGCATATTTCTTTTACAATCTGTGCAATATTTTTCTTCGAGTATCCGGGCTCTCTTTGTCTAATGAACCAGGCATTCTCAGCAACACGTGTCATATCAAGAAAAATTTTTATTCCGTGCTTCTGTGTCAGCTTACGGACTTCTTTAAGATTCTTTAACGAAATTGGCTGACCGCCTGCCATGTTCACAGTTGTTGCGATACACAGATATGGAATTTTCTCAGCGCCGAATTTTTTAATCAGTGCTTCGACTTTATTAAGATCGACATTTCCTTTGAAAGGGTGAGGGCTTTGCGAATCGTGAGCTTCATCAATTATTATATCGTGGAATGTTCCGCCTGCAAGCTCCTGATGAAGACGTGTGGTTGTAAAGTACATATTCCCCGGAACAATATCACCCGGTTTGATCAGGATCTTTGATAAAAGATTCTCGGCTCCCCTGCCCTGATGAGTAGGAACCACATATTTATATCCGTAACATTCCTTTACAGTTGACTCCAGGTGATAGAAGTTCTCGCTTCCCGCATAAGCTTCATCTCCGAGCATAAGACCCGCCCATTGTCTGTCGCTCATTGCATTCGTACCGCTGTCTGTAAGAAGATCTATGTAAACATCTCTTGATCTAAGCAGGAATGTATTGAAGCCTGCTTCGGTTATCTTTTTCTTCCTCTGTTCCGGTGTAGTCATATTGAGAAGCTCCACCATCTTAATCTTAAAAGGCTCCGCCCATGAGTGGCGTGAATTTATTTCTGTATGATTATTTTTCATAAATTTATTTATTTACTACAAAGTTAACAAAATCCAATCTTTTCAAATATGATTTATGTCATAAAATAAAAATTTGTTTTCATTACAGTCATTTTAAATCAGTGTAAAAATTATTATTTATCAGATATTTTCTTTGCAATTACTGAATAGACATGCCAGTGTTTAGACTCACCGGAAGCAGTGACTCCGTCTTCATCCTTCTCTTCCAGATATTCCATTTCAAAATTCCTGAAATAGTTTAACAGCTCTTCCTTTGTATGAAAGGTCATATTTTTATTGCCGGACCAGCTGTCATTCTTTCCGAAGAAATTCCCGGAAAATCTGCCTCCCTTCAGAATTGAACTGTCTATTTCCTTCATCATCCGGCTGAAAAATTCAGGTTTACAAAACGGAAGGCTGTAGCTTGCATTAAGCAGATTACATTTCATTAGTTTTAAATCTTCAAACGACATATTCACTTTTCTGAAATTACACTTGCGGCTTGGAATTATGCTGTCTTCAAGAATGGCAAGCCCTTCATCTGAATTGTCAATTGCAAGAACTTTCCAGTTCCTTTTTAATAATTCCAGTGTATCCGCACCGTGTCCGCATCCAAGATCAATTGCAAACAGCTGTTCATCGGATGGCTTTTCCTTTTCAAATATTTCAAGCGCTTTCAATAATGTATCTCTGGGTACGAGATTGGATTTATTTTTATAATAAGAACTCCAGTCGTGTACCCTTTCATCTTCTGCAGTTTTAATTTCAGATATGAACTTCTTTTTTAAAAAAGGAAGATATTTGGTCCAGGGTCCAACCTGCTCAGCATATTGGTTTGCAATGATTCGGCAGATCTGCGAAATGTGACTGAGATCGTGAACAGTCCACGCAGATAGTAACTGCTTCAGTGTCACTTCTCCAAAAGCTGGATGAATGCCTTTTTTATTGAGATCAGTATCTGTAAGATTTAATGAAATCAGATATGCAACGTTTTTTTCACGCAGTACTCTGAACTCATCCAAAAGTTCGGAAATAGTTTTTGTCATACTCTTATTAAATCCTTCTGAACGGTCAAATGGTCTGAACGCTTTATTATCTGTATCGCTCAGAATCAGATTCATACGGGCTACCCAGTCATCTTCCTCACAGTGAATCAGATGACAAACTACCTCAGCCGGTGTCCAGGTACCTTTGCCTTCGTTTGACATAAGCCATTCTGAACTGAGACCGGCGAGTTGTTTTTCCAGAACCGCCGGAGTCGAATTTAATATTTCCAAAGCGCTGCTAATGCTGAATTCCATAATTTTTTAATAAATGTGTAAACAAATTTCTGATAAATCTGATAAAATAGGACTGTTTAACTAAATACAATAGTATATGCTTTTATGAAGAATAAATTAAGTTACCGGATATTTAGTTGATTAACTTAATTAAATCATCTTCATTTTTCAAGTTTTCAATTAATAATTGGAAATAATTTCCGGTTACTTAAAAATCAGTTGGTAATTGTATTCAGAGTAATTATTTTTGTTCAAAAAAAAAAGGAGACTCTAAAAATGAAAACAATCATCCTGTTTATTTTTACAATTGCTCAGCTGGCAACTCAAAATTATTCTTCTGCACAGTCAGCAGATGATATGAAAGCCTGGACGGATTATATGACACCCGGACCGGTTCACGAAATGCTTGCCAAGTCAAACGGAGAATGGTCCGAAGAAATCACTTTCTGGATGGCTCCCGGTGCGCCGCCAAGTAAAGCCGCAGGTTCGGTCACGAATAAAATGATCCTTGGAGGTAGATATCAGCAGTCAACTTATTCCGGAGATATGATGGGAATGCCCTTTGAAGGAATAAATATTCTGGGTTATGATAACGGCAGGAAAATTTTTCAGAGTTCGTGGATAGATAACTTCGGAACAGGTATCTCGAACAGTGAAGGGACATGGGACGAAGCTACAAAAACAGTGAATTTCAAAGGAACATCTTATGATCCGACAACAAATGAAGTTAAAAATATCAGACAAACCTTTAAAATTATTGATGACAATAATCACCTGATGGAAATGTATACTACTACTAATGGAAGTGAATCCAAAACCATGGAAATTAAACTGACAAGAAAATAAATTATCCTGCAAGCCGTTTTTTAAAAAACAGGATTGAGGTTTTCGATCCTGTTTTTTTTATATAGTACAATTAAGGAAGTAACAATTATTCTATAAAATTAAAGACCCTGACATAATCAATCTCCAAAGTCGCTGGGAATATGGAGTTATCAATGCCTTTTATTCCGCCCCAGTCTCCGCCTATTGCAAGATTAATAATCAGAAAGAATTTCTTATCGAACGGCCAGTATTTACTTCCTTTGCCTGTATTTTTATATTCAAAATATTTCTTTCCGTCAACGAAGCCACGGATGCCGTATGGAGTCCAGTCAAGTCTGTAAATGTGGAATGCACTGGAAGATTTTTTTACCGTAAGCTTAGTTGTCTTTTCATTTTTTAAACTGCTGTTGTAAGCTTTGTTGTGTATGGAAAAGTGAACAATATCAGGTTCATATCCGACATGCTCCATAATGTCAATCTCTCCGCTTGATGTCTCTTTCCCATAATACTGCCTGACCGGAAGCATCCAGAAAGCTGGCCATGTTCCTCTGCCACACGGAAGTTTTGCTTTAACTTCTATTTTTCCGTAAAGCCATTCACCTTTATTTTTTGTAACTATTCTTGATGATGTGTACTTTCTTTTCCTCTTACTTTCTTTCTTTGAAATGATCTTTAAAATACCATTTTCAATTAAAGCATTGTCTCCTTTTGTATAATACTGAAGTTCATTATTTCCCCAACCGTCACCTCCCGTTTCATATGTCCATTTTGCGGAATCTAGCTGATCACTATTTTCAAAATCATCAAACCATTCAGGAGTATCTTCAAACTTCCATTTATGAATATTTTTCTGTGAATATACATTTCCGCTAATCAGAAAAATAATAAACGATATATTAATAATATAAGAATACTTTAACTTAAAGAACCTGAATAACTTCATTAGAAAGGTATGAAATATTAGTTTTCATTTATACAAAAAACAATTGCAGATTAAATTTAAACGAAACAGAATTATTTATAAACTACTTTAAACTTTTCACAGACAAGCGGCATGTCCATTGCCGGTTCCTTTCTGATTTTCTTTAATATCCGTGTAAAAAAATTCCAGTGTGCTTTTCTCCAGTATTCCAGAGATCTGTCACCTTCGCCTTCCTGATATGCAAATTCGGCACTGACCTGATCATATGGAATTATTTCAACGTTCACAGTTTCGATTATGCATAATGGCTGGTTTTTTCCGTCAAGTACAATGGTTTTAATTCCTGCTTCCGGAATCTGACCGCCTTCAAATTCATATTCCCAGAGAGATGAACAGGTAGCTGTTTTCACCCCGGATGCAATGAGTTCTCCCAGCTCCTGCGCAAGTTCATTGCTGTCACCCCATTGTTCCGCGCAATAAATAAAATGTGATCCTCTTTCTTCTTCAGGTAAGCTTTCCAGGTATTCAGCCCAGTAATCTTTAATTTGCGAATTATACATAATAATGAATTAATTTAGAGCTTCTTATTAAAAAATTATTTTGTCTTAACATAAAAATGCTGAATATTATTTTTGCCTGTTCCTCTTGCATCGATCTCAATTTCCTTTATTTTTTTTATAAGATCTATAAGCTTCTTGTATCCGTAATTTCTTGGATCGAAGTCGGGCTTTTTCTTTAATATAAGATTTCCCAACACACCGAGATAGACCCAGCCGTCTTCTTCTGCAAGATCATTTATACTGTCGGAAATTAACTTTGTCAGTTCAGTATCTATCGCAGCAACTGTAACAGCTGCAGGTGCAGCAGGAACAGTTTTTTTAACCGGTGTCTTTTCAATTTTTTTTGAAACAGGACCTGAGACAGCCGGTTTATCGCGCTTCTTCAGAATTTCTATATAAATGAATTTATTGCAGGAAGCAATAAAAGGCGAAGGTGTTTTTTTCTCTCCTATCCCGTACACAAGCATACCTGCTTCACGAAGTCTTGTAGCAAGCCGCGTAAAATCACTGTCGCTGGAAACAATGCAGAATCCGTCAACTCTTCCGGTATACAGAATGTCCATTGCATCTATGATCAGGGCGGAGTCGGAAGAATTTTTTCCTATTGTGTAACTGTATTGCTGAACCGGTGTGATTGCATTTTCAAGAAGTACTGATTTCCAGCCGGTAAGAGTCGGCTTTGTCCAGTCACCGTAAATCCTTTTAAATGTTGGAGTACCGTATTTTGCTATCTCTTCCATCATTCCTTTAATATTTGAATAAGGTATATTGTCTGCATCTATCAGTACAGCCAGCCGAAGTTCTTTTATGGGTTCCATTATTTTTTATGAGTTTCAGATTTGATTAATTCTAAATCTATTTGTTCTTTGTGCTCAATATTAGTATTTAACTTAAAAAAATCAAAGCTTTAATTAAGGATTTTAAAAAATTACTGTTTGCATGGCAATACTTTATTGAACACAGATAACGTCTGTAAAGCTGATTCTTACCGATGATTAAAGAAAGTTGTTAAATAATATTTTCTGATTATGTTTCAGCTCAATCCGCAACCTCCGCGTTCCAATTATACCGGGAATTAAATAAAAAATAACTTACCTCACTAAACCAGTTGTTATGAAAGGAAAGTATTTTGACAAATAATATCTGAATTCATTTTTATCTGCTACAGGTATGACTGATCTTTCACCATTCTCAATGATTATCAGACCGGATTCTTTTAAATAGATCCTGCCGGTAACAGTTATCCGTGAACAAATATATTCTTTCGTAAATTTAGACTCAGGTGATGTCCATTTATAATGACAGATATCATTGAAATCGGAATTAAGCCGGGGCTTGAGATTGAACGTGTATTGCGGAGTTTCTTTATTTTTATAACTGCCTTTTTCAAAAAGCGTGTATTCATTTTCATTGTTTTTCAGAATTCTGAAGTGCTGATGATTCTGAATCTGAATTTCTTCATTGCTCAACAGTAATGGTTTTGAAAACCAAAGAGCATTCCCAACATCGACAAGCCAGGATTCATTTTTTATTTTTACAAGTAATATTGAGTGATCAAATTCCGGACCTTGCATCAGATCCTGTCCGTGAAATATTCTTGCAGAAAGTAATTCCACGTCATATCCAAGGTCTGAAAGAAGTCTTTTGAATAAAAAAATCAGTTCATAACAGAAACCGCCTCTGCATCCTTTGACCATCTTTTCAAACAGATCGTCTTCATCAAGACTGATGATTGTTTTATTTATGATACTGAAATTTTCATAGGGAATATGTCTGAGATGAGAATAATGCAGAGCGGATAAAAAATCCGCATCAGGAAAAAGCGCTTTACCGATCTTTATTCGTTTAAGATAATCCTCTGTACTGAACATTAAAGATATAATGAATAATGCCGGGAATAAATATCAGACCTGAGAAGACTCAGTCTTCTTCTGCCTGGCTAGCCGTTCCAGTCTCATTGATTTCGTTCTGAAAGTATTATTAAAAGGAGCAATGATATATGCTTTTATTATATACGGCCAGAAACCACGCTCTTTAAGATGCGGCTCTATTAGGTGATCAATTTTCTTATGAGCTTCGGGTGTTTCGCTCCAGTGAATACTTGCGCGGAAATGATGAATTGTATGAAAACCGTTGTTGAAAAGTAAAAAATTTGTAGTCGGACTTACAAAATTACGTGAGTGGTTATAATCAGATTCTTCATCGGCGTGAACGTGCTGAATGTAATTGAATATCAACACTGAAAACAACGCAAACTGCTGTGGAATGATCACATATAATATCGCTTTCTTCCAGTCTATTAATAAAGCAATGATTATAAACAACCCGAGTGCAACATACTGAAATATCGAAAGATAAAATTTGCTGCGCTTGTTGTTCCAGAGAAATTTGAGATACACAACAATTGGGTTTTGCTGAAAATAGCTGCTGATGGTAGGATAGCTCAGCAAAGTAAATATATTGTTCTTCTCGCTTACTCTGTAAGTGATCGTGAAATCTCCTTCGCGGTTATTGAACTTATGATGATTTTTATTATGTGTCGGCGTCCATGCAAAGATTGGAAATCCGTAAAACAATGTGATCCAGTAATCTGTAATGTCGTTTAGCAGTTTGGATTTCCACATCGGAACGTGATTGTGATTATGAGCTATTACTGCGACAGTTACTGCAAGGTAAAGTGAAAATATATATAATAACGGATGAAATCCGAAATTCCACTGAACAAAAAGCATAGCGGTCGTCATGATGAGAAATATGAGGGTCTTTATATCGGCTTTGTATTTTAACATATTGGTGAATTATAAATTTAAATTGTGTTTGTTGACAAAAAGGGTGATTACAGATTTATCGAATATAGCTTTATTGAAGATTTAAGTAAGTTAACTAATATTACATCTTTTAATCATACCAATTTTAATACTTCATTAAAACCGGTTATCGGATTTTTTTCTTACCAAAAATATAAATAATGGCTTTAAAATTCATTACAAAACTTTTTTTATAATTTACATAATTTACATAATTTATCCATAGAGTTGTTTACTTTTATCATGTAGCATTTGTTAAAATCAGAATTTTAATGACTTAGGATAAGACTCATTCAGACTTTATCAGGGTATATATGAAACTAAAATAAATGATTGTTTTTAATGGGCGATATCAATAACTTGACCACGATTAAAAACTTTTGCACATTAATTAATCGCAGGACAATGAATTCAAAATCTCTCTTATTCATCTCTGTTTTACTTTTACTTTCAAATGTTTCATTCTCACAGCTTAAGAATTTTGGTATCAAGGGCGGACTGAATTTATCCAATGCAGAACTGGATTATACGGAATTTAAAATTCAAAGAGACAATAAAGCCGGTTTCAATATCTATCTTATATATGATTTTCTCAGTTTAAACAATGTAGTGATCTCCGGAGAAGCCGGATATTCGCAAAAAGGATTTACCTTGCCGGTCATTATAACAAATGAGTTTGGTGAAGAAACCGGAAGCTTTAATATTAATAATCGCCTGAACTACATAGACATTAATGCTGTCGCTGAATTCATTCTTATAAACAGTTCTGTTAGTCCGTATTTTTCTATCGGACCGGTCTTAAGTTTTTATTCAGGTTATAAAGTAAGTGCATCAGATGGTAAAGATTCTCTTTACCAGAACTATGAAGATCCTCTTTTTGAAAAACTAAAAAGCCCTGTGTTGGGATTAATAACAGGTGCAGGTGTTGAAATTAATAAGGTCATTCCGCAGACTATCATTACAGAAGTTAGATATAATTTTGACCTTACAAACAGTTTTAATAATGGTTTTCTTAACTATCAGAGAAATTATCTTTGGCAGTTTAATCTTGGAGTGAAGTTTTAAATTTTTTAATCAAGAATAATTTTTCCAGTGTTATTCCGATCAGAATACCGGCTGTATAGCAGATCAGATCGCTCCATAAAAATCCAAAACCCAGTATCAATCCTCCGATCCTTGTATGCCTTATGTCGTTTATCCAATTTGCCTGATAAAGCTGACTGAATTCTACTGCAAAAGAAAATGTCAGAGATATGATGGCAATGCGGATAGTTGAACAGGTTGAAAAAATGAATCCTGCTAAAAAGAAAACCATTAATGCCCATAATGTATCGCCTGAATATTCAGCTATGAATGGCGGAAGCTGATCATGGAATTTTCTGGATGCAAGTCCAGCCAATATGACAATTACTATCAGGAAAAAATAAATTAACCTGTTTCTTTTTACAGTCAATCTGCTCTTTCGAATAGACAAGTGTTTCTGTTAATAAAATTATTCTCACCTTCATATCTGACATCTTTTATTATTGTAAATCCTGTACTACTGATAATGTAAGTGTGCCGGATAACAGCAGGCTTATCATTATCCATTCCTTCTTCCGAAGTAATGATCTTTAAGATACCATCTGTTTCAGATATTCTTTCTGTAACGGTTTCATTGCCGAATTTTTTTCCGTTCTCTTCGATCCTTACAGTATCAGTATTGTTGGCTTTCGGTTCGTCCGGATATCCATTTATAAAAATAAAAGCGTCAGAATCTTCAGCGTTGAGTACGGTCACTTCGGCAGGAATAGAAACCAGTTTATTGCTTGAATAATCCAGATATGTAAGTTTGCCTGTCCATTTCTTTCCTGTAAGGATATTCAAATCGTCAGGTGTTATTACAGGCTCGTCATATAAAAAGCCTGTAAAAGGAATTACAATAAAAAGAATAAGCAGAATTTTTGTGTTCATTTGCTTTATGTTAAAGTTAATTTTTATTTATCGATCAACTGAAAATTTTTTTTATTTTCTTGAATCTTTTCGTTTAAAAGGATCTTCGGTTTCTTTACTCATTTTAGAATTATAGGAGTTAACTTTCCGGTATGCGTTTCCCCATACTTCGCGCTTTCTGAATTCTCTTATGGCATTAATATCAAAGTCAGCATAAAAAATTCCTTCGGTTTCCTCTGCCATGACGATCAGGTTGTCAAGTTCCTTCCCTTCTTTATCATAAACAAGCGGAGAATAAGCCATAGATCTGCCGTTACATTTAGGTGACGGATAATTTGCCAATGCTACTCCTGCCATATTTTCAAAAGCACGGGTTCTGAGCTGTGCTGTTCGGTGAATATCCATATTACAGGAGTTTGGAATAAGAATTATTTCAGCTCCAAGCAGCATCAGCTCTCTTGCACTTTCAGGAAACTCTCTATCAAAGCAGATCATTGCACCGGTTTTTACTTTTCCTTTCTTCGTATCAAGATCACATACATAAAAATTTTCACCCGGATGACAGAAATATTCCATTGAAAAATCACAGGTATGAACCTTTGAATAATTAAGAACTATCTCACCATATCTGTCAATCAATGCTACAGAGTTATACGGCTTGTCCTTTCCCTTCTGCAGAAATGTAACCGCAATGGAAACTTCAAGCTCTCTGCTGAGTTTTCTGAAAGTCATTATAAATTCAGATTCAATATCTATTGCATGTGTATTCCAGACACTTATCTTATTATGAATATCTTCGGAAACATTTGCCGGGTCAAAGTCAGCATCAAAGACTGAATCATCAAAACTTTCATACCCTATATTCCACATCTCAGGAAATAATATTATGTCAGCGCCTTCTGCAGCCGCTTCCCGGCAGTACTTTATTCCTTTTAGCAGATTACCTGTCTGATTAAATTTTTCAGAATGAATCTGAAGAAGTGCCGTTTTCAAATTTCTGCCGTGCATATTTTATCAATGATAAAAATTTATCTGTTGAATAAACCGTTGACTAAGTCTCTGACATTGCCGGTGACTAAAGTTAACGGCAATGAATCTTACATAACTTACAAATCTATAAGCCTTTTCTTTTTTTATTTCTCCTGTAAAGCCAGAATATAAATATAATCAGTAAAACAGTTATCAAAATAAGTATCAATAGCGGAATCCCAACTATGGAAAGAATTAAAAGCAAGCTTGTCCAGTCTGTAGATTCAACATCGAACGGACTATTGTATTTTTTTAAAGTAAGTTCTGATGAACTTATTACCTTAACAGAAAACTCATCTGATTTTTCATACAGTTCATCTTTTTTATTGAGTACTGCTTTAAAGTTAAGATCATTAACCTTTTCGAAATAAGTGATAATTATGTTGTCGAGATTAGTAGGTGAAATGTTTGAGAAATTATACTGCAGTATATTATTTTTTTCATCAGTTCTGAAAGCCGAATCCGGTTTTAATCCCTTAATGTCCTCTGTATTCATTTCATCTTCGATCAGGATCCTGATCTCACCTTTTACAATTGGCTGTTTCCATGTAGAGCCGGTTTCCAGGACATAAATGAATCCGTTATTCTCATCTTTAGTATAACCTTTCCGGATAATATTATCATTAGTATTAACAATAAAGTATACCGTTATGACAGTAGTGTCTTCCGGGGCAAAAGTATTATTCCATACATACCAGTTGCTGTTCTGTAAATATCCGGAACTGTGTTCTGAAGTCTCTGCAATTAAATTTACAGGAACCGAATTAACAAGAACATTCAATCCATAAAGAGAATCGAAACTGATATCAGCTCTGTAATTGCCTGCTGTTTCACTTTTGAAACTTGAGTTCAGCGGATAACCTGTCCTGATCTTTATTGTATCTTGTGTATCGTTATACATTTTGTATTCACCCTTCACGACCGAATATCCTTTATACAAAATAATAGAAACTCTTTCATTCACCATCTGAATCTTTTTATATGAAAGACTGTCGTCAGGAAAAAGTAAAGAAAAGTTTCCCATCCCTCCTGAATTCCAGATTCCCGGCTGAGCTGCATTTGCAAATACACTGCCGGCAAGAACAAACAAATATAAAATGACTGATATCGTCTTACTCATAATTCAATTTAATATCATGATTATTTTCCGCGGCCGGAGAGTGATAAAATTATTTTGTTTATAAAATTAAAAGCCTCATCTGATTCATCCAATAAAATTTTTTCAGTATCCTGTGTTTCGCCTGAAGTGATTTTGTGACCGGTGGAACTGCTCTCTATTAACCTTCCATTGTCGAAATAATGCTTAGCGCTGTAGGTGGTATTTAATTTTGTATAATCAGCTGTTCCAAGGCTGTCGTCATAAACATAGGAATTAAATTTCTCACGGATAAAGATAAGCCTGTTCTTTTTATAATAGAACTCACTGATGCCGACGCCGAAAGAAATTCCAATGCTTCTGTAAATTCTGTTTATACTTTTACCTTTATAAAAGCCCGTCAGCTCACCTCCGCCGTCAGTCATATTCTCAAGGAACTCTTCATTTTGCAGAGTGACACTTTTCAGTGCAGTATCCAGATGAATCGATTCGATCTCTTCCCTGATGCGCTCAATAATCTCTTCTTTGCTCTGTGCAAAAGTAAGCTTAGAGAAATTAAGCAGTATGACTAACAATAATATGTACTTGCAGATCATAATTATCTGAGTTCCGGTTTTTAAAATTTTGTAATGATTATCTCTGATTATATTTTATGAATGTAAAATTATCTTTAAAAACCGGAATTTCAAACCAATAAGTTCTTACAGTTATTTCTGCAGATTTACGGAAAGCTTTTCAAGACTCGAGATCTGATCATTGATCTGCCTTTCCTGTTTTGCAATTGTTTTCTTCCTGAGAAAGAACCAGACAAAAGCCATCCATCCGAGAGTGAACGCATAGTATATAATCCCGAAAGTCAGGTCTCTAACGGCGAATTCTATTTCATAAAGTATTAATCCGGAAGTAAGTAAGATGAAATATATAAGCATTCCTTTTGTCTGAATCACTCTCTGTCTGTTACGGAAAGTTATCATCTGCTGCAGGTATGAATTTGTATCCGAAGTAATATCAATTTTTCCTGAGAGCCTGTTGATCAGTTTAAAATTGCAAATTATCCCGAATGCTATTGAGATCAGAACCATCAGGAGTCCGATCTTTGTTGTTAAAAACGCAAAGTCGTATTTAAAGGCAATCCAGACTATAAATACAAAGGTAAGACATAATATAATTGTGCTTATTAAATTTTTTCTCATAATTTTTTTTCTTGCTGATTCAATTTTTGAAATCATTTCTGACAAAGCGGGCATATCTTTTTGAGGAGCTGTGCTATTCCAGAGATCTTTTATTTCTTCAAAGTTTTTCATTCTCATTAAACTTTTGCGTTAATAATTGTTTGATGCGGTGAATCTTTACTCTTACATTACCTTCCGAAATACCGAGAATATCTGCGATATCTTTCTGTGGCTGCTCCTCAAGTACAAGAGATATAATAAGTCTGTCGGTCTCCGGAAGTCCGTTTATGCATTTATATAAGAAAGCGATCTTTGCATCGTTGGATTCTTCCGTTATCTCTTCAATCTGAAATGGCAGCACGGCGGTAATATTTTTTTTCGATCTTTCAATCTGACGGAGACATATGTTTGACGCGATCCTGAATATCCAGGTTCCTATAGAAGATTCATTCCTGAATTTTGCGAGATTCATCCATACCTGTATAAATGTTTCCTGCGTAAGGTCTTTTGCAAGATCCCTGTCATTGGAATAACTCATGCACAGTCTGAAGATCTTCTGGTTGTAAGAATTATATATTTCTTCGAAATCCATTTGTGATTTTATTTCAGAAATTTACTTATCTGATTCATATACCATTCAGGATCATCATACATTACAAAGTGAAGTCCCTTTGCCGCATATTCAAGCTGTGCAGTCTTAAGATCTTTGAACTGTTTATCAACCGCAGGTTTTATATTTACAAAATATCCTTCCAGTAAAATAAGAGACGGGCATTTTATTTCCTTGATCAATTCTCTCATATCAGTATTCAGATACTGGCAGAATATCTGCGCTAAAGTATTTCTGTCCGAATTTACTGCCCACTGAATCACCTGTTCTCTGTGTACAGTATCAGCCATCAAACCTGAAATAGATCTTTTCTGCATATTGTAGAATTGTTCATTATTCATTGAGCTGAACTGCTTTATATATTCGCTGCATTCAGGAGACGTCTCAGCTTTAAAAGTAGAATCGTTTAATGCTCCGAGGCATGGCAGTGCATCCACTACAATAATTTTTGAAATAAGCTCCGGATATTCGGATGCTAATATCATTGCCATTCCGCCGCCAATGCTGTGACCGATGATAACAGGCTTTTTAATATCCTGTTCTTTAATGTAATCTGCAATTGACTTCACCCAGTTCCTGAAATCCGGCGCTGCTTCCGGCTTTGTACCGGCAAATCCTTTCATGGTGAGAACATAACACTTATTGTTTTTTTTAATCTGAGCTACGGTTTCATTCCAGACTTCACCTGAGCAGCTCCACCCGGGGATTAATATAACATTGTTTTTGCCTGTTCCGGAGATAATTACTTCGAAAGAATAATCTGTATTGCTGAATACATTCATATAAAGTGCTGCCAGCATAAAGATTATTAAGATGATTTTTTTCATATTGAAAGTTTAAATTTTACTTTTAGATACATGAATACTGGAAATGTTACAAAAAATTATTTTAAAATACATTCATCTGTGTTTATATATTAAAAAAGTTAGTATGTCTTATCCGTATTGAAGGGACAGCTCATTTTTAAATTATATTAAGACTTGTAATTACAGGTCAATAAATTTAATTTTGTTCAACCTTAATTAGTTATGAACTCAACAGAACTCATCAACTCTTCCAAGGCTCCGGAACCGGTTGGACTATATCCCCACGCTCGAAGAGTCAATAACTTACTTTTTCTCTCAGGCGTAGGTCCACGTGAAAGAGGCTCAAAAAATATCCCGGGTGTTAATTTAGATGAAATGGGAAATATTATTTCTTATGACATAGAAATACAGTGCCATTCCGTATTTAAAAATGTAAAGTACATACTTGAAGATGCGGGTTCATCCTGGGATAAACTAATCGATGTGACGGTTTTCCTTACAAACATGAAATCTGACTTCGCCGCATATAATAAGATTTATGCCGAGTATTTTAAAGATAATCAGCCGTGCAGAACAACAGTAGAAATTAGTTCGCTGCCGACACCGATTGCTATTGAGCTTAAATGCATTGCCATCTTTTGACTAAGATTGAATGATGTTTTTAAACTAAGATTAAATGATGTTTATGAGTGAAATACTAAAATGAAAAATGATTTTTCAGATAAACTAAATGCTTACTAAGTTTTATTTTTTAAATCTTAAATCTTAATTTTAAATCCATGGGAATTTTTGTAATAGTTTCATTCAAACCTAAACCGGGTAAGGATGATCTTCTCCTTGAAGCAGTAAAAGAACATCTTCCGGTGTTGAGAAGTGAAGGTCTTATTACTGAGAAGCAGGGATACGCTATGCGGACTGCGGATGGAAGCATTATAGAAGTTTTCGAATGGAAATCAGAAGAGGCTATAGAGAAGGCGCATAAGAGCGAAGCCGTGCTGAAGCTCTGGAAGAAATTTGAAGAAGCATGTACATACATTCCGCTATCAGAACTAAAAGAATCAAATAATGTATTTCCCGGATTTGAACCTTTGGATTTTTAAAACTCAGAATTTCAAACTAAACATAAAAAATATCATAGCTTTCCAACCAAAACATTTTACTGTAAAAGTAAAATAATTTTATAAACTTAAAAATAATATCATGTTAGAACGGATACAGAAAAACTGGTGGCTTCTCCTTTTAAGAGGCATACTTGCAGTGATTTTCGGGTTCCTGGCGGTATCATCCCCGGGATTGGTACTGATCACACTGCTTCTTTATATAGGTATAATGGCAGTCTTAAGCGGATTGTTTCTTCTGATTGAAGGAATTGCCATTAAAAGTGATGACAGAGGAATGAGAATAGTCGAAGGTCTCCTGTCAGTAATATTCGGCTTGATGTTTATTTTAGCTCCCGGTTTCATCCTGTCATTTGCAATGTATTTCATAGCTTTCTGGGCGATCATAGGCGGCATAATGCAGATCATATATGCCATAAAGCTGAGAAAGGAAATTAACAATGAATGGCTGGCAATACTTAACGGAATTATAACTTTAATATTTGGTCTTTATGTCTTTGCAAATATTGCTGCAGGTGCATCAGCTATTGTAATGGTATTCGGAATTTTTGCAATTATATCCGGTATACTTATGATCGTATTGTCTTTCAAAGTAAAAGGACTGAAGAAAGCCTGAAATTTTTTTTAATTAATCATCAGAGTGATCCTGCTTTTTTGCAGGATCACTTTTTTTTATGGTTGTTTTTAAAAATAAAACTGAAGGATAAAAAAAATATTTTATTATTTTATCAGGGACTTATTGACAATAATAATTATAATGTTATATTTGCACAAATAATTTATGAACCAAAAATAAATTTTGAGAGTATCATTAACATTTAATATAAAGAAAGAGAACGAAAATATTTTAGCTTCAGTAAAAGAAACATCTCAGGAAAGAGATTACAGGAAATATCTCAATGAAAATCTCATCAGTAATTATCCGGAAAGATTAGACGATACATTTGCCGAATGGGACAGTGAAGAAACCATCACTGCCGTTAAGACCGCACTGGAGGCGGGCGGACATGATGTGTCTCTTATTGAAGCCGACAGGGATGCTTATAATAAGTTAAAAATATTAAATCCGGAATTTGTATTTAATGTAGCGGAAGGAATAGGCGGGTCTTCAAGAGAATCGCAGATACCATCTATGCTCGAGATGCTTGACATTCCTTTCACCGGAAGTGATTCTGTTACTATAGGAATATGTCACGACAAATCAAGATGCAAGGAAATATTATCTTACTATAATATTCCAAACTCAAAATTTTTTATTACTGATGCAATTCACAGGATAGATGAGAAAGTTACTTTTCCGAAATTCGTAAAACCTCTGCATGAAGGTTCTTCAAAAGGAATTTATAATTCCAGCGTTGTGAATAACACAGCGGAGCTGAGAAACGAAATTAAAAGGATTAAAGAATGTTATAATCAGCCGTCAATAGTTGAAGACTTTCTTGAAGGAAAAGAATTTACAGTCGCTATGCTGGGCAACGGAGAAAATGTCAGAGTGCTTCCGATCGTGGAAATTAATCTTGATACTGTACCCGAGGGATTCAATAAAATCTATTCCTATGAAGTGAAATGGTTCTTTGATACACGGGAAAATAAACTTGATATCTTTAAATGTCCGGCTGAAGTAGAGCCGAAATTATATAAACAGATTGAGAAGGTCTGTAAGGAAGCTTACAATGCTTTAAGAATAAGGGACTGGGCAAGAATAGATGTCAGGCTTGATAAAAATAATATTCCGAATATAGTTGAGATTAATCCATTACCCGGAATACTTCCGGATCCTGCAGATAATTCCTGCTATCCGAAAGCTGCAAGGGAGATTGGATTAAACTACGATGAGATGATAAATGCGGTTTTGAATGAAGCCGTTTCCAGAACAACTATGATGAAATGATATATAGATTTCTATGAATATTAATTTATTAATACTAAGATAATTAACATTCAATATTAGTTTTAAAATAGAAATCATAAATATTATTCAATCTTAGTTTTAAAAGTATATAAAATATGTCTTGTGAAATATTGTTCAATGAATTCATTATAACATTTAATAATATTTTTAAAGAAAATCATAAATTTTATTCAATCATAGTTTTAAAAATCATTTAATCAATAATTGAAAATAAGCATAATATATAACGATCCTACACAATACGCTACCGGCAGGATATATGATGACGGAGTTACCGATATAGACAAAGTCGATGAACCGATCGATATGAGCGAATATGGTGTGCTGGACGAACTCAAATCTGTTCAGCGGGCTCTGAAGCCTACCGGTCATGATACAAAGATAATTGCAGTTGCACTTGACCCTTATATGCTTATAGATGAATTAAAAAACGACAGGCCTGATCTGATTTTTAATCTGTGCGAATCCTTTGACGGCGATGCAACTCAGGAAATGAATGTTGCCTCTCTGTTTGAACTTCTGAAGATACCTTACACGGGATCACGCGCGCTGACTTTGGGACTGGCATTAAACAAATGGAGAGTAAAAGAGATTCTGAACTATTATGATATTCCTACCGCTCCGCATTATCTGTGTAAGAACTCCAATGAATTTAATTCAAACGGATATTCAAAACTGAAAAATAAATTTCCTCTGATCGTAAAACCATCAAGAGAAGATGCAAGCATTGGCATAGAAAATAAATCCGTTGTTTATGATGATGCTGAACTTAAGACAAGGATTGAATATATACTTGATGAATTCAAACAGCCTGCACTTGTGGAACAGTTCATAGACGGAAGAGAAATAAATGTCAGCGTTGTCGGAAATGTTGTTAATGATGAAAATGATTTGGTTGTATTTCCAATATCTGAGATTGATTTCAGCGATATGCCGTCTGATTATCAGAAGATAGTCAGCTATAACAGCAAATGGATGTACAAGACAGTTGAGTTTGCAGGAACAAAGGCAGTCTGTCCTGCAAAGAATCTTTCTTCTGAACTTGAAAAAGTAATTAGTGACACTGCTAAAAAAGTTTATAAAATAATCGGCGCTTCTGATTATGCAAGAGTTGATTTCAGAGTGAAGGATAATATTCCTTATGTGCTTGAGATGAATCCGAATCCTGATATCTCGTCTGATGTAGATGAAGATACCGGTTTTACGAGAAGCGGAAAAGCTTACGGATGGAGCTATGAAGAGCTGATACAGAATATTATTAAGTTTGCATCGGAAAGATGGGGAATAAGCAGTTAATATTATAACTATGATAAGAAATTTAGTTTATGATGATCGTGTAAAGATAAAGAATATTTTAACTGATACAGACAATTTTAGTGAGGAAGAAATCAAGATTGCTTTGGAACTGATAGATGTTTATCTGAATGATAAGGATCAGAAAGACTATGAATTATTTACGGATGAAGATGAAGACAGTTCCGGGAATGTAAGAGGATATGTATGTATCGGTCCCAGACCTTTGACAAACGGGACTTATGATCTTTACTGGATAGCCGTGAATCCGAAAGTTCAGTCAAAAGGAATAGGAAGCGGACTGATAAAATATATTGAAGAGTATTTAAAAGAAAAAAAAGGAAGACTCGTTCTTATAGAGACAAGCGATAAGCCGTCTTACGAAAAGGAAAGAAAATTTTACGAGAAGAATCTGTATACTGAGCTTGTGAATATAAAAGATTTTTATAAGGCCGGAGACGGGCTTGTGATATATGGTAAGTATTTGTAAGAAATCAAAAGGGAACGCGGATGACACGGAACAGACGGATAATCGCTGATATACAATTGAAAAAATTATGGCAATTGATTTAATACACAGAGAATCTACTGATAAAATAATCAGATCATTTTATGAAGTTTACAATCAGTTAGGATACGGTTTTTTGGGAAAAAGTTTATGAAAATGCTTTGATAAGGGAATTTTCAGAAAACGGACTGGAATTTTGTAACCAGAAAAAAAATATCCGTCAATTATAAAGGAAGTGAAGTTGGATTATATGTTGCAGATTTTGAAGTTGAGAAAATTGTCATAGTAGTAGTGAAAGCATGTGAATGTATTTTAGAAGAACATGAATTTCAGTTAATAAATTATCTTAAAGCAGCAAATTTTGAAGTTGGTTTGATTTTAAACTTTGGAAAGAAACCTGAATTCAAGCGTAAAGTTTTTACAAAAAAAAATTAAAAATCCGTGATTATCTGTTTTATCCGCGTTATCCGCGTTCCCAATAAACTAAAAAAGGAGAAATAATGGAACTCTGGCAGGAAATGATTAGAAACAGTGTAACATCTGTAGATCATCTTGTAGAGAAATTCAGTATTGACAGAGAAGTAGCCGAAAAACTTGATCAGTTTTTTCAGGCCCGTATAAACCCGTATTATCTTTCATTGATAAGATATCCGGGCGACCCGATATGGCAGCAGTGTGTGCCGGATGTAATAGAGCTTGAAGATATTGATGCTCCGGAAGACCCGCTTCATGAAGATGAAATGAGTCCTGTTCCAAATATTACGCATCGATATCCGGACAGAGCGCTTTTTCTTGTAACTTCGCAGTGCGGACTTTACTGCCGTTTCTGCACTAGAAAAAGAAAGGTCGGTGATCAGAGCAAGATCTCTATGAGAACACTGGAGTCCGCTTTCAACTATCTTGAGCAGCATACTGAGATAAGTGATGTGATCTTATCCGGAGGCGATCCTCTCATGCTCACTGATTCAATGCTGGAGAAAATATTATTTCGTCTAAGACAAATAAAGCATATTCAGGTTATCAGACTTGGAACGAAAATGCCATGCGTGCTTCCTCACAGGATCACGCCGCAGCTTTGTGATATGCTGAAAAAATATCATCCTATTTATGTGAACACGCATTTCAATCATCCGTGGGAAATTACTGATGAAAGCAAAAGAGCCTGCGGAATGCTGGCAGATGCAGGAATTCCTGTAGGTAATCAGTGCGTGCTTATGAAAGGAGTCAATGATAATGCAGAGACAATGAAACAGCTTATGAAAGGTCTTCTTGCAATGAGAGTCAGACCTTACTACATTTACCAGGCTGATCTTACAAAAGGCGCTAATCATTTCAGAACACCTTTGAAAGTCGGAATGGAAATAATGGACAAACTCCGCGGACATATATCAGGACTTGCCGTACCGCAGTTTGTAATTGATGCTCCCGGCGGAGGCGGGAAGATCCCCATGCTGCCTAACTATGTCATCTCTCAGGATGATGAGAAGGTTGTACTCAGAAACTTCCAGTATAATATTTATGAATATCCTGATGTAAAAGATGATACGCAGGTGACTGATGAAAGTATGTTCTTCAGAAAGCGTCCGCGAAGAAGGGCAGTGCAGACGAAAAAAGACAGGATCAAAAAGATCAAAATACCGGTATTGCAGAACAGTTAAGCAGTTAACAGTTAGGCAGTTAACAGTTAAGCAGTCAGCAATTTAAAAATATATAATTCCCGCTGAAATTTTGTCAGCGGGTTTTTTTATTTTAAAATTTGATCCCGGGCTGTACTGTTAGAAAAATCATGACGGTTCTGATTTAATATTATGTTTGATCTATTTGGTAGGTATCTGAGTATTTTCAAAATGATTATGATTGTATATAAAAAAAACCGGAGTTAAATTTAGCTCCGGTTTTTTTTATAAATTGAGATTTTCAGAATACTAGTTTTTATGAGTATCTTCGTGAACTTTTTTGTGACCGTTCTTATGATGCTGATTATTTGAAGAACCGTTTTTAACAATGTTTACAGATTCTTTGGACTGACTTTGTTGAAATCGTTTAGCTCTTCCGTATAAGGAGAAGAAGAATCCCAGAGCCATTATTATAGTACCGCCCCATACAAGATTAATGAAAGGTTTAATACTGGCTGTAAGAACCAGTGTTTCGGGATCCTGAACCGAAGGAGCAGATTCATCGACGATCGCAAGTTCGGCTATAGATTCACCTGCTATTGCAATGTGAGAAAGTATAAAAGTATATTTTTCAGTGGTGCTGAGACGCACAGGAATGTTTTCGGTATTTCCGTTTGTCATAAGCTGTTCTGCTACGATCTTTTCGGTCTTACCGTCGAGTGTAACTTCAAACTCAGCTCCTATCGTATTATCTTTGCCTTCGCTCATAGCTTCCTGAGAAAACTTTGACCTGTCAAAATCTATAAACTTAACTTTAACTCCTTTGACTTCCTTCTCTTCACCTTTTTTGAATGCAATTACATCATCCTCACTAAAAGCTTTAGGAGATTCAAGGGACATAGGAGAGAGATAAACATCTTTTACACCGAGATTAGCAATATCAGGATTTTTCATTATTCCCTGAGAATATTCACTGTAGAACATAACAGGCTGCAGAAGAAAACCTTTTCCGTCTTTTTCCACGACAACATTGAAATGATATTTATCTTTATCATCCGCGAATGGAGTTGCGCCTTTATAAGTCAGATCATAGCCCAAAGCAGATTTTGTTTCATTTAAAGGTAAAGACAGATTTACTTCTTCGGAATATTTTGAAGATCCGACAATTCCTAAAAAAAGTATCATTATTCCAAGGTGCGCAACATATGGTCCGGCTTTGAGATTGTTCTTTGTAAATATTTTATAAGCAATGTTCGCATTGACCATTAAGGCAAATATAGAAGCTGCGACAAAAATTGCAATCAGAACATCATGTACGGCAAAAATAACAAGACCAACCGTCAATACTCCGGAGAGTATCAGAGGTAAATAAAGACTTTTATAAAATCTTTTCTCATCCGTATGTTTCCAGGCAAGTAAAATACTGATACCGTTAATTGCAGCTATAAGTATTGCAAGCGGAAGGTTCATTTTATTGTAAAATGCGGGATCGACAGTTCCTTTGGAAAATATCGGCCAGCTTGTTCCGACACCAATTACCAATGCAGTTGCGCAGAGTGTTATTGCTCCTACAAAAACTGCTGATTCCCTGGATAGTATATTTGCTGTTTCCGTTTTAGTGGCATTCAGACTTTTCCATCTGAAAAGAATTAATCCGATTCCACCGGCACCGAACAATGAAAGGAATACAACAAGAAACAGATAAACTTCCTGTCCGGGATCCACAAATGAGTGAACTGATGCATCGCCGAGAATACCGCTTCGAGTAAGGAAAGTTGAGTAAAGAACAAGTATAAATGCTGTTATTGCCAGAAGCAGACTGGTTTTCTTGAACTTACCTGTTTTCTCTTCAGCAATCATAGAGTGAATAGCGGCAACAATAATTATCCAGGGAACAAATGAAGAATTCTCTACAGGATCCCATCCCCAGTAACCGCCCCATCCGAGTACACCATAAGCCCAGA
>DAIPYG010000012.1:0-54763 GCA_036782875.1 Bacteroidota bacterium | reverse complement strand
ACTCCTATGGAATTCAGATGCAATGAATTTTAGGTTTGAGAGATGTCATAGCTTGAGAGGTGTCTGTTGCTGTGTTGAGTGGTTTAGTTTTTTTCATTCCTAAGCCGGGGTCTTGTAAAAAGAAAAAAACATTAGAATGGGAATGAGAAGAAAGATTCATATTATAGATCAACTAGCAATTATTTTAAAAGGATCATCCTCTTTGTCGCGCTATATTTCCCTGCCTCAAGCCTGTAAAAATAAATTCCGCTCGTCAGATCACTTCCGTCAAATTCTATATTATAATTTCCTGCCGGCTTGTATTCACTTACTATTGTTCTCACAGCTTTACCAAGCGCATCATAAACTTTCAAAGATACAAATCCCCAATCCGAAATCCCAAATTCCAGATTAGTAGAAGGATTGAACGGGTTGGGAAAATTTTGTGATAGTCTAAATTCACTTAAAGATTCAGATTGTATCGTATGAATGTCCACAGTAGTTGATTTTTTTAATATCTGGCCAGCGGCTCCTGCTACCCATACATTTGAATCATTTACCATAAAGACAGAATACAAAGGCGCTGAACTTATATCATCCATACTCCAGCTTATTCCGCCATTAGTTGTTTTTTGTATAAAAGAAGGTTCATTAAATCCTGCAGCATAGCCTACAGTATATCCGTTATTATTGTTTATAAAATAATTGCTAACTCTCCAATTACCGTCCCAGTCTAAAATTGAAAACCAGTTATTGCCACCATCAGTTGTTTTAGCAATTCCGTTCGTTCCTGTTGCGTAACCAATTAAATCGCTTGGAAAAGTAATTCCACCCTCCGCATAATATTCCCCTACAGTAAACCAATTAAATCCTCCATTGATTGTTTTCCAAATTCCGGGACCTCCATAATTACCCCAATACGAACCTTCATTTTCATTCTTAAAATATATCTTCGTTGCTGTTCCACCAAAATTCAACCAGTTTAATCCGCCGTTAGTTGTCTTTATTAATCCATTCCCACTGCTCCAGCCCGTTTCTGAATTCAAAAAATATACATCCTGCGAAGGATAATTTCCATCTGAATAAACAATACTCCAATTTAATCCCTGATCAGTTGTTTTCAATAAAATTCTATTAGTGATCAAAAATCCGATAACAACATTTGCCTTTCCCCCGCCAATATATCCTGTATTTTGGTTTGGAAAATAGATCGATCTGAACGGGTGGTCAGTTCCTACTGAAATTCTATTCCAGTCTGCTCCGGCATTTGTAGTTTTCAGGATCACTGAACTATCACCTACAATAAAACCAATATTTGAATTTAGAAAATAAATATCATATAATTTTGAAGTTACTCCGCTATATTGACTCTGCCATATTTCCTGAGAAAAAGATATTGCAGCAAACAAAAAAAATATGATAGTGAAACTATGTTTTATTTTTTTCATATAAATATTTTTTAATTCAACATGACAATTCTTATAGTTTCATCTTATTCTGCATATCATATATTTGCAAATATATCCAACTTGAAAGTTAATAATTGATAGAAATAGTTTCCTCATTTTAGCATACCATATTATAATATTATAATTCCTTTTCTTAATTCATGAAACTCTTTCAAGAAACAAATCCCAAGTTACAATTTATTTCAATAAAATCATCCTCTTTGTCCCGCTATACTTCCCCGCTTCAAGTCTGTAAAAATAGATTCCGCTGGGGAGATCACTGCCATCGAACTCTACACTATAAAATCCAACAGGCTTATATTCATTTACTAATGTTCTCACAACCTTACCAAGCGCATCATACACTTTCAAAGAAACAAATCCCCAATCCGAAATCCCAAATCCCAAATTTGTAGAAGGATTGAAAGGGTTAGGATAATTTTGTTTCAAATAAAAACCTTCAGCTGCCGAATTATTATTCGATATACCACTGAGGTAATCTGTCATATACGATTCCACCAGAGAAGTTCTGCCGCCGGAGGTCTTTTCCCAGACTGTCTTGATCCTGTAATAATATGACTGATTAAATATCGGCTGACTTACATCAAACTTGATTACTTGAGCTGTATCTCCCAGATAAACTTTCTTATATTCCGGATTATTATTAAATGCACTTGGATATTTTATGAAAGCAAAACATAGCGAATCGGAATATTTTGAAAGAGAACTGAAAGCACTGAATTGAAAATATATATCATCTGTTATGATCGGCATTAGTGAACCTTTGCCTCGAATGTGTTTTCCGGGAACATTCTTTGTAACCAGCCCTTTGAAATTCTGTCCGTTAAGTATTGAGATCAGAATATGTCTGGAACTTAATGTATCATAAGAATATGTCAGAAATTCTGAACTGGGAAAAGATATTGACAGGTTATCCTGCTGATTCGGCTGGTAGATCTCAAATACATTTTCCATAGTTACCGCACCTCCGGCATAGTTATCATAAAATATTCTTTGATTTAATTTTGTAATTCCACCCGGATATTTTTTTAGAAAATATACTACCGACTGATTAGTAAAATTACCATGCATCAGCACAGGTGTAATATATTCATCTGATCCGCTTGTGATTACTGTGTCATTATCCCAGATACCTGTATCAGTTTTATAACGTTTCATCCTGATCGAATTATTTTCTTTGTAAGCCAGATATGAAAAATTATCCTGAACTGTGCTTATTCCATTGTTCTTTATACAAGGATTTGTCTGATCGGAGGAAGAAGTGTCCAGTAAAAAAGGTGGAGACCAGTTTCCTTCTTCCGATAAAACAGAACAGTAAATATCCCAGTTGCCTCTTGTATTGGACTGCCAGACAAGCATTTTTCTGTCTATGGAAGGATTTATGTTAAGTGCATTCGAAGTATTTGTTATTACAATCTCACTATCGTAAGATGAATATCGGCATTTGCGAATTACAATATCTGAATAATTTCCATTATGTCTTTCATAAACTATCCATGAATATAAATTTTGAGTAAAATTGTTATTGGCATTGTTAAAAACAGGATTTCTGAAATCATATGTTGAAGATGATATGACCGTTTTAACTGAATCAAAGAATTGTATCTGTGAGCGGGTGTTTTTTAATGCGGCTAAAAAACAGAGTAAGACTAAAACCGTTTTAATGATTTTGTTCATATCCTTATTATTTAGATTTGAACAATTTTACTTCATTTTGTTATGTTTAACAATTCATATTTCAGTGTATAACATATTAATTACGAATTACGAATTACGAGTTACGAAAATTAAAAAATAATTTTCAACTTTCAACTTAACTTCAACTTAACTTTCAACTTTTAGCTTTCAACTTTCAACTTTTAACTATTTACTATCCGGACATTTGTCCTATGAATGTCAGGCATCTTAATTAATTAGATCGACAACTATCTAACTCCGCAAATCTTTAAATCAATTGTTTAAGCCCGTAGGGATTTAATATAGGTAGAAAATTATAGACAACAATAAACAATCCCGTAGGGATTGAACGTCAGATCAACCAACGTTACATCTCGTTCCTACGGGACGACTACTTTTATCTTTTATTTTTACCATATTTTATCCCTACTGGATTCTTTCAAAATATTATACAATAAAAAATTTTGTAAAAGAGCATCTTGACAGGACAATTGTGTTTATTTAACTAAAGTCATTCTCTTCACATCCGTATTTCCATTTGCACTAAGTTTATAAAAATATATCCCGCTAGTCAGATTACTTGCATCGAAAGTATATTTGTATGACCCGGGATCAAGCTCTTTATTTACCAGCGTTAATACTTCCTTACCAAGCAGATCATAAATTTTCAAAGAAACAAATCCCAAATCCGAAATTCCAAATTCCAGATTCGTTGAAGGGTTGAACGGGTTCGGATAATTCTGATGAAGCTCAAAAGAATTTGCAATATTGTTTATCTGCTTTATACCTGATGGAATATCCAGATGAAAAAAAGCAACTGTACTGTTACCTGCATTTGGAACAGCAAGAGTATCAGTATTTTTGTTGACATAGATATCCGCAGGATTGCTCAGACCGCTGGCAACAATTACAGGTGGATTTACAAAATTTATGTCATATCTTGCAACGGACTGTATTCCCCAGGTTGATATATAAACATTATCATTTCTATCGAGAGAAATTCCGTCACAATTAGAATAAGAAGTTGTAATTAAATTAGCTATAGATGAATCAGCAAAACTCACTGCCTTGACCGGAGCGCTCGCTCCCCAGCAGCAGATAAGTAATCTGTTTCTCTGCGTATCTACATAAAGTCCGTTCGGCTGATTGGTAGTTGCAGGTACATAGATCCAGTATTCATTGTTAGCAGTATTAACTTTATAAATTCTCCTCCCATTGAAATCAGAAACATACATAATTCCAGAATTATCAATCGCAAGATCGTTTAAGAAAACCGAACCGGATATCAGAACATTGAAAACCTCTGCAGCAGTGATAAGATCATAACCTCTTACACGTGTTCCGTTGCAGACATACACTTTCCCGTTATGTACAGTTATACCATGAATGCTTCCTCCGACTGTCACAAAGTCTGTAACATTCCCCTGCCTGTCTCTCTGAACTATCTTTGAACTGCTTGTATTTGAAATAAAATATCTCTTGCCGGTAGTATCATAGGTTATGCTTTCCGGACTGCTGTATTGTGAAATCGAGATATTAGAAATAAAGATCTGGAGTGTGATTGTAAGAAATAGAATTGTTTTCATTTATGATTTTAGATTATTGATTTAGATTTATTTAGATATATTTATAATATTCCTGCTGCAGATTGTAACTAAAAAGCCGGAAGGATTTCCCCTCCCGGCTTATTCAATATTAAATAATAAATGTTAAAGTTAAATGTTTATTGTTAAAAATTTTAAGATCATTATTATATAAGATTTTAAAACCTATTAACTATTTCACGAGAAGCATCTTTTTTGTAGCTGCAAAATTTTCAGATTCCAGCTTATAGAAATATATTCCTGAACTGAAAGATGAAGCATCAAAGCTAACTTCATAAATACCTGCATTCTTCACGCCGCTGACCAATGTTGCAACTTCTTTACCGAGCTGATCATAGACTTTCAGAGAAACATTTCCTGCGGCAGGCAATCCGAACTGAATGTTTGTTGTAGGATTGAATGGATTAGGATAATTCTGATTTAATACATAACTCTCAGGTGCAAATGAAGATATTACATTTTCATTTACTGATGTTATTACACTATAATTCACACTCAGTTTATAGACTCCGCCTCCGTGCTGTATCAGCAGATTAGCTTTATCAAAGAAACAAATCCCGGCAGCAGGAGAGCTTCCGACATTTGTAGATGTGAAACTTGTTCCTCCGTTTACAGAGATAAATGCATTACTTCCATAATAATCATAAGCTACAGCTGTAGGATCATCTTTAGCAATATCTGTTGCCCAGAGACTTCCTGTCTGAGTAAGATTGTTGAAGTTACTTCCTGCATTAATACTTTTCCAGAAGCTGCCTGAGCTCCAGGTCGAATGATAATATAGCTGCGGGACAACTGTTGTACTTGCGATCATTGGAATTTCCGAACCTGTTACTGTATTGATAAGCGTCCAGTTCATTCCTCCGTTGACTGACTTCCAGACCTTTCCGGCACCGGAACCGGTAGTTCCGTCACCTACTATTATGACATTTGAATTTCCGTATTCCACAACTACATCACACGGACTTCTGAAAATACCGCCGGCTTCTCCGCCGCTGAGATTTGTCCATGTATCACCGTAGTTTGTAGAAATTCTCATTGCAGCATTGTCAGGTGCAAGATATACTGTATTAGGTGAATTCGGATCCTGCTCAAGAGGCATTCCGTATGAAGTTAAATTAATAGGATTGATCAGATCAAACCAGGTCGCTCCGTAATTTGTGCTCTTTATAACTCTTCCGCCGCTTGAACCTTTGGAAGCAATCATAATATTTGTATCCAGAGGATTTACAAAAAATGAATGACATGAACTTCCCGGAACACTTCCGTTTATCAATGTCCATGTATTTCCTTTATCAAGACTCCTGTAAAGAGCAGAACCTGCTAATATAAAGACTCCGTTTTTATTCTGAGGATGAATACAAAAAGGATTGCCTATATTTCCGGAAGAAGATTGTTTCTGAGACCAGCTTAGTGTGCTGGTTACACCTGCCGGAAATGTCCAAGTTGTTCCGCCGTCAACGGTTTTAAGAATTGCATTATTTGTAGAAGAAACAGCAAAGCCTTTATTCACATCAGAGAAACATATATCTGAAAGCGGAGCCATCATAGGATTTGCCTGATAAGAGAAAGTTGTGCCGCCGTCATCGGACCTTCTGATAAAACCACCGCCACCGCAGGAATAAAAAATATTTTCACTCATCATTGTTAATCCGGTTACAGGAGATTTGGTAACTATATTATAATCAATTTTTGAAAGTGAAGTACCATTATACTTAAGAATGAATCCGTCTTCACTTGTAGCAATTACGATATTTCCTACTGCATCCACTTTAAGCAGATTACTGGTTGTGTTTGTAATATACTCGATCCAGGTAGCTCCTCCGTCTGCAGTAAGTATCATCTTTCCGTTATTTCCGCAGGCAGCTCCTGTATTTGCATCCAAAAATATTACAGAGTTTAGATTTACATTTACCGGCGAAGTCTGAGCTGTCCAGTTTACTCCTCCATTTATTGTTTTACCGATTGTGCCGTTATCTCCGACTACCCAACCAGTATTTTCATTTGCAAAATAAACTGATTTTAAATTGCTTGTAGAGTAAGAGTAGTTATTGAAATCAACGGCAGAATTTGAACTTACCATTATTGATCCGGCGCTGCCTGCAATCCATACTTTTGAATTTATTCCGTAAATGGAATTTAAATTTGTACTGCCTTTTGGATATGAACCGTAGTTATTACCGCCGTTATTGGATTTTAAGAAATTTCCATTGTTGCCAACGGCAATAACCAGATTTCCGTCCGGTGAAAATACAGAGTTAAATCCCTGTGAAAAAATTAAATTTGAGTTTAATAAAATTGTTAAAAGGATTGCTAATGAAAATGTTAAGCTTCTTTTCATTTTATAGGTTGGTTTAAATTATTTAATTTGTAAAAGTATAGTATACAATAAGTAAATTCAATTAATTTTTTCCTGTATAGAAGGAAAAAGCATTATAACAGGTAAATACGAACCGCCGTTAACGCCGATTGAGCTGATAATGACGGATTAATTACTGTTTAAAAAACGAATCTGAAAATTCATGAAAGGTATATCTTTTTTAATTTCTTTCAGATTGGTTGCACAATAAATAACTGAGCAATATGGGACGGTGATAAGTCAAATCAGCTATATTAGTCAGTTAAATATTAATTCAGAGTTTTTCAATTTTCCCTATTAAAGTCAAAAGTAATTACTGAATATTAATATCGAAAAAATCAAATCAGTTTTTCTATCAAATCAGCATTATCCGTATTTATTTTGATCATAAGATTAAATGTAAAAATTATTTTCTTTAAATATAGAATTGAATTGTGTAAGATTGTATTAAATAAAATCAAATACAAATGGCATTCGAGTCAGAAAAAACAATGTTCGAAATTTACCGCGAAAGAGAATTCAACAAGAAATTCAAGGTTGTATATTACACTGAACTTACTGAACACAATAAAGAAGCCGAGATCAATCACGCACTCAACGGTGAAACAATTTTCGACGGATTCATAAAAGATATTTCAAAAGAAAGAGGAAAAATCTTAATAAAAGAATTAGTTGATGAAATGAATTCCGGTGCAAAGATTATAGAAAAGGAAGAAATAAAAAACCGGCTTGGTGAATGTCTGGCTTAAGTTCCGGAAAACAATTTTTATCTTTTATCAAATATTTAATTTTATGTTAGATAGTCTTCTAAAACAGTATCTCTTCAGGAGACAAACTTAAGCCAATAACTAAAAAATATATCTTTCCTAAAATGAGCCTGTCAGTATAACTCAGAATTTATCTGATCAACTTACGGAATTATTTTTAAAACAAATTTCCCGTTGTTATTATAAGTTACGAGTATATCTGACAGATTCACTTCATTGTCACCCGTGACATCTGAAGACAGGTAACCCGCTGCAAAATCGTTTGCATCATTGGAAACATTTATTACATCTTCCAGCTCTATAATACCGTCCTGATTCTGATCACCGGAATAAATACAATACTCAATACCTTTCAAAGTTAAATTATTCCCGTAAGCCCGCGAAGAATACGGTGTGAAATCATAGGCGAGTTTATTCAGAATAAATGAATTTCCCGATGCACTCCAGGTTTCAAGAGAGTTTCGGTGTATTAAAACAAGATAGTAACCGTAAGCATTATCAGCATTTGAAAAGCTGAAAACTCCTTTTCCCGATGAATCCACAAAAGATAATGCCGAATCTATAATTTCATAAGGAACAGTCGATTTTCTCAATAATACTTTTACAGTATCTCCGGTCATTGTATTTGAAATGGTATCAGCGAAACCTTCTATTTTCATTTTAAGCTCAAGATTCTTTTCAGAAGGAAGTAATTTAAAATTATCCCTGACAGTCGGTGTGACAGTGATAAATTTAAATACTATGCTGTCGTGATAAGAAATAACCTGCATTGCACCATAATTATTATTGTAACGCAGGATGCTTTCAGGCAGAGGAGTTCCGAAATCATATATACTCTTTCCTCCAAGTCCATTTACTATATAAGTAAAATTTTCCTTTGACAATCTTTCATATGTATGATCATGACCGGCAAGTACTATTGTCGCGCCCCATTCCCTGAACGGCCACTGCATTATTTCTTCCGAGCCGTGCACCGAACTTGAACTGTAAGGAGGATGATGAAAATAAACAATATTGTATCTTGATGATGATTCCGCAAGTCCTGCTTTCAGCCATTGAGCCTGAACCGAGCTGCTGTCCCGTCCGTCAGGTTCATTGGGATTACTGTCTAAGGCGAAGAAATGAACATTCCCTTTTATAAAATCATAATATCTTTCATTTCCCGGTAAGGTAAAATAGCTGAGATAAGGAGCAGCCCCAGCAGTATAGTAATCGTGATTACCAAGACTCGGAAAGAATCTGTTGACTTTATCCCCCGTCCCGTATTTCCCGGTATAGGGATAAATGAATTCGCTATAATATTTTCCGATATTGGTGTCAATGGTCTCAGCTGCTCCATACTCGTAATTATTATCGCCGAGAGTAATTACAAATTCCGGGCTCCAGCTTTTTACAAGATTTGATACATTGAGCTCATTTGAACCTGCTTTGCCGTAATCTCCGATAACCGCAAACTTAGTCTGGGACCGGATCTGAAATGAAATAGTCAGAACAAGGATCAGAGTAAGTAAATATTTCATGTTTGATAGGTTTATTGGTGGCTTAAAAAATTTTTACATTATAAAGTATTTCATACAGTTAATTCATTTTCTTTTTTTATTTCAAAATAAGCATTTTCCTTGTTTGATTAAAATTAGCTGATTCAAGTTTGTAATAATACACTCCGCTCGGTAGATCAGCGCCGTTAAATTCAATATCATAACTTCCCGGTGAAAGCTTTTCATTTACCATTACTGCAACTTCCTTCCCGAGAGCATCATATACTTTCAAAGAAACAAATCCTGATTTCGAAATTCCAAATTGAAATTGAGTGACCGGATTAAAAGGATTAGGATAGTTCTGAGACAAATAAAACTTTTCCGGAACAACATCTGAAATACTTTGAATACCAACAGGTCCTCTCGAGTATTTATAAACCCTGTCACCGACTGCATAAGCAAGCGTATCGCTTAAGAATCTGAATCTGTTAACATTTGTACCCCAGCCGGCTAAAGACCACTCAGCCCCGCCCTTTGTTGTCTGTTATGTCGGACCTGTCCACCCGCCTATCCATCCTGTATTTTCATTTAAGAAACCTATGCCTTCCTCATCATAATTTCTGAAAGGAATTTCAGTCCAGTTATTCCCTTTATTCGTTGTTTTTAAAATGTATGCAAATCCGCTTTCTCTCTCGATGCTGACATAACCTATATCTCTGGATATAAAAGAGATCTTCCAGCACCATTCACCGGTACGAGCAGTCTTGCAGACTCTTTGCCAGGTCGTTCCGCCGTTAGACGTTTTTAAAATTACGGCATTTCCATTGTCAAAAATGGATGTGTTATATCCTCCGACTGCTATGCCTGAATCCGGTGTCCAGAAATAACAATCAATCAATGTTCTGGCAAGTGAAGTATCAGAAAAAACTACAGACCAGTTAGCTCCTTTATTTGTAGTCTTTATAATTCTCGCATAATCGTAATATGTACCGCAACCGTAAGCTATATTTTCATTCACTATAGAAATTCCGCATATACCTTTTGGCTTAGGTGAAGGAAGATTAGATATTAAAGTATAATTCACACCGCCGTTAGTAGTTCTGTATAAAGGTTTTGCCGTATCGAGTGTACCAACAAGACCTGTCTGCGCATCAAAAAATCCGACACTTCTGTTAAATAAAATATTATTATAAAGACTCCAGTTAACTCCTCCATTCGTTGTCTTGTAAGTAGCACCTCCGAAATCTACAATCCATCCTGTATTTTCATTTATAAAATAAACATCTTCGAATCTGTTGCTGCCGGTAATACCCGGCGAACCAGTAAGCAGGCGCCATTGAAAAGTCTGTGAATATAACTGAGCAGCCGAAGCAAAGATCAGTAATAGAAGTAATAGTTTAATTTTCATTTAAAATTATTTTAGCAGAATCATTCGCTTTGTCTCAACAAAACTTCCTGCTTCAAGTTTATAAAAATATACTCCGCTTGCAAAGTCACTGCCATTAAAATCCGCTTCATAGCTACCGGCATTAAGTCTATCATTTACAAGAACTTGCAGCTCTTTTCCTAAAGCATCATATACAATGAGTTTAACGATCTGAGTCTCACCTCCTGCGCTTTGCGGAATATCGAATTTTAATTTTGTAACAGGATTAAACGGATTCGGATAGTTCTGCGAGAGAGAAAACTTATCCGGGATCAGTGAAGAAACAGTATTAACATACGGAGTCAGATAATTTCCTCCTGTGAAGCATATTATTCTTCCGTCCCTGCTTCCTGCAACTATCTCATTTGCATTTCCATTAAAAGAATTCCTGTCACCTAGAACAGCAACTTTTTCACAAGCATAATCAGTATTGCCGTTTCCGAATGAATACTGGAATTTTACAGCACCTGTACTTCCGTTAACTATATAAAAATTATTTCCAAGAGTTCCTGCTGCAATGTCAAACTGGGCAGCGCTGTTTGTATATCCGATAATATCTGCACCCATCACATAAGTATTATCAAGAACATTAGACCATTGATCATTTCCATTAACCGGATTCATTTTATTTACAAGTTTCTGTCCTGAAGAAATAAGAAACTGTTCCTCGAAATGTCCGGAGATCTGCGTTCTGGGATAAAACTTTATATTTCCGTTTATACTGGATCCAAGCAGTCTCTCCCATACTCTGTTACCTGTTTCTCCGTCCAGAGCAAAAACTCGTCCGCTGAATCCTGACTGGCATACTATATCTCTTATAGTATCTGTTGTAATGCTTTTGATATCTGTCATACCCCAGATTATGTCGGGATTGTTGTACTGGAAAACATTAGAACCGGCATTATTAAAGAACTGAGCTAAGTAAGGAGTACCGTTATTGCTGTGTGATACTGCGCCGCCGAGCTGAGTATTCACAACATCATACAGGAACAGAGCTGTCTGTGAACTGACAAAAATCACATTCCCGTTAAGACCATTCAGACAGTAAACACTCCGCCTTCCTGTTCCGTTAGATTCACCGCTGGCAGAGCAGATTACATCGTTCACACCATCTCCGTTATAATCTTTATCAGCTCTTACTCCGTTTATATCTCCGTCCGCATATGTAATCGAATCACCGAAAGCCCAGATCCTTTTACCTGTTCTGCCTGACAAAGTATAAACCATTTCATTTCCGCCTCCGCATCCGATCACAACGTCCTGAATTCCGTCTCCATCAATGTCTGTTCGTATCTGCATGGCATCTTCATAAGTTACAGATCCGGAATTGATATTGCTTGTTCCGGTATTATAAGTCCATAAGGTATCAGCCGTAACAGAAGAGTTTCCGTTATAACAGGTAGTAAAATAATTTGAACTTGCAACGATCATATCATTTATTCCGTCTGCATTTACATCAGTAATCTGTTTTATGCTTACTGGTTTAAAGTTGTTAGAAACTGTGAATGGATTAACCGGCACATTTCCCTGCCAGTATATATCTCCGAGCAAAGGATTCATATTATAAACTCCGGTGCCTGATAAGTAAATTGGCACAACTCCCTGATTCAAAGCATTGGATAATATCCTGAGTGAATCATAGTAGATTCCATTTCCAAAAAAATTCGGTTTAAACCACACTCTGAAATATTTTGTTTTTTGAGAATCAATCAACACCGGCATTCTCAAACCGACTGTATCCATTTTATACTGGGATGTAGTTGTATTGAATAAATTAACGGTAAGAACTTCAGTCCCTGTATTCTTAATTGAAAATACAAATCCGCACATTGATCCGGCTCTTCTTTCACCGAAATTATAACTTGAAGCAGAGACTGAAATAAATCTTCCCTGATGGACACCTTTACCGCTTAAAGAAATTATTTTAACGGGCGTAACTCCATCATTACTTGTGATCTGCAATTGTCCGGAAGTTGTGTCATAAGCTGTCGGAGAAAATTTAACTGTATAATTTTTTGACTGCAGAGGATCCAGAGTATCAGGGACATTATTCGGCAGAATTGTAAACTTAGGATTCGTGATATTATAATTTGAAATTATTAGTTTTGAAGTTCCGGTGTTTGTAATTGAAAAATTTCTTTCTGATGACAATCCGATTATCGTACTCCCGAAATCCAGTGAATTTGCACTTGTTGTAATCACTGGATTACCGGATCCTGAAAGTGAATATTTATAAAGAGTCTTATATAGATTAACATTATTACCGGCACGGTCTGCAATCAGCCATAGATACTGTCCGTCCCAGTGAAGTCCCCTAGGTCTGCATACTCCGTCAGGATCAGGTACCGGAAAAGAAAATAGTGTATCACCTGTTGATTTTCTGTAAGCATAGATTCTTTCAGCATCACCCTGAAAGCTGTCTGATACATATAGTATAGTATCACCTTTAACTGTAACACCCTGCACCTGCTTACCTCTCAGCGGAATAGTATCAGTTATAAGTCTTGAAGTCAGATCCATTTTATATGCATAAGCAAACGGATAGGTTGTAAAATCCGGATAATAAACTGAGAACCAGATGCTGTTTCCGCTGAATTCAATATCACCGACACCTCCTGTAGCTCCGCCGATAAGCGAAGGCAATTGAATGCTGTCAACTCTTGCACCGGCTGAGTTAACTTTAAACAATCTGGCACCTGCAGTTCTGAAATCTTCAGCGATCCAGTAACCCGTTCCGTCCCAGATTAGTCCGTGATTGAATGTAAATGGCGTCGTCAGACTGTCTGTGATCAAACCGGTCTTAGTCACTTTATATATACTGCCGTTATTGTCTGTTGCAACGCGGAGTGTATCTCCGACATGAGTTATTCCCCAGAAAGAATTATACTGTGAGTAATTCGGAAAAGGATATGAGCCGACTATAGTCTGTGAATTTATCTGAGTAGAAAATGCCGCAAATATCAGAAAAGCTGTATAAATATTTTTCATGAAATTTTCTTTCGTTAATATTATAAGAAGTATTAAATTATTTTGAACAAATTATAATTTTTTTTTATAATGAACAAGTTCAATGTTCAAAGTGGGAACGCACAATGTTCACTGATTAATATATGCAATTATAACCAGATAAATTTTAGATTTAAGTTTTAGGATCAATCAACTCTAAATTTAAGAATGTAAATATACTGCTGAATAAAGTATATTTGCAAAAATTAAATTCATAATACTTTTGATAAAATTTTACATTCAGCTATTACTTTTATTATCTTTCTCAGACATATCTTTTTCACAGCAGAATATTGATTCCATTTTAAATTTTACTTTATCTTTCCGGGGGCTTACACAGCAGGATATTACCATTCCGATAAATTTTGATAAAGATAAATCTCCTACGAATGACTCTAAATTATTACTGCCGGTAGTAAGAGATATTATGAAGGATCCGATGAGATCATTTGGGTTTTTGGACAGTGTGAATTTGATAAAAGATCTGGATCTTATATTGATTTTGGAAAGACTTTATAAACTAAGAAATGTAGAATCCACGTTTATAAATAAGATAGTTATCAATGATAATGTATCTCCGGAACAAATTCTTAGCTTTGTTAAAGAAAGAAATAATTTCAGACAAAAACTTATTGCTGATATAAGCAAACCTGACCGTGATTTCCTCAATAAAAATTTATTTTCTATAATTGCTGAAACAGAAGACGACAATGGTGCGAATTCAGATATATTTAAATTCAACAAAGCAAGAGATTCCTCAATTGCAGTTTCGAAAAAGACAATGGAAGTTCTGAGCCGGCTAATATCAAATAATGAATTGAACTACGGGATTCATGACGCAGAATACTGCTGCCTTTTATATACTGCATTGAAAGAATCAAAAATTAAGTTCTCTGATTCCGAATTCGAAAACAATAATCATATTAACGGAGATTTCTACTACTACTATGATCAAAACGGCATTAGAATAGCAATCGGAGGCAAAGGAAAAAATATCTACACGGGTCATTTTGATTTCATCATCGATCTCGGTGGTGATGATGTTTACAATATTGAAAGGGAAACAAATGATCTTTTCAAAAATAATTTCAGCTGCATAATTGATCTTTCCGGAAATGATTTATATACAACCAATTCAAACTATTCATTAGCCGGCTCTGTATTTTCATCAGGATTTATTTTTGATAAAGAAGGTGATGATATTTATAAAGGAAAGAATGTTTCTCTCGGTTCGGCTATCTGCGGACTTGGAGTTTTGTATGATGAGAACGGTAACGATACTTATCAGGCAAATCAATTTTCAATCGGAGCCGCTTCGTTTGGTGTCGGACTGCTTGTGGACAGAAACGGCAATGACGTTTATGTTGCAAATTCATATTCACAGGGATTCGGAATGACAGAAGGTGTCGGTGCAATAGTTGATAATAAAGGTAATGACAATTATTTAATTGATGCGCGCTCTCTCGACATTGGAAGATATGAAGATCATTATGTCTCAATGTCACAGGGTTACGGACTCGGACTTCGTCCTTATTATGCCGGCGGAATCGGTCTGATAATCGAAGGGGAAGGAAATGATTTTTATTCAACGGATATATTCGGTCAGGGCGGAGCTTACTGGTATGCTCTTGGTTGTATAGTGGATAAGTCAGGTCATGATAAATATAATTCGTACCAGTATGCGCAGGGTGCAGGTATCCATCTGGCTGTAGGATTATTAAAAGATTATGACGGATGGGATTTCTACACTTCGGACGGTGTATCGCAGGGATGCGGACATGATTTCGGATTCGGATTATTATACGATGTCAAAGGTAATGATAATTATTCAGCTTATTCATTGTCTCAGGGAGCAGGTAATGCAAACGGGATAGGAATGCTTATCGATGAAAGCGGACGCGACGGATATCTGAACAAAGAACCGGGCAACTCAAGAGGTTACGGAAACTCACGGCGTGAATTCGGCAGTCTCGGAATATTTCTTGATGCTTCTGGTGAAGATTTTTATTCAGTCGGCGGAATGGACAGTGTCATAAATAATTCATCAATGTGGGGAGTTATGACTGATTATTACCTTCAGGACTTAAAGTCACAGGCGAGTGGAAACAGATTTAAGATACCTCTCGACTCAAACAGAAACTATACACAGGAAGAATATTTCATAATGGCAAAGACAATTGAGCCGAGATTCTCACAGTGGCAGGAATACGGATTCAGAAAGCTTGTCGAAGACAGTCTTAATACTCCAGAATATGTTACGAGATATCTTGATACTGATGATCACAGAGCAGGACTGGTACTGCGTAATTTATCACAGAGACTTTATTATACAATGGGAAATTTTTTTGCAGGAGAACTTAAAGAGCATTTTTTATCAATGAGATCAAAATTTGTCTTAAATCCAAATGAAGTTGCTTTCATTTGTTATTTGTTCGGTGAGACAAGAAACCCTGCAGGCAAAGTAGAGCTTCTGGAGCTCACATCAGATCCGAATGTAAGGATACGTTCGGCTGCAGTTAATGCTCTTGGTAAAATAAAAACAGATACTTCAGATACTGATTTTATTGACAGAACTTCAAAGAGGCTTAGTGAACTTGCTGCAGAAGATTCTCCTTATAAACTTTACAAAAAAGACATTGCTTATGCATTTAAGAATTATAAATTTTTTCCTAATATTGCATCACTTATTAAACTGCTGAGTAGTGATTACTTTGGTGTAAGATTCCTTGCTTCAGATGCATTAAAGCCGTATGGTGATGAATATTATAATTTTATTGATGATCAGCTGATTAAAGAGATCTCAGGAGACAGGATCAGTTATTATAGTTTTCTAAATTCAACAGAAAACTTTTCGGAAGAAAAATTCAAAGATATATACAACAGATGCACTGCATTGAATGTAGAATCAGATATAATCACAGATATGTATTTTTCAGATCTGTTAATAAATAAAAGAAGACTTTCACAGGATATTTCATTTAATCAATGGCTCGAAGATAGGATATCTGATTTACAATCCAAAAGTATTTTAAAAATAAAATAATATATAAATGACAAAAAACAGTAAATACAAATTAGTATTAATGATGCTGATTGGTTTATATTTTAGCGGTTGCCTGAATGTTGATCAGAAGACAACCATTAATGAAGATGGTTCGGGAACCATTCTGCTGGAATACTGGGTCAATTCAAATTTAGTAAATGTGGGAGGCGGTGTTTCTATGGGTGACGAGATAGGTGGTTTCAGTTTTATAGCTGAAGAGATAAAGAAAAAATATGCATCAGCATATACAGAGGTTCGTTCTGTCAGAAAGAATGAATTTCCGGCGGACACTACTACTCATATAATAGTAGATATAGGTTTTAAGGATTTTAACAAGATCACTGACATGCAGGGTTATTCAAACACTGAAGCAAGCTATATCAAAGGCAAAGACAATACTCAGTTCAGATATTTCATACCGAAGGACACGACTATAAAGCTTAATTACACTACGGATAAACATACTCTTGAATATACTTTCACATTTCCATTTGAAGTCCTTGAAACCAACGGCACAAAAGATCCGGCTGCCAAAGACGGAAACGTAGTGAAATGGAAATTTCTGACTTCTGAGCATGCTACTCAGGACTTTGAGCTTAAAGCAACTGTAAAAAATAAATTTCAAATATGCGGTATGTTCGGATTCGAACTTCCGGTAGTTTTACTTTTTGGATTGGTTTACTTCAAAACAAAGAACAGAAAAAAATTAAAAGTTTAATATGAAAAATAAGATTGGAATACTTGGTTCCGGCGTAGTTGCAAAATCACTTGCAAGTGGTTTTGTAAAGTACGGATATGAAGTGATGTTGGGTACTCGTGATGTAACCAAACTCAATAATTTTGCCGACAAAACTAATGTAGGTTCATTTTCAGAAACTGCAAAATGGGCTGATACCATTGTGCTGGCCTGCAAAGGAACTGCTTCAGAAGAAGTTCTAAAATTAGCCGGAGAAGCAAACCTTAACGGCAAAACAGTCATTGATACAACCAACCCTATTTCTGACCTGCCTCCGGAAAACGGCGTTTTAAAATTTTTTACGGATCTGAATTTTTCTCTGATGGAAAAATTACAGGCTCATATACCTGACGCTAACTTTGTGAAATGTTTCAGCTGTGTCGGGAATGCCTTAATGGTAAATCCCGTGTTTACTGATAGTAAGCCTACAATGTTCATCTGCGGAAACAATGAAGAAGCAAAAAAAGAAGTTGAATTGATACTGGAAAAATTCGGCTGGGATTATGAAGATATGGGTACGGCAGAGGCAGCAAGAGCAATCGAGCCTCTTTGCATACTTTGGTGCATACCCGGATTCATAAGCAACAGCTGGAGTCATGCTTTCAGGCTATTGAAGAACTAAATAAAAAATATTATTCAATGATTATATTATTTTATTAAAATTAATTACTTAACATATGATTCGTATACAATCAGTATTTTAGAATACTGATTTTTTTTTTACTACTAATAGATTTTATCACTTGCCTTTTAAATTTAATAACTCTAAAATTATATACCCCAAATTCCAATAATTAAACATCAAGGAGGATATTGTTTATGAACAATAAAAGTCCACCTTTTTCGTTTCTCTGTTTTCGCTTCTTAAATACATTCATAAATTTAAATATAAAGCATAAAACTTTTTATTAATTAAACCCGAACAAAACCATGAAAAAAATAGCTAGCGCAATTTCTATTTTCGCAATAATTATTTCTTTGGTAAATGTAACTTTAGCTCAGGATCATGCAACTTATGACGCACAGAAAAGAGCTATGATAGGAACACAGCCGGCTCCAGATTATACACCAAGAGCACCGGTAAAAAATGAAAACAGTATTCCTTTTATTTCTAATTGTCCTCAGCAGGACAGGCCGACATGTTTGAAAGAGCCATTTGATACTATTACATGGACAAAATGTCCTATGACTTTCAGTACTGACGGATTCAGGAATGATGACGGTTCAGTTCCGGCTGCTATTCCTCTTCCTTTCAATTTCAATCTTTACGGAACTATCTATACTCAGGTTTATATCAACAACAACGGTAATTTAACATTTACAGCACCGCTGGCAACTTTTACACCGTTTGCTTTTCCAAGTTCACCATTAGCAATCGTAGCTCCTTTCTTTGCTGATGTTGACACAAGAAATTTAGCCAGCGGAGTTGTCTGGTATAAATTTACCGGAAACAGATTATCTGTAACTTGGGACAGTGTAGGATATTTTGGCTCACATGCTGACCTTTTAAATACATTTCAATGTATCATATCTGACGGATCAGATCCATTCTTAGGAATCGGAAACAATGTCTGCTTCAGCTATGGTGATATGGAATGGACAACAGGTGATGCTTCTTTAGGAAGCGGAGGATTCGGTCCACCCAGCACAGCAGCTACCATCGGCGTTAATGCCGGTAATGGTATTGATTATGCAACATTAGGAAGATTCTGCAGACCAGGTTCTTATTATGGCGGACCTTCAATTGATTCAAACGGTGTAAGCTATTTAGATTGTCAGAACTTTTGTCTCAATGCATCCAATGCAGGAAACATCTGTCCTGTAGCACAAAACTTCCCCGGTGCACCTGTTAATATTTCAGCAGGAACACCTTACGTTGCACAGTATGCATTTACGGCACCTGAAGTTACACAGATCACCTCAGGCGGAGTATCAGGAGTACCTCCGGGAATGTCAGTAAACATTACAAACGGATTAACCTGTACATTTGACGTCAGCTGGGATCCTTCCTGTACACAGTCCGGAACATATCTGGTCTGTTTCACGGGTATTGACAATGCAGTAGATGCTTGTACTACTACTGTATGTGTCACATACGTTGTTGACTGTCCGCTGCCGGTTGAAATGACAGCATTTACTTCATCAGTTGGCGGTAGAAATGTAATGCTCGAATGGACAACTTCAGCAGAACTTAACAATGCAAGATTTGAAATTGAAAGAGCTGTAAATAATGAATGGACGAAAGTCGGTGTAGTAAACGGTCACGGTAATGTAAACTCTCCTACAAGCTATTCTTTTAATGACAGAGGATTAAACAGCGGAACTTATAATTACAGACTGAAACAAATTGACTATAACGGAAGCTTTGCATATCATAACCTTTCCAATGAAGTTGTGATCGGAGTACCTACAAGCTTCGAACTAAATCAGAATTATCCGAATCCTTTCAATCCTGCAACAAAGATCGACTACTCACTGCCGAAAGACGGTAAAGTAAGCCTTACCATCTATGATGCAATGGGTAAGGAAGTTGCAAGACTTGTTAACAATACTCAAACTGCAGGTTACTATTCTGTAGATTTCAATGCATCCAATTATGCAAGCGGAATTTACTACTACAGACTGGAAGTCTCAGGACAAAATAATTTTGTTGATTCAAAGAAGATGCTTCTTCTAAAATAAAAAATTCAAAGCGTCAAAGATAAACTTAGTTTCAGAAACCCTGTTCATTTATCTGAGCAGGGTTTTTTATTTGAGCGGATCAGACAATTCAAATTCTTAATTGCAAGAATCCGGTTGTATGCAATGGAATATTGTTAAAGTAACATTATTTCTTCAGCCGTCTGCGTTTATCCTGGAATAATTTCTATGCTTTTGAGACTTACATTTAAAAAAAATAAACAGTGATACTTACTGAATCTGCCTATTCCGTTCTTTAAATAATTTTCGTAGATACTTAATTCTTTCAGACAAGAACAATAAAAAAATATCAGTACTGTCCAAAATAAATATGAGTAGCTTTTTATATGCATAATTTGGTTCAGAATAAAACTTAATTTTCTCTTTTAAAAACAAACCCGCCTGTGAGAAATTGCCGTTAAGAAATTCTGAGAAATGGCGGAAGCAAAAAACACTTGTCTGACGAGATAGCGAAACGAGTAAGGAGTTGTGATTTTTGCAGCCATTGCGAAAGAATTTCCGGCAATTTTTCAACAGCGGGAGATTTTTCTTTTGCCAAGCTTTTCTTTTGATCTACCAAAAGAAAAGCGGATTAAATTTATTGTAAAGTCTTTGAATAACGTTTTGGACGGATGTGAAAAAAAATAATTGATGAATTATTTTTATTACTTGAAATTTAAAATCAGTTTCATTTAAATTACTAATCCAAAAATAGAGCAACTATAGAAGAACTTTTAATGAAAAATAAATTTCATTATAATACATATCAGCTTACTCCGGATCATTTTCCTGAATACACATGGTTCGTAGAAATGAAATCAATTCTTTCATCAGCCAGTATCAGATTTAATACAAAAGAAAAGAAAACAGATACTCTTCATTTTAATTTCAAAAATTATTCAAGAGATCTCAAAGGAGAAGAATCAGACCTGAGAAATCGGGTCAGATCCCGGAGAAATCCTTAATTTCTTTCCCTTTCTGAAAATGTAATATTTTGAGATTGCACAATTCGCTTCCCCCTAGATAAATTCCGGTTTTACAACGGTATTAATCATCCGGACTTACTGATAACAGGTCCGGATTAGAACCATTTCTAAATAATTTAAATAATTATTAATTCAATAAATTAAAATCTAAAACATGGAAAAGCCAATGTCAATTTTTACTTTATTTTTAAAAAATATACAAAATAAATCTGTTGCAGTACTTTTACTGTTGTTTGTTCTGATTGCTGATGCATATGCACAAATCCCTTCTCCTCCTCTGCAGCTTGGTCAGAGCGTAGTAACCTGTTTTGATCAGACCAGTGATATAGTTGTGAGGGCATATGAAATAAGAAAGAACAGACCTGCATTTGTAAATTCCGGAACTTACTGGAACGCTCCATTGCAGAATTCCGGAGCTGACTGGACCAATACAAGGATAGGAAATGTGTATGGAATCGCACTTGATGATGCTGCGGCACCAAGCATATTTGTATCCCGTTCAACAGTTTTTTGTTCGGATGCATATACTCTTCGACCTGATTCCGGTCTTGTGTACAAACTGAACGGAGTGAACTGGGCATCATCCGTTTATGTTAAATGCCGAAATATTCCGGGACCGCCTCAGGCAAATGCAAACTGGATCCCGAATACCGGTCCTGGATTGGGTAATCTTTGCTATGACAATTTTCATAAACAGATATTTGTAACTAATCATGAGGACGGAAAAATATATAGAGTGAAAGACAATGCAGGAGTAGGACAGGTTAAGAGCTGGTTTGACCCTTTCAGTCCTGATAACTTAACCAGCGGTTTTGTACAGAGAGGAGAAAGATTATGGGGAATTGGCGCATACGGAAAAGATGCAGGCAGTGTCCGTGTATATTTCAGCAGATGGAGATTCGACAATACACAGCCAAATCCTCCGTTACAATACAACGAGATATGGTCCATAGCTATTGATATAAATGGTGAATTCATACCTTCTTCAATACGTAAAGAAATCGATGTACCTAAACTTGCAGATTCAACTTTATCACAGCCTGTAGCTGATATAGAATTTTCATTTGCCGGAGATATGCTTCTTGGTGAGAGAACAATGTCGGGAGATATGGGACCTTGCGGAAATGGTGGTGGATCCTTCTCTCACCGTTCGAGAATAATTGAATATAAAAGAAACATTAGCGGATTTTATACAACATTTATTATTAATTACGTCGGATTGCTGGATCCGTTTATAAGTTCATGCGGACCGCTTCAAAATACTCTTGGAAGTAACGGAGGAGTTGATTTTGCATACGGAAGCTATGATTCAGCTACAAATTTAAATTCTTTATGTGATAGTGTAATAATAGGTACTGGAGATGCATTATTCCGGCCAAACTGTTTTCCCAATCTCTATCAGATCGTATATGGATATCAGCTGTCCGGCAGGTCAGATCAGGGATTATTTGGTGATTATGTTGACTTAGACGGAGTCCTGGATGGAGTTGAAGCAAAAACATCTACCGGAGATGTGGACGTTTACAGAAAAGACCTTTGCAGTGATACAAGCTGCATAAGAATTATAAGAGATACAACTTACTGTAATACAGCAGGAACATATGTATATGAGTTTCAGGTCTTCAATAATTCACCGACAAAATACATTGAACAGCTGGAAATAACAGTTGACTCTCCACAGCCACCGAATTATGTGGTTACAAGTCCGAGCACAATAAATATTTCTCCGCCTGTTCCCCCACAGAGTGCATCAGGAGTTTATACGGTTAATCTAATAGGTCCCGGAGCAATAGCAAGAGCTGAAGTCTGCTTTACGATTTCTGCGCAATTCCAGCACGACGATTGTCCGTGGTGCTGTTATATTGAGAATTGTATAAAACTTCCGGATTGCGGATCCTGTGCAGAAATATTACAGGACAGCATATATTGTCTGGACGGAAATTATTTCTACAATTTCAAACTGAAGAACGGAACAATATACAATGTTACAAAAATACAGCTGACTTCACCGGGAAATACTCCAATAACTTTCGTGCCTCAGATATTTCATTTTGCTACTCCAATAACGCCGGAACAGGTATTCCCGAATTTAAATGCTCAAATTCTGGGCGGAGCAGCCGGTATAACAATTCCGGTAAGGATTAAATTGTTCAGTGGTAATTTTGAGTGTTGTTATTTTGAATTACCTTATACACTCCCGCCGTGCGATACTTTTCATCTCAATCTGAAGACGTTCATACAGGGAAGATACAATGAAACTACAAATTTAATGACCGGAGATACTATTGATGTTGAGTTAAGAAATAATTTTTCTCCATATGAATTAGTTGACAGGTCGAGAGGTTACTTAAATGATTCAGGAAATTGTTCATTGAATTTTTATAATGCTTCGGACGGAACTGATTACTTCATAGTGCTTAAGCACAGGAATTCCGTTGAAACATGGAGTAAGTCACCCGGTCAGAGCTTTAAGAACGGTTATTTAGACTTTGACTTTTTAAGTTACTCTCAGGCATTCGGAGAGAATTTGAAATTAATAGATTCAAATCCTAATTCGTATGGAATTCTGACAGGAGATATAAATCAGGACGGAACAGTTGATGTCACTGATATAACATTAGTATATAATTCATCAAAGAATTTCCTGCCAGGATATATTCTTGAAGACCTTAACGGAGATAATATTGCAGATATAACGGATCTGATGCTGGTATATAATAATTCATTGACATTCATAAGTATTATAAGACCGTGAGGACTTTGTGTTTAGAAGTTAGTAGTTTTATTAAATGAGAAATGTAATTTGAATATTACACATTGAAATTGTTCATTTAAAATTGTCTTGTCAGAGTCCTCCTGTAAGTAAAGGAGGATCTCTGCCCTGACATTAAGAACATTATAAAATCTAAAAAAAATTGTCATGAAGAACTTTACTGATTTCAGAAGTTCAGAATCTTCAGGAGAATATCTTAAAGACAAGAGAAATTTATCTGAAAGAGAGCATTGCTTTAACAGAATATGTATTCTTAAAATACTTTTATTGATCGTGATAATAATGTGCTGCGTAAATACGCAAGCGCAGTGGCAAAACGCAGCCGCTATTGATCTTTCTTCTGACAGATCATTAATCCCTCTGTTTGACAATATCGAAAACAGCACAGGCGAAACTATCAGGAAAATAATGAAAGGTAGAGAAACTAATAGAATAAATTCTTCAGATTCATCCTGCATCAGTTTAACATCAGACACAACATATTGTGATTCGACAGGAACATATATTTATGAATTCCGGATTTACAATAATTCTCCTAACAAATACATAGAGCAACTGGAATTAACCATAGACTCTCCGCAGCCGCCGAATTACGTAGTGACTGTACCAAGTACAATAAATTTTCCTATTCCAATTCCTCCGCTAAGTGCATCCGCAAATCAGAGAGTTAAACTTATAGGACCCGGTGCAGTTGCGCGAACGGAAGTTTGTTACACACTTTCGGTTCATTTCGTTCAAGATGACTGTCCATGGTGCTGTTATATTGAGAATTGCATAAAGCTTCCCGACTGTGGAACGTGCGCCGAAATAATACAGGACAGTCTTTATTGCACAGATGATCAGTATTATTATAATTTCACACTGAGGAACGGCACACAATATAATGTAAACAAGATTCAAATAACATCACCGGGAATAACACCGATTACATTCATCCCTCAGACTTTTCATTTTGGTACTCCTATTCTTCCGGGACAGTTATTGCCAAATCTAACAGCAGGCATAATTGGCGGCAGCGGAGGGTTAGTGATTCCGGTAAAGATCAAACTTTTCAGTAATAATTTTGAATGCTGTTACATTGAATTGCTTTATACACTGCCTCTTTGTGATACCTGTGATTCGGCAAGGATCTGTGTAAAGACTCTGTGTCCAAGTGATCAAATTACTGTTTGTCTTGCAAATTCTGTTTCACCATACAATATACTGTTCAGTGCAACGGGAATTTCAGATATCAACGGCTGTGCATATTATAAATTTCAAGGTGCTGTTCCGGGGACAGGCTATTACATAGTCATAAAATCCCTTAATTCACTGGAGACTTGGAGCGCAGCTCCTCAGGTAGTAATAGGAGAGAATTGTTTTGAATATGATTTTACCACAGACTCTTCAAGGGCTTACGGGAATAATATGATAAAAGTAAATGGTGTCTGGACTTTATTCAGCGGAGACGTAAATCAGGACGGAATTATTGATCTGACAGATCTGGTGCTGATTTATAATAACGCTTCAATATTTGGAGATGGTATTACTGATTTAAACTGCGACGGCTATACGGACCTAAGCGACATATTAATTGTATATAATAATATACTTAATTTCGCATCGGTTAAGAAACCATAATTTTTTAAAAATCTGTATTTAACCCTCACAGGATTCATCAGACCTGTGAGGGTTTTAAAATATCTTATTTCAGTTTGTAAAACTGAAATCTTTCAATCTTACCGATCTGATTAATCTTATAAATCTTGTGAATCGAAACATATCCCTTTAAATGTAAATTGAACAAGGTAATTATATTGAATATATTGCTTTCACTATGAAAAAAAGCGTTGTTCTTCTGATTTATTTTATACTTATAAATATCAACGCATATTCATTTGATTTTTCTGCCATAGATGAAGTTGTATCCGGCGGAATAATCAATCACGCATTTCCGGGTGCGCAGCTGATAATAGGAGATAATGAGGATATACTTTACAGTAAATGTTACGGTAGCTTTACATATGATGAGTTTTCAAGCGCTGTTACTGATGAAAGTATGTTTGATCTTGCGTCAGTTACAAAAGTTGTAGCGACTACTACTGCAATAATGAAACTCTATGATCAGAAGAAGTTTTTTCTTTCGGATAAGGTTTCACAGTATATTCCGGAATTCGGAAACAACGGAAAAGAGAGCATTACTATTTTAAATCTTCTTGTTCATAATTCCGGATTAACTGCATTTGTCCCGTTTTATAAAACTTTTTCAACAAAAGAAGAAGTTCTGAATGCAATTTACAATGCTCAGCTTGAATATCAGCCGGAAACAAGGTTTATCTACAGCGATCTGAATGCTGTACTGCTTGGACTTTTAGTTGAGAAAATTTCAGGAATGGATCTGAATGAATACTGCAGGCAGAATATTTTTCTGCCGCTTGATATGCATTCGACAATGTTTGTCCCGGATGAAAAATATAAAGAGAGGATATTGCCGACAGAGTATGATTCTTACTGGAGGATGAGACAGATTCAGGGAGAAGTACACGATGAGACAACTTCCATACTCGGGGGAATTTCAGGTAACGCGGGACTTTTTTCCAATTCAACAGATCTCTACAAATTTATGAGGATGATGATGAATAAAGGTGAATATTATAATCCATATACAAGAGGATTAAAAGAAGAAAAGCTTTTCAGTCCGGAAGTATTTTTTTTATTCGTAAAGAAATATGAAAATGTAAATTACGAAAATTCAAGAGCTCTGGGATGGGATACAAAGCCACTTGCTTCATCCACTAAATACAGAATTCCATGCGGAGAGCTGATCTCGGATAATTGTTTTGGGCATACCGGATTCACCGGAACGAGCATCTGGTGCGATGTTGACAGAAATTTAGTCGTCATATTTCTTACGAACCGGGTTTATCCATCAAGAGATAATTACGGGATCAGGGATATAAGACCTGAGATTCACAACTTAGCAATACAAATTACTTCAAAACAAAATTGAGACTTTTTTAAATATTAAAAATCAAGAATATGAAACTATCAAAATTTAAGAATGAACCTTTCACAGATTTTTCGAAGAAGAAGAATATACAGGCATTTGAAAAGGCTCTTGAAAAAGTAACGTCAAGATTTAAGAAAGAATATCCATTGACTATAGGCGGTGAAAAATTTTTCACGGATAAGAAATTATATTCCTATAATCCTTCAAGAAAGGATGAAACAGTCGGGGTGTTTCAAAAAGCTACCGCAGAAATGGGAATCAAGGCAATTGAAATAGCAAACAATGTATTCAAAGAATGGAAGAAAGTACCGGCAAAAACCAGAGCTAAATATCTTATTGAAGCCGCTAAGCTAATGAGAAAGAGAAAGCATGAATTCTCCGCTATGATGGTTTATGAAGTCGGAAAGAACTGGGCTGAAGCTGACGGTGATACAGCTGAAGCAATTGATTTCATGGAATATTATGCAAGAGAAATGCTACGTTATGATAAAGGTCAGGATGTGGTGAAAATTCCGGGTGAAAAAAACAAAGTTGAATATATTCCGCTTGGAGTCGGAGTAGTCGTACCTCCTTGGAATTTTCCACTGGCGATATTAGTAGGAATGACAACTGCATCTATAGTTTCAGGAAACACTGTAGTATTAAAACCATCCAGTGACTCCCCTGCCATTGCTCAGATGTTCTTTGAACTTCTGGAGGAAATTAAGTTACCTAAAGGAGTCGTGAATTTCGTGACCGGAGACGGAAGCGTTATTGGGGATCTACTTATAACACATCCGCTTACACGATATATTTCATTTACAGGTTCAATGGAAGTTGGATTAAGGATCAACGAATTAGCAGCAAAGAAACAGCCTTCACAGATTTGGATAAAGAGAGTTGTCGCCGAGATGGGAGGAAAAGATTCTATTGTTGTGGATGCAGAACTTAATAATTTTGATGAAGCAGTAAAAGGCACTGTTCAGGCAGCATTCGGTTTTCAGGGTCAGAAATGCTCCGCATGTTCGAGAGTAATAGTTGATCAAAAGATTTATGATAAATTCTGCGATGCACTGGTAGAAGAAACAAAGAAACTGAAGGTAGGAGATGCTAAGGATAATCCGAATATGGGACCTGTTGTCAATGAAAAATCAAAGAACAGTATTACAAATTATATTAAGAAAGCTATTGATGAAGGCGGCAAGCTTATTCACGGCGGAATGGAATTAAGCGAGAAAGGATATTACATTCAGCCGACCATAATCAAAGATGTGGAAAGAGATGCTACTATTGCTCAGGAAGAAATTTTCGGACCTGTGCTTGCGGTAATTAAATCAAAGAATTTTGACGACGGGCTTGAGATTGCCAACAATACGGTATTTGGACTTACAGGTGCAGTTTTTACCAAACATAAAAAGAAACTTGAAAAAGCGGAGAAGGAATTTTATGTAGGTAATCTGTACCTCAACAGAAAATGTACAGGTGCTCTTGTAGGAGTTCATCCATTCGGCGGATTCAATATGAGCGGTACAGATTCAAAAGCCGGAGGAAGAGATTATTTAGGACTTTTCCTTCAGGCAAAATCAATTGCACAGAAAGTTAAGTAATTAATTAGTTGTTTGTGTTAATTGTTTTGAATGTGTCAAATGTTAACTGTGATTCCCGGCATAATAATTTTTATTTTCAAATTAAATATAATTAATTGATTAAGAACTCATTGTATTTTTTAATTTTTATTACATTCATTGCAGGATGCGGTAAGAGCGAAATTGAAATTCAAAAGGAAAAAATCAGACAACAGGCGGATGAATTAAGAATAAAAATCGATTCGACTCAGAATGCAATAGATTCTGCGAGAGCCGGGCTTGACAGTCTGATGTACAAAATAAAGAAGGATTCTTCTGAAATAGATTCAATGATGAAAAAGATCAACCCTCTAAAATAATAGTTATGAAAGTTGGATTCATATTCGCTGTATTTATTATTCTGATTTCGGGTTGCCAAAAAATAAATGAGCGCGCAACTGAAAAAATGAATGAGGTGATTGATAAATCAATAAACGAGAATATGAAAAAAGTTGATTCCACCCTCAGTAATGTTCAGAAAGAAATTGATTCATTCGCTGCAAAGACCGGAAGCAATCTTGATTCATTAAAGTCTCAAATTGATTCTTTGAAAAAAGAATCAAAAAAAAGCATTGATGAACAGACAAATAAGTTTAAAAAGTAATAAATTGTTTTCTAATTTGAGTTAAGACTAAATTTAAAAATACTAAATAATGAAAATTCACGAGTATCAGGCAAAAGCTTTATTAAAAAAATTCGGAGTACCCGTTCAGGATGGCATTGCCATAAATAATCTTGAAGAATATGATAATGCGGTATCAGAACTTATGTCAAGAGGTATTAAACAATATGTTGTAAAGTCGCAGATTCATGCGGGTGGAAGAGGCAAGGGTAAGGTTTACAATAAAAACAACAGAGATGAGCTTGTAGTTGAAGGCGGAGTGAAATTTATCGGAAGCGATGCAATGAAAGGAAAAGATTATGCATCCAGGCTGCTTGGAAATATTCTTGTTACTCATCAGACCGGAAGTGAAGGAAAAGAAGTGCAGACATTATTCGTAACCGAAGGTATAGATTATAAAAAAGAATTATACCTGGGAATTCTTCTGGATCGGAACGTATCCAAAAATGTAATAATGGCTTCAACTGAAGGAGGAGTGGAGATTGAGAAGGTTGCAGAAGAGACTCCTGAGAAAATCATAAAAGTCTGGATAGATCCATCTGTCGGACTGCTTTCATATCAGGCGCGAGAGCTTGCCACCGGACTTGGACTGGAAGGAAATGTTTACAAGGATTTTATCAAATTTATTTCTAAATTATATAAAGCTTACGAAGAACTTGATGCATCTCTCCTTGAAATAAATCCAATGGTAATTACAAATGACGAAAGAGTGCTTGCGCTCGATGCAAAAGTAACGCTGGATGACAATTCATTTTTCCGTCATAAAGATTATCCGGAGTTAAAAGATGAGAATGAGGAAGATAAATTAGAGCTTGAAGCATCTAAGTATAATCTCAATTACATAAAGCTTGACGGAAACGTCGGCTGTATGGTAAACGGCGCAGGACTGGCAATGGGCACAATGGATCTTATAAAGCTAGCAGGCGGTTCACCGGCTAATTTTCTGGATGTCGGAGGAACGGCTACTCCGGATACAGTTGAGAATGGATTCAAGATAATTCTATCAGACAAGCATGTGAAAGCAATTCTGATAAATATTTTCGGTGGGATAGTAAGATGTGACAGAGTTGCAAACGGAGTAATTCAGGCGGCAAAGAACATTAACATTCCTGTCCCGGTAGTTGTCAGACTGCAGGGTACTAATGCTGAAGAAGCCAAGAAGATACTTGACGAATCAGGATTGAATCTGATATCTGCTACAACACTTGAAGATGCTGCTGCAAAAGTGAATGCCAGTCTTAACCGGAATCTGAATTAAAGAATATCTGAATTGGAGAGGATTGTAGTATTTTTATAAAACCCATATTAACAGATGAAAGAGAAAATAAATTTTAAAAAATAGTTTTACAACAACACAATTACTAAGTTATAAATATTTCAATAATTTATTTTGCAGAATACCATTAGCAATAAAATCAATATATCAAAAAACGGGCAGAAGCTTGGTTTTGAAAAAATCGGCGAGAGTTATTCATTTACTTATGATGACATATCTCTTTTACCTGATCAGATCTCAGAAATAAAACACAGATCGGAATGTGATACAAGCGTGGATTTTCTTGGGATAAGATTAGGCATTCCTATTATCGGATCTCCTATGAATACAGTTGTGGGAGGTAAGATGATGAAAGCACTGGCTGATCTGAAATGTCTCGGAATCATTCACAGGTTCAACACCATAGAAGATCAGTTAAAAGAATTTACGGATAACGGGCTACAGAACTCCGATTTCAAATCAGCTGCAATTGGAATAAATAAAAATGTAGACATTGAGAGATTAAGAAGACTTGCAGACTTTGGAATAAAAATAATCTGTATTGATATTGCAAACGGCGGTTCAAAAATGATTGAGGAGTTTTTAAATTCAGCAGAAAAGATAATTTCACAGTATGGACTGAAGCTCATAGGTGGAAATGTTGCCAGCTATGAGACAACTGAATTTCTGATCATGGCGAAAGTAGATGCAATTAGAGTAGGCATCGGTAACGGCGCGATGTGTTCTACTTCGGTAAAATCCGGAATCGGGATAGGTCAGGTGGATGCAATAATAAGAGCTTTGGAAGCGAAGATCAACTTAAAGAGTGATGTTAAAATTATTGCAGACGGTGGGATCAACACCCCGGGAGCAATGTGTAAAGCTCTTGCACTGGGCTGTGATGCGGTTATGTTCGGAAGAGTGCTAGCCGGTACTGAAGAATCTCCCGGCGATGTTCTGAAATATAATAATCAGAGGTGGAAAAAATACTGCGGCAGTGCTTCGTTTGCAGTCAAGCAGGAAAAGAAGGATTATATTGAAGGTGAAGAGTCACTGGTTCCGTATAAAGGAGGAGTTGCAAAGATCATTAAAGAATATACAGAAGGGCTTCAGTCTTCTATGAGCTATCTTAATTCCAGGACGATATCTGAGTTTCAGCACAATGCTTCCTTTGTCAAACTAACAAGTAACTCTTTTAATGAGCGTAAACCTCAGATTTAGATGCTGAAAGTATTCTGGTTCAGGAAAGACCTCAGAATTATCGACAATAAAGGATTATTTGAATTTGTAAAAAGTGTAAGGAATAATGACAATTACTTATTCCTTTATATAAAAAATAAAAATACATTTAATTTCTACGGAGAGAAGAGGATCGGCTTTTTACTTGAAAGCCTGTCCGAGCTTGATGCAGAATTAATGAGATTGGGTTTCAGACTTAATATCATTAAAGGCAATAGTAAATTTGTTTTCCAGAAATTAATAAATGATTTTAATGCTGTTTCTGTTTTTTGCAATGAACAGCCTGAACCGTATTGCATTGTAAGAGATAATGAAGTAAAAGACCTTGTAGAAAACAGTGGCGGAAAATTTGAAAAATATACAGACTCAACAGTTTTTCAGCTTGGTGAGATCAGTAACGGCGAAGGTTTACAGTACAAAGTATATACTCCTTTTAAGAATCAGTGCTTAAAGAATTTAACATCAGAACATTACAGAAAAATTGATACAGATCTGACCCTGCTTCCAAAAGAAAATGAAGTAAAGTTGGATGGCTATGTACAATATAATATTAAGTTAGAATCAGACAGCATTAATATTTCTGAATTAATAAAGGGAGGAAGAAAAGAAGGGTTAAGCTTGTTAAAGGATTTTTATCAAACAGGAATAGAGTCTTATAAATCAAAAAGAGACTTCCCTTCTGCAAAAGCAACCAGTCTTCTTTCTGCTCACTTTCATTTTGGAAATATAGGAATAAGAGAAGCATTCAGAACTGCATTCATTAAAATAAATAATATAAAGGAAGAAGTTAAAAGAAACGAAATACAGACCTGGATAAATGAGTTATTATGGAGAGAATTTTATTACAACATTACATTTCACAATCCGCAGATTTATTATGAATCCTTCAAACCCGAATATGATAAACTGAAATGGAATTATGATGAAAACTTATTCAGGAAATGGTGCGATGGCAAGACTGGTTATCCGATTGTTGATGCTGGTATGAGGCAGCTGAACAAGGAAGGCTGGATGCATAACAGAGTGCGGATGATAGCAGCAATGTTTCTTACAAAAGATCTTTTTATGGACTGGAGATTAGGTGAAAAGTATTTTGCTGAAAATCTGATCGATCTAGATTTTTCAAGCAATAACGGAGGATGGCAATGGAGCGCTTCTACTGGTGTAGATGCTCAGCCGTATTTCAGAATTTTCAATCCTTATCTACAGAGCAAAAAGTTTGATCCGGACGGAAATTATATCAGAGAATATGTGACTGAATTGAGTTCATTGCCTGCAGATTTTATTCATGAACCGAGTATTTTGAACGAAACAGAACAGAAGAAATACGGAGTATTAATAGGAAAAGATTATCCTTCACCTGTTGTAGATCATCTGACAGCAAAGAATGAAACCATCAGAAGATTCAAAGAAATATTGAAAAGTGCAGACGAATATTAATCTGTAAAAATGAAAAAGAATTTTTAAATAATTAACTCTCAGCTTTAGTTTAAATTAGAAATTGCATAAAAATATTTAATGAGCAGTATATATGATAAATACGAACCTGTAATCGGACTGGAAGTTCATGCGCAGATGAAAACAAAGACAAAAGCATTCTGCAGATGTTCGACTGATTTTCATTCATCCCCGAACTCCAATGTTTGCCCTGTATGCCTCGGCTATCCGGGAGCATTGCCGGTACTGAATAAGGAGCTAGTTGATTATTCAATCAGAATGGGACTTGCCGTGAACTGCAGCATAAGAGAAAATTCTATCTTTGCTCGTAAGAATTATTTTTATCCTGACCTTACTAAAGGTTACCAGATTACACAGTTTGAAACACCATTGTGCTTTGACGGACATTTGGACATAAAATTAAAAAATAAAGAATCTAAAAGAATCGGAATCACAAGAATTCATTTAGAGGAAGATGCCGGAAAATCCATTCATGATTTTCACGATGATGACACTCTTCTTGATTTCAACAGATGCGGAGTACCGCTGATCGAGATAGTGAGTGAACCTGATATAAGCTCAAGTGAAGAAGCTTATCAGTATCTTTCAAAGATCAGGCAGACGCTAGTTTATCTTGAGATCAATGACGGGAATCTTGAAGAAGGTTCGATGAGATGCGATGCAAATGTTTCTGTTAAGCTCAAAGGTTCAGATGAATTAGGCACCCGGACCGAAATTAAAAATCTGAATTCTTTCAAAAATGTAGTGGATGCGATAGAGTCAGAGATTAAAAGACAGATTGAAGTACTTGAATCCGGCGGAAAAGTTTTTTATCAGACCATGACATTCAATGCTAAAGACAGAAAGACTGCAGCAACAAGATCAAAGGAAGAGGCGCATGACTACAGATATTTCCCTGAACCCGATCTGGTAAAATTGAAAGTTGATAAAAAATGGATAGCGGAAGTTGAAAAAGAGCTCCCTGAATTTCCGGATGCAAAGAAGCAGAGGTTTCTTAAAGTATATTCGATCAGCGAATCGGATGCTGAGGAAATCATACAGAACCGGGAATTTGCAGATTACTTTGAAAATGTAACTGAAGAATTAGTTAATAAGAATGAGAAAGCATACAAAATCATTGCAAACATTCTGAGAGTTGATATAAAAAGAATTCTAAATGAAAAAAAGATAGAGCTGAGAGAATTTCATATAGATAAAAGAGCGCTTGCAATGCTTGCAGATTCTGTATCCGACGGTAAAATAAGTGTAACAGCATCCAGAGAAATTTTCAATAAACTACTTGACGGTAATAATGCGGAAGAGCAAATTTTAATTTTTAAAAATGCAGAAGAAAATCTTTCTCAGGTTTCCGATGATTCGGAAATAGAGAATATTGTCAAAAAAATACTGGAAGAATATCCGAAGGAATCGGACAGGTACAGAACAGGGGAAAAGAAGTTAGCGGGCTTTTTTGTAGGAAAAATAATGCAGGAAAGTAAAGGTAAAGCAAATCCAAAAATTGTTAATGAACTATTAATTAAAAATCTGGGGGCATAGAAATAATTATGAAAAGAAAATTGATAGCAGGTAACTGGAAAATGAATCTCGAATACAAAGAATCAGAAAAAACTGCAAAGGATATAGTTTCAAGATTAGATAAAAGGGATTTACAAAATACTGATGTACTTGTTTGTCCTTCATTTGTATCGTTGGGAATAGTCAACAAAACTATTAAAGATTCAGGAATAAAATTAGGAGCTCAGGATATCTATTATGAAAATGACGGAGCTTACACAGGAGAAGTATCAGCAAATATGCTTAAATCAGTCGGCTGTGAATATGTAATCACAGGGCACAGTGAAAGAAGAAAATATATTCATGAGACCAATAAGATCATCAACAGGAAAGTAAGAAAAGCGATTGAGTTTGGCATCAAGCCTATCCTTTGTGTAGGTGAATCTCTTGAGGAGCGAGAAGATGAAATATATGAAGGCGTAGTAGAAAGGCAGATCATTGAAGGATTAGCAGAAGTATCAAAGGATAACATGAAAGATCTAGTAATTGCATACGAACCGGTATGGGCGATTGGTACGGGATTAAATGCAACACCGAAACAGGCAAGCGACATGCATTTGTTCATTGGAAAAGTGATCTCAAAGATCTATGATACCGAAACATCTAATGATCTCCGAATATTATACGGAGGAAGTGTTAACGGAAAAAATTCCGGAGATATTCTTTTAGCTAAAGGGGTTGACGGCGCGCTTATAGGTGGCGCAAGCCTTAAGCCGGATGAGTTTTCTGAAATTATAAAAATTGCATCAGCTTTATAGGTTAGAAATAACTGATGTTGAAAAGAAAAGATATTCTGTTTAAAATAAATCTGCAAAGAAATTTTTAGTAAATTTAAATCCAAAATAATAAATGAAAGAAGTTGTTATAGCAGCAGCAGTTAGAACTCCGGTTGGAAGCTTTCTTGGTAGTTTGTCATCATTGAAAGGACCGGAACTTGGTGCAATAGTAATCAGGGAAGCTGTCAAAAGAGCAAACATAAAGCCGGAAGATATTTCGGAAGTAATAATGGGATGTGTTTTACCTGCTGGTATGGGTCAGGCACCTGCAAGACAGGCAGCAATTTACGCCGGACTGCCGGATTCAGTTCCTTGTCTGACAATAAATAAAGTATGCGGCTCGGGTCTTAAAGCAGTAATGCTGGCAGAGCAGGCGATTAAATGCGGAGATGCTGAGATAGTAATTGCAGGAGGGTTTGAATCTATGAGCAATGTACCTTACTATCTGGATAAAGCAAGGACAGGGTACAGAATGGGAAACGGTTCTGTCATAGACGGAATGATCAAAGATGGACTTTGGGATGTTTACAATGATTTCCATATGGGAAGCGCTGCTGAGATGTGTGCAAATGAATTGAAGATAACACGTGAAGAACAGGATTCTTTTGCCGAACAAAGTTACAAAAGAGCTATTGATGCAATAGATAAAGGCTTATTTAAAGAAGAGATCATTCCTGTGGAAATAAAAGATCGGAAAGGATCTACTATAGTTTCTGAAGATGAAGATGTTAGGAAAGTTAATTTTGAAAAAGGGAAAACTTTAAAAGGCGCATTTCTTAAAGACGGAACAGTAACAGCATTTAATTCATCTAATCTAAATGACGGAGCAGCAGCTTTGGTATTAATGTCAGCAGAAAAGGCAAAGGAACTTGGAATCACTCCCCTTGCAAAGATAGTTGCTCAGGGTTCGTTTGCACAGAAGCCCGAATGGTTTACAACATCGCCTGCTTATGCAATTAAAAATGTATTAAAGAAAGCTGGTCTGGGAGTAAAAGATCTGGATCTAATTGAAGCCAATGAAGCATTTTCTGTACAGGCATGTGCGGTAAATAAAATTGCCGGACTCGATCCTTCTAAAGTGAATGTTCACGGCGGCGCTGTTGCAATTGGACATCCTATTGGCGGAAGCGGAGCAAGAATTCTTACGACATTACTTTATGCAATGAAAAACAGAAATGCTAAGAGAGGCTTAGCTACTTTATGTATTGGCGGAGGAGAAGCCAGCGCGATCATTGTTGAAAAAGCTTAATTAATTACCAACTGAAGTTACGCAAAAGTAATAATTTTAAATTTTAGATTTTTCAATTCCTTTATTTTATGAGAAATAAGCATTCATTTCGAGACCTCCCCCTGCCCCCTCCTTTGCAAGGAGGGGGTTTGGAGGTGGTAAATGAATTAAAAACATACTCTGGCGTAACTTCAGTTACCAATTATAAATCACTTAGTATTAATTGATATTTCTAATTACAGGACAGGAAGTAAAAAATAAATTTTAAGAATACTTTAACTTAACAGCATACTTAACAAACTCAATAAACTCTATAAACTCAAAGAACTTACTAATATGGACATTAAAAAAATAGCAGTTATCGGCTCTGGTACTATGGGAAACGGGATTGCGCATACTTTTGCACAATTTGGATATTCAGTTATACTCATAGATATAAATCAGGAATTTATTAAAAAAGGAATAGAAACAATTACAAAGAACATTGACAGACAGGTTAAAAAAGGAACATTAACGGAAGAGCAAAAGACATTAACTTTATCAAATATAAAATCATCAGTCAGTCTTTCTGATGCGAAAGATTGCGACCTTGTAATCGAAGCTGCAACGGAAAATATCAGCATTAAAAAGAATATTTTTGAAGAGCTGGATAAGAATTGCAAACCTGAAACAATTCTTGCCAGCAACACCTCTTCAATTTCGATTACAGAAATAGGTGCATTTACAAAGAGACCTGATAAAGTGATAGGTATGCATTTCATGAATCCTGTTCCTCTCATGAAACTGGTGGAAATAATAAGAGGACTTGTTACATCACAGGAAACTTATGACATAATAAAGACTCTCACTGAAAATATTGAGAAAGTTCCGGTAGAAGTAAACGACTTTCCGGGATTCGTTGCAAACAGAATATTGTTTTCTTTGCTTTATTTTTTTTTGTACTGTGTAATGGAAGGAGTTGCCACTCCGGAATCCGTAGATACAGTAATGAAGCTCGGAATGAATCATCCCATGGGTCCGCTTACTCTTGCAGATTTCATAGGACTTGATGTATGTCTTTCAATTATGGAAGTTCTGTACGAAGGACTTGGTGATTCGAAATACAGACCTTGTCCCCTGTTGAAGAAAATGGTAGCGGCAGGTTATTTGGGCAGAAAGAGCGGTAAAGGATTTTACGATTATTCAAAAAACTAATTTATAAAATTTAATTAAACAAATAATGAATTTTGATCTAACAGAAGAGCAAGTTGCTATTAGAGATGCCGCAAGAGATTTTGCAGAAACTGAAATTGCGCCGACATCTGTAGAGCGGGATCTAACAAGTGAGTTTCCAGCTGAGATTGTAAAGAAGCTTGGCGAGCTTGGGTTTATGGGAATGATGGTAGCGCCGGAATGGGGCGGAGCAGGTATGGATACTTTAAGCTATGTCCTTGCTATTGAAGAAATTTCGAAAGTAGATGCTTCTGTAGGAGTAATAATGTCTGTAAATAATTCATTAGTCTGTTATGGACTTGAGAAATGGGGTTCAGAATATCTTAAAGAAAAATATCTGAAACCTCTGGCTTCCGGTAAAATGCTCGGGGCATTCTGTCTGTCAGAGCCCGAAGCGGGAAGTGACGCTACACAGCAAAGAACAGAAGCAGTTCTCGACGGTGATCATTATATATTAAACGGAATGAAAAACTGGATAACTAACGGAACACAGGCTGATGTTTATTTTCTTCAGGCTATGACTGATAAATCAAAAGGTTATAAAGGCATATCAACTTTTATAGTGGAGAAAAATTCTCAAGGCATAGAAGTTGGAAAAAAAGAAGACAAAATGGGAATTCGAAGTTCTGATACCTGCACTCTTGGATTAAATAATGTCAAAGTTCCAAAAGAGAATATACTTGGCGAAGAAGGTATTGGTTTTAAAATTGCAATGAGCACATTGAACGGAGGAAGGATAGGAGTTGCTGCTCAGGCATTGGGTATAGCAAAGGCAAGCTTTGAAGCTTCAGTCAAATATTCAAAACAAAGAAAAGCATTTGATTCCACAATTTCAAATTTACAGGCTATTCAATTTAAGCTTGCAGATATGGCAACAGCTGTAGAAGCGGCAACCTTACTGGTATACAGAGCTGCAAAAAACAAAGATGAAGGCAAGCCATATATAAAAGAAGCATCAATGGGCAAGCTTCTGGCTAGCAAGGCAGCTGTTGATTGTTCACTGGAAGCTATACAGGTACACGGGGGTTACGGTTATGTAAGGGAATATTTAGTAGAAAGATATATGCGTGACTCAAAGATAACTCAGATATATGAAGGAACAAGTGAAATTCAGAAACTTGTAATTGCCAGAGAGCTTCTGAAAGGTTAAGATTTCAGAAGCTGAATATGATGTTTGCTGCTAAGTTAACACTGTTAAAATTTGATGCTATAAAGGATATGAGAGGTTTGCTGTCTGTGGTGTTATTTAAAGGCACAAGTCTGTAACTTAATTCGAATCCGAAACCGATTTTGGAAAAGCTGCTTGTTCCGATCATGAATTCATAATTTCCGGTCCAGAAATCATTGTCTGCAGTACGCGCATATAAATAATTGAATTCTGTATCATCGGAATAAACCCTGCTTGTGATTTCTTCACTCACATACATCATACCTGCTCCGATCCCAAGATAAACTTTGCTCAAAGAGGATGAATAGTTTTTGGCAAATGGGTAATATTTAAATCTCAAATTTAACGGAACTGCAGCAAGTCTGGTCTGTGAAGGGACATAAAAATATCTTCCTGCGCCTGTTCCAAAGTAAAAACCTTCATTTCCGTTTTTATTTGTGAACAGATAAGAAGGAGCAAATTCAACTCCGTAAGATTCATTAAATGTAGCTCCTAAAAAACCGTCAATTTCTTTAAGGAAATCTCCGTTTGATAACTGGAAAAAAGGATAAGCATCATTTGCATCCGGATCTGTAAGAAAAACAAACTTGTAGCCAATTCCGGTATAAATATTTGTGCTCAATGATCTTTGCTTAATCTGAGCAGATAAGTTACAGGAAAGACAAATAATAAATAAGAATAAAAAAAGATTTTTCATCATACTGTTTTTTATAATATATATCTGCTGAGATCTCTGTTCTTTACAATTGAATTCAGTTTATCATTTACAAATTCTTTATCGATCTCAATCTTGTTCTTCTTATTCTTGTCCGGTACTTCAAATAAAATTTCTTCGAGTACAGTCGTTAATATTGTATGAAGCCGTCTTGCGCCAATGTTTTCAACTTGCTCATTTACTTCAGCTGCTATTTTTGCAATCTCTTTTATAGAATCCTCAGTAAAATTCAAATCAATATTTTCTGATCTAAGCAGTGCTTTATATTGCTTGATCAGTGCATTTTCAGGCTGTGTAAGAATTTTATAAAATTCTTCCTCACCTAGACTGTTAAGTTCGACCCTTATGGGAAATCTTCCCTGGAGCTCCGGTATCAGATCACTCGGTTTAGAGATATGAAACGCTCCGGAAGCAATAAACAGAATGTGATCAGTCTTTACAGGTCCGTATTTCGTAATTACAGTAGATCCTTCCACTATCGGCAGAAGATCTCTCTGGACTCCTTCTCTGGAAACATCAGAATTGCCGGATGATTTTGATTGTCCTCCTGCTACTTTATCTATCTCATCAATGAAAACTATTCCTGAATTCTGCACTTTCTCAATCGCTTCCTTGATGACCGCATCCATATCAATCAGCTTATTCGCTTCATCCTGCAACAGCACTTTTCTTGCTTCGGCAATTGATAACTTTCTTTTTTTGGATTTTTTAGGCATCATATTTCCAAAAAGATCATTTATGTTGATTCCCATTTCTTCCAGACCTATAGGACCAAGAACCTGAAGCATCGGATAATTTTCCGCGGACAGATCAAGCTCGATCATTCTTTTATCCAGATTTCCTTCCTTAAGCTGAGCTCTGAGCTTTTCTCTTGTGGTGGAATTGATCTCCTCCCGGGATTTCTCAGTCGAATCATCATTCTGCTTATCAGCGGATCCGTTTGTAGGCTTCTTTACAGGAGGGATGAGAATGTCAAGGATTCTCTCTTCAGTATTTTCTTCTGCTTTTTGCTGTACGTCTTTCATCATTTCTGTTTTGACAATATTAACTGAAAGATCCGAAAGTTCTCTGATCATTGATTCAACATCTCTGCCTACATAACCTACCTCCGTAAATTTTGAAGCTTCAACTTTAATAAACGGCGCATTTGCAAGCTTTGATATCCTTCTTGCGATCTCAGTTTTACCGACTCCGGTGGGTCCTATCATTATAATATTATTCGGCATTATCTCATCCTTCATATCATCACTTACCTGCTGTCTTCTCCAACGGTTTCTAAGAGCAATTGCTACTGATTTTTTGGCATTCCTTTGACCTATGATATATTTATCCAGTTCTTCAACTATCTGTGAAGGAGTTAACTGTTTTATTTCAGTCTCTGAGTTCTTTGGTGTATTCTTTTTTATTTTAGCTTTACCGTTCAATTGTTTTATCGTTTTATCTTCTTTTATCAAATTTCTTATTAGGTTTAGTTTATATTACTTTTTTAATTCTTCTATGGAAATATTATGATTTGTATAGATACAAATATCTGCTGCCTGGATAAGAGATTCTTCCACTATCTGCCTTGCATTCAGTTTTGAATATTTTAAAAGCATTCTTGCAGATACGAGTGCATACGGACCGCCTGAACCAATAGCAACTATTCCGTCATCAGGCTCTATCACATCCCCTGTTCCGGAAATTACCAGAGCTTTTTCTTTATCTACCACTGCCAGCAATGCTTCAAGACGTCTGAGATATTTATCCGTTCTCCACTCTTTAGCTAACTCGACTGCCGCTCTTGAAAGATTCCCTTTATATTCCTCAAGCTTGCTTTCGAATTTTTCAAACAAAGTAAAGGCATCGGAAGTAGCTCCTGCAAATCCCACAAGCACTTTATCATTAAATATTTTTCTGACTTTTTTTGTGGTATGTTTCATTACTGTATTACCCATTGTCACCTGTCCGTCACTCCCTATTACTGCTTCACCGTTTTTAATAAGTCCGATCACTGTAGTAGATCTTATAATATTATTTTTTTTCAATTTGATTAAACATTTATATTTTATAAATATACACAATATTCCAGCACATCTTTTTTCTAGATTTTACTGAATCTCTCTTCTTAATTTTGCAATCGGGATATTTATCGCCTCCCGGTATTTTGCAACCGTTCGTCTTGCAATTTTAAAGCCGAGCTTTTGCATTTCACGTGAGAGTTCCTCATCTGAAAGTGGTTTGCTTTTATTTTCCTTGTCAATTAATTCCTTCAAACTGACTTTTGCCTCAGTATTGGAAACATCCTCTCCGTCATTGGTAGATAACGGAGTAGTGAAGAAAGAACGGAGTTCATGAATTCCAGAATCTGTCTGTACATATTTTCCTCTTACTGCTCTGCTGACTGTAGAGCTGTCCATCATAATATCTTCAGCCACATCTTTTTCATAAAGCGGTTTCAGACCGGTATCATTGTTGTCAAAGAAATATTTCTGATGCTTGATAATCGATTTCATTATCTTAATCAGAGTTTCACGTCTGGAGTTGATGGCATCTATGAACCACTTAGCCTTGTTAAAATTGTTCAGAAGATATTCCTTCGTCTCACTGTCAAGCTCATTTTTTTTCTTGGAATACAAATCCCTGTAAGTTTTGCTTATTCTTAATGAGGGAGAATATTTTTCATTCAATATGATATCGTATTCATCATCCACTTTGTGCAGAATAAGATCCGGAATAATATAATCATTCCTGTTTATTTCATCAGAATAGCCGGGCTTCGGATTCAACTTTTGTATAAATTCAAATATTTCCTTAACCTTTTGAAGATCTATGTTAAGATCTTTACTTATCTTCTCATATTTTTTTAATCTTAATTCATCAAAGTAATTATTAATAAGCTCCCCGGATAATTGTATTAATTCATGATCTTCTTTAGACCTGTTTAACTGTATCAAAAGACATTCTTTCAGATTCCGGGCGGCTATTCCTGACGGGTCAATTGTTTTCTGAATATAGCTTAATGTTTCATTCAGTTCTTCCGTATTGAATTCCTCTTTTTCAAAATCAGTTCCGAGTTTTTTAATATTTAGGTCCTTTAATAGATCTTCCTCTGATTCCGTAAAATATCCTTCATCGTTTAATGACCAGATTATTTCTTCTCCAATGAAAATTTGCTTTTTGCTGATCCCTGATAAATGCAGCTGCAATAGAAGACTGTCTTTCATGGATTTGTCGTCTTCGCTGGCAATCACACTCTCATACTCAGCTCCGGTATTCTGCTCATAAGATCCGCTTTCCTGATCTTCATTTTCGAAATATTCATCCCAGCTATACTCATCTTCCGGATTCTTTTCCTTTTCCGATTCGTAGTTTATATCATCGACATTTAATTCCTCAGATTCTTCTTTCTTATCTGTTTCCTGATTTTCTATCAGCTGTTCAACTTCCTCCTGCTCGATATCACTTTCTTCCTCAAGCACAGGATTCAATTCCAGTTCACGCTTTATAATATTATCCAAAGCCAGTGCAGGCAGAGAAAGTATGTTCTGCTGCATTATGATCTTTGGAAGTAATTTTTGCGATAATTTTTGTGCGCCTATTTGATTTAACATAATCTGAATTCTTTCTGATATTTATTTTAATAAATAATTAAAATTGGTTAGAAAGTTTTTGTCTCAGCTCAATTTTTAAATATTTTACTTTCATTAATCCTATCTTTACTGTTTATTCAAATACTTATCTCTAAGATCATTATAAAACCCTATTCCATATTCCCTTACTATGGAATCTTTTGCAAATTCAAAGACAGATATATTTTCTTCTTCTCCTTTTTCAAGCGCATCATTACATTCATTTATCTCTTCATATTTAATTATGTTTCTCTTTATGCCGGATATTCTTACAGGAAATAAATGACAGGAAATAGGTTTTTTAAATTCGGTCTCTTCATTGTAAAAAGCTTTTTGAAAAGAACACTTTGCAATTCCTTCTTCGTAAAAGGAAAATACACATTCTTCATCGTTTACACTTGTGATAGAGTAATTTCCCTGTCTTCCTTCAAGAAAACCTTTTGCTTCAAGAAAATATATATGAACCGGATGCAGATACTTTTTTACAATATCAATATTTCTTTTAATTATTTTGACTTCTTCATCCAGTATCGGAGCTCCGCCCGCGCCTTTTAAAGTACAGCATGCACCTCTGCATTTTCCGACATCACATGAAAATTTTACGTTAAATATTCTGTCGTCAATAATATATTTTTCCAAATTCAGACTTTAATGAAATTTTTACCAGGTGACTGTTTAATTAATCCCCTGAATTCCAGCGACAGCAAATGTACCAGACATTCTGAAACACTTAATCCGGTAAGCTCATTTATTTTGTCTATATGCATTAATTCATATTCAATTGCCTCAAATATCTTTCTTTCCGATTCATTCAACTCTTCTTTTATCTTTTCAGATTTAATATTTATCTCATTTTTAAGAAAAGGCTTTAGCTTTATTTCCAGTTCTTCGAGAATATCTTCTATCTTTGTTACTAATTTTGCCTGTCCTCTTTTGATTAGATCATTAGTTCCTTCAGATTGCTTAGAATTAATATATCCCGGCACTGCAAATACTTCTCTGTTCTGATCTATGGCAAACTCTGCAGTCAGGATCGATCCTCCTTTTATTCCGCTTTCGATAATAAGACTACCAAGGCTGATTCCGCTAATAATTCTGTTTCGTCTTGGAAAGTTAACTTTCTCCGGTTGAGAGCTTACAGGAAATTCGGTTATTACTGCTCCCCTTTCTATTAATTCATCATATAGTTTTCTGTTTTCGTAAGGATAAACTACATCAGCTCCGCAACCAAAAACTGCATAGGTTAGATTATTATTCTTAAGACAAACTTTATGAACTAAAGTATCAATTCCTCTTGCAAATCCGCTGATTACAGGGATTCCAAGTGCTGAGAGTTTTTCTGTGAATTTCTCACAGGTATATTTGCCGTATTCAGTCGGATTTCTTGTGCCAACAATGCTTATAGAGAACCTGTCAGACATATCCAGCTTTCCTTTATAATAAAGCAATACAGGAGAATCAAATATCTTCCTCAGATTCTCCGGATATTCCTTATCAAGAATACTAACAAGGTTTATATTTTTCTTTAATGCATCGCTGATAAACTTTTCACACTCAGCATCATATCTGCTCCTGCACTTCCGTGACTCAATAATGTCTGCGGATATGCTGTGATCAATTCCTTCGATCTTCCTCAGATCATCCTTGCTGCAGTTAAAAAAATCATAAGAATCTTTAAGTCTGAATAGTATATTCTTTATTCTTGTGTTTCCCAGTTTATTCACTTTCATCAGGAAATAAACATACTTTATATGTTCTGTTGTATTCATCTATGCTCGTTTTATTCTTCATTTTAATTTACTGAATTTATATTTCTAATAATATTACAAAAAAAAAAGCCCTGAACAAAAGGGCTTTTCAAATTATTTGCCGGGTAAATTAAAAATAAAATAAATTTTAAATCAATACTGTGAATTTAAAATACTTCAATCTAAAGAGAATATTTAAAACTGATCTATCAGAAATGTTAATTATAAAATAAATATTTACTATAACCGGTGCTTGATTAAATTTTAGAATTAAATAGCTTTCTGACTTTTCTCTTAACGATTATCGCTTAATAATTAATTATAAATACTCTGCAATCAAAAATTATTGAATTACCATTTACGAGAAACAAAATAATCATGGTCTGATCACACTCACAAAACTACCGGCATTGTTATAAGCAACCAATACATCAGTCAGATCTGATATATTATTTCCTGTTATATCAGAAAGTTCATATCCTGTTACAAAGTTTCCTGCATCATTATTTATATATATCACATCAGTAAGATCAATAAATGAATCATCATTTACATCCCCGCTGTATACTGCAAACATAGCCGGTGAAGCATCAACCTGTGTTAAATTATTACCATAAGCTTTTGATGAAAGGTCGGACATGTCATAGCTTTGAGTAAAACCGTTGATCAGAGACTGACCGCCTGATTTGCTCCAGGTTTCAAGACTGTTTCTGTGCTTAACAGCAATATAATATGTACCAGTAAATGAATTACTAAAATAAAATTCTCCGTTGAAACTTACCGAATCAACTACAGCTTTTGAAGAATCGACAATGTTGTATGGTGAACTAATGCTTCTTAAATATGCAGTTACAGTATCACGCATATTTAAAGAATTATCAGAACTATTGTAAAAGCCTTCTACAGCAAGTTTTAAATTTAAGGTTAGAGACAATTCTTCTTTATAACCTCTGTAAGAATAAATTCCGCTCGGAAGCGACATTTCAAGTACAACTGTTCCATCCGGAGTTACTTCAGTAAAATTTGGATTTGTAGAGCCCCAGCAAATAAATGTATTACCGTTGCTTAATCTCTGAGATGAACCCCGCGAACCTCCGTATATGTCAGGCGTATTTCTGTATTCCCAAACAAGAGTTGCTATTTTATTTACTTCATCAAGCTGATATTCAACTGACCTTGAAAAATTTGGCGTATGAAAATTCCCGTTATCATACATAGTAATATTTCCGTTAGCTATTCTTCTTATATCGTGCTGATAGCTGATATCAATTGTATCGTTCGGAAAAGAAAACTGATTGTTTACTCCACCAAGACGCCAGATCATTGCTCCGGTGGACCGGTCTATTTTTGTAATTTCGCTTAAATGCCTTGCAGAGATCATTAAATTTCCGTCAGTATCCGGTTCTATTGCGTTTCCATGAACATAATCTATTGTAGAAGCATTCATAAGAGTATGTGTAGCATCAAGTATGTTGTAATGGTCCCAGCTCCTCCATTGAAAGACTACATTTTTGTTCTCATCTATTTCCTGAATTACAAGACCAATAACGGTAGCATTCGGAACTCCGTTAGGAACAATCTGGCTCATATCTACAATCTGAGGATCATAGCTCATTACATAGGCATGTCCGTTTGGAAGTATTTGCAAATCATGATTATCAGTTACATAACCGTTACCGCAATAGAAGCTGTCTATTTTATTATAATTGATATCTTCTTCATAAAACTTTTGCCTTTGCAGGGAGAAATATGTTAATGTTCCTCTTGGTGATTTTTTGAAATCAGGAGTATTTTGAACAACTTCTCTTGTATAGAAAGTTGTACCGTTATTATTTGCTATTATAAGATGAGGTGGATAAGCCGGGACCCTGAAATTATTCAGATAAATTCTTCCCGGTGTTGGGTTATTATTTACTGTAACTGTTAAAGGCGGTGCTGCATAAGAGTTATCGGCATATACATAATTCTTATTTGATGAATATATATCTTCATTTTCCATTACCCTTGTGTAGTCAAATTCAGGTCTTCCAGCCTGAGTTGTGAATGTAAAATTCACACTGTTGGATGAAGTATTAGAAGTTTTAATTCTGTTTACTGTTACTTCAACTGTTTCATTGAAAGAAAATGGCTGATAAGGTTTGAAAATAAATTTCTTTCCATCTCTTGTCATAATGATCTCACCCGAATGAACTCCGCTGATAGAACCTCTTACTGTTATCTGAGAATTCAATACTGAACTCCTGATAGACTCATCAAATCCAATGATAATGTTGTTGCTTATATTTACCAGGGTTGCATTTTTTACCGGATCGGTATAAATGATCTTAGCTTCTGCATCTAAAAAATTTAAAACTAAGAACATTACCGCTAAAACACTTAATAATATTTTCATAAATATTAATTTTAGTTAATAAAATTTTAAACCCGTTATAAATATAACAGGATAATTTAATACACAACTTTAATTGGGATTGATGCAATTTGTATTTTTAATAAATAAAATAAAAGTGATTAAAGAAAAGCCGCCGATAATTAACCGGCGGCTTTTTTATAGGACCTTTTATAAAAATGTATTTAGAGTTTAAATATAATAATCGAACATCGAACATTGAATATCGAACATTGAAAATTGTCAAGGTCTTATCACACCGATAAAATTCCCTGCATTATTATAAGTAAGAATTACATCTGTCAGATCAGTTAATTTTTCACCCGTAACATCTGAATTAACATAGCCTGAAATAAAATTCGAAGCGTCATTATATACTAAAAGAACATCAGCCAGATCAATGTGACCTTCCTGATTTATATCTCCCCCTAAGATCGCAAATTTATTCAATGGTGAATTGTCAACCTGTATCTGATTATTACCAAATGCTTTTGATTTGGCAGTAGTAAAATCATAAGCGGCTGTGGAATTTAATGGAGTGAATGAATTATCGCTATGTAAAGGAGAAGTTTGTGAATAGCTGCTCCATGTCTCTATCGAATTCCTGTGTCTGAGCTGAATGAGAAATGGAACACCGTCATTTATAACCAAATTATTGAATTTGAAAAGAGAGCTTCCTGCAGAATCCAAAAGAGCCGTTGAAGAATCAAGTATTGCAAATGGAGAACTGAAGTTTCTGAGATAAACTCTCATCGTATCAGGAATCATCAGATTAGGTGATGGTCTGTAAAATCCCTGAATGAATGCTGTCAGGGAAAATTGTTTATTTCTTGAAGTCTGATTATTAAATTGAATTCCCCAACCATATAGGGTTCCGGTATCTCCGGCTGCTATGTCCTGAATTCTTAGTTTCCATTTCCCGGAAGCATTTGTACCAGTCAATGGTGAATTCATACTTGTAATTGGTTTTATAACAGGAGCATACATTACATATTTATTGCTGCCGAGAGAAGAGTCCGCCTGATCATCAAAAATAGTAACAATGTTATCGCTGTTATTTAATAATGAAGAAGTACTGTAAAGAGTAACAGCTGTTCCAGCCGGGGAAATTAAAGATATTATTAAATTATCTTCGTCCGTATGATTCAATGCAACAAAAACATTCACATCTGAAATTACATCTCCCATAGTAATATTCATGGTATCGGATATCATGAAACCGCTTGTACCCGAATTTGGAATGCGGGACTTTGGGATATTTATGTAAAATCCGTTTTGAAAATTAGTCGGACCTGAAAATGTCATCGGTGATACAGGTGTATTATCAATACCGGAATTCAGACTGAAGCCTGCATTTCCCCTGAAATTCAATTTCGAACTGACATCTGTATTAGAAGTGAGACCGGCGTCAAGATTATAAACTACATTTCCGGATGAAGGATCATTTAATTCATTAACGGAAGAAAATATATGACTCCCTATGTCCGAATAAAGCAGATCAGAAGAAGTTATCTTTACTTCATCTATAAATCCGTTGAAACACTGTAGAGCAGAAGTTCCTCCAATGAATAAAGAATCATTGGTGTCATGAATGTTACCTGCAAGCAAAACATCATTTGCCTGAATGATTCCGTTTTTGAAATACTGATAAGACCCGGAAATACCATTGTATGTAAATGAAACATGCGTCCATTGATTCAGGGGAATTATGTTTCCACTCTCAGCTAAAGAAGTAAATATCTGCTGATCATTTATGGTAAAAATTAATTTATTGCTGCTAATTGAAATATCATAATCAGAAGTATTTCCGTTTGCATTTCCTTTATGAATTACTGGACAAAGTATATCAGGATTTGAAATAAAGGAAACCGGATAAAGCCATGCTTCTAAAGTTATGGAAAGTGTAGGGCTTAGTGAAGGATGATCTCCTGCTGAAAGATAATCTCCATCGCCGTCCAGCCTGACACATTCATTTAATGATATTTTATTTTCAGGCCTGTTACTGAAATCAACTGCAGTCACTCCCCTGTTAAAACCGTTATTGTTGTTTCCTGACCAGTCAGTCATTGAAAACAATGTACCTGAAGGATTTGCATTTTGAAAAGTTAAGGATAATACCAGACCTGAATAAGGACCGGTATTTGTACCCAGAGAAAGATATTTATAATTATTTATATCGGAAATATTCGGCTTATTCCAGATTCTGATCTCATCCATTTTTCCGCTGAAGGGACTGTCAGCTCCTATTCCTATTAAAAGGGAATCACCATTATTCGGAGGAGCGGCTAATGCAACAATCGCTGAACCGTCTAATGTCCCGTTAACAAATATAGAGAATGCTCCGGTTAAGACATCATAGACAGCTGCAATATGCGTCCATTCATTATTTGGTATGGTTGTAGAACCTGTCAGTCTTATAACAGATCCGGTTCTTATTCCTACTTTTCCTCCGGATAAAAGAAAAGTATATCCCTTATTTCCATTCAGTCTTTTCTGTAGAATAATCTGAGTTACAGGTGATTCGGAATTAACGGGATTTATCCATGCTTCTATTGTAAAGCTGCCTGTTATGTCAAGTGAAGCAGTAGGCGACATCGCTATGTGGCTTGAAACTGTACCGGCAAAGGAACATGCCTGATTCCATGTCATTTGAGAGTTTACATTTGTAGTCATGATCAGGTAAAAAGATAAAGAAAGAAAAAATAATTTTATTTTCATTTTACACCTTTCGGAATTAATTATGAAGTTTCTTAAAATTTATTGTAAATTTTTTAATTTCAATTAAAATCAATTATTATCATCGGCTTGTTATTTTATTGACTGTTTAAATAATGATATCAAATACAGAATGAACCGGACAGCAAAAATATTGATCAGATATTTTGTGGTATCAACTGCATTAATATTTAAAAGAATAATTTAACACTCCTGACATTTCTGATTTTGTTTATGCAAATTTACATTAATCATTTTCAGCAACGCAAATCAGTTTTTTTTGAAATGTAGGATTCATGAGTAATTCTTGGTACAGTATAAAAAAAAATCCGGATCTCTTTTAAGAAATCCGGACTTTAAATTTTATTACTTATTTCAGATCATAACACTATACGAAGCTCGTTTCAAAAACATCTATGTTGAGATCTTCATAATAAAGTTCATTTCTCTCAATCCTGTGCTCAGATGATTCGGGATTAAACTGCGACAATCCGAATGAAACTGTTTCATTTAATGCCGATTCTTCCGAATGATAGTATTTCGGGACAAATCCATGAGCTTTTATTGAATCAGTACTAATGAAGTAATTCGGTATTGCATAAAACTTGTTGTCAGCATTCTGAAATATTTTTACTGACAAAGTGGGAAGATCTCCGTTAAGTTTGATCCTGTATGTACTGATAAGCTTGTGAATACTTTTTATTGTGTTGGGTCTGATGCTTAGATTACTTATTTCAACCATTTTTCACCTTTCGTTTTATTTATTTTACTTGGGTACTTTCTGAACACAGGCAGTTTGAATAAAATTCATCAAAAAGTTAAAAGTTAAAATTTGATTCAGTAAATTTGCAGTTTATAAAACGGGTTCATTTTTAGATATGATATTGAATTGAGCTAATAACAACATTAAATCAATTTATAATCTATCATAATCTATTGTAATTTCTTCATCTTTTTTTATATCACGAAGAGCAAAGTACTCATATTCGGAATTATGATATACATTAGGATCATCAGAATGATTCAGATACCATCCGATGGACATCCTATGAAAGTTTCTGGGTGAAGAATAACCATCACTGTATTTTATTGAATATTTCCTGATAAGACTCTCGGGCAAACCGGTTTTCCTGATCTGACTCTTTTTTATGAAACGAAAATCATCTTCCTCAAATAAGATTAATGCACTCCCCTTTTTAATTTTTACCAGAGTAAATACTCCTACTCCGTGAATTGCCGATGCTCTGAGCTCAAAGATCATTTTATTTTGTGTTTTATTTTATATTAAAATTGGTACTATAGTATTTACTAAGAATTAGGATACAATTAAAATATTTCTTGCCGTTCTGATAAAAATATTTACTGCAAAGTAAATATTATTACTGTACTATTCAATTGTTAAGAAATACATACCATGTGTACTCAATATAATTTTTATTTCAATCCTTATTTACTTTAAATGTTATTAAACTCATTTAAATATTAGAAATCTTCAAATGCTGAATTTATATTATTCAATACTTTAAAAACAACAATCATAACCATGCAATTAAAAAAAGCCGGAATGATTTCTCATCCCGGCTTAAGTTATATAGGTTTCGTATTTTCTGTTACGGTTTCTTCACTGAAATACCAAATGCATTATTATTATTTGTAATTAACAGATCGGTCAGCTCTGTAACATTATCACCGGTCACATCTGTCTTTTTATAACCTGTAGCAAAGATTGCAACATCATTGGAAATTTCAATCATGTCCGATAGATCTATAGTTCCGTCCCGGGTTACATCTCCGCTGTAAATTGCAAATCTTACAGGCGACGCATCTACCTGCACCATGTTATTCTGATAAGCTTTGCTGGACAGATCAGTGAAATCATAAGTCATCATTGTAGATGCGACAAACGGTTCACCGCCAGCCTTGCTCCATGTCTCAAGCGAATTCCTGTGCTTTACAACGATATAGTATGTTCCTGTCGGTTGAGTAAATGTGAATATACCAGCGAATGAAACTGAATCAATTATCGCTGTCGATGAATCAAGTAACGGGTAAGGCGAAGTGGTAGAATGTAAATATGCTTTTACGGTATCTCTCATATTTAATCTTTGCGTCACTGTATTATAGAATCCCTCCGGTATTACCTTTATCGTAATTACTGATGATGCAAGTCCGTTACACGAAGCCGGTACAGGCTGGAATCCCTCTGTCAGCAGATCATTGTCTGCTCCGTTTGTCAGATAATAATTATACGGACATCTTGCAATTTCAACACCATATAACTGACGGTTCAAACCCGGATCTAACCCGCCGAATTGTGATGGCGGCTGTGAACTGTATCCCGGTTCTGCTGCATTCGCATCGCTCTGTCCCGGTGATGGTGTTCCGTACCAGTTACAGCTGAATGAAAGTCCGGTGTGATCACCTGCAGGTACAGGTCCGCTGTTACGCTGAAAATTTACTTGCGAATACCAGTTGCCCGTGATGCTGTTTTCTGTAATGTGAACATCCGTGCACACTATTCCGACTAGTAAGTCATAGTTGAATAGAACACCGTGTGTGAAATTATTTCTGATGAAATTATTGTGCACTTCTGCTCCACTGAAATCATTGCCGAAGTGTATTCCTGTTCTGTTATTCTCTATCGTGCACTTTGTTATTGTGACGTTCTGTGCATTATTAACAAATATAGCATTCCTGTTTCCTGTTAATAAAACATTTTCTATCACTATACCTGTCGTTGTCTGTGCAAGACTTATTCCCTGATTCTTTGTACATGCATACCATGCATTTAGATCGACACCGTAATCACGTGTTACAGTTACTTTCTTTATGGTTGCATTGCTTGAAGTAATGAAAACAGTATTTGCGCTTCCTGCATATAATCCGCGAATGATTGCTGCTGTTGATGCGCCAACTACTGTTATTGGTTTGTTTATTTCAATGTCACCATTGTATGTTCCGTCTGCTACATTGACGTTCCAACCGCTTGATGATGCGTCTATTCCTCGCTGTACTGATGCTGATGTTGTTGCAGGTGTGACAAAACTGTTAACGGTTACATAATCATTATTTGCTTTTGCTGTTACGAATCCTAATCCGCCGTCATCTAAAGTGTGCTGGATCTTGTCTTCCAGTGCAAATAGATTGGCAAGTGTCATTGCTGTCGGCAGTTGTAATCCTGCACCTACATCATAGTTATTGTTTGCTGCGTTTACATTTGTCGTTACCTTTCCTTTTGTGGAAATGTAAGTTCCGAACCATGCAGGATCGCCTGATGTGCTTGTTGTTTCATTGTTCAGGCTTATGATCTTCTTAATGTTATTGCCGAAGTTGTTTTCATTGCCTGATGTTCCTATTGTTACTGATCCTATTGATGATATGTTATCTGAACTTGCAAGCTCCACGAATATTCCGTTCTGTCCTAATGCAACATTACCCGTGAATGTATTTTTTGTAATGACAGCTCCGCTTACAAATGCAGGCTGAGGCGCTATCGTTCGCTGCTTTGAATCAATTCGGACTGATCGGAAATTTACTGCTGTCGGATCCGGAAGGAATTGGTTATTATCTATTGTTACATTGTTTGACCTTCCTGAGAATATTCCGAAGTTTACAAAGTCCTGGAATTTGTTGCCTGATACTGTCAGGTTTGCTCCGGCAAGTGATATATCCTTGAGCTCGAGCAGCGCATAATCTGTTCCTCCGCCGAATGCATTGGATACGTTACAGTAATTGTTGCTGAAGCTGTGAGTTCCGGCACCAAGGTAATTGATTTCGGTTTCTCCGTATAATGAATCATTGGTTATATTCATTATTCCGCCCTGACTGGTTCCTGCCTGAATTGTATAGTATCCGTTTATTCTGCTGTTTTTCCAGTCACCGTAACAGTTATTTGTTCTGACTCCGCGACCTAAAGGAGATGTGCCTGAATGCGTAATCTCATTGCTGTCAAGATTTACCTTATCAGAAAGAGCTCCTCCAGCTGTACCTAACTGCATTGCGTAACTTCCGAATATCACTACGCCTGTCGTAGCTGTTCCGTAAATCTTGCTGTTCTTTACTGTAAGATTGTTAAAGCTTCCCGATGTGAGAGCTCTTATTCCTGTGTTGACCGTTCCCTGATTGAACTTTACAATCATGTTGTCAATAGTAACATTAGGAACTGTGACTGAAATTGCCTGTCCGGATACTCCTTCAACTATCGGTCTTGTATTCGGTGATCCACCGTTTCCTTTAATGGTTACTTCCTTATTTATGACTACGCTTTCATTGAAAGTTCCGGAAGCAACGTTCAGTACATGGCCGTTCAGTGTCTGAGCATCATCTATAGCTGCCTGTATTGAGCAGAATGATTCTGATGTATTCAGATTTGTAACCTGACTGCCTGTTGCTGCGCCGACATCTCTTGCATTCAAAGTATTTGTCAGAATGTTACCTGTTATTGTAATTCCGCAGCTCTGTGGCGAGTTACCTCTTCCGAAATATGTATCGGCTAAGTTGT
>DAIPYG010000011.1:33507-61899 GCA_036782875.1 Bacteroidota bacterium | reverse complement strand
TTCTTTTGATCTATCAAAAGAAAAGCGGATTAAATTTATTGTAAAGTCTTTGAATCACGTTTTGGACGGATGTGGAATCAAAGAATTTATTTACAATATTTTAATTCTTCCGCAAGAGTTATATTTACCGAAAAAAATTATGTCTGCCATAATCTCAAAGAACAACTACGGTAAATCCGCAGTCCGCGTATTGAAAGTCAAAAGAGATACATCTGTTCATGAAATAAAGGAAATGACTGTAAACATTCAGCTCGAAGGTGACTTTGAATCTGTTCATACAGAAGGTGACAACAGAAAAGTCCTGCCGACAGATACAATGAAAAACACTGTTTACGCTTTAGCAAAAGAAAATCCTGTAAACTCAATTGAAGAATTCGGAAAATATCTTGCTGATTATATTCTCAAGGAAAATGAACAGGTAGACAAGGTTTCAATTGAAATCGAAGAAAAACTCTGGAGCAGAATTAAAATTGAAGATCCTTTAACAAATAAAGAGAGATCTAATGATCATTCTTTCGTAAGCTCAGGAAATGAAAAGAGAACTTCTGAAACAGTTGTTTCAAGAAAAGGAAGTTGGGTTAAATCCGGTATACTGGATCTTGTTGTGTTAAAAACAACTGAGTCGGGCTTTGAAAATTATATTAAAGATAAATTTACAACTTTAAAAGAAACAGCAGACAGGGTATTCTCAACCAGTATTAAAGCAGTCTGGAGCTATGCTAATCAGGAAGTAAATTATGTGAAAGTTTGCGCTGATATCAGAAAAATAATTCTGGAGACATTTTCAACTCATCACAGTCTGTCAGTTCAGCAGACATTATTTGAGACAGGAAAAAATGTAATTGAAAAAATTAAAGAAATAAATGAGATCTCTCTTTCAATGCCAAACAAACATTACCTGCTTTTCAATCTTGAACAGTTTGGAATGGAAAATAAGAATGAAATTTTCATCCCGACTGATGAGCCGTTTGGACTCATTGAGGCAACTATTAAGAGAAAATAACTAATAACACTTCGTTACAATATTAATGCTCAACATATAAAAATTTATGATCCTATCAGGTGATGCAGGAGCGACAAAAACCGAACTCGCATTATACTCTGACTTTAACGGCAAACTTGAAAAACTTTGCTCTGAGAGATTTGAAAGCAAAGACTTTTCCTCTCTTGACGTTATCATCCGGAAGTTTTTACAGGATAAAGAAACAGTCATAACATCTGCCTGCATTGGCATTGCCGGCACTGTCATTGACGGGATTGGAAGGTCAACAAATCTTCCGTGGATCCTGGATGAAAAAATACTTTCCGGAGTGCTCAATATTCCTTTCTTCAGATTGGCGAACGATCTCGAAATCATTGCAGCGGCGGTAACTGTGCTGGAGGAAAGAGATCTGATCACAATTTATAAAGGTAATGGAAAGTTTACTGAAGGCAGCAAAGCCATTGTAGCTCCCGGAACAGGTCTCGGTCAGGCAGCTCTGTTATATTCTGATAATGAATACAGGATTATTGCAACCGAAGGCGGACATTCGGATTTTGCAGCTTCGGATGAATTTGAGTTCGAACTTAATAAATATCTGAAGAATATCTACGGGCATGTAAGCTATGAAAGAATTGCTTCAGGGATGGGACTGGTAAATGTATTTAATTTTTTAAGAGTTTCTAATTTTGCAAATGTATCCGAAAGGATTTTACAAAGAATGAATGAAGAAGATGAAGCTGCTGTAATCTCAGAAGAAGGAATGAAGAAAAGCTGTAATCTCTGTGAGAAAGCTCTTGATATATTCACTTCCGTTCTTGGAGCTCAGGCAGGTAATATGGTTTTGAATTATAAAGCCACAGGCGGAGTTTATCTCGGAGGCGGCATTCCTTTGAAGATCCTTGAAAAATTAAACGACGGTACTTTTTTAAGATCATATTTGAATAAAGGGAGACTGAGTTATCTGCCTGAGATGACACCGGTATTTGTGATTAAAGACAGATCTTCCGGCTTACTGGGAGCTGCATTACTGTCATTGGAATACTTATCCAAAGGTCAGGATTGATTTAGGTATTCAGAATATGTAACTTTGTATACAAAATTTATCAGAACATCTTTTATCTCCCCGCTTTAATTTCTAGGGCATGAGGAGAAATTATTTCATCAACCCCAATTAAATCAGAAATGAAAAAAACCAATTCAACATTTAATTTGATTGCAGCATCCGTGATCGCTTTGTACATGCTATCATTCTCAGCTGAAAACTCATTTTCACAAAACATTAATACACCACAGCAGGAAAAGTATTCTTTATTAAAGGTGTTTGTGAAAAATGAACAGGATATGAAGAGTATCAATAGTAAGGGTTTATTCTTTGATCATGCTGAATCACATAACGGAGAATATCTTGAAACATGGCTTTCGGAAAAGGAAATTGACATGCTCCGTAGTTCAGGCGTCCCCTTTGAAACAGTCATTGAAGATTTTCAGAATTACTACAGCAGCAGCAACAAAATGTCGCAGGCGGAAATAAATGATGCATTACAAAAGTCAGCGGAGGAATTCAGTGTCAGCCATTCCATTTACGGATCAATGGGAGGATATCTGACCTTTGCAGAAGTAGTAAACAAGCTTGACTCTATGAGAATAGAGTATCCGAATTTGATTTCGGAAAAGTTTTCAATCGGCAGCTCACTGCAAAGCCGGGATATGTGGACTGTCAGAGTTTCAAATAATCCTAACACCACCACAGGCAGACCGGAAGTCTGGTTTCATTCACTCATTCATGCAAGGGAACCGATGAGTATGGAACAGAATCTGTTCTTTATTTACTGGCTTCTTGAAAATTATAACATAGATCCGATTGCAACATACATACTTGAAAACAGGGAATTATACTTTACACCTGTCTTTAATCCGGACGGCTATGAATATAACCGTTCCACTAACCCGACAGGCGGCGGACAATGGAGAAAAAACAGAAGACCGAATACGGGCGGAAGCTTTGGAATAGATCTTAACAGAAACTTTGGGACTTATGCTTTCTGGAATTCAGTAAATAACGGCTCATCAACAGATCCTACATCTGATACATACAGAGGTACGTCACCTTTCTCCGAGCCGGAAACACAGAATGCAATGAACTTTGTCAACTCAAGAAATTTCAAAGGAGTTTTAAGTTATCACACTTATGGAAATTATCTTATTCGCCCGTGGGGATATGTAGATGCAGCGAGCCCGGATGAAAAAACATATCAGAGCTTTTCTCAGGATATGGTTCTTAATAATCATTTCACTCTTGGCAGATCAAATCAGACAGTCAACTATGGTGTAAGAGGAGTTACGGATGACTGGTATTATAATGACTCCGGTCATGCAAAAGCAATAGCGATGACACCTGAAGTAGGCACTTCAACTGATGGATTCTGGCCTCTGCAGTCAAGGATTGTATTGCTGGCAGGCAGTACACTTTCGCAGAACATTTATTTCGCTATGTCCTGCGGTGCTTATGTCGCGCCGGTAAACTCAAATTTAGATAAAGAACAGTATGCTGCAGGTGAACCGGGAATACTGAAAGTTAATTTAAAAAATAAAGGGCTGCTGAATGCTCAGAATGTAAAAGTCGAATTAACTACTCAGAACCCGATGCTGAATATTCAGACAGGAACCTATGCTTATCCTAATGTTAACTCATTTAATGAAGACAGTTTATTTTTTAATTTTATTATCTCGTCAGGTGCACCGTCAAATACAGCAATTAAGGCAACACTGACATTTAAGCAGGATAATACAAACAGTGTATATATTCAGGACATATATGTTCCTGTCGGCGGCGGAAATGTATTTTTCCTTGACAGTGCTGAAAACGGAATTACCAGATGGACTTCAGTCGGAGGCTGGGGACTTACTACTTCACAATCATATTCTCCTAACAATTCATTCGCGGACAGTCCGACCGGAAATTATTCAAACACAACAACAAGGTCACTTACTCTTACAACAGCTCTGAATGTATCAGCCAGTCCTGTATTAAAACTTAGTTTCTGGTATAAACATACAATAGATACTCTGGATAATGCATATGTCGATATTTCCAATGATAACGGAGTTACCTGGAAATCAGCTAAGTTCTATAATAAAACAGTCAGCAGCTGGACCAGAGAAGTTCTTGACATATCCTCACTTGCAAACAGTACAATAAATTTGAAAATAAGATTTTCTATGATCAGCAACGGTTCAGTAGTGGCTGACGGAATATTTATTGACAATATTAAACTTACCGGTTACAATAATACGCCAACTTCAGTAGCCGGCAATACTGAAATGCCTGATAAGTATTCGCTTTCCCAGAATTATCCAAATCCGTTCAATCCTTCAACTGTTATCAGTTACAGTTTAGCGGAAGGTAATTTTATCTCTTTGAAAATTTATAATGAACTTGGGAAAGAAGTAGCTTCTTTAGTAAATGAGAGGCAGAGTGCCGGAAGTTATTCCATTAGCTTTGACGGAAGTAATTTACCCAGCGGACTCTATTACTATAAACTTGAAAGCGGTGGATATGTGGACACGAAAAAAATGCTGCTGATAAAATAGATAATGTACAATGAGTAAAGAGTAATGAGAAATGATAAAGATGTTTTTGTAATAAGTGACGATATTGAAAATAAACAGACAGAAAAGATATTAATATAAAAGGGGAGTTAAAGAGCTCCCCTTTTTTTATTCAAATTAATTTAAAGTCAGATACTTTCTATATATCCGAAAATTTCTTCTGTAATTTCACTGCTTCTGCCTTTGAAGCTGCCTCAGTGATTATTCTTATAATTGGTTCTGTATTTGATTTTCTCATGTGCACCCAGTAATTTTTAAAATCTATTTTGAGTCCGTCATTTGTCCAGATCTTAATGACATCTTTATCCTTACTGTATCTCTTCTCGAAATTTTTCAGGATCTTATCCGGATTTTTTACATTCTCTAATTTTGTCTTTGAGATAAAATACTGCGGTAATGAAGTTTTATACTCACTGATCTTTTTATTGCTGCCTGCAAACTCACTTAGTATCAGTGCTATTCCAATAATTGAATCTCTTCCGTAATGAAGCTCAGAGAAAATAACTCCTCCGCTTCCTTCTCCGCCTATCACAGAACCGTTCTTCTGCATTTCCTTTACTACATTTATTTCACCAACCGGACTTCTGAACACTTTAGCATTATTTCTCAAAGCTATATCATCGACAGATCTTGAAGTCGAAAGATTCACTGTCACGCTTCTGTTCTTTGCTCTGGTATTCTTTAAAACATAGTTAGTCACAGCTGTAATTGTATTCTCTTCACTGAATGGCTCTCCTTTATCTGTGATAAGCACGAGTCTGTCTGCATCAGGATCTACTGAAATGCCAAGATCGGCTTTTTGCTTCCTCACTGCTGCAGAGAGTAACTTTAAATTCTCCGGCAACGGCTCCGGAGTATGAGGAAATTTTCCGCTGCCGTCACAGTAAAGTCTTATTACTTTACAGCCAAGTTTTTCGAGAAGTTTAGGGACTATTACCGAGCCGGAAGAATTTACGGCATCAACAACTATTCTGAACTTTCTTCTTTTTATTTTTTCTCTATTAATAATTTTCAACTTGAGAACTTTTTCTATATGTCTGTCAAGCCACGTGAAATCATTTTTTGCGGGCTTCAGATCTTTTATATCCGCATAACTGAATTTCCCTTCTTCAGCTGTTTTCAGAAAGTCTTTCACCTGCTTTTCATCAAGGAATGTTCCGTCCGGATTTAAAAATTTCAAACCGTTCCAAATCTGAGGATTGTGTGATGCAGTAATAGAGATTCCTCCGGCGCATTTCAGATCTTCAGTTGCGATCTGAACAGTCGGTGTCGGGGCAATTCCTATATTGGTCACCTCAAAACCGGCTAATGCCAGATTGCTTAAAACCATCTGCTCAATAATTTCTCCGCAAAGTCTTCCGTCTCTTCCGACTGCTATCCTTAATTTTTTTCCCCCGGAATATTTTCTGCAGTATTCTGCAAAAGCAGAAGTGAATTTAATTATGTTCTGTGGAGTAAGGCTGTCACCTATTATGCCTCTTACTCCTGAAACTGATGCTATTATTTCTGACATTTATAATGAATAATGAAATAATGAATAATGAAATAATGAATAACTGAAGTTACGCAAGAGTATGTTATTAATTCTATTACCACCTCCAAACCCCCTCCTTGCAAAGGAGGGGGCAGGGGGAGGTCTCGAAATGATTGCTTATTTCTCATAAAATATAGGAATTGAAAAATCTAAAATTTTAAATTATTACATTTGGTAACTTCAGTGAATAATGAATAACTTTCTAGTATTGGTATTTAAGATTTATAAATAAATATTTTATTATTTATATCTCGTAACTTGTAACTCGTAACTCGTAACTGTCTTTAAAAGCTTTTTTCCAGTTCTTCGAGCTGCTCTACGGTATTGATCCCGCTGATCTCGATGGGATCTGTCACAGGAAATGCTCCGGTCTTTTTACCCGAGTCACTGAAAAATTTAAATACATCCGTCAGGTAGTATTCTCCCTGCGCATTATCTGTTTTTACGGACTTCAGCGCTTCAAAAAGAATTTTATTATCTATGATATATATACCTGAATTTATTTCTTTGCATTTTCTCTCTTCTTCAGTACAGTCCTTCTCTTCACGGATATCATAAAAATTTCCTTCGCTGTCTCTTAGAACTCTTCCGTAACCAGACGGGTCATCAAACACAGCCGAAATCAGGGAAGCATCAAATTTATTTTCATAATGAAAATTCAAAAAGGAAATCACAGTTTCATATTTAAGCATCGGCACATCACCGGAAAGTATTAATACATCACCTTCAAAATCCTTGAGGATTCCTGCAGTCTGCATTACGGCATGACCCGTTCCGAGCTGCTCATCCTGATGAGCAAACTTTATCTTTCCGGTAATTTCAGGAAATTTAATCTTCAGAAAATCCATTACAGACTGTTTCTGATGACCGACTATGGGAATTATCATTTCAGAATGTATCATATCGGAAAGTTCTATTACATATTGTATCAGCGGTCTGCCTTTAAGTTCATACATAACTTTTGACTTATCGGGATTTCTCATACGCTTTCCTTTACCCGCTGCCATTATTACAGTTGTAAGCTTTTTATTCATTGAAATATTTTTTGATTAGTTCAGAATCAGGTATGGGGATAATTTTTTAAAAACAATATTTAAATTGCAGACAAGAACTTTCTATAAAAACTATTAACATATAACTCAATGCTGTTTTTCAGCTTTTATTTTTGTGAAAAATAATATTATCTATAAGTCTGGTACTTCCTGTTTTGACAGCAAGTGAGATCAGAACATCACCTTCAAAATTTCCGGGATCGGCTATTTCATCCAGACGTTCATTGTCTGTGATCTCATAATACTGAAGTTCAAATTCCGGAGCTCTTTCTTTAAGTACAGAAATTATCTTCTTTCTTATTTCATCAGCATTGAAAACCATTTCAGTCAGCATCAGTCTTTTTCCTTCATTGAGCAAAAAATATAAGACTGCAGCTTTTTTCTTTTCATCCTTAGACAGGTAGGTATTTCTTGAGCTCATTGCAAGTCCGCTTTCCTCACGCATGGTCTCGCAGATAACAACCTTAGTGTCAATATTCAGGTCAACTATCATTTTCTTTATAACTACATTCTGTTGAGCATCTTTCTGTCCTAAATATAAATTGTCCGGTTTGACTGCATTAAGGAGCTTGGTTACTATCGTAGCAACACCGTTGAAATGTCCCGGTCTGATCTTACCTTCGAGCTTATCGGAAATATCCGAGATTGTAACAGAAGCTATCGTATCTTGACCGTACATTTCTTCTGTCTGAGGATTGAATATATAATCAGCACCGGCTTTTTCACAAATATGATAATCTCTGGTAAAATCTCTGGGATATTTATCGAAGTCTTCGCCTTTGCCGAACTGTGTCGGATTTACAAAAATACTCACAACCAGAATATCATTCTGATCTTTTGCTTTGATCATAAGAGAAGTGTGACCTTCGTGGAGAAAACCCATTGTAGGAACGAGAGCAACTTTCCTGCCTGTGCATCTGTAATAATCCGAAATATCCTGCATTGCAGAGATCTCTTTTATTACTTTCATTTAGAAGAAATTAGATTTAAAATCTGGGTAAGTTTTTCCTTGAGATCCTTACGGCTGACAATAAAGTCAATGAAACCGTGTTCAAGTAAAAATTCAGATCTCTGAAATCCTGCAGGGAGATCCTTGCCTGTTGCCTGTTTTACAACTCTCGGACCTGCGAATGCAATAAGCGCCTTTGGTTCTGCAATGTTAAAATCACCGAGCATTGAAAATGATGCTGTCGTGCCGCCGGTAGTGGGATTGGTCAGTATTGATATGTATGGAATTTTTTCCTCATCCAGCTTTGCAAGCTTTGTGCTGGTTTTTGCAAGCTGCATAAGAGATATAGCGCCTTCCATCATTCTTGCTCCTCCGCTTGAAGAAATTATGATCAGAGGATTCTTTGTTTTTAATGATCTGTCAATAGCCCTGCTTATTTTTTCACCGACTACGCTTCCCATGCTTCCGCCTATAAATCCGAAATCCATACAGGCAATTACTACTTCAGTATCATTTATTTTTCCCGTTCCGATCCTGATCGCATCGAAAAGCTCCGTGCTTTTGATGGTTTCTTCTAAACGCTTTTTATAAGGTTTTGTATCTTCGAATTCAAGAGGATCAATGGAGCGGATCTTTCTGTCCATTTCCTTATATGAACCTTCATCAAGAATTATTTTGAAGTATTCCTCGCTGCCGATCCTGAAGTGATGACTGCACTTTGTACACAGATACATATTTGATTCCCACTGTTTTTTATGCATCATCTCTCCGCAATCCGGACACTTTATCCACGTTCCGTCAGGAATATCTTTTTTCTGTGTAGCCGTTGCTATGTTTTCCTTTGACCTTTTAAACCATGCCATAATGTTTTTTAATATATTTGAAAATACTTAACCTAAACTCCAAAATAAAATCAATTATTAGGAACAAACACTTTCATATAAAATGGTTCGGAAGTTTTATAATCGCTGAATTTATTTTGCCTGATACTTTCCAGGACCAATCCGAATAGCGGATCTATATTTGAAAGGGCTGAGACATCAGTAATCTTATCCTGTAATTCAGAATTAATTATATTATTTATCTTTTCATTAATAACATATTGACTGTTCCCGATAATAATATTCTCCAGCAGATCTGTCCTGTATGCGGAAATTCTGTTTAGCTTCTCTCCTGTAATTTCATATTCGCAAAAATAAAACTCCTGCAGTCTGGTGTTTGAAAAGATCAGTGAAGTTATTTTTTTTTCATCCTGAACTGATACAGGGCTATTTTCCTGAATGAATTTATTTGCAATTACATCAAGTGTAGAAACTTCAATCAATTTACTTCCCAGAGTAAAGCACAATCCTTTTGATATTGCTGATCCTATGCGAAGTCCTGTAAATGAACCCGGTCCGTTTGACAGACCTATATATTTAATATTTTTAATGTCGACTTGATTACTGATGAAAGAATCTCTGATAAAAAATGTCAGAGCGTCGGCATTATATCCGGGCTCAAGCTCTTTTTTAAATAATATTATGTCTTTATCTGCATAGCCAAATTCAATTTTCGCAGATGAACTGTCTATTAATAATATTCCCAAGCGAATTGTATTAATTATTAGGAGTTAAGTATCCGGGACGGAGAAACTGAATTCTGAAAGAGAGTTGAATATTAATATGTTATGATCCTTTCTGTTTCAGATTCCCCGTGATCAAAATAAACTCTCTTCAAATTTCCATTCAGGTATTTATCTGCAAGCTCAGCCCATTCTATCAGGCAGATTGACTCACTGTTCATATAATTATCCGGTCCGATTTCAATTAACTCATTTACATTTTTGAGCCGGTATAAATCAAAGTGATTGATCTTTAATCTGCTGCCTGTATTCCTGTTTCTGCCTGAATATTCATTTACAATTATGAAGGTCGGACTGTTCACGTTGTCTTTAATATCAAAATAATTACAGATGCCTTTAACAAAATGTGTTTTTCCCGAGCCGAGATTCCCAAACAAACCAGTGACATCACCGGGACTTAGTCCCTTTGCATATTCGATTCCGAATGAAAATGTTTCTTCGGGTGAGTTTGAAATTAATTTCTTTGCGTTGCTCAATCAGAATATAAAGTTGTATTGACAATTTTGTTTTCAACCGGCAGGATGTAAAATACAAAGCAGCTTAATTTAATATTTTTCCCGAAGCCCGGACTTATAATTGAAAAAGGATATTGCATGGAAGCATTTATCCATATCATTGATAGTCCGCCATATTCCGGCTTATACGCGTTCCATCAGACATTGAATGTATTTTTCCTCAGTGTCCTGTTAAATTAAACTATGATTAAAACTGCCGGATTTATTTCGGATCCAGCGTTACAACGGGCAGTATCATTTCATCTATTGAGATCCCGCCGTGCTGAAATGTATCATTATACTGATTAAGATATTTATGATAATCAGTCGGATATACAAAATAAAAATCTTCCTTTGCGATAATATAATTTACCACGCCGTTTCTTTTCGGAAGCTTGTATTCCAGCGGATTTCTTACAAATATTGCATGCCTCGAATCAGATTTTACATTCCGACCGCATTTGTATCTTAAATTTGTTGATGTATCCCTGTCTCCCATGGCTTTTACGCCGTGGAGGCATCTGATGCTTCCGTGATCAGTCGTGATAATTATCTTTACATCCTTTCTCGTTGAAAGTTGTCTCAGCATTCCGAAGAATGACGAATGTTCAAACCATGATTCTGTAAGCGAACGGTATGCTGATTCATCAGGAGCAATTTCTTTGAGTATTGCATTATCACTTCTTGAGTGCGCTATCATATCCACGAAATTTATTACAATGGCGTTCAGATGGTTTTGAGTATAAGACATTATCTTGCTTTCAATCCCGCGTCCGAAGTTGGAATCCATTATCTTGGTATATTTAACTTCATTTCTCAGCTTGATCCTTCTTCTTTCAAGAAGCTTTACAAGAAAATCCCGTTCATAATTATTTTTGCTGTTCTCATCATCGTCATTTTTTTTCCAAAGCTCGGGATAATGCTGTTCTATCTCGGACGGAAAAAGTCCTGAGAAAATCGCATTCCTGCTGTAAGGTGTTGCAGTCGGAAGTATTGAATAATGATAGTCCTTTGAAATCTTGAAATATTCATAAAGATATTTTTCCATTACCATCCACTGGTCCATTCTCATGCAGTCCACTACAAAAAGGAAAACCGATTTATCACTGCTGAGCTCGGGTATGACAAACTTATCCACGATCTCATTTGAAAGAACCGGCTTGTCAGTTTTTGAATTGACCCAGTTAAGATAATTTTTTTCAACGAATTTTGAGAACTCAGTATTGCAGTCTCTTTTCTGTGTAAGTATGGTTTCCTTTAATCCGAGATCCGGATGTTCATCAAGCTCCAGCTCCCATTGTGTCATCTTAAGATGAATATCGATCCATTCTTCCCAGGTAGGGCTTTCCAGCATTGCCATTGATATCTTATTAAACTCCTGAATATAATCTTTAGAAACCTGACTGCCTTTAAGTCTTTTGGAGTCAAGCATTTTCTTGCAGACAAGTAAGAGCTGAGTGGGATTTACCGGCTTTATCAGATAATCTGAAATCTTGTTGCCGATGGCATCTTCCATCAGGCTTTCCGTTTCGTTCTTTGTAACCATTACTACCGGAAGACTCGGCTTCAGATCTTTTATTTCAAGAAGCGTCTGAAGTCCTCCCATTCCTGACATCATTTCATCAAGAAAAACAAGATCGAAGTCATTATCTTTAATAAGATTTACACCGTCTTCACCGTTTGTTGCTTCCTTTACATTGTAACCCTTCTGCTTAAGGAACATAATATTCGATTTGAGTGACTCTATTTCGTCGTCGACCCACAGAATATTATTCTTTTCCTTTAATACATTGAGTGTATCGTTTAATTTATTTTGCATTTGCGGTTCCTTTCACTTTTACTTTATATAAAAAGTAAAATGTTAATCATGTTTTCTCTTATTTAGTTAGAATTTATTTTTGACAATATGAACTTAACTATTAATTCAAACTATTAAAAGTCATTCATCATTTTATTACAGGTTTATTTTGTAATGTAATGTATCTTTGGTCTGATTCGAAAACGTAGATATTGCTTATAGATATGATTTAAATTTTACTTTCTGATACATATACTCTTAAATAATGGAAAAGTTATTATTTTAAAAATAATAATCATGCGCAGGAAAGGGGGCTATCTTCTCAGCAAGCATTAGCATGGATCTAATCAGCATTCATAATCAACACCTGACCCTCTCCTTCAGTGTCAGTCTCAAGACTTAATAGATATTAAATCCACTAAGTAGTTTTATCTGGAATTTGGAGTTTCGAATTTGGAATTTAAAGCACCGCATTTTTTTAAACTTTGAATTTCCGAAATGTCATTCCCAAATGTTTTGAAAGAAGTTAAGTCATTTTCTTTAACATTAAAACTTTTATAAATGACTTATATATGAGACACAAAGCCACAAAGTATTAATTTTCAATAGATTTGTTAATTCTCTTTGTGTTTATGTGGTTAAATAAGGATATTTGAGACAGTCCCAGGAAAGGGGAGAGGTTGGATGGGCATAAAAGAATTTTTGCTAAAATTTTGTTTTGTTTGAAGCAAATTTATTGGTTTCAAATTTATTTTGGACACTACCGGAAGGAATCATTTCAAAACAAAGTAATTTCAATTGATTTTATTTCTTATAAAAGTTAGTTTAATTATAAACAATGACTTAATTCCAAATGATTAATGGATCATACACGAAAAAGATTTTACTATAAGAAAAAAAAGAAACCGGTCGATAATACTTCGCCTGTTTCAGAAATAAGCTCAGGCACAGATAATCCTTTAAATCCTTCAGAAACACTGGAGAAACCTGTTGATCTTCATTTAAATACATCAGATACTTCCGTTAAATCTGTTATTCAGCCAATAAAACAATCTCCACCTGCAGGACTTACGAATACTCAAAAGTCACCGATTGTACCTCCGGTAAAGCCGATAGTTCAGCAGTTAAAACAGGCAGAATTACAGGTAAAAACAGAGACTCAAAACAAACCAAAGGTAATTCCAAACAGACCTGTAAGAGTTCATCATCCTCAGAGAGTGAATGTCCGGAAACCCCAGATTCAGAATAATGAAAATACAGGAGCGGTTAGAAATAATCAGATGATCTCGGTTGTCATTCCTTTATATAATGAAGAGGAATCTCTGAAAGAGCTCAGTTCTGGGCTGGGAAAAGTTTTTGAACATATGAGATGTAACTATGAAGTGATATTTATAGATGACGGCAGTACGGATAATTCATTTGCAAAAATAAAAGAAATAAACAGAAAGAATCCGAGGTTTCACTGCATAAAGCTGAGAAGAAATTACGGAAAATCCGCAGCGCTTGCCAAAGGATTTATTGCAGCTAAAGGCAGCATTGTAATAACAATGGATGCTGATCTTCAGGATGATCCAGAAGAGATCCCGGAGCTGGTTAAAGTTCTGAATTCAGGTTTTGATCTTGTCTCCGGCTGGAAAAAAATCAGATATGATCCTTTCATAAAGAAGCATACATCCAAATTCTTTAACTATTTTACATCAAAGCTTTCAGGAATAAAGCTTCATGATTTTAACTGCGGGTTGAAAGCATACAAAAAGGAAGTTGTAAAATCCCTGAATATATACGGCGAGATGCACAGATACATTCCCGCGCTTGCATATCTGTCCGGATTTAAAGTCACTGAAAAACCCGTGAAGCACCACTCCCGAAAATACGGTGTCACAAAGTTCGGCGCGAGCAGGTTTATCAATGGATTCCTGGATCTGCTTACGGTTGTTTTTACAAACAAATATATGAAACGGCCGCTTCATTTCTTCGGCAGTATCGGGATGATATCTTCTTTTGCAGGATTTGTAATCTCGCTTTATCTTGTCATTCTTAAATTCTTTGAAGGCAAACCATTAAGCGACAGACCTTTATTTCTGATAGGAATTTTTCTGATTATAGTTGGCGTGCAGTTTATGTCTCTGGGTTTGATTGCTGAGATGATAACGAAAACCAATTACAAAGATGATGATATACTTATTGAAATTACAATTTAACTTTCCGGAAACAGTACCTGCCAAAGGTCTCAAAATTATTATGAAAATTTTATTACAAGCTGAATATGTCAAATTCTGAAATAAGCAAAAAAGCAAAGATAGGAAATAATTTTAATATAAAAAGTTTTTCGATAATTGAAGATGATGTTGAGATCGGTGACAATGTTGAGGTAGGGTCAAATGTTCTGATAGCAAACGGAGCGAGGATAGCTGATAATGTAAAGATCCATCACGGTGCAGTTGTAGCAACTGTTCCGCAGGATCTGAAGTTCGGAGGTGAAGTTACAACACTTGAGATCGGCAAAGGAACGGTCATAAGAGAATACGCAACACTCAACCGCGGAACCAATCACAGTAAAAAAACTGTCATTGGTTCTGACTGTTTCATAATGGCTTATGCGCACGTTGCACACGACTGCAGGATCGGAAACAATGTGATACTTGCCAACAGCATTCAGATGGGCGGACATGTCTCAATTGACGATTACACTATTATCGGAGGCTCAGTCGCAATTCATCAGTTTACTAAGATCGGAGAAAGAGTAATGGTAGGCGGCGGCTTCAGAGTCGTTAAAGATCTTCCACCGTATATTCTTGCAGGCGGTTACCCGCTTAAATATGAAGGACTGAATGTGATCGGCTTAAGGAGAAAAGGATTTTCCAATGACCAGATAGGCGTTATGAAAAAAGCTTATGATCTTATTTATCATTCGGAATTCAACTTCGGCGATGCTGTAAAAAATATCAGAGAAAACTTTGAGCTGACTCCTGAGATCAACAAAATAATTAATTTTATAGAAAACAGTCAGCGCGGAATCGTTAAGGGATAATTACAAATTACAAAATTCAGATTACAGATATTTATATAATTGCTTTTGGCTCTAAATGAAATACTTTGGTTAAAAATATTCAGATTAGTATCACAGTTAAAAAATATTAACCGGAATAAATCTAATTGTCATCCCCGCGTGCTTTAACAGGGATCCAATCGCGAAAGATTTTCAGAATTATTCGAAGTGTTGTTCATTGGATTAACCGGAAGGTACATCCCGCCGGAGTACAATTGTCTCAAAACAATCTTTAAAATGACAAAGATATTAATAAAAAAAATTTGAAATCAGTTTGCTTTTTATGTCTTTGGGGTTAAAATAATTTTTTTATGGTAAAAGTTTGAAATGAATATCCTTTGAAAAAAAATTACGAGATAAAATGCAGGATCGATGAAAGGAAGAAATTATCAGAGCTTAAAAAAGCTTTGAGCAAATACATACACTCAGTTGAAAAGCAGACTGACATTTATTACAAAACAAGTAACGGCAGGCTGAAGCTCAGAATAATTAATGATACTTCAGGCAGTCTTATTCAATACAACAGGGCTGAAAAAAAGAATAAGAGAATTTCGAAATATACTATCTCAAAGACTAATGATTTCAGAGAGATTGATTTTATTCTTAGGAAACAATTAGAAGTGTTTATTAAGGTAGTTAAAAAAAGAGATATTTACATTGATAAGAATGTAAGAGTTCATCTGGATAAAGTGAAAGATCTGGGGAGCTTCTTAGAGATCGAGATAATTTACGAAGAACTTTTGAAGGCAAAGAAACAGATGAAAGAACTGATCTTTAAACTAGATTTAGATGAAAGAAAATTTATAAAAGAATCTTATTCCGATTTATTAATTAACCGCAGATAAATGTCCGCACAAAAAAAAGATACTCCGAATCACATTACGACAAAAGTTCTGTATGCAATGAAGCAGAGAGGTGAAAAAATAACAATGCTTACAGCGTATGATTTTCTTACTGCAAAATTCCTTGATGCCGCGGGGATTGAAGCAATACTTGTCGGCGACTCGCTGGGAAATGTGATACAGGGAAATGAGACTACGCTTCCGGTGACTCTTGAGGAAATGATATATCATACAAAAATTGTCAAACGCGCAGTAAAGAATGCAATAGTGATCGCCGACATGACATTTATGAGCTATCAGGTCGGAGTGAAAGAAGCTATCACCAACTGCGGAAGAATGATGAAGGAGACTGCATGTGACGCCGTGAAAATGGAAGGCGGTGACTATATTGCAGAGACTATCAGAAGAGTTGTAGAGATCGGAATTCCTGTGATGGGGCATCTCGGTCTTACGCCGCAGTCTATTAATAAATTCGGAAGCTATAAAACACGGGGTACGGAAAAAGAAGAAGCGACAAAGATTTACAAAGATTCATTAGTGCTTGAAAAAGCCGGATGTTTTGCCATTGTTCTGGAAAAGATCCCGGCAAGCCTTGGTACTAAGATCTCCAAAGCGCTGAAGATACCTACTATAGGAATCGGCGCAGGACCTAACTGTGACGGGCAGGTTCTCGTTACTCACGATATGCTCGGACTGATTGAAGATTTTAAGCCGAGATTTGTGAGAAGATATGCTAATATGGCATCTGATACTAAAGATGCTTTCAGGAAATATATCAAGGATGTTAAGGACCGTAAGTTTCCGGCTGTTAAAGAGAGTTATTAGTTGATTGGTTGAATATGGTAAACAGCAAAATGGATTTACATGGCTCAATAATATTTTATATCCTTCATTAAATGAATAATTGTAATTTCAGAACCGGGTTCGGATATGACGTACACAAACTCTCGAAAAACAGAAAGCTGATACTCGGGGGAGTGGAGATAGAGCACGAATTCGGTCTTGAAGGTCATTCTGATGCTGATGTTCTTCTGCATTCACTCTGTGATGCATTATTAGGCGCAGGCGGGTTTAAGGACATAGGTCATCAGTTTCCTAATACAGATATGAAGTTCAAAGATATATCTAGTCTGCTTTTACTGGAAGAATCATATTTCCTTTTAAAGAAAGACGGCTGGAAAGTAAGCAATACTGATTCGGTAATAATTCTTGAAGAGCCGAAAATATATAAATATTCAGATGAGATGAAAAAGAATATTTCGCAGATCATTGAAACAGAGAATGTTTCCATTAAAGCTACAACCGCGGAAGGGCTTGGTTTTGTGGGAAGAAAAGAAGGCTGTGTGGCTTATACTTCAGTATTAATTTATAAATAAATAATTCTAAATAAGTTTATTAATCAATTGGAATTTATTCAAAGCATAGATGCTGCTCTTTTTCATTTTATAAATTCAACTCTTGCAAATCCGGTAACCGACAGGCTGATGCCTTTCATTACTGAAAGGAACAACTGGTTTATCTTTTATTCTCTGGTATGGCTTTATATTGTCTTCAAAGGCGGAACAAAAGGAAGAGTCTCCGCACTGCTTATAATTCTTGTGATACTTATTTCAGATCAGACTGCGGATAATATTATAAAACCATTTTTTCATAGGATCAGACCGTGCCATGTTCTTGATGACGTTCACATACTTATCAATTGTTCACAGTCATATGCATTCCCCTCAAATCATGCTGTTAATAATTTCGCAGCAGCAGCATTGTTCTCATATTTTTATCCTTCGATGAAAAGCTTCCTCTTCACAGGAGCTTTCATAGTTTCTTTATCAAGAGTAATGTGCGGTGTTCATTATCCGTTTGATATTGCCGGCGGAGCATTGATAGGAATGGCTTTTGCGTATTTGATTATTTATTTGTGGAAGTTGATTGATAAAAAGTTTAAAATCGTTGTTCGTTAATCGTTGTTCGTTAATCGTTAATCGTTAATTGTCAATTAAAGTAGTTAATATTCAATCTTACGAATCTTATGAACCTTACGAATCTTACGAATCAATTTGAAATTCGATAAAAAATATTTTCTCCCGATACTTATCTCCGGAATATTCTACGGCCTGGCATTTCCGCCGTTGAATTTATATTTCCTGATCTATTTATCTTTTGTATTACTGCTGGACATAGTCAGCGGCTGCGTAAAGGTGAGACAGGTCATCTACAGAATATATTCTGTATTTCTTTATGCAGGTTTCGTGGGGGTTTCCTGGATAGCATTGAGCGGTATGAGGGATAATGCCGATCCATTCCTTATAATAGGCGGAACAATGATCTTATTCATTTACCCGCTGTTCTTTATTCCGCCGGCGGTATTATTTTATTATATAAGGAAAAATACTTCTTCCGGAAAGCTGAAATATCTTTCTCTGATCATTTTTCCGTTTCTATGGACAGGTTTTGAATATCTTCAGACACAGGGACAGGTGAATTTTCCCTGGCTCTTCGCCGGAAATTCACAGACATATAATCTTTCCAAGATCCAGTATGCGGACTATACCGGAATGTTCGGAGTTTCATTCTGGGTATGCACGGTTAGTGTACTGCTCTATTTTCTTTTTATTAATCTGAAAAGTAAACAATGGAAACCTGTTTCCGGAAAAAGCATTTTGACGGTCACTGTCATTGTGATAATTTATTTCCTCCCTGACTTTTATAATACTATTTCTAAAAGACCGTATCCCGCTGAAGGAAAAATAAAGGTTGGTATAGTTCAGCCGAATATTAATCCATGGGACAAATGGTCAGGAAAGCAGAATGACCTTATCGGCGGATATCTTGATCAGATCAGGCAGATTTCTTCAGAGCATCCGGATGTAAAGCTGATACTTCTTCCTGAAACCGCTCTACCTTATTATTTCAGGGAAAGATATTTCTCCGACAGATATACTCTAATAAAAAATCTCTGCGACAGTCTGGAGCTTCCGTTTCTGATCGGAACTCCCGATCTGGAATATTATAAAGATCAGTCTGAAGCTCCGGATGATGCGAAGTTTATGAAAAGCTCAGGTCTGAAATATGATACTTATAATTCTGCTGTCTTATTCGAGCCGGATAAAGACAAAGATGAATTTCAGAAACATCAGAAGATCAAGCTTGTGGTAGGCAGTGAAAGAATGCCTTATCAGGAACTGTTTCCTTTTTCAAAACAGCTCGTGCAGTGGGGAGTGGGTATCAGCAGCTGGCAGATCGGAAGGGATACAAATAATTTTATTTTAAGAGATGGAGAAAAGTTCAATACAGCGATTTGCTATGAATCTGTCTATCCCGGATTCTTTGCAAAGTTTGTCGATAACGGCGCGCAGTTCTCTGTGATAATTACTAATGACGGCTGGTGGGGGAAATTCTTCGGCACCTATCAGCACAATATGTTCGCTGTATTCAGAGCCATCGAGAACAGAAGATGGATAGCGCGCTGCGCCAATACAGGCATTTCCGATTTCATTGACCCCGAAGGTAATATGTATGAGAAAACAGATATTGATGTAAAGACGAATATCGTTTTCGATGTGGGTATTAGAAATGAAAAGACTTTTTATACAATGCACGGGGATCTGTTTGCGAAGGTGTGTTTGGTTGCGGGATTGCTATTCTTTGGCGTGAGTTTTTTGGTAAGAAGAAAAAATTAGTTTTATATGGAAAATAATTATGGGTTTTTACTCGGATATAAAAGAAAATAATTTGTTGTATGGAATAAATTGCAACTCATTAGGCAAAACGTAAGACTTTCTCATCTGATAATTTATCAGATTGTCTTTCTCTCAGTCCTGATATCTCTGCCATCAATCCTGATATCTCTGTAGTCAGTAATGAAAGTTATTATATTAAATTTGATCAGATAATAAATGATCCGGACAAAGAATAAATGAAATTTTATAACCGGAGCATAAATATAAGCTCCGGTTTTGTGGAAGCTTATTTGTCTATTCTTATATTATTATGCGACTTCCTTTTCACCATTACAGATATTACATCACTGAATTGTCCGACCTGCTCATCTTTTATCCTGAAGATTACCTTATATTTCCATTCACATAAATTTACGCCTTCAGGGATCAAAATATTATCTGTATAATTCGGGGCAGAATCATTTGCAAGATATACAAATGATTTTCCGTACTACTATTTTAATATAATGTTTAAGGGGTGTGTGAAAAATGAAGTTCTCGAAGTGTATTTTTTAAAAGTATAAATAGGATTTCATCTTTTAAAAGATTTATTATTCCGCAGATATTTGTAAGAAAAAGTAAAAATTACAATCGCACAAATTGGTTGTAGGTTCAGCTTCATCTTTGTCCTCTTTTGTAATTTCTTTTTGATGCTTTACTAGATCTTTGGAAATTAATTTTCTCTGATTTCCTTGAATTATTTTTATTCTATGGATTTGACTTTTTTATTTACACTCAAAATTGAAGAACTGCAGAATTTTGTAAGTATAAAGTTTGCGGATGTCTGAAAATTCAAAGAACAGTTTTGAAAAATATGTAACCAAAATAAACTGTAAAATCAAAAAGAATTAGAGTAAGTTTAATCAAACCTTAAAACACAGGAGCATAAAATGAAAAAAATTAATATATATTTATTTTCCGTAATAATATCATTTCTTCTACTGACTTTTTCCCTGACATTTTATTGCGGAAATGTGTTCGCATCGGGAACAGTATATCTTAATCAGGATTTTAACAACACTTCTTTTCCTCCCTCCGGATGGACAGTTTCGAATACTGCGGGATATAACTGGATCAGAACTACTTATGCAGGAGCTTACGGAACAGGAGTAACAAGCGCTGTGGCGGATTTCTATGATTATTCAAGCGGTAATTTTGATCTCATTACACCTCAGTTTCCTGTTACGACTTCCGGAGATTCTCTTGTTTTTGATCACGCTTATGCCTCAGGAAATACTGAAGTTGACAGGCTGGATATCTATACATCCGTTGATAACGGAGCAGCCTGGACACTGCTCATTACAATTCCCGGAGGACCATCGGGTCCACTTTCAACATCAACACCTACTTACGACCTGTTTGTCCCGACGGCTTCCCAGTGGGCTACAAAGAAATATTCTTTACCGGCAGGAACAAACAAAATCAAGTTTACCGGAGTAACTGCTTACGGAAATAATTTATATCTGGACAATATCAGGGTCGGGGTTCCGTTCAGTAATGATGCCGGCATCAGCAGTATATCCGATCCTAAATGGGGTATCATTCCTCAGATAAAGAATCCTAAATCAACTGTCAGAAATTACGGCACTGCGGTGCAGTCATTCCAGGTGACTATGACTATAAATCCCGGAGGTTATTCAAGCACGCAGAGCGTAAATAACTTAGCACCGGGATCTTCACAGGAAGTGACATTCAGCAGTTTTAATTTTTCAGCGGAAGGAAATTATACAATTCGTGCATACAGTTCTCTTGCATCAGATCAGAATGTTTCGAATGATACTATCACCAACAGCTTATTGGTAACATCTTCGCCGCGGAATGCCGTACTCGAATTCTGCACAGGTACCTGGTGTCAGTGGTGTCCGTGCGGTGATGATGAAGCGCGGCATCTTGAAGAAGTATATCCTAATTCCGTGCTGCTTGCATATCACGGATCGGGATCGGATCCCTGGAGAGTCTTTAACGGAAACAGTATAATTTCTGCTCTCGGATTTGCGGGATATCCTTCAGGTCTGATCGACAGGAGACTGGGAAGCCACAATGGATGGGGTTCTATTTTTACTGACGCGGAATATCGTTATTCACAAAGTCCCGGATCAACTGTAAGCATTAATTCTACAAATATAAATTTTAACTCTTCTACAGGTGATCTCACTGTAAATCTCGATGCCAAAGCGCTAACTGATTTAACAGGACAGTACAAAGTCAATTATATAATCACAGAAGACAATCTTGTATATCCCCAGACAGGTAATTCCTATTGTCCGGGCAGCTCAACCTGGGTTCATAACTGGATTGTAAGAAACATAGTTAATACATTCACGGGAGATAACATAAATTCCGGCACGTGGACAAGCGGACAGGTTTATCCTTTGACATTCACAACCAATATCAATTCCGCCTGGATCGCAGGTAATTGTAATATTCAGGTTATGATCTTTAAGGATAACGGAGCATTGAATGTTTCCGAAATACAGCAGGGAATCAGACTACCTGTTGTTACGACAGGCATAGAACCGGAAAATAACAGCTCACCGGGAAAATATGAGCTTTCACAGAATTATCCAAATCCGTTCAATCCTGTTACAAGTATAAAATTTACTGTGCCGAAAGACGGAAAAGTTTCTCTGAAGATATATGATATTCTTGGTAAACTTGTCAGTACTTATGTTGATGGTTTTTTAAATGCAGGTTCTTATAACGCGCAGTTCGATGGTTCAGCCTATGCAAGCGGAATTTATTTTTATACTCTCAGCTCTAAAGATTTTACTGAAACAAAGAAAATGAATCTTATCAAATAACAGAAATCTCTGATCAGGGTTTGGTTGGGTTTAAGGATGACAGGATTAAATTCTTGTCATCCTTTTTTATTATGAAAAAACTCTAACTACTAACTGCTAAACTGTAATTATCCCCACAGATTATTAACTGATCCTTTTTCATCTTTAACCTCCTTTGTAATTTCTTTATGAAGCTTTACAAGATCCTCGGAAATTAATTTTCTCTGACCTCCGGGAATTATTTTTTCTTCAGCGGATTGTTCTGCAGTATCTGTTTCCTGAAGATTTTGTCCGGCAGGTTTCTCACTTTTATCAGCAGCAGTTATCAGAAAATCCTTTATATCCGGCACTGATCCGAATTTGATCTTTACCTTTTTAAGATTATCAAATTTACCATTTACGCGTACGGATAATTTTTTTGAAGGAGCAAATTTTATTTCGTATGATCCCGCTTCATTGTCTTTATCAGAGGTTAGTCTGAACTTTCCGAATTTCTGAATCTCGAGGATCTTGTATTTCTTAAGTGACTGTCCGATGATGATGAACAGACTGTTGACTGTTCTTTCAGCCTGCTCTTTGCTCAATCCGAATTCAATTGAAACGGCAGAGATAATATCGCTTTTATTCATTTGAGTTCAGATAAGAATTTAAATTTCCGGAAGCTTTGAATTCAATTATATCTTTCGGTGGAATGAGCAGTCCCGATTTGTTCTTCTGCTGTATGATTTTCAGCTCCTGCCTTGTTATTACAAAATCACCGAAATCCTCAATTGAGACATCTCTGCCTTTTTTAATTTCCTTTGAGATCAGTTCAAAAACTTTGTTAAAGACCTTAGCTGTTTTTTTCTTCTTTAGCTTCGAATCTTTTGAGATCCTTTTTACAAGCGCTTCTTTGTTCATTTTAAAATATATGATTAATATTTCTAACTATCTCTTCGAGAAATTTCCTGTCTGTCTGATCAAAATTACTGAGCTTATCACTGTCTATATCCAGCACTGCCACTGTCTCTCCGTTTTTAACAACGGGAATTACAATCTCTGATTTTGATAAAGAGTCGCATACAATATGTCCGGGAAATTTATCGACATTTTCCACGATGATCGTTTCCTTCCTGAGTGCAGATGTTCCGCAAACTCCTTTACCGAAAACAATCCTCGTGCAGGCAACCCTTCCCTGAAAAGGTCCGAGAACTATTTCATCTTTCTTGTTCTCATCCCTGAGATAAAAACCAACCCATAAGAAATCTTCAAAAGAATATTTCAGGGCTGAAGTGATATTTGCAAGGTTGGCTATGAAATTAATCTCGTCTTCAATAAGAGAATTTATCTGCGGTATTAAGGCAGAGTATTTTTCTTCTTTCGAAAGAGAGCTGTCTGTTTTTAATTCGTATGACATTTTTTATTCAATTTGAAAATAGATTGTCCTGCTGGGAAAATTTTAAAAATAAAGTAGTTAAATTTGGGATTTAGAATTTGGAATTTATAACACCACAGTATTTTTAAAAAACTCAGAATTCCCGAAATGCCATTCCTAAATTAAAACCTTCAGATCTTAGTCCGTTTCTTTTAATCCCAAATTCGAAATTCCAAATCCCAAATCTAAAAGTAACCGGGCTATTTCACAAGCTTTTCAAATTCTTTCTCATCGAGAACTCTCACACCCAGCTGCTTTGCTTTTTCGAGTTTGCTTCCGGCTTCCGCGCCGGCCAGGACGTAATCAGTCTTTTTACTTACAGATGAGCTCACTCTTCCTCCCAGATCTTCAATGATCTTCTGCGCATCATCTCGTTTATAATTTTCCAGTGTTCCTGTCAGTACGAATGTTTTATTGTTCACATTATCATTGATCTTTCCTGGATCATTCTTTTTTTCAGATTCAAAATGAAGACCAGCTTTCTTAAGTTTGTTTATCAGCTCATTATTTTTATTATCCTTAAAGAACTTCGCCACACTCTGAGCTATCTTTGGTCCTATCTCGTGAACGCTCTGTATCTGTTCTTCGGTTGCTCCGGAAATATTATCAATTGAACCGAAATTTTTTGCAAGTATCTTTGCTGTTCTCTCGCCAATATGTCTGATGCCGAGAGCGAATAAAACTTTATCAAACGGCTTGTTCTTTGATTCTTCTATTGCTGCGAGAATATTATCAATACTTTTTTCGCCAAATCTTTCCAGACTTTTTAGTTCTTTCTCATATTTCTTAAGATCATAAATGTCTGAATAGTTTTTTAAAAAACCTTTCTCAAGAAAAATTTCTATAATGCTTTCTCCGAGACCTTCGATCTCCATTGCATTCCTGTGAACAAAATGTTCGATCCTTCCCTGTACCTGCGCGGGGCAGTTGTAATTGGGACAATAGTAATAAACTTCTTCTTCCGGCTTTTCAAGCTTTGTATTGCAGACCGGGCATTTATCGGGAATTACATACGGCTTCGAATCTTTACTCCGTCTTTCCATAATGACAGACAGAACTTTCGGAATCACATCACCGCCTTTTTCTATCTTAACATAATCGCCGGGTCTGATATCTTTTCTTTTTATTTCGTCAAAGTTGTGAAGCGTCGCTCGCGAAATAGTAGAACCCGCAAGAAACACCGGCTGAAGATCAGCAACAGGTGTGACAGTTCCTATACGACCAACCTGACAGTAAATATCTTTCAGTTTCGTTTCCGCTTCCTTCGCCTTGAACTTATAAGCGACAGCCCATCTCGGTGATTTTGATACGCTGCCGAGCAGTTCCTGCTCTTCAATTGAATTAACTTTAACAACTACACCGTCTATCTCATAAGGAAGATGATCACGGAGCTTTTCAATCTCATCACAGAAAGTTTTTACCTCTTCGATAGTTGCTGCTTTTTTAAAATGTTTGTTAACAGGAAATTTCAGTTCTTCCAGAAGCTTTAAACTCTCGATATGACTTTTAATATTTACTTCATCTGAATAAACATAATATGAAAAAAAGTTAAGCGGTCTTGAAGCAACAATTCTCGAATCCTTAAGCTTCAGTGTGCCTGCAGCAGTATTCCGTGCATTGGCAAAGATCTTATCGCCCTTTAATTCCTGTTCCTCATTTATTTTAATAAAATCTTCTTTCCGGAAAAATATTTCTCCCCTTACTTCAAAATTATTTACTTTATTATTTTTTATTGAAAGAGGAATGGAGCGGACAGTCTTAACATTTTGTGTTACATCTTCGCCTTTTGTACCGTCACCGCGTGTAGCGCCTGTTATGAGTTTACCTCCGGAATATATCAGAGAAATTGCAATTCCGTCGAATTTGAGTTCGCAGACGTATTCATATTTTCTGTTCTCAAGACTACTCTTTACTCTTTTGTCAAATTCGATCAGCTCATCAAAGTTATATGAATTAGAAAGAGAAAGCATTGGGATCCTGTGCATAACCGTTTTGAAGTTTTTCGCGGGCTCGCCGGAAACCCTTTGTGTAGGAGAATCTTCAGTCTTAAGTTCCGGATATTTGCTTTCAATATCTCCGAGCTCTTTCATCATCATATCATACTTATAGTCATCAATGTCAGGGGACGAAAGAGTATAATATTTATAATCAGCATCTGTAATCTTATCTTTAAGAGACCTGATTTTTTTGATTACTTCAGATGGAATCATTCTTTTTTAAAAATTATAGAGGTGAGCTGAATTTATAATAATAAATAAAATTATTTTACTATTCCGTTTCTGTTTATTTTTACTTTGCTGACTGTAGTATTATCGAACTTTACGGGAATATCGTTTACGGTTAATTTGAATGATTCGGTTTTCGGTGATGAGATATGAAAAAATTTCTTTGCTTTGAATGTTCCTTCCGTATTTTTTTCAAATTCAATTCTCTTTGGCTTGTCGAAGTTAATGGAATCTCTGACGATATAAAATACTCCTGTGTTAAGACCGGTTACTTTTAGTGTGATGGAATCTTTTTCAAGAGCAAACTCTTCTTCAGCTCTCCTAATGGAATCCTGAATCTCTTCCGGTGTTCTTTTCCCGAGAATTTTTTTCTCCTGCTCTTTTACAACATCATCAAAATTCTGTCTGATCACTTCCGGCTTGTCTTTTGAGCCTTCAAGAAAAAGAATATTTATCAGAGAATACAAGCCAAGCAGAACAAGCGCTATAAATAATACGAGTAAAATATTTCTTATGACAGGGGAATTCATGAAATCCAGTGATATTCCTCTCTTTTCCCTGCTTCGGGTATTCTGAGTGTAATTCTTGTTTTCCTTTTGACCGGATGAGACTCTGTTTTGCGTCCTGATTTCAGGTGATTCTTTCTTTACAGGAGCTGTTTCCTTTTTAACTTCCTTGATCTCCGGCCTGGGAGTTTCCGCCGGCTCTTCTGCTTTCAATTCATCATTTATCTGCGATTCATCAACAGGTTCTTCAGTGGTATCTGTTGGTTCTGCAGGTGGTTCTGATTCAATGATTTTTGCTACAGGAGGTTCTTCCTTCTTTGGAACATTCTCATTGCTGTTACCGGAATTTATTCTTTTAGGTTTATACTTTCCGCTTCTTGCAAGGTCGTATTCAAATAAAACTTCATCCACGTCAAGTCCGAGACTGGCTATATATTGTTTAAGAAATGCTCTTATGTACGCCTGCGGCTGAAAAGTATAGTCTCCGTTCTCAAGGCTTTCAAGAAGTGATAGACTCAGACGGGTCTGCTGTGATATGCTCCTTAGTGTTATATTGTTTTCTTCTCTTACTGCCTTCAGATCACCTGCAAAGGCTTTTAACATGTCTGCCATTTATTATGATTATTTTTAAAAGAAGTTATCAGAATTAAAGAAAAATTTAAAGTGAATTATAATAGTTAATTGTGTTAGTTGTCAGTAGTGTCCTTATAAAATTTAGAAATAAAAATTGCTTCAAACAAAACAAACATTAAACAATAATTCATTTATGCTAATCCCACTCCCAATCTCAACCTGCGCGGCAGGGCTGTTAAGTTCTGCTTGTTTGTTCTTTTGCATTTGAATTATCTTTAGTTCCCCTTCCGCAAGCGGAGTTAACAAAACAAACAGAACAAAGAAAGACATTTAACATATTAAACACAATTAACTAATCAACTAATTACTAAATTTAAATCAACGTTCTTATTCACTATATTTACCAATCAAAAAAGCAGACTCAAATATAAATAAAGCCGACGCTGTATTCTTCGCTGCACATCCTGATGATGCAGAATTAAACTGCGGTGGAACAATCTTAAGTCTTAAAGAAGCAGGGAAAAAGATCGGTATCATTGATCTTACTCTGGGTGAATTAAGTACGCGCGGCAATCCTGAACTCAGAAAGAAGGAGACAAAAAATGCATCAGATCTGATGCAGCTGGATTTCAGGGAAAATCTCAATATCCGTGACGGTAATATAGAATTAAATGAAGTTAACAGAAAAAAAATTATCAGGGCTATAAGGAAATACAGACCTGAAATAATTTTCGCACCGTATCCCTTTGACAGGCATCCCGATCATATATATGCGGGGAATCTCATTCGCGAATCATTATTCTATTCCGGACTTTCCAAAATAAAGTCAGGGAATCTTAAGGCATACAGACCTTCGAAAGTTTATTACTACAGGAATGCGCTGGATATACCCATTAGTTTTATTTTTGATATAACTGAAACATTTAAAAAGAAACTTGAAGTAATAAAATGTTTCGGGTCGCAGTTTCATAACATTAACAGCAAAGAGCCGCTGACATTTATAAGCACGGAATTGTTTGATAAGGAAATTGAATCACGTGCCAGACATTTTGGATTTAAGATCGGTAAAGAATTCGGTGAACCATTTTTCAGTAATGATCCTTTTCAGGTAAGCAGTAATATTCTTTTTGATTTGTGAGTCCGGTTATAAAATCTGTCAGAGTAACGGAAAAACAACTGAGATCTGACAAGGGTGTAAAATCAGAAAACTCAAAGAACTCAATGAACTCTATGAACTCAATGAAC
>DAIPYG010000011.1:3495-33407 GCA_036782875.1 Bacteroidota bacterium | reverse complement strand
GGGTGTAAAATCAGAAAACTCAAAGAACTCAATGAACTCTATGAACTCAATGAACCCTATGAACTCAAAATGGTTTGATTTAAACATTGACATAAAACAATTTTATACAAATTTTATAAAAAATAAAAATTAAATTAAAATATAAATGAAGGAGAAAAAGAAATGAATCAGGGACAAATGCAGGGAATGCTTAAACAGGTAAAAAAGATGCAGGATAAGATGGACCAGATCCAGGCAGAACTTGAAAGCAAACTGGTGACTGAAGAATCAGGCGGTGGTATGGTGAAAGTGACTGTCAATGGAAAGAACATACTTACCAAAATCGAAATCGAAAAAGAGATCATTAATCCTGAAGATCCGCAGATGCTTGAAGATCTTTTAATCGCTGCAATTAATAAAGCGCTGGAAAGTTCACAGAAAATGGCAAATGACGAAATGTCAAAAGCCACTTCAGGCATGATGCCGAATATTCCCGGACTCAAATTGCCTAACTTTTAGTAAGCTTATTTAATGAATAATACTTCAGATGCTCTGGATAATCTGATCGAGGAATTTTCAAAGCTTCCTCAGATCGGAAGAAAGACAGCGCAAAGACTTGCAATGTATATTACGAGACAGCCCAGGGAAGAAGTAGAAAAATTTTCCAGAGCACTTATCGAAACGAAAGACAAGCTTCGCTTCTGCCGTGTCTGCTGCAATATTACGGAAAGTGAGATATGCAGAATCTGTGATTCGGATAAAAGATCAGATAAAGTGATCTGCGTGGTGGAAGAGCCTCAGGATGTATTTGCGATCGAAAAGACTAACGAGTTCAGAGGTAAATATCACGTCCTGCACGGAATAATTTCTCCGCTTGACGGGATCGGACCTAATGATATACGTATAAGGGAACTGCTGATAAGACTTGGAAAAGAAAACGGTAATTCAGTTGAGGAACTAATACTCGCGCTCAATCCGACTGTCGAAGGTGAAACTACTATTCTTTATCTCTCCAGACTCATCAAACCTCTTGAAATAAAGATCACACGGATTGCCAGAGGAATTCCAATCGGCTCTGACCTTGAGTTTGCAGATGAAGTCACGCTTGCAAAAGCACTTGAGGGTAGAGTCGTTGTTTAGATTTGGAATTTGGAAATTTTAAAATTTCTCAATAAATCTTTAATCTGATATTCTGATAATCTGATAATCTTTAATCATCTGTTTTATATTTGAAATTTGAAATTTATAATTTATAATTGAATAAGTCCTGGTTCGAAAAATGGTTTTCCAGTAAGTACTATCTTGAACTTTATCAGCACAGGGATGAAGAGGATGCAAGGTGGATAATAAATCTTCTGCAGAGAAGTATTCCCGTCAATACAAGATCGAAAGTGCTTGATATAGCCTGCGGCTCGGGAAGGCATTCGCTTGAGCTTGCACGGAGAGGATTTGATGTTACAGGTTTTGATCTTTCGAAATTTCTGATCAGTGAAGCAAAGAAAGGTTTAAAAGTATCAAAGGAAAAGGATCTCAAAGTAAAATTTCTTATAAAAGACATGAGATATTTTAATTTCAAAAATTCTTTTGATATAGCCGTTAACATATTTACAAGTTTTGGATATTTTGAAAATGATGAGGAAAATTTCAGGGTGATCAGGAATGTTTCGGATTCACTGAAATCAGGCGGATATTTTGTATTTGATTTTCTTAATAAGAGATATCTTGAAGATAATCTGATTTCAATTACAAAGCAGAAACACGGAAACACTTCAGTTATACAAAAGAGAAAAATAGAAAATGGGTTTGTGAAAAAAATCATTACAATCAGTGAAGGAGATAATATATTAGAGTTTAACGAAACCCTTCGGCTTTATTCACTTAATGAATTTAAAAAAGCATTTGAGAGTTATGGTCTGAAAATTCATCTTCTTTTCGGAGATTACTTCGGAAACAGATTCAATGAAAATAAATCTCAACGCCTGATCATCATTGCAAAAAAAACTTAATATAATATTACTCTTCATTCTTCTCTTTTTTCAAAGCTGCGGACTGTTTGATTCACGGAGCGTAGAGCCGCCTACAGAGTCACGATCGACATTTACTCCGCCTACCTCGCCGAATTTAGTGATTACAAACCTTAACTTTGCAATAGCCGAAAAGAATCTTGATAATTATATGAGATGCTTTGTGGATTCTAATTTTTCAGTAAGAAGATTCAGATATATTCCTGATGCAGTATCACAGTCTTCATATCCTGTTTTTCTCAGCTGGGGTCTTTATAATGAAAGAATATATTTCAGCAATCTTATCACGGCAACTGATCCGAACTCTGCTTCAAATTTTTTTCCGGATAATATGACTATTAATACAGCCATTGATTCTGCAATTGCTGATATGGATTATATACTGATCTTTAATCACAGCCGGAGTAATGTTCCGAAAGAAGTCAAAGGAAAACTCAGATTTGTCATGGGTACTGATACAAGAGGGTTATGGTCGGTGCATTCATGGTATGATTTTATAGATGAAAGTGCAGATACCACTTGGAGCTTTCTTAAGGCGAATTTTGTAAATTAGGTTTGCAGTTAATAGTTAATAGTTAATAGTTAATAGTTAATAGTTAATAGTTAATAGTTAATAGTTAGTAAGTTAGAGCTTTATAGTTATTTCACAATACACAATACACAATACTTGAAATATAAAAATAAAATATCATCGTTTAAATTATTTTCATTGCTCATTGTTCATTGCTCATTGCTAATTGTTTCTTCCTGTGATAATATTTTTTCTCCCGGACTTGATCTGAGCACGCCTGCTTACATTCTGACAGATCAGAAGACAGTCGAGGGTCTATTCCAGAATTTCAAATATGCTTATACTTTTAAGGATACAACTGTATATGGAAATCTTCTCAGTGAGGATTTTATTTTTATTTACAGGGATTATGAATCCGGCTTTGATGTTTCGTGGGACAGACCTACGGAAATGAGAACTACCAACGGATTATTTCTGAGTGCGCAGAAGCTGGATATAATATGGAACAATATAATATTTCAGGGGGGCGATTCGCTGATACAGAATGTTAAAAGAAGCTTTAATCTTACGATAACATTTAATCCGAATGATATCACAAGGTTAAACGGATTTGTAGATATTAACCTGTTAAGAAAATCTTCAGATGATATATGGAAAATACAAAGATGGCGCGATGAAAGCTTTTAATTCTTCAGTAAGAACTTTGTCTTAAGATCTTCAACATAATACTTTTCATACTCTTCTCCGTTATTGATCAGATAGTCTATAATCAGATCCAGTGCATCATCCTGAATGTCCTTGCCGAATTTCTTTCTGTATTCTGCCTTAAGATTATCTTTGTTGGTAAGCGTGATAAGACCTGCATCATTCCACTCTTCATCAATATTGTCAGGGTTTGAATAATTGTAAATATCCTTATAAAGTATGATATAGTTTCCGGTCTGATCTTTGTCCATTTCAAAAGTATTGTAAGTGATCTTCACGGGAAATTTATCAATCTCCTCGAAATCATAGATCAATGTCTTTTTGCTGTTAAGCCAGCCGGAAAGATCTTTGGATTTCACGACTCTCTTTATAATGAATTCTTTCATCTTTGCAATATTGCCATTATCATTCCTTACACATCCGTGAGAAAGGTTTCTCATCTTGCTTGAAAGCAAACCGTTCTTGTTTGTTCCGTGAAAATATCTCAGGGAATTCTGATCATAATGAACGACAAATAATCCAAGCGGATTTCCCGGTCCCGGAGGAGTGGGAGGAAGACTTGCCTTGCTTGGCTCAGGGTCTTTATAGAACGGCCAGTTCCTTACACGGTATGCCTGAAAATTTCCTGTATAGGTCTTTGTCTTTATAGTGCCGATAACATTTGGCCAGGTATCTATGTAAATCTCTTTACCTTCATAAAGCTGATAGATCTTTGATTCAAAGCTCGGAAGATTAAGCGCCCACAATATCTTTGCAGTGTCGGCAAGAAAATTCTTCGGTACTTCGAAGGATACTTTAAAAGTATTTCCTGAAGCAGAATTCAATGAAGTGTCAGCCGAAGTATTGTTAATTGTTGTAACAACTTTTGTAAGTAATATCTTATTCAGATCATCTTCTGAAATGATAGGAAACTGCTCCAGCACGTGTTCCCTTATAAGCTGATCGCTCGATTCCGTTTCACTGGTTTCAAAATATAATTTTTCCTTATCTATTTCCTTAAATTCATTAAAATCTTTTGACTCAATTATGCCCGTATCATTTCGTGAAGTTTTATCCGGATTCTCACCGGCAGATAAATTTCCGTTAACTGCAAATAATAATAGTATCGTAAATTTCAGTATGGTTTTTTTGAAGATAATCTGCATAAATAAATTATTGTATCAGTTTAATTTGAAAATAGAAAAGTTTAAGAAAGTTGCGAACGATACCCATAACAGATAAGGTATTAAAAGAATCCCCGCAACTCTGGAAATCTTCATGAATTTTAATATCGTGATCAATATCATAATCCAGAGTAAAATAATAATGATAAGTCCTCCGCTTAAGGACTGCATTCCGAAAAAAACTATTGACCATATCGTATTCAAAAAAAGCTGTATCATGAAAACTGTAAATGCCGATTTTACAACTTTGTTCTTCAGGTCTTCTTTCCAGACTATGAAAAGTGAAATTCCCATCATCAGATATAGTAAAGTCCATACCGGACCGAACAGCCAGTTAGGCGGATTGAATGCCGGCTTATTTAATGCTGCATACCAGGTCGGGATGGAATCCATTGTGAATACAGTACCGATCAGACCAGCTGCCTGACAGATGACTATGCTTAGTATTAGTTTTAATGTGTTTGACAATTTGTATTAAATATTAAGTATCAAGAATTAAATATTAAATATTGAATATATATCGAGCAAAGATCATTTAACATTGAAATTTATAATTTAAAATTAATTCAGCTTCCCATCGTATGCCACACAGTCTTTATCTCAATAAACTTTTCCAGTTCTTTTAGGTTTTCATTGAGCTCATCGAAATACCAGTTCCAGTCTTTTTCAAGAGAGTGAAATCTTTTTACATTATTTGCGCAGAGCTCCATGATGCTTTTTTTCATTTCCGGATTATCATCACAGTAATCGATCGCATTCACATCAAAATGGCCGGCAAGATGAGAAACGATCTCTTTTTTCTGACCTGTTAAAATATTGATGACTCCTCCCGGAAAATCACTTGTTGCAATGACTTCTGCAAAAGATAAAGCTGGCAGAGGCGAATTTTCATTTGCAATAATGATGCATGAGTTTCCTGTTGTAAGTGCAACTGCAACTCTGGATATCAATGGAAGAAAACTAAATGTATCAGGTAAAATTATTCCCGTGATACCTGTCGGCTCCGGAACTGAAAAATTAAAATATCCTGCCTGAACAGGATTTACTGTTCCGACAAGCTGCATCCATTTATCGCAGAAACCAGCATAGTAAATTATCCTGTCAATTGCCTTATGAACTTCCTTTAAGCATTCTGCTTTGGTCTGCTTTGTTGAAATAAAAATCTCTTCAGCGAATTGATCCTTTCTTCCTTCAAGCATTTCTGCAAGACGGTACATTATCTGACCTCTTTCATAAGCCGTCTTTCCGCTCCAGTCATTGAAACCTGACCTCGCTGCGACAACGGAATTTCTGAGATCCTTTCTTGAAGCTCTGGATATGTTGCAGATCTTTTCTTTTGTCTTTGGATTAATGGCATCGAGATACCTTTCGGATTCAGTTCTGGTGAACTTTCCGCCTATGAAGAGCTTGTACATTTTCGGAATATTGAGACGTACTGGCATAAGTTTGATATTAATGAAAATAAATTATTTTGAAAGGACCGGAATTTCTAAACCTTTTCCATATATGCTATATATCCGCCTTCATCGGCTTTCTCAAATTCAGCAGTTAAATTTAATTTTTTACCCATATGATTATTCTTAAAACTAAATATTTTAAAGTTCAATATAAAGAACCTTTATCTTATTGAACAGCCGGAATAATATAAGATGTAACTTCAGTTTCTTCTCTTACATCAAAGGTCCCTATTCCGTCAGGACCTGTAACAGTTGACAGCGTAACATCATCAAAAAAAGAACTGCTCTTTAATAAACCGTATTTAGAAAAATAATTGTAATATGTTCCGTTTGTGAAAAATGTATAATTGATACTTTCTTTCACGCAGCTCACAGTTCCTGAAGGGATTGTAACATTTTCAAAGCCCAGATATTTTTTAGTCACAGAATATCCGTTAAAAATGTTATAAGACCATTCTGTTCCCGTTACCATAGGATATTTCAAAGTACTGTGAAGAGAATCTTCCTGAATTTCAAGCTCAATGCTGTTTAATTTATTCTGATTGTCAGAGTCCGGTGTAAATTCATTTCGTTTCTTCTTTAAAGGGAATAATCCTGTTCCGTTTCCCTGCCTCTGCGCATACAATATTAATGCAGTATCATTATTCATATAGTAATATCTGTTTGAATAAGAAAATCCGCTGAATGTAAATTCATCAAGAAAGCATTTTGTTGCAACTGAATTGATGACCGTATCATATAATATTTTTGCTGTTCCGGTGATAACAAAAGGATAATCATTGAAATAATACAGAATGGAATCCGGATGAATATCAGATGCAGAAGTTGTAATTGTGTAATTCCAGGTGCAGCCATCTGTGAATGGAAAGCGGAAATCAGAACTGTCAACCGGCACCGGGGTTATTACATTATTTTTATCATCATCAGAGCAGCTTAACATTAATGATGATAGTAAAATCATTCCCAGGTAAACATATGAGATTTTTTTATTCATTATTAAATCTTTTTAAATATATCTTCCATTATCTTATTGAGTTTTTTGGAAGCGCTTTTAAGATATTCATTCTGATCTTTGATCTTTTGTTTCCCGCTTCTTTCATCTTCCATCATTTTATCCGCTACAAGCTCTCTTGTGATCAGACCAATAGCAGCAAATTTAATTCCGCAGTGAACTGCAGTTATATTCTCAGGAACAATTGAATATCCGGCAACATCGGCACCAATGTCACGATAGAATCTCGCCTCAGCATCAGTCTCGCTTTCAGGTCCTATGATACCGAGATATACAGCATCATTTATTATCAGCTTATTATCCTGTAGTATTTCATAAATTTTCTGATGCATTTCCTTGTCGTAAGCATTGCTCATATCAGGAAATCTTACTCCAAGCTCATTTTCATTTTTTCCTATGAGCGGATTATCACCCATCAAATTTATATGATCATATATCAATGCAATGTCTCCGCATTTAAATCTCGGATTAAGATGCCCGACCTCGTCTATGGAAACTATCTTTTTTACTCCGAGATATTTCAAAACATAAACAAGATGACCGATGTTTCTCATACTTACACCGTCATAGAAATGCGGTCTGCCTTTATAAATTATTACATCATTTCCTTTGATCTTTGCAAATGAGATCTTATTGAAATTGTCTCTTCCGTTAAGATCGAACTCAGGAACATCTGCAAAATCTATCTCAGAAATGATCTTGAAATCATTCAGCAAATCCAGATCCTTATCCAGGATCAAAGCGGTTTCCGGATTAAAGCCTTTCGGAAATTTATTTCTGATGTATCCGGCAGAAGCTGTTATTTTTTCTAATTGTTCACCCATTATGCAGGTTTGTTAAGTTTGTTAAAGTCGTTAAGTTCGTTAAGATCGTTAAGATTGTTAAGATTTTTAAAGTGTTCATGTAAATTCTTACATCATTTGGTCTAAGTAAACTCAGCTTAGCTTCTCGACAAGTTTCTTTATCAGTAATGTCAGTTTCGGTTCGGCAATTCCTGCAGCTTCAATAATATGAGGCAAGAGTGCAACTTTCAGAGTATCGGCAAATCCTTCATCAGTTATTATGGAAAGTCCGAGTACATCAATACCGAGATTGGCAGCGATCAGCGCTTCAGGTATGGTGGACATACCGACAGTATCACCTCCGAATTTTCTTATCATCCTGTATTCGGCTGCAGTTTCAAGATTAGGTCCCTGTACAGGAGCGTATGTTCCTTTCTGAATTTCAATTTCATTTTCAAGAGCGGTTTCTTCTGCAAGTCTTATTAATCTTTTTGAGTAGATATTACTTCCGTCATTGTATTCAGGCTGCCTGTTTTTTAACGGAGTGTCAAATAAAAGATTAATATGTGAAGTGATTATCATAAGATCAGTTCTTCTGAACTTCGGATTAAGAGCGCCGCAGGCATTTGAAACAATCAGATTTTTTACACCGAGAGAATTCAATACATTCACGGGAAAAGTAACTTCATCCATACTATATCCTTCGTAGTAATGAAACCTACCCTGCATTGCAACTATATTTCTGCCTGAGAGCTTGCCAAAGATCAATTTACCCGAATGAGATTCGACTGTGGAAACAGGAAAGTGCGGAATATCCGAATAATCGATTTCACCTTGGATCTCAATATCCTTTACCAAGCCTCCGAGTCCGGTTCCGAGAATGATACCGACAGGAAAATCACCGGTGTGATGTTTCCTTAAAAATTCTAATGCTTCATTATGTTTGACAGTCATCCGGGAATATGAGTATTACTCTGAAAAGTTAGAAGTAGCGGTATTGATGGAGATCTTTTTCATTTTTACATCCTGCTCAGCGTCCGTATCGGCATCATTATCATCAACATTGTGATCGTTTCTTGCAAGTTCCATTTTATAAATATTTCTTGATTTGATGAACTCATCCATTTCATTTAATTTTTCCATGAAGAATAATTTTACATCTTCCACAAGCTTATCATTACGGAGCTTTAGTTCTTCCAGCTCCTGTTTCCTGCCCATTATTTCTTTTTCATTTTCCTGAGATATTTTCTGCGCATTCAGCTCAGATTCCTTTATAATGTTCTCCGCCCGCTTTTTAGCATTTACGAGTATTTCTTCAGCGAGATCCTGAGCTTTGACAATGGCTTTCTGAAGTGTAGTTTCATTTTCCCTGTAAACATCTATATCTGCAGTCAGTATTTTTATTTTATCATTCAGATTATGATTCTCTTCAAAGATCCTTTCATATCGTATGCTGACAGTTTCAAGAAATGCATCTACTTCTATTGGGTCGTAGCCGCGGAAAGTTTTTTTGAAGTCAGACTTCCTGATATCTTTTGGAGTAATTATACTCATATAATTTTAATTATTATCAATTTTAAATTACCGGACTCCGCTCACCGAAAATTGCGCTTCCTATCCTCAGCATATTCGAACCTTCTTCGATTGCAATGTCAAAATCATTTGTCATTCCCATCGAAATATATTCGAAGTCCTTCATATCCGGCTTCAGCTCGTCATAAAGATTTTTTAATTTTCTGAAACTCTGCCTGATAATTTCCCTGTCATCTGTCAGTTTTGCAATTGTCATCAGCCCTTTGACTCTTACATTTTCAAGCACAGATATCTGTTTGCACAAACTCACTGCTTCATCTGAAGCAACCCCGTATTTTTGCGGCTCCTGACTGGTATTTACCTGAATAAGTATGTCAATTATACGCCTGATTTTTTTCGCATTCACATCTATCTCTTCGGCAAGCTTCAATGAATCTACCGAATGAATAAGACTTATAAAAGCTATCACATCTTTTACTTTATTGCTCTGAAGATGCCCTACGAAATGATAATTTATCTTTCCGGAATACTGGAATGAAATATTGTAATATTTATCTCTTAATTCCCTTATCCTGTTTTCCCCGAAATCTTCCTGACCAACCGTATTTAACTCTATAATCCTGGAGAATGGAAATGTTTTGCTGACGGCAACTATTTTAATGTCGTCCGGATCTCTGTCAACCCTGCTGCAGACTTCCCGTATCTTTGATTTAACGGCTAATAAATTCTTCTCTAATTCCATAATTGTGAATAAATATACTTTTATTAATTTGGATTTTCAATTTAATAAAAGGAGGTTTTCTGAAGATTTTCTGATTACGAAATCTCCGAAACGCAGATATCTCTGATACTGAAGAGATCAACTGAATAAGTACAAAGAAATCTGAAATTTAAATTTACCAGTTTGAGAATTCTGAAAAACAATTGGGTAAGACATTCCTGCCCGGCATTAATTTTGAAAAATATATTTCAAATGACAGACAGCAACATCTGTCCTGCTTTATAGATTATGTTTTTCAGAATTATTTATTGTAGATTAACAGAAACTAAGTTAGAATTAACTTTTCAATTCATTCCCACTTAGAACAAGATATGACTTTTTTGAACTACGAATACATTGATCTGTCTGAGTTTCCTGAATATTTTTTTAAGGCAATAATTTTATCACTTTTTTTTCAGCTTAATCCGCATTATCCGCGTTCCATTTGTTGTGTATTAAAATTGATTTGAATTATCTCAAATTAACACTGAAAATAAACTTTATTTCACTTATTTTAAAATATGACAGACCCCAATTGCATATTCTGTAAAATAGTAAAAGGTGAGATCCCTTCATTTAAAATATATGAAGATAATGATTTCATAGCAATACTTGATCTTTTTCCCAATACTCAAGGTATGGCTCTTGTTCTGACAAAAGAACATTTTGATTCGTATGCGGCGGAAATGGACGATAAAATTTATTCTGAATTTTTTCTAACTGCAAAAAAGATCAGTAAACTAATGGATGAAAAATTGTCCGTAAGAAGAACTGCACTTGTCATGGAAGGAATGGGAATTAATCATGCGCACATAAAATTGTATCCTCTGCACGGACTTGATTCCGGTTTTAAAGAAATTCTTTCCGAAGAGTCTGTTTATTTTAAAGAATATCAGGGTTATATAACCACACAGCCAGGTCCTAAAGCATCAGTTGAAGAGCTCACCCGGCTCAGAGATCTTTTTAAATAAAATTTTTGATTAAAATTAAATTGCCTTACGTGAATAATTTTACGGCAGGATATAATACTATTATAAAAATTAAATAAATCAATTTGAGATATAATTTTACTGAAATAGAAAAAAAGTGGCAGAAATACTGGGATGAAAATAAGATTTTCAGAACTCCTGAACTTGATAAGCTCGATCCGTCAAAACCAAAATATTATGTTCTTGATATGTTCCCTTATCCAAGCGGTGACGGTCTGCATGCAGGGCATCCGGAAGGATATACCGCTACAGATATAATCGCCAGATTCAAAAGAATGAAGGGATTCAGCGTACTGCACCCTATGGGCTGGGATGCTTTCGGTTTATCTACTGAACAGTATGCCATTAAAACCGGTATTCATCCTAAGATCAGAACTGCTGAATGTATTGCAAGATTTAAGGAACAGCTGAAGTCGTTCGGATTTTCTTATGATTGGGAAAGAGAGATCAATACTTCAGATGAAAAATATTTTAAATGGACACAGTGGATCTTTCTTAAAATATTCAATTCCTATTATGATGAAACTGAAGACAAAGCTAAACCTATTTCGGAATTAATTATTCCTGAAGGATTAAGTGAACAGGAGAAATTTGATTTTGTAAATTCGAATCGGCTGGCATTTCTTGCTGAAGTCCCGGTCAACTGGTGTCCCGAACTTGGAACCGTTCTTTCAAATGAAGAAGTGCCGGAACAGGTGGAAAAAGGATTCACGGTCGTCAGAAGAAATATGAAACAATGGAATCTCAGAATTACCAAATATGCGGACAGGCTGCTTAAAGATCTTGAAGGATTGAACTGGCCTTCAAATGTAAAAGAACTTCAGCGCAACTGGATAGGCAGAAGCGAAGGTGCAAAGATCAAATTTATTGTAGAGAGTGAAAAGACAACTGATGAAAAATTTATTGAAATTTTTACTACCAGACCTGATACTATTTTCGGAGCATCATATATTATACTTGCTCCCGAACATCAGCTTGTAGGAGAAATAACAACAGAAGAATTTTCGGAAAAAGTTAAAAAGTATCGTGAGACTGCAGAAAGGAAATCTGACCTTGAGAGGACAGAACTCTCAAAAGTGAAAACAGGAGAATTCACGGGGGCATTTGCAGTAAATCCGGTAAACGGGAAAAAGCTGCCAATCCTAATATCGGATTACGTTCTTGCAAGTTACGGAACGGGCGCAATAATGGGTGTTCCCGGACATGATGAAAGGGATAATGAGTTTGCAAGAAAATTTGGTCTTGAGATAAGTGCCGTAGTTATTCCTGTTACACATAAAAGTGAAGAAGATATTTCAACATTTATAGAAAGAACACGTTCGGGTGAAGAATGTTTTACCGGTACGGGTATTTCTGTTAATTCAGAATTTCTAAATGGCTTAAATTCCACGGAAGCCATAAAAAAAATTAATCTATGGATCGAAGAAAATAATTTCGGGAAGAAGACAATAAATTATAAATTACGTGACTGGTTGTTTTCAAGACAAAGATTCTGGGGAGAGCCATTTCCAATAATTCACTTTGAAGACGGTACTTTTAAAGCTTTAGAAGAAGATGAACTTCCGCTGACTTTACCGGATGTAGAATCTTATAAACCAAGCGGGACAGGCGAGTCACCGCTTGCCGGAATAGATTCCTGGGTAAATATTACGGATAAAGTTACAGGGAAAAAAGCAAGACGTGAAACAAACACGATGCCTCAGTGGGCTGGTTCCTGCTGGTATTATTTAAGGTTTTTGGACCCTATCAACGAAAAAGAGTTCTGTGGTAAAAGTTTAGATAAATTCTGGATGCCAATAGACCTTTATATCGGAGGAGTCGAGCATACTGTATTGCATCTTTTATATGCGAGATTCTGGTATAAATTTCTTTTTGATCTTGGCTATGTTTCTTATAAAGAACCATTCGGAAAATTATTTAATCAGGGAATGATACTGGGTGAGGACGGAGTAAAGATGAGCAAATCGAGAGGAAATGTAATTAATCCGGATGATGTGATAAGAGAATACGGAGCTGATTCCATGAGACTGTTTGAAATGTTCATGGGTCCCCTTGAGGCAACAAAGCCATGGAGCACAAAAGGAATAGAAGGGCTGAACAGATTTCTGAACAGGGTTTGGAGGCTTATAATAGAGGAAAATACAGATGAAATTAAAAAGAATATTACAGATGAAATTCCTGATGATAAGCTGAATAAGCTGATGCATAAGACAATAAAAGAAGTAACTGAAGACATTGATGAAATTGATCTCAAATTCAACACAGCTATTTCCTATCTCATGATTTATGTAAATGAGCTTTACAAACTTGAAAATATAAGCAGGATTTGCATAGAGAATTTAATTCTTTTATTATCTCCATTTGCACCACATATCAGCGAAGAAATATGGCAGAGGCTTGGAAACAAAGAAAGTATTGCATTTGTCCCATGGCCGGTTTATGATGAAAAGTATGTAAAAGAAGAAAATGTAACTGTCGTATTTCAGGTAAACGGAAAGATCAGGGCTAAACAGGAGTTCAAGTTTGACAGCGATGAACATGATCTAGAAGACGGTGCTCTATATAATGATAATGTCAAGAAGTTTATACTGGGAAAACAAATTATTAAAATAATAACCGTAAAAAATAAAATGGTAAACATTGTTGTAAAATAATGCTTTTTATTGTTTGATATTTTAAAATTTATAATTGAATATTTTCTTAACAGATTTATATTTATTTAAGCCGATAAAAAATATTAGTAGTCACAAAAATATCTATTGACAAATAAATTTATTTGTTGCAATATTGCATTAACTTTAAAAGACAACAATATTGCAATCCAAAGATTTGATATATAAACTTCAGGAAATTGGATTTAAGGAATATGAATCTAAAATTTTTCTTGTTCTTTTAAAAGGCTCTGCCTTGAGTGCATCAGAGATTGCTGATAAAGCAAATATCAGAAGAACTTCTGTTTATGAGATTTTAAAATCTTTTGCCGCGAGGGGATTTTGCAATGAAATAGAGACCAATACCATTTTAAAGTATGAAATGATAGATCCGCGAGTCATTTCAGATAAGATAGAAAAAGAGATCAGACAGAACAATCTGTCAAAGATAGAGAATTTAAAGGAAGCATTTAGTGAGTTTGAGTTACTGCACAGATCAGAAGTTTCTAATGGAACCGATAATGTTAACATTGAATTAATAAGAGGGTATAATAAACACCGGCAGGAAAAATTCATAGAATTATTTAACAATGCTCAGAAAGAAATACTTTTCATGATAAGACTTGAAGGTTATGTATCCGAGGAACTTGATTCAGGTGCCAATGATTTTTTCAAAAGAGGCGGTGAAATAAAATCGATTTATGAAGCAAGTCTGAATTTTAAAATTATAAAAGACAACACGAGGCAGAATGCCAGTCTTGAAGATCTGATAAGGATTTGCAGCAGGTTTGAAAAGACAGGAGAAAAGATCAGAATTTCAGGTTCCGAATTACCAAATATGACTATCTTTGACAGAAAAATTGTTTTTGCCAATATTCAGGATAAAACTGTTCCAAGGCATAACAATGCTGATATAATAATAAAGAATGAATATTATGCAAACAGAATGATCGATCTCTTTGGATATTACTGGGATAAATCAAAAACCCTGGAAGAGATGAGGAAATCGGGTGTTAAAGCTGTTAAAAAGAATTTAAATAAAGAAAAATCAAAACAAATTTTATAAATGTATTACATCAAATCATTTAAACATTTTTTATCTGGAGGGAAAAAAATGAAATCAAAAAAATTAAAAAAAGTATCAGTGCTTTTATTATTGCTGACTGCTTTCAATTTTCAAATCGCGGCTAATATTCTTGCAGATAATAAAGGAAAGGTTATTTCCGGAACAGTAGTCTATTCTGATAATAACAGTCCAGTAAAAGGTGGGATTATAAATGTTGTCAGCATCTCGGCAACCACTAAAAAAGAAACAGTTATAGAAAAAGCAGTTATAAATTCCAATGGTCAGTTCAAGATTGTCAATATTATCCCGGGTACAGCTGACAATATCAAGATAATGTGTTATCCAAATGATCCCTTAGACACTTTTCAGTTTGTACCAATGGAAGTTTATTTAAATTCTTTGATGGCAAATTCAGTTAATGAAAACAACTTGGTATTAAAGGTTCAGAGAACTATAAAATAGCAAAAGATATATTTACTTAAGAATTGAAATAATATTGTAACGCAGCAATTAAAAACAGGTTTCTATAAGTGTCGTTTTAAAAGGAATTAAGAGCAGCAGAAAAAATTGAAGGTATATCGAATTTTGATAAAATAATAACGTCCTTGAAAACAAGTTAGATTTAATGAGGGTTGGGTCTTTCTTGTGACATCCCCTCTCTGGGAAAGGAGGGGATTCAGGGATGTTTCAAAAGCATTATAACTTAGTAATAATAATTTTAAAAAGCTACAAAAAAGTTTTTATAAAATTCAGATTCCAGAATAAATTATATATAGAAAATCTCCTCCAGAAAATCAAAGCATCTCGGAATTTCAGAGATGCTTTGTTATTATTTATGAGATATTTAAAAATGATAATTTTCAGTATTTTATTAAAACTGATAATTACAGATGTTTCATAATAAGCATTTCACTCTTTCCGAAGCAAAAAATCTGCTCCCAGATATCGTTGTAATTTTGTCAAAAATTACAAAACTAAAAAAGAAACTTGACGATAACGGTTACAATATTTACAGGCATCAGTATTTCGGCGGTATAGGTCCTAACGGAACCGGCAAATATCCTTCTGATCTCGAAGAGCTGATCAGATCTCTTCAGATATTATCTGAATCAGGAATAATAATAAAAAATATGGATACCGGACTGATAGATTTTCCACACATCAGGGAAAATAAGGAGGAAGTGTATTTGTGTTATTTGCTGGGTGAAGAAGAAATAAAATACTGGCACAGGATAAATGACGGATTTGCCGGAAGAAGAAGCTTAGAAGATCTTTAATATTTATATAATTTATATAAACGCATTTCAAATTTAATTTAGAATGACAAAATGAATATTTTAAATAAAGTGTTAGTTCCTTCTATATCGGTATTGCCAAAAGGCGTAGTAAAATTGTTTGCAAATAAATATATAGCGGGAGATAAACTTTCAGATGCCGTAAACACAGTTAAGAATCTGAACAGGAAAAAATTAATGGCAACAGTAGATGTTCTTGGCGAATCAATTAAGGAAAAAAGCGAAGCTGTCCATTCCAAAAATGAGAATCTGAAAGTACTTGATGCAATAAAAGAAAATGAACTTAACTGTAATCTTTCCATAAAGCTGACAATGCTGGGACTAAATATTGATTATGATTTTTGCAGGGAACAGGTTTTTGAAATTCTGGAAAAAGCTAAGAACATGAATACATTTGTAAGAATAGATATGGAAGATTCATCAGTTACAGAATCTACAATCAAAATATTTGAAGAATCCAAAAAGAAATTCGATAATGTCGGAATTGTAATACAAGCCTATCTTCGCAGAAGTGAAAAGGATATTATCAGATTAACCGACATTGGTGCAAACTTCAGGATCTGCAAGGGTATTTATGTCGAACCTGAAGAAATAGCAATAAAAGACGGAGATGGAATAAGAAAGAACTTCCTGAAAATTCTCAGAATTGCACTGGAAAGAAAATCCTATGTGGGGATTGCGACTCATGATGAATTTTTAATAAAAGAATCCGTGAAGATGGTAAAAGAATTGAACCTGAGAAAAGATGAATATGAATTTCAAATGCTCCTCGGTGTAAAAGAAAACATAAGGGAAGAAGCAGTGACAAAAGGTCACAGAATGAGGATCTATGTACCTTTCGGACAGAGATGGTATGAATATTCAATAAGGCGTTTCAAGGAAAATCCCAATCTTGCAGGGCAGGTACTGAAGAGCATATTTACCGGAAATTGAAATTAGGTTCCGGCAATTATATTTTAAACAGAATTTATTTCCCGTTAACTTCAAACCAGACAGCTGTAGTTTCGGGAAAGATATTATACATCAAATCTTTCATCGCAATGGCATATTCACGTATTTCCCATTGAGCAGTGGCTTCATCCCGGAGATCAATAAAATTCATAATAGCCTGAAAAGAAGCAGTCCAGTAAATCTCAGTATACTGATTCAATGGAAGCAGCATTCTAGCCTGTTCTTTTGCTATACCAAGATCCAGCAGTTTCTGATAAGAATTCAGAATATCATTCATTGCAGAATTGAAGACTTCATTTGCAGAATTTTGATTTTCTATACTGCCTTCAGAAGCCTGTTTATTATTTTCTGATTGTTTACGCCAGTTTGAAGGAATATAAAAATCACTTACCGGTACATACCTGCCGCTGATCTCATTCCAGGCATGATCTTTAGATGATGAGGAAGAAGAAGTTTCTATGCCTACAACGTGTTTGTACCATTGTCTCATAACAAATTCCGGAGCCTTTACATGAAACTGAACCATCATATGTCTGAATGGCGACCAGTGTTTATTCTTAGCAAGAAACTTTACAAGTTTTCTGTCACTGCTGTCAAAAGTTTCTTTTCTTTTGCCGAATGAAACCCGGGCTGAATTTACAACGGTAAGATCCGAACCGAGTTTATCAATTACCTCGATGAATCCTTTGTCTAAAACATCTTTTTTCAATCTGATATATTTTTTGAATTGGTCAGTAATATACTAAAATTAATCTGAAGATTGGATTTCAAAAAAATGAAGAACTTAATTTTATTTGTAATTTCAATTTAAGCCGATAATTAATAACTTAACTTCAATGAAAAATATTTCGAATAGATTTTATATAGGCATTGACTCGGGAGGGACAAAATGTGAACTTCTGATTACGGATATCCGAAATAATACTATTTATTCGAAATTATATAAAGGTATTCATTTCTCAATCGCGGGACCACTGATTTACCCTAAAGTTATTTCTAAATATATAGAATCCGCATTAAGGTCAGCAAATTTAAATTTAAGAAACTGTGATGCTATTGGGATTGGTGCCGCAGGTGCAAGGGAAGTCAAGGACAGGACAAAATTAAAAAAAGCATTTGAAAAAAAATTAAAATATAAAGACATTCTTGTTACGACAGATGCGATGACAGCTTTGTATGGATCTTTTGAAGGTAATGAAGGAATGATATTGATCTGTGGAACAGGTTCAGTTTTGTATGGTTATTCAAACGGTGAAATCACTCGTGTAGGCGGTTGGGGCAGAATTATAGGGGATGAAGGAAGCGGATACTGGATAGGGAAAAGAGCTTTGAATCTTGTAATGAAGGAATATGACAGGAAAAGTAAAAATAAAAGTCTTCTTGCCAGAAGACTTTTAGATGATTTTGGAATTGACAATAAGAATGTAAACGAAAAAATATTTCATCAGAATTTTGAAATTCAAAAAATAGCTCCATTAGTAATTGAATCAGCCGGAATGAAATGCAGTCTGAGCAGATCAATTGTAAATGAAGCTGTCTCAGGATTGATAGAACATTTAAAAACTTTCCTGGAAGTCACAGGCAGAAAAGAGCAGATTTCAATTTCATTTACCGGAAGCATTATTGAGAATAGTAATATTCTGTCAGATAAATTAAAGAAAGAAATCAGGGAGCTGAAAATTATTAAAGTAACGGAAAAAAAGCATTCATCAGCTTTCGGAGCCATATTACTTGCTAAAGAAAAAAGCGAAATTATTAATAAAAAAATAAATTGAAAAAAACAGATCTGATTTTGATACTGGATTTCGGTTCGCAATATACACAGTTAATTTCCAGGAGAACAAGGGAATTAAAAGTTTACTCCGAGATCCATCCGTACAATATTAACATAAAAAAAATATTTAAGGATAAGAGTATTAATTATAATATAAAAGGAGTGATACTTTCGGGAGGACCTGCAAGTGTATTGTCAAAAGACTCGCCAAAAATATCAAAAGCTGATCTGGATTTTATCGTTAAAAATAAAGTACCTGTTCTCGGAATATGTTACGGACTTCAGCTTCTTTGTTATTTATTCAAAGGCAAACTTCATACTTCACAGCAGCGTGAATACGGACATACAAAGATATATATTTTCAAGGATTCGGAATTGTTCAGAGGAGTAGGCAATAATCTGAACGTATGGATGAGCCATGGTGATTCAATTGAAACATTGCCTGAGAGATTCAGTTCATCTTCAAAGAGTTTAGGCGGAGTTATCTGCAGTCTGGAGAATGAAAGAATGAATATTTACGGGTTACAGTTTCATCCAGAAGTTCATCATACTGATTCAGGCAGAAGTATTATGTATAATTTTCTATTCGGGATCTGTAAAGTTAAAAATCTCTTAGAGCCGGAATCTTTTATTGAATCCAAGACTGAGGAAATAAAAAAAACAGCAGGAAAAAATATTGTGATCTGCGCACTGAGCGGTGGTGTGGATTCTTCGGTTGCAGCTATACTTGTTCACAAGGCAATCGGAGATAATCTGATCTGCATACACATAGATAATGGCTTAATGCGCAAGGATGAAAGCAGGAAAGTGATTGAACTGTTCGGAAGATACTATAAAATAAATTTAAAATTTGTAAACGCATCTGAACTTTTCCTTAAGAGGCTGGAGAAAGTCATTGATCCCGAGAAAAAAAGAAAGATCATCGGAAAAACCTTTATAGATGTATTTGAGAAAGAAGCGAAGAAGATTAAAGGAGTGAAATTCCTTGTGCAGGGAACATTGTATCCGGATGTAATAGAATCAGTCTCGAGCAACGGTCCTTCTGCAACAATTAAATCACATCATAATGTCGGCGGTTTACCTGAAAAGATGAAATTAAAACTTATCGAACCATTCAGGGAATTATTCAAGGATGAGGTAAGAGAGATCGGAGAGAAGCTTGGTCTTTCAAAAAATCTGATTTACAGGCATCCATTCCCGGGACCGGGACTTGCAATAAGGGTACTCAGTGATGTGACAAAAGAAAAGCTAGATCTTCTGCGGGAAGTGGATGACATTTTTATTGACGAATTAAAAAAGAATAATTTATATGAAAAGATCTGGCAGGCATTTTCAGTGCTTCTGCCCGTACAGACCGTTGGGGTAATGGGGGATGAAAGAAGCTATGAGAATGTGATAGCATTAAGGGCGGTGAATTCTACAGATGGAATGACAGCGGATTTTTATAATTTTGAGAAGAGCTTTTTATCGAATGTTTCTAACCGGATCATAAACAATATAAAAGGTGTAAACAGAGTTGTCTATGATATAAGCTCTAAACCTCCTGCTACTATAGAGTGGGAGTGATTTTAATTACAAATTACGAGTTACGGGTTACGAGTTTCAAGTTACAGGTTACAAATTTCAAGTTACGATCATTTTTAATTTTAATTATATAAATGAATCAAAAAGTAAAATCATTTTTTATACTTGCAGTAATTTTTCTGATAAATACAGGGTACATATATTCACAGATGAAGATCGGAGTGGCATTGCCTATGATGAAGAGTTCGCAGAATGAAGATGACAAGATACTTGCTCAGCAGATGCTCACCGGAATAAATAAAGCACTTCAGGAATTTAATAATGCTAATCCTGCAAATAAAATTGAAATCATAACAGAAGATACAAAGAGAGATCAGGCGGAGGTACTTAGGATATTCGATAAGTTAGGAAGTGATGATAAAGTCATAGCGATACTCGGACCGGTATTCAGCAGTGAACTGGTGAACAATGCCGGAGCAGCACTTTTTCATAAAATTCCTATAATCACACCGACATCCACGCAGAGTTTTCTTGCTGAAAAGAATCCGTATTTGTTTCAGCTGAATCCAACTTATGATATAAGGGGAAGGATCATGGCTGATTTTGCATGTGAGGAACTTCGAATGAAAAACTTTGTCATTTTTTCGGAAGAGGCATACGGAAACAATTTTGCGCAGTCATTTACAGATCAGGTAATAAAAGACAGCGGAAACATAATTGCAATTAAATATTATTCAAAAGATAAAACCGAACTGACAGAAGAACTGGAGGAATTAAGAAGTAAGATATTTGAGAAGGATAAGTTTATAGATTTTGGGAGTTTGTCCAAAGATCAGCTGGATAAATTAAGTAAAATGAAATTTAGATTTTCAAATACAGACTCATTAGTCAGCCAGAGACTGATCGTAAGTATTTATAAAATATTCGGAAAGAATGCAGACAGGATAATTGATTCAGCAGGACTGACATCTATGGTAATCAGGGCTGATGATTTTTCGAAGAAATACATTCCGGGATATGTAGATGCCGTATACATTCCTGTATCAAATGCATACGAGATCACAAAGGTATTGCCGCAGTTTTATGCAGCCGGAATAAATCTGCCTGTACTCGGATCGAGCGACTGGAATAATTCAGTGGTACTCGATGAAAATGCCGCATATATAGACAAGCTCTATTTTGATTCAGATTTTCATATAACAGACAAATCGGCAGAAGATTATTCTAAGAGTGATCCTGAGCTGAAGAATTATTATTTCGGATATGACGCCATGAAATTGATACTCAGTAAAATAGCAGAAGGAAATAACACACGTGAGACATTAAATACATCACTAGAAAAAGTAAGCGGATACAAAGCCGTTCATTGCAATTTTACGATCAGGGAAAGAACAAATCATCAGATGTCCATTATGACATACAGAAACGGTAACATTGAGAAGTTAAAGGATTTTGTTTATTGAGATTTACAGGTTTTCTTTCAAGCAGAATATTAGATGCTTTGATATTTATGATATAATTATATATTTTTCAAACATTATAATAAATAAATATGATTTTATTTTTTAAATACAAAAAAATATTCTATTTCAGGGAGGTTTTAAAATAAATGATTAAAGGAATATCAAAGAGTAAACTCTTTTGGGCTGCAATTCCATCTCTGATTGTACTCATAATCTCAATTTGGTTTGACTCGTTATATCAAAGGGTATTAAATAATGTGATCGGAGACAATAAACTACAATTAAACCACGGGGTTGAGGTTTTCAATCTTTGGTTTTATCCCATCCTGGTTTATGTAATATTCGTACTTTGTTTAATTTGGCTGATCAGAATAATAAGTAAAAGTATAAATGATAACAGAGCCACTGAAACAGAGATCGTGAAAACCATTGAAAAATGGAGCGGAACTGTTGATTCTATTGGAACTGCATTACCATTAATAGGTGCGGCAGTTATACTATTTACAGTAGGACTTGGCAAAGAAAACCAGAAGTTATTTTTTGAATTTGCCATTCCATTTGAAATAAAGTCACTTTTTATACTTGCAATTGCGAAATTGTTTGAATCTGTTTTTGATGAATTTGAAATTCAGGTTCAGAAAATTTATGACGGCATAAACGGAGGAAAAACTTCTAAGGTACCTCAGGATGTAAAAATAGAGTTTGTAAATTTTGATCAGCAGACTCTTAATGATGTCAATAATACAATAAACGCGTGGAATGAAACTGTTAGGGATATGAAAGATCCTGTTTTTGAAAGTAATCTACAGAAAATACTCAAAATTACAGGGAAATGATGAATTAATGAAACAAAATATTTAAACATTTTATTATGTTAAGCAGAAAAAAACGTGACGCTAAATTTCTAATTTTCCAGTCTTTATATATAATTGCTATATCTATATTGTTTTATAAAGGGACAGACCTCTCACTTGTAGCAGTTAAAGATGCAACTGACAGTACAAATGCATTTTTAAGTTCAACCGAAACAAAAATTGATACATCTTTATTGAATGAGCTGAGTAAGAATAATACCTATATAAATACTGATAAGGATAGTGTAATTGATAAAAATACTCTGTTGCAGATTACAAGAAAAGCCAGTGAAAACAATAAAGAACCTATAGTAATTCAGAAGCAAAATGTTCAAATTCCTCCTCCTCCTGTACCTGTAGAAAAGGAAACCGAAAAAAAGCCTGATAAAAAACCGACACCACTACCAAATCAAGATGTAACTGAGTTTTCCAATCAGCCATTTACAAACCCCAGTGCTGAGAAGAAACTATTGGTATATCAGAATGGATCACTTATCGGAATTATAGAACCCGGGAGAACAAAAAGCCTTAAAGTAAAGAGCGGTGGAAAAATTTCATATGGATACAGTGATTGAAAATATTAAAAATACAAATACAATAAAAGCAAAGAACTCATTATTAAATGGGAAGATGAAAAAAAACTATATTGTAAAATCACTAAGATTTTTTATTGTATTAATTTTCTGTTTTATTGTACATTCTATATCTTTTTCAGTAGAAAATCCTTATTTATTAGCTGATTCCTTAAATATGGATTATAAAGATACTATATTAAACTCTGAACAAGGTATCAACTTTAAGACTTTCAGAATCATAACAAATCTTAATGATGAATCTGAGATTGTAAAAGAACAATTGTTCAACTTTCAAAATGAATTAGGCATTGAAAAAGGTAAGGAACTTATGTTTCTCGAGATTTATATAGATAAAACTCCAGATGATATGGGAAAATGGAATGTTTTAATCAACGATACATCACTTCAATATTCACCTTCATTACCCTGGGTAAATTTAACAGATGAATCCAGACAACTACTGGATAACTGGACCGGCAGAAATAACAGAACAATCCTGACACCTGACAATATTGATTCAATTGCAATAAAAAAGAATGAAATGTTCAGAGTGATGGCAGTACCTCTCATCAGCATGGGAGCTGAAGCTAAACTTAGTATATTACAAAAAGATTATTCATATGAAATTATAATTGTTGATGATTATCCGGAACAGATAGAAATTGAGAACAGACCGGGGCTGATAATTAAAAGGGTTGATAATAATCGGTTCAGAATCAAGCTATCTAAATTTAACAGGGCTGAGTTTGAAAGATGGTCTGAGAACAGAGCTGATGATCCATATGTTTATACTGTACCAATTACTTTATATGATAAGTTATCAAACCAGAGAAGCATACCTGTAAATCTAAAGTATACATTCGGTGAATATTAAACCTATAATAGTAAAATTATATTAATGAACAATTTTAATAAAATATTTTCTTATAAATCTATAGCTGCAACAATTCTTCTTATGTTTATCTGTTCCTGTTCCGGAACAGATAAAACAAATTATGATTATCAACAGGCTTGGTCAAATTATAAAATAGTAAACATAAATGTAAAGGATGATTACAAAGTCCAAAATCTGCTATCAGAGCTTGGAGTTTCTCCAATGCCTGAATACATAGATATAGAAGTGATATCAGGTTTTGAAAATGACAATTACATACGTTTAGACAATACAATTAAACGATACAGCTGGTCAGAAATTTCTTCAAGCAGTCAGAATTATTTAAGAGGATACAAAGGAACTAACAAAGTAAAAACTAATTAATATCAAACAATTAGTATAATTATATAAATTTATTTTAAATTGCTTATGCGAACTAAAGACTTGTTATTTTGGCTTATTGTTTTTTCAATATTTGTTGGATCTGCAGCTAATCTCTTTTCCCAGGAGCAGGATAATAGGGTTGTTGTCGGCTATACTTATCCGAGAATAAAAGTAACCGGTGATGTAAGAGTGCAGGAATTCCTGCTCCCATTCGGAGACATAGATCTTGATATAATTAGAAAGAGCGACAACAGACCCATGGATAAATCAACTTATAATATTAAGGCAGATAGTCTCAGAAATATTAATTCAAACTATTCTTCAGACCGGATTGACAGCATTCTGAATGTTTCTAGATACTTAAGTGACATTACTCTTTATGATGACGGAAGAAGTGCTAAAGAATTTTCAATTGGGGCAGATAAAATTACAAGGTACGGATATTCTGAATCGGACCCGCTGACAATTTATATTTTTAACGGTAAATTTTCCAAAATACCGATTTATGATGAAAGCAACAGGACAAACTACGGCACTGTATTTACGAAAGGTGTTAAAGATGTTGGAGATGCCTTCAAGAAAAAAGGATCAATTAGTCCCGCTTCCATATATGATGTTTTCCCTACTAACAATTTTGTAAATCCCTATCTTTCAGCCTTCGGATGGGAGCCTCTTGGTATCCCATTGAAATATTCCGCCGGTATGGGTTTAACATTTCAGTTTGGCACTCCTTATACAGGACCAATGGAGACAGATTACATTTCTACATCTTTCAGAGTATTTAATTTATCAGCCGCAGTTTCTTCGCGTCTGAAAGAAACGGTTTTGAAGTATTCAAGTAATGATACTGCCGCTGTTACTCCTGCAAACCTTTTGGCAAACTACAATAATATTTTTTCACCGAATATAGGGATTGAGTTTGGAATATCCATACCATTTGGTAATTTTTTTGACATAAGTTATTTTACAACCATAGACAGCGGAGACGTGGACCCTCCGGTGAAAGTAATTAACACTGAGACCGGTGAGCTAATGCCTAACAATGTAGTAAGGGGTGAATACACAAATTTTGAATTAAGATATCCGTTTCAGATACTTCAGTCATCCAGAGCAAAGGCATATTTTTCAAAGAGATTCGGAGAGCTTCATTTTGGTATTTCCGCAACTCATATGGTAATAGGTTCTTCTTCATTTGATATGAGGATGGATTATCTGTTCAGTTCAAAAGTCAGGAACAATCAGTTTCTTTTTGAATATCTGATTTCCAATATCGGTGAAGGTTTTGCAAAAAATGCTTTCGCTATTGGTCCTTCAGTCAGACTTGGTACTACTAACAGAAATAAATTCGGTTTTCTCGTTATTCTGATCAATATGAGAATAAAGGTCGGTGACTTCTTTAGCATTAGGTAGGCGTTTTTGCACTGTCTACTTTTTTAGACACTTTTTAAAATATTACGTTTAAAGAACTGATATTGAAAAAAAGTGTCTATTTTTTTAGAATATGACTTGACATATGGTATTAATTGTTTTATTTTTGATTTACTTTAATTAACCCTATTTAAAAAAATGCCAATCAAAAATCAGGAGGTTTTCAAAATGGCAAAAATGAAGAACTTGTTTTTCATTTTACTAACCGTTGTAGCTTTGACAGGATCAACATTCTTAGTCGGTTGCGGTGGAGTAAGTGATGAACAAATGCAACAATTAAATGACTTGAAAGCAGAAGTCGACGCACTTCAATCACAAGTCAACGCAAAGAATGACGAGAAGTCAGGATTGCAAAAGCAAATTGCTGATCAAGAAGCAAAACTTAAAGAATGGCAAGGAATTGCTGAAGGCATAAGAAGAAATTGCCCGTAATAACTTGTAAACTTTTTTAAAACAATTTTATTTATTAAACTTAAAAAAATCAAAAGGAGATTTTTAAAATGAAATTTCATAAATTATTAGTATTTATGATGGTTTTCTCCTTGGCAGTATTTGCAAATTCATCAGTATATTCACAAGACGATGATGACGATGATGACATGTCAGCACCAGAGGAAATGGATGAAGATATGTGGCAAGCACAAATGGATGAGTATACAGCCAAGAAAACAGATTTAACCAGTCAGTTAGCAACATTAACCACAGAAATCGAACAGTTAAAATTCGGTTTAACAACCAGAACAGATGCAGCAGAAAACGCTGTAAATTCAGTTTGGGCAGCAGTAGGTTCCAAATCACAGTATGAAGAATACAAATCAAAGTTTGCAGATGCAGAGAAAAAAGCTGCAGCTTGTAAAGGACCAGATGATGCAGCAGCTTTTGAAAAAGATGTATGGCCATATATAACTGATGCAGGTATCAACAACAGAATGAAATGTTTACCTGAATTCTGGGACAGATACAATGCAATGAAAAAGAAAATTGCTGATTGTAAAGCTTTAGCTCCTAAAACAGAAGGTTACACTGTTGTTAAAGGTGATTGCTTATCAAAGATCGCAGGAATGACCAAAATCTATGGTAACACAAGATTATGGCCTGCAATCTGGGATGCTAACAAAAATGGCGTAGTAAGTGCACCGCCAAAAGTTGCAAAAACAATCCCAAATCCAAATCTTATTTATCCGGGACAAGTTCTTAAAATCCCAGCTCTGACAGATGCTCAAAAACAAGAAGCATTGAAAAAAGGTAATACTTACAAATCAAAGAGAAAAGTAAGAATGACCAAAAAAACAGAGACAGGTGATACCGGAAAAACAGAAATGAAGAAAACAACTCCTCCACCAACAACTCCACCGCCAACAAAGAAATAAGCTTTAGTTTAGTTGGTAAATTGTTAAATATATTTTCTTACCCTTATGCTTGGAGAAAGCATAAGGGTTTTTTTTGTTTTGAATACTTAATTATATGAATGTAACAGATAAAATAATTTCACTTGAAGGAATTGATCTCCTTAATTTTTCAGGTATTAATGATCAAAACCTGAATCTTATAAAAGATTATTTTGATTCAACAATTGTCTTAAGAGGAGATGCTGTATTTTTAAAAGGAGAAGCTGAGGAGCTTAAAATAATTGATAAAGTTTTTAATGAACTTATATTCCTTCAGAAAAGACAAGGTGAAATATCTCAAAAGGATGTGAAGCTTGTACTAAGTCTTATTTATTCTAAAGATGACCAGGTGAGAAGCCTGAAACAGAAATTTGGTTTTAGCCCGAATGAGCTGAATGATGTTATTCTTTCCCGGAAAAATGATTTTATAAAGCCGCGTACTCCGAATCAGTCAGAGTATTTTAAAAAAGTTAAGGAAAATGATATTGTATTCGCAATCGGACCTGCTGGAACAGGCAAAACATATCTTGCTGTTGCATTTGCAGTTGCAGCTTTAAGGAATAAAGAAATTAACAAGATCGTCCTAACCAGACCTGCAGTAGAAGCCGGTGAAAGTCTTGGATTTCTGCCGGGAAATCTTTCGGAGAAAGTTGATCCATACCTTCGTCCTCTGTATGACGCACTGGAAGATATGGTTCCTTTAGAAAAATTAGCGGGTTATATGGAGAAAAATATCATCGAAGTTATTCCTCTTGCTTATATGAGAGGAAGGACGCTTAATAATGCATTTGTAATACTTGATGAAGCTCAGAATTCTACAACAATGCAGATGAAAATGTTTTTGACCAGACTGGGACCTAATTCAAAAGCCATAGTAACCGGGGATGTAACTCAGATCGACCTTCCGAAAAGAGATCAGTCGGGACTTGTTCAGATTCAGGAAATACTCAAGAATGTGGATGATATAACATTTCTTTATTTTGAGAAATCAGATGTTGTAAGACATAAACTGGTTAAAGATATTATTAATGCTTATGAAAAATTCCAGGGGCAGTAAGCTTATTGATTTCTGACAAGCCTTACAGAAAAGGCACCGTCTACATTATGCTTATGTGGAAATAACTCTATACATCCGTCTTTGTTGACAACTTTTTCACTGATATACTTTCCGGCATTATCTATAGAAAATTCAGGATGATTAGTTAAGAATATATTGACAACATCCATGTTTTCTTCTGTTTCAGTTGTGCAGGTGCTGTAAACCAATACTCCTGACGGTTTCAGATATTTGACACTGTTCTCCAGGATCTCAACCTGAAGTTTCTGCAAGTTACAAATGTCTTCCAGTACACGTTTCCATTTTATGTCCGGCTTCTTTGATAAAACTCCGAGACCGGAGCAAGGCGCATCTACAAGTATTTTATCAGCTTTTCCAATAAGATTTTCTTTAAGCTCTTTTGATCCGGGCTGGCAGATATCGTCGTGTATTTTTTTAACATTTCTGACACCGAGGCGTTCAAGGTTTTTGCCCATTACTTCAAGTCTTGATAAATATTTTTCTACTGCAATGATCTGTCCTTCGTTATTCATAAGTTCAGACATGTGGGATGTCTTGCCTCCGGGAGATGAACAAACATCCAGTATCAGATCCTCTTTCTTAGGATCAATTAATTTAGCAACAAGCCCTGCGCTTTCATCCTGTACTGAAAAAAAGCCCTGCCTGAATAATTCATCAGTATAAATCTTAGACATTGTCTTTGTTGTAAAGAAGTTGTCCAGAAAATTACCATTCTTATAATATAAATTCTTTTCTTTAAGATAATTTTCAAAATCTCCGTTAGATATTTTGAGACTGTTAACTCTAAGAGACATCACAGGACGTTTATTATTCTCTTCGCATAGTTTTACGGCATCATCAAATCCGAAGCGGTTGATCCATCTTCTGACCATCCAGTTGGGATGTGACTGCACTATACCGAGATAATTAACTTCATCTATTTCTCTGGTTGGCCATACAAGATTCTCAAGAGTCCTAATGATTGTTCGAAGCAGGCCATTTACAACCCCTGCGTGCTTTTCACCGTGTATTCTTTTTATAAATTCAACAGCTTCGTTTACCGCAGCAGAATATGGTATTTTATTAAGGAAAAGTATCTGATACAAAGCTACTCTCATTGCATTCCGCACTTCAGGAAGACACTTTTCATAATTACCTCTGTAAAAACCATTAAGAAACCAGTCAAGTCTTCTCATCCAGCGTATTACTCCGTGAGAGATCTCATTTAATAATGCTTTATCAAAGTCATTTAAAGAATCATTTCTTAGTTCGGCGTCTATTAGTTTTTCAAGATAAGAGTCAGTCCGTTCACAGCGGCAAATGATCTTTACGGCGCAGGAACGAGCATCTTCATAAAGGTTTTTTGTATATTCTGTTTCTTTCTTGGAGGTTCCGTTTTGCTGGTTATTAGGAATTAAAGCTTCGGGTTTAAGATTGTCCATGATTTAAGGTGCTTATGCTTCAGTTATTAATGTTTGAAAATAACTATTTGAATTATGAGATAAAATGGGAAAGAAAGCTTCTCGCAGAAAACGCGGAAAGCTTCTCGCAGAAAACGCTGAAAGTTTCACGCAGAAAACGCGGAAAGCTTAACGCAGAAAGCGCAGATAGTTTCTCGCAGAAAACGCGGAAAGCTTAACGCAGAAAGCGCAGATAGTTTAACGCAGAAAGCGCAGATAGTTTAACGCAGAAAGCGCAGATAGTTTAACGCAG
>DAIPYG010000011.1:0-3395 GCA_036782875.1 Bacteroidota bacterium | reverse complement strand
AAAGCGCAGATAGTTTCACGCAGAAAACGCGGAATGTTTAACGCAGAAAGCGCAGATAGTTTAACGCAGAAAGCGCAGAATTTCTTTTTTTTCTGTGTCTTCAGCGGTAATCATTTTGCGGATTCTGCGAGCTATTTTGCGATTAATAAAAACGTTTTTATAAAATTATATTTTTACTACTTTAAAATCGAATTAAAAGGAGTGAATGCAGATGCAGGAAGAGAATAAAATTTCTTATGATATTCGGGGATGTGCTTTTAAAGTTCATAAAACTTTGGGTCCGGGATTATTTGAATCAGTATATGAAATAGCTTTGAGTTATGAACTCAGGCAGCTGGGTTATGATGTGAAGAATCAGAATTTGATTCCGGTAGTTTACGAAAATATTGTTATGGATAAAGGATTCAGAGCAGATATTCTGGTGAACGATCTTGTAATTATAGAAGTCAAATCAGTAGAAAATCTCACAAACCTTTACTACAAACAGCTGCTCAATTATATTAAGCTCTCAAATATTAAGCTGGGATTACTTATTAATTTTAATGCAACATTTCTTAAGGAAAAAGAATCTATTGTAAGAATGATAAATGAATACTGATAATTACAGATAAAATAATATTATATTATTTTATTCCACAATCTCAACTTCACATTCATCTATCGAATTCAGAAAGTATTTTCCGTATGTCTTTGTGATGATCCTGTTGTCAAGAATTGCAATGATACCTTTATCGGTCTTATGCCTTATCAGTCTTCCAATTCCCTGACGGAATTTTAGAATAGCTTCCGGCAGCGAGTATTCAAAGAAACTGTTACCGCCGAGCTTTTCTATGAATTCCATCTTCGCCTGAACTACCGGATGAGACGGCACCTGAAATGGCAGGCGTGTAATAATCAGATTACTCAGAGATTCTCCCGGAACATCCACTCCCATCCAGAAGCTGTCAAGCCCGAATAACACTGAGCTTATGTCACTTTGAAAATTCTTTAGTAATAAACTCCTTGAAATTCCCGATCCCTGCATCAGCAATTCTATTTCATCTCCGGCAAGTGTTTCCTTCAGTTCATTTCCGATATTTTTTAATAAAAAAGAATTCGTGAAAAGCACGAGAGCTTTGCCGCTTGATATTTTTATAAAATAATAAATCCACTCTTTGAGCTTATCTTCATATAGTGCATTAGTTTCCTTGGAAGGTGACGGGATGTCTTTAGGAATATAGATTTTAACCTGTCTGTAAAAATCAAAAGGCGAACTTAATCTGAATTCGTGAACATTTTCTCCGCCGAGACGCTTTTTAAAATATTCAAAGTTGTTATTGATAGTAAGTGTAGCGCTTGTGAATATAGTGGAATTATTAGGACGGAAAATATTCTCTTTGAAATATTCTGAGATATCCACCGGCGATGAACAAATGCTGACATTCGATTCAGGTTTCTGTGATGACAATTCCACCCAGTAAACAAAGTCATCTTCTTTCTCATTTTTCTTCTGATTCAGAAAATCATCCAGTATATAATTCATTTCGGAAAATCGAATAATGAATTCATTCAGCTCATTCTCCTGATCTTCGTCCTTGCAGGCAGGTCTAAGCGAACGCAGGTTTTTCAATAGATTATCAAGTTCAGGTTTCAGCATATTCTCTTCAATATGTTTTTCATATATCCTTGAGGTTAAACTTTTCAGTTTACCGCCTTCCATTGAAAACAAATTACTTCTCAATTTATAAAAAAATGCCTGGTTAAGATCCAGCAGATTCTGAATTACAGCCTGAATGTGCAGAGAGGGAAGAGTAAGGAGGAATCCTTTCTTCTTCTGATGATTGTAAAGTTTATGCAGATGATACTTTACCATTTCTCTTGAAAGAGATGGAGCAATATGGTCAGTTGCAACCTGTTCAACTGTATGTGCTTCATCAAATATTACAAAATCATTTTTATAAAGATAACCGTCCTTATCTTCGGATATTCCATCGAACAGTGTGAAGAATAAATGATGATTGACAACTATAATATCAGAATCTGCAAGTTCTTTTTTAGCTTTCTGATAAAAACATTTCGGATCATCTCCTCCGCAGGTCTTATGAGTACAGATGCCTCTTTCCGAGCAGACAGAATTCCAGACTTCTTCATTGATAGGGAAGTCTATGTCAGACCGCGTGCCGTCTTTTGTTCTTTTAGACCATTGCCAGAGAAGTTCGAGATTATGCTGTTCGGCTGTTTCAAAAAGCACATTGGAAGATTCCATAGCGCGCATAAGACGTTTCGGGCAGAGATAGTTGTTTCTTCCTTTAAGTAATTTCGCTTTGAATTCTATGGGAAGAACTTTCTGAAGGAAGGGAATATCTTTATTTATCAGCTGTTCCTGAAGGTTGATAGTGTATGTGGATACAATAACTTTCTTCTGATTTTTCTTTGCATAATAAACAGCAGGGACTAAGTAAGCGAAGCTTTTGCCGATACCCGTCGGAGCTTCAATGAATACGTGTGCATTCTTCTCGAGCGTTTCAAGGATCTTTTCAGCCATATCTTCCTGCTGACTTCTGTACTCGTAACTTTCATAATGTTTTGCAAGAATTCCGTCTTCCGAAAAGAAGTTTTCTATCTCGTTAAGTAATTCAATGGTATCGGTCATAGTATTTATGAATTGTTTATCTGATTCTGTTAATTAATTTTGAAAACACTTTAACAAGTTATTTATTGAACATTATATATAAAATGCGAAAACTTACACATTCCGAAATAGAGACCGAACGAAAGAAACCTGAAGAAATGTATAACTACAAGCGGAATCCGGTATATGTTTTATGCGATAATATAAGAAGCATTTTCAATGTCGGCGCTATCTTCAGAACATCAGATGCAGCATTCATAGAAAAATTATATCTCTGCGGATATACGCCGTATCCGCCAAGAAAGGAAATAGAAAAAGTTGCCCTCGGAGCTACAGATACTGTTCCATGGGAATATCAAAAAGATCCTGTGGAAGTTGTAAGGAAACTAAAGGAAGACAATATAAAGATTGCAGTTCTTGAAATTACCGATAAAAAAAATTACATCTGGAACATTGAAAAAAGTGATTTCCCCGTCTGCCTCGTTCTCGGGAATGAGATCTCAGGCGTTTCGAAAGATATAATTGAACTTGCTGACACTTCATTCGAACTCCCGATGCTTGGGATGAAACAGTCACTGAATGTTTCGGTAGCGTATGGAGTGGCTGTTTTTGAGATGGTAAGAAAGCTGGGGTATTGAGTTCATAGAGTTCATTGAGTTTATAGAGTTTATAGAGTTTATAAAGTTTATATATTTTATTGAATTTAAAAGATATAAGAACAATATTTAGCTACTAACTACTAACTACTAACTACTAACTACTAACTACTAACTACTAACTACTA
>DAIPYG010000010.1:45744-66977 GCA_036782875.1 Bacteroidota bacterium | reverse complement strand
GTAAATCATTTACTATAGGGACATTTGTCACTACTTTAAAAGGATCATCTTCTTCACATCACTGAAGCTCCCGGCTTCAAGCTTATAATAATATATACCGCTTGACAGTTGATAATTGACAGTTGAAAATTGATAGTTGTAAATCCCAATGTTCTGCTCTTCGTTAACTAATGTTGCAATCTCTTTTCCGAGCACATCATACAGTTTCAGAGTTACAAAACCATTTTCGATTAACGAATAACGAATAGACGTTGTAGGGTTAAACGGGTTCGGATAATTCTGCTCCAGCCGGTATTCTTGCGGAACTGAAGAGCTTGCGGAATTTACAGATGTAATTGTATCAATGTAATTCACAACCCTGAAGTTATCAAAATAATATCCGTCACCCGGAACGCCGGCATCCGTAACAAAATTAAATCTGATCTTAAGTTTCTGTCCTATATATGGAGTAAGATTTATCTGTTCATTCTTCCAGTGCTTTACTTCAGTATATGACGGCTGTCCCGAAACTGTCTTCGTATATCTTCCGGGAATGTTTATCCAGGTCGTTCCGAAGTTTGTACTTGCCTGAAGTCTTATGTAATCAAAAGTTGGCTCCATCGCCCATTTCATTGCAAATTCTATTCTGGGGTTCACTGTACCGGTAAGATTCAAAGTATCAATAAGCGAGAAATATGAATTCGAACTGTTCTTCGCATTACCGTATCTCGAGTCAGCAAAATTTTTATTTCCGTCATAAGGATCTATGAAAGTTGTATCCGCAAGAGTCCCTGTTCCCGACTTTGTCCACCGGGATGTTCCGTTTTCTGCATTATCAGAAAATAAAATATTCGGTTTGCCGACATTTGCTCTGATAGTATCTTTTGAAGTTTCAATTCCTTCCTGCTTTACTGAAATGATAAATTTCATTTCATCCATAACTACTGCTGCGGTCGTAAGTCTGAATTTGATCAGATCAACTGAATTTGTTTTTGACTGACGCACAGGAATGCTGTCGTAGTTTGCAGATGCATTTACCGGAACAGCATTGGCATATAGAGAAGAGACATCAATGGTCACATTCTTTGCTGTCATAGACAAACCCCGGTTTTTCAGTGTTATCTGTAAAGACAGTGTATCGTTCCTGTTAGCATAGCCTTTCCCGGAAATTTTATAATTCTGAAGATCTGCAAATGCGCCGCCGACCCAGCTCAGATATTTCATTCCGTAAAGATTTTCACTTGCAACGGGTATGATCTCAGACTGCAGCGGCCAGAAATCAGTACCACCTACTTCAGGTGTCCAGCAGTATGTTCCGTGGGAATGCAGATAATCTCTTGTAGTTCCGCTGGAATAGTAATCCAGCATCTCTTTTACAGTGCCGTATAAATAATTATTCGATGCAGCAAAGTCAGAAGAAAACTCTGAATATATCTCATAGCTTATTGTCGAATCATTATAGCCGTAAGGATTAAGATATCTTCCTGCATACGAATGCATTGAAAATGAAATCTTCGGATTGATCTGAGCGATATAATTTTTAATTGCCTGAGTTTCGGGCTCTGAAGCTGCTGAAGGTCCTCTGTAAGTTTCTGAAGCCGGATCATTACTGGAGCCTGAATTATTTCCCCAGCCGTAATCATAATTCCTGTTGAGATCCACTCCGAAGCTTCCGGTGTTGTTTCGCCTGTTCTTTCTCCAGCCTCCCCCGCCGTTCGGATTTGTTGTCTGATTATAAACATATCCGTCCGGGTTTGCCACAGGTACAAAAAATATTTCACGGTTATTAACAAGATATGTTGCTTCGGGATTCGTGCCGTAATTCTCCAGCAGCCAGTACATATAATACATCATCGAAGCCATAGACTGAGGTTCACGCGCGTGATGCAAAGCATCGAAATATATCGGAGCTTCCGTTGAAGATTCATTCGCATCAGGATTATCAGATATTTTTACAGCCCAGATATTCCTGTTCTCTGTTGTCAGTCCGAGATTTCTCTTTGCTGTAATAAGATTGGGAAACTGCAGCTTCATTGAGTCAAGCTTCTGCACAACTTCATTATAAGTATAATATCCTCCCATGCTTCCGAAAGAAAATCCGTCAGTATTATCTTCACTCCGGATGTTCAGGCTGCTCTGCATATCAGCAGAAGATGGAATTATCCTGTTCAGATAATATGAATCAAGATCCTGAACTTCCACTTCGTAGTTAAGTCCGGTGTTTTTCAATCTTGAAAGTTCTTCCTGATTGATCGTCAGTTCTATTCCCTGCGAATAATTTCCCTTATAATGCTCGACAGTAATATCGTTCAGCTGTAATTTGTGAATGTCTTCAGCATTATTCGTAAATACTTTCACAAGACTGTATTTTTCAAGCGGGTTCTTCTCAGCAGTGTTTTTGTTAAAATCCGAAGCGGTAATAGAAAATATTATTAAGACTGATGATAAAATTATTTTTTTGATTTTCATAGAATGGAAAATTATAGATTAACCGGATTATGCCTTTAAATCAAAACTTATAATTTTTAATTTCCATAAAAAAGGAAAATAAAAACTTGCTCATCACTCCGGATAAGAAGCTGTTTCGAAACAAATCATTACAGATAGTACTTAATTGAATTTTTAATTCCGGTAATATTTGACCATGTATTCTCTGAGTCAATGAGGTATTTTTTTATTGTATAACATAATTTCAATTTAAATGAGTGATAATAACAGTTTCAATTCAGTCGGAAGATTCTCCGACCGTGTAGAGAATTACGTTAAATACCGCCCGCACTATCCGAAAGAAATAATAAATTTCCTCAATGAAGAATGCGGATTCGACAAAAATAAAATCATTGCTGATATCGGTTCAGGACCCGGAATATCCAGCGAGAATTTTATTGAAAACGGAAATACTGTTTATGCAGTCGAGCCTAATGATGATATGAGACTTGCAGCAGAAGAGATCTTTGCCGGCTCGAAGAATTTTATCAGTATCAGCGGAACTGCTGAAGCAACTACTCTCGAAAATGAAAGCATTGACTTCATTATTTCCGGACAGGCGTTTCACTGGTTTGATAAAGAAAAATGCAAAGTTGAATTCAAAAGAATACTGAAGCAAGAGGGCTACACTATACTTATCTGGAATGAAAAAACGGAATCAAATGATTTTATGAAGGCATACTATGATCTTATTAAAAATTACGGCACTGATTATGATAAAATAAATCATGCTAATGTAAATGATGAGATAATAAGTAATTTCTATTCTCCGCAGACTTTCAGAAAAAAATATTTCCTGCACAGACATCCTCTTGATTATAAAGGTCTGGAAGGCAGACTGCTTTCCTCTTCATACATTCCGCTGAAAGGTGAGATCTTTAAAAACATGACAGCAGAGCTGAAAAATATATTCGATAAGTATAATGTAAACGGTATTACAAATATGGAATATGAAACAAGATTGTATTACGGAAAACTGAATGGTTGATTAGTTGATTGGTTAATTGGCTGACTGATATTTCTGAAACTGAAATTTTTTTAAATTATAAGTTGCTGGTATTATTTTATGAAAATATTACTTTGTATTTTTTTATTAATTTCATTTGAAGCAGACGCAGGCTGGTTTCATCAGATCAGCGGAACAAATGCGAATCTAAGAAGCGTGATCTTCAATCACGGTAATGAAAACTTAGCATGGGCTTGCGGTGAGAACGGAACAATATTATATACTTCTAACGGAGGACTTAACTGGATCCAGCAAATCAGCGGGACGTCTGCAGATCTCTTTGCAATTGTCTTCATGGAAATATCCGGTTCTCCTGTATATGCCTGTGGTGAGAATGGAATAATTCTGCGCACTTCAAATAACGGGACAAGCTGGGATGTCATCCCTTCAAATGTTTCTGTTACGCTTCGTGACATAAGTGATTTTAATTTTGTAGCTGTTGGTGACAGCGGAGTTATTTTAAAAAGCTCGAATCAGGGTTTGAACTGGTATCCGCTTACCAGTCCGACTGTAAAAAATCTTTATGCTGTAAGCGCGATCTTTTCAAACTACATCGCAGGTCAGGACGGGACAATCCTGATCGGTCTCGGCTCTGGAAATAACTGGAGCCTTGGAACAAGCGGTGTTACAAATGATTTATACGGAGTGCCTTTATTCGGCAGCCGCGATATTGCAGTCGGCGAAGGTGGATTGATTCTCAGAAGCACAAACATCGGCGCAAACTGGTTTACACAAAACAGCTTTACACAAAGAACCATAAGATCAACGGAATATTCTGTCAACAATACAAGCTTGATCTATTGCGCAGGTGACAGCGGATTAATACTGAAGACTACTGATTACGGAAATCACTGGGGATTTCAAAACAGCGGAACTGACAAGGATCTTTACTCTGTATTTTTTTATCTTGATGATAACACAGGTTATGCAGTCGGAAATAACGGGACTATTCTGAAAACGACTGACGGCGGCGGTATCATAACTTCTCTCAGCGGTCAATCTGAGACAGAAAATATTCCATCCGGCTTTATGTTGTATCAAAACTATCCCAATCCCTTTAATCCCGCTACGGTTATCAGTTATTCTTTAAGCGAAGATCGCTTTATCGGCTTGAAAATTTATGATGTACGGGGAAATGAAATTGCAGCTTTAGTCAATGAAAAACAAAGCCGCGGAATTTATAACTATCAGTTCTCAACCGTCAGTTATCCTGTTTCAAGCGGAATTTATTTTTATTCTTTAATTGCCGAAGGTAAAATAATTGAAACAAAATGTATGCTGCTTCTGAAATAAAGTAAACATGAAAGTTTTAATTTCAGGAGAATTAGTTTTCAGAATCTGTAGGAAAGAAAAATTGTCAGATGTGAATATTAAAATTGCAGGAAAAAAAAATCCGCACCGTTGATCTCAGATCAAAAATGCGGCTTTAAATTATTAATAACGTTAACTACTCGCCGGACTTCACAAGCGACTCTACCGGAAATATATCATTCTTCGAAACATTCGCATCAAACCATTGACAGACCACGTCACCGGCTTTGTTGCCTTTTATTATTTTTAATGCTTCATCCTGAACCTTTGTCGAGACATCACTTGAACTGCCGACAAATCTCTGTATTGTCATCTTAGGTCCTCCGGATTTCAGCATTACTACATCTCCTGATTTTAATTCCTGCATATTGGTTAATTGTGTTAAATGTGTTAAATGTGTTAATTAGTTGTGTTGATTGTATTGATTAGTTAAATGTGTTAATTGAATCTGTTGTATCTATTAACTTAAAAAAAATATTTCAAACTAATAAACCAATTTAACCCAATTAACTAATTAGCTAACTTATGTGCTGACCCGTTACCATTAGTACTCATTTCAAAAACCGGCAATGCCAGTTTCGGTCTGTCCTTAAAATCAGGCATTTCAACAGGCTTTTTCTTCAGCTGTTCAAGAGCTATCTCTATTGCCTTGTCAAGCTGAGGATCCCTGCCTTTCGCATAATCTTCGGGAGTTACATCAACTTCCACATCCGGATCGGTTCCGTAATTTTCAACCTTCCAGCCGACATCCTTCATATATGTTGCAAATTCCGGCTGCGTGGTCATCGTACCGTCAGCAAGTGACAAACGCGGATGAATTCCTATTACACCTCCCCAGGTTCTTTTACCTACGAGCTTTCCGAGCTTCATCTGCTTGAACTGATGGCTGAAAATATCTCCGTCCGAGCCTGCCCATTCATCAGTAACAGCAACCATCGGACCGGCTACGCTGTGGCTTGGATAAGAGTCAACGCTTCCGTATCTGGAGACACCATATCCATAGTGCTTCCTCGAAAGTTTCTCAAGTAAAAGCTGAGAAACGTGTCCCCCGCGGTTGTCCCTTAGATCTACAATCAGACCGTCCCTTTTGGATTCATAAATATAGTATCTGTGGAATTCTGAATATCCGTTAGGTCCCATATCAGGAATGTGAACGTATCCAAGTTTTCCTTTTGATTTTTTGTGTACATATTCCCTTCTGTTCTCCATCCACTCTCTGTATCTTGAGGCTGTATCAGATGCAATCGTTTTTACGTCAAACGTTTTTGTTTTCCCAGTTGATGCTGATTTAACTGTGACACTTACTATGCTGTTAACCTGATTTACGAGTAATGAATTAGGAACCGTTTCGGCATTCAAAGTCTCACCGTTAATGGCTGTAATATAGTCTCCTTCGTTGATATCTGTTCCGGGAGTTCTCAAGGGAGATCCGTTTTTCCAGGAATCACCTTTTATGATGTGAGTAATCCTGTATGCTTTTTTCTCATTATCATAAACATAATCCGCTCCGAGAGAACCGAGCTTATAATCAGGCGCAGTTTTGTAATCTCCGCCCATTTCATAAGCGTGAGAGGTTCCGAGCTCACCCTGCATTTCCCAAATAAGATCAGAAAACTCCGAACGTGTTGCTATCTTATCAAGTAATGGCAGGTATCTTTTATAAACTGCATTCCAGTCGATTCCGGACATATCTTTTGTCCAGTAATTTTCTTTCTGCAGTCTCCATGCTTCCGAATACATCTGCTTCCATTCGCTCATCGGGTCAAGATTTACTTTCACTCTTGACAGATCGATCCAGTCGCTTTTATTTCTTGAATGTAATCCAAACTCTTTCATCTCCTGTTTCATTGAACTTTCCTCAAAAAGATTAGTCGAGAGGAATAATTTATTTTCAGTCCTGTAAACCAGGGTCTTACAGTTCATCCCGACTTTGAAGTTAGATACTTTCTTCGTAATTGTTTCAGACTTCTGCGTATTGAAATCAAATCTTTCCAGAGATTCATCAGAAGGATGTTTTTCCCAGTACCAGTGATGAAGCGCGCCTTTGACAGGTTCTCTGCTGTAAAGCAGCCCGTCTTTCACCGCAGCTATCTGAAAATAATTTTTCTCCGGGATCGGGAAAGAAATTATTCTTTCCTGAATACCATCTAAGTCAATCTCTACTTTCACATCGTCTTTTTTCTTTTTCTTTAAGTCCTGTTCTGTATCCGGTTCATTCCCGTGATGAGAATCTTTTTTTCCGAATAATCTCCTGTATTCAGGAGTAAACGGCGATATGGTATCTTTCTTAAGTGTAATAAGGTATGGTCTTACACCGAGAGGAAATCCCAGCTGAAAATAACTTGTGTCATAGACCGGATTAAACTCTCTTGCCGATAAAAAATAAATGTATCTGCCGTCAGGATCAAATACAGGCTGAAAATCCCTGAATCCCTGAGGAGTGATCCGGTGATTCTCTTTAGTTTCAAGATTATATAAAAATACAGATGAAAGAAAGTCTGACTCAGACATGCTGTACGTAAGCCATTTGCCGTCGGGTGAAAATGAAAAATCCTCTATTCTTTCAAATTTACTCCGGGCGATTCTCAATGAACTTTCATCCTTAAGATTTATGAGAAATAGTTCATGCCTGTTATTTGTAACAGCAATAACTTCTTCTTTTGGAGATGCTTTCATTTTAGCAGTTATCCCTAAATCGGGTTTGCTTAATCTCCTTATATTCTGATTTCCGTTTTTAAATGTATGCACTTCAATAGCTTCACTTCCTCCGTCATCAGACACTGTTACAATAGTCTCTGCATCAAATAACCATTGAGTCTGCCTGTACCTTACGCCGTGCGCTTTGCCGATCTGTACCACCGGTCCTTCCCAGTTAGAGAATATATATGATTTGCCGCGGGATGTAACCGTTACAGAGTTTCCGTCAGGATTGATGTTATAGTCTTCAAGATATTTTGAAGTATCTATGAACTTTCTCTGACGCTGTATCTGAGGACTGTAATACTGTATATCGATTTTTTTTTCATCATTTGTAAACGGATCATACATGAAAATATCCGAGCCGGCATGATAAACTATTTTTTTCCCGTCAGTAGTGGCATTACGTACATAATATTCTTTATTGAGCGAATGTCCTTTAATGTTTTTTCCTTCTGATGTACATGAGTACAATCTTCCTATTCCTTCATGATCCGAGATAAAATAGATCCTGTCTCCGATCCACATCGGACTGGCAAAGTTACCGTTTACCTTTTCAAGAAATTTCTCAAATTTTCCTTTGCCTTTCCTGTCAATCCAGAATTTGCCTGCGGTTCCTCCTTTGTATCTCTTCCATCTTGCCGGATCGAGAGTATTTCTTCCCAAAAGAATTTCGCTTTTAGGACCATAGGTGATATTGTTTGCTATTCCGAAAGGCATCTTCTCGGGTAATCCGCCATCCACTGAAATTTTATACAACTCCATTCTTCCCGTAAACGGCTGACTCGCATCGGATGAAAAAATTACATTCATGCTGTCTTTCGTCCAGCCTACAACTTTAGTATTTTTTCCGATATATGTTAACCTTCTGTTTGCTCCTCCTTCAGAAGGGATAAGGTAAACATCTCTTTCTCCTTCTTCCTTTCCGGAGAAAGCAATATATCTGCCGTCAGGAGAATAGAAAGGGTTGCCTACTTCTCCCGAATTCGATGTCAGTCTTCTTGCTGTTCCGCCTGAAGATGATACTTCCCAGATGTCATCCTCACAGACAAACGCAATTTTGTTTTCGTGTAATGTTGGAAATCTTTTATATCCCGAATTGTTCATATTAAAATTAAAAATTTAAAGTTTCAAAAATAGTTTACGGGGAATTTACGTTTAGGTTGGGGTCAAACGTTGTATGTAATTTAACTCAAATAGAATTTATAATCTATAAATTTAGTAAGAAATATTACTCGTGATGAAAGCTGAAGGCTGAAAATTAAAAGTTGAATATTATAATCTCATCAATTACCTAAAAACCCTAACTGATTAACAGCTAACTGTTTAACTGCTAACTGCTCCATATATGAAACCTCATCCCGAACGGATCAGCAAACATAATGCTTTTTTCACTGTATACCTGTGTAACCTTACATCCTTCTTTTTCAAGCTCTTCTCTCGCTGAGTTTACATCATCCACTTTAAATTCAAAGAAAGTGAATCCTGAATCCGAAGCCTCCATATAAAAATTTATTCCGTCTTTTTTAAAATGAGTTTCTTTATCCGAAGCAGTCTCTATTTCCATTCCAAGAACTTTCTCATAAAAATCTTTAGCTTTGCTGTAATCCTTAACCTGTATAGCTATGTGGGGACTGAATGTGTATTTCATATTTTTTTTTATGAAAAATAACATTTAGATATCAATAATAAAAAACATTTTTTAATTCATATTAAAAACCGGAGTAAAGTATAAAATAAAAGATAGTAACTGACCGGCTTTGAACATTTCTCAATATTTATTTTTTTTGGATCAGATACTCTTCGTATTCTCCAATGATCTCAAAACCTATATTCTTATAACAGTTTACTGCTGATATATTTTTTATGCTTACATTCAGTCCGACATTATCAACCGACAGAAGAAGATCCAGACATAATGTCGAAGTAAGTTTCTGACAGATCGCTTTTCCGCGGTGAGAAGGACTGATCGTGATATTGCCCAGTGTAGCAACTTTATACTGATGAGAATATACGTGTATCCCGGCGATACCTATCAGCTTCGCATTATCAAAATATCCAAAATACTTTCCCGTCTCGAGCATTCTTTCATCAAAGAAATTTTCCGGATAACTTTCACCATACAATCTGTTAATAATTTCAATATCATCTGTGCTCAGTCTTCTAATATTTCCGCTTTCATCTTTTATCAGCATATCTATATTTTTAAGAGACATTTTATAATAGACACCGTGATCCGTGATCTCTGAATCCTTTCCGAATGCTTTTATGATTCCTTTACTCAAATGACAGTAAATCCGTCCGGGTAATTTATCCTGAATTTGATCAATGAGTGATTTCATTGACTCAATATTATTGTCAGTGATTGCAAGAAATGTCGGCAGCTCAGCGCCGGTATATAAAAGTACGATCTGTTCGGGATTATTTTCCGGACCTATTGCATACCAATTTGTGTACTTCCAGAAGAAATCATCGAGATCTCCTATTGAATAAATATTCAGATCTGTATTTTTCCTGAAATGCTTTTCAATTATGTTTTTATCCTGTAGTGTTGTGATATTCATTATTTTATTTTTAAAATTTTAAATCTGACTAATTATGCTCTGTTATTCGTGCCTTAAAACTCACGCTTAAATTAACTAACTTTACAGGAAATAAAAATTTAAAACCTTATTTGAATATGAATGACAAAATCTTAAAAAATTATTGTGAACTGATATTAAAAGTCGGTATAAATCTTTATAAAGGACAATGTCTGGCAATCAGCTGCAGCACCGGAAATATTGAGTTTGGACTGAAACTATCCGAAACCGCTTACGAACTGGGCGCAAAATATGTAGAGCTGATCGCATACAACAACAGACTCAAAAAAAGCCGCGTAGAAAATAATACTGACGAAAAGGACCTCGAATATATACCTAATTTTTCCTTAGTAAGAAGTTTTGAAATGATTTCAGGTGACTGGGCTTATGTTAGAATTGATAACCTGGAGGAAATGGATGAGTTGAAAAATATCGATGCTGAAAAATTCGGGATAATGACCAAAAAGGAACTTGAAGTTAACAGTCCTATGTCTGCTGCTGTTTCAAATGCAAAAATACCCTGGTGCATTGTTGCTTCTCCCGGTCCGCTCTGGGCTGCTAAAGTCATGAACAAAATACCTTCTGCCTCCGTAACAGATAAATTTACTGATATGCTTGTCAAAGTTCTGAGGCTGGATAAACCAGATCCTGTAGCCGAATGGAAATCTCTGGGAGAAAAACTGATCAGCAGAAGTAAAGTTCTTACAGAAATGAATCTGGATAAACTGATCTTTACTGGTCCGGGAACTGAGCTTGAAGTAGGATTAAATAAAAATTCATTCTGGTTAGGCGGTCCGGCTAAAGCCGCTAACGGAAGATCTTTCCTTCCTAATATTCCCACCGAAGAGGTTTTTATTACTCCTGATTTCAGAAGGACAAACGGGAAAGTTAAAGTTACCAAGCCTGTAAAAGTTCTGGAAAACTCACTTAACGGAATCTGGTTTGAGTTTAAAGACGGAAAGGTAATTGACTTTGGCTCTGACAACAACAGGGAAATACTCGAAAAGTTTGTAAATACAGATGAAGGCGCGAGATCTCTTGGTGAAGTTGCACTGGTTGACAAGAATTCCGAAGTTCATAAAAGCGGATATATATTCAACAGCATTCTTTATGATGAAAATGCCGCTTGCCATATAGCGCTGGGGCGCGGTTTTCCTTCATGTTTTGTGAATAAAGATGAACTGACTACTCCGGAGGAAATGAATAAAAACGGCTGCAACCATTCTCTTGTCCATACAGACTTTATGATAGGTTCTGAATTTATAAATGTAATGGGTGTCACACAGGACGGAAAGAAAGTTGAGATAATTAAAGACGGTGAGTTTATGATCTGAGTTCAGGTTTCACTCAGACATACAGCCATGTAGAAAGGACCCTTCAGCATTCAGCGTATTCTTTCCCTGTGAAATTTCCCGGCGGTAGTTCCTTACTGCAGTGCTGACATCGTGAACTGACCGAATTTCTGATCATGATTGCCAAAACTGTCAGTGCAGAAATCAGCATATAAATTACAGGGATTAAAAAATCAGAGTATTTGTTTTTTCGTTCAGTAACTCATTTTAATCATGACAGCTTTTATTATTAATTTTAAATTATTAGAGAACGGATCAAACATCAACTCCCGATTCTTTTGCCTTTCTGATAAGCCATTTCACAGAACCTATTCCAGTATTTTGCTGAAGATATATTTTCAGTTTTAGTTTTGCATTTTCATCTTTACCGAATTTTATTTCGGTAAGCATAAGATAACCCTTTATGAATTTTCTGAACTTTTCCCTGATCACTTCCTGCAGGTTCTTTTCGTTATCCAGAAGATGCTTAAAAGAATCCGACATATTCAAAGCAGATTCGTGCCACCCGAGCTCATAATAAACTATAAGCATAGACAGCTTCAGTCCGGCTTTCATGTTAGGTTCGTGCAGCTTCCTGATCCTGCTGAAATAATCATTTGCCTTTAGAAAATCTTTACTGCCGACTGATAAACTGCCGAGACAATAATTCCTTATGTCTTCCTGAGTTTTATTATCAAGCCTTCCCGTATACATTTGCACAAATTCTTCAGCCCAGTCATATTCTTTTAAATGAAGAGCTACATTGAAAAAGGTCATGAAATTATTTACAAAAAACTTATCTTCGTCATCTGCATTATAAATTTTCTTGTTTAAAGATAATTTGTTAAGCTCAAACTGCTCCCTGACCATTTCAGATTCACCGGCATGAAAGCGGAATGTAATGTAATTGCTTATATTCTCCCAAAGGACATATTTAAAAGAAGCGGAAATTTCATCCTCAGTACCGGTAAGAATATTCTTCAGTATGAAATAATATTTTTCATCCTGCTCTCTGTCAAGCAAAAGAATAAAATAATATGTCTTTAAATAGAAGTTCTCCAGAAATTCCGGATTCCTGTTTACAAAGGCAAGTACTTCTTCGAGCAGAGGCATCCCGAATTCCGATTTGTGTATTTTATTCAGACTGTTGATCATTACATAATTCTCAAGTATTGAAATCAGAAAACTTTCAATAAGATATTTGCTGCTTTGTTCAAATTCAGCGCCGGGTATCAGCTTGTGTTTGTCAGCGGTCTTTGAGTAATGTATCGACAGCCTTATTTTTTCAATTCTGAACTTGTTCTCAAAGTATTCCGCATCACCCGTGGTTTTATCACGTATTTCATTGTCGGCTCTGCCAAGATACTTTTCGGCGAGCTTAATTTTCTTTTTGTCACTTAGAAACTTAATGATGTTGAATTCCTTTCTCATCTGATCGTTTCTGTCTTTTGATACAGAAATGAATTCTTCCGTGAGCTTTGTGAGATCATAAATCAGATTCTTCATTATTCCGTAGTTGTAGGGCTTGTCAGGGAATAAAATTCTCCACAGACTTTCCCTGTGCAGCTTTATGCTTGTGAGCTCCGGATAGTGTTTTTTAATTTGCGCGAATAGCTTTACTGCTGAAGTTTTTTTATTATGAAAGGGTGAATCCAGAAAGTCCTGTAAGCTTTTGATCTCTTCTTTGCTGAATGATCTGAGGATTTCTATTAATGATGAATTTAACATTCTTCATTCTTTGAATTTATAAAGCTTACTTCAATACAGTATTTTTTATATAAGACCGGAAAAATTAGAAGATTGTCTTTAAGTTTAATCAGAAAAGAAATTATTTCTCTTTTCCTTTTATTGCACAGCCTTTGAATTTTTTACCTCCTGTAAGCTCAACTTCTGCCGAATAGTCATAGGATTTGTCTGACATTGTATCAGAACACTTTTCTTTTCTGATCTTTATCTCAATGGAATAGCTCTGTATCTTATTATAATTTTTATAAACTATGATTCCGTTCTCTTCGGTTGGCTCTTCATAAAAAAAATAATAACTTTTATTTTCACCAAAGAGAATGAGCTCGATTAGATTTTCTTTCTTTGATATCTGAAGAGACCAGTTTGGCTCGTTGCCCAAAGCCCAGAAATCATACGGCACGCAGGTATTATTAAAATTCTTTTTCTCAACTGCTGCAACTTCTTTTACCCTTAATGTAGTAGGATATTTTTCTCTTACGGTTTCGTCCTTTGTTTCCTCAAAGTCACCCTTCACCCTGACAAAAACGGAATTATACACGCTCGGAATGCTGAACAACTTTTTATACTGACCTTCCAGCTTTTTTGTATCATCGATCACCCAGTAAACAGAATCAGGATGCTGACAGTCAACGAATGAATGTGTATTTAAATTGGTTAAATATATGCCTTCATAAAATTCCGGTTTATCCGGCTCTTTTACGGAGTCGGTTTTTTTATCGTTTTGTTTTAAATTTTGAACTGTCTGATCATCACTTTTCTTGCCGCAGCCGGTGAGGAATATTATAAATATTATTGCAAACAGATATTTAAACATACAGAATTTTTAGTTGTCTGAAAAGTTATCTTTTGTTAAAATTAAACCTAATATATATAAAAAGCGAATCATATTTATTTATCATTAGTTAATCCTCTGTTCACGGCATGACTGCATCCGGATATCACGGACTATAACAACGGAAAGGTCACTGGTTTTTTATTTGCTTGAAAACCTGCTTAATTAAATTATTCAAAATTAGTTAACGTGAAATTAAATTTAGAAGTGACTTAATTAATTCATCACCGTCCGCGTTCCATAAAGAAATTCACTTTCAGAATATTTAAGCATATGAATTAACTATTTTTTCTTTTTGATTTTATACCATGGAGGATTTGATCTGACAACTTTTTTAAAATGCAGACAGCTTTCTATATGAGCTCCCGGAAGGTATCCGGTGCTCATCAGAAATTCATTCACGATCTCACCGCCTGTAAATTTAAATGTCTTCTTAAAAAGCTTTGTCCATTCATCTTTTGATAGCGGATGATGATGATCGAGCCATTTTTTGAAAGAACCGAATTCCTTCTGAAGCTGAAGGATCGCCTTCGCATTTTCAATTGCCGCATTGATCTTCAGTCGGTTGCGAATAATGCCTGCATCATCGAGAAGTCTTGCTATCTCTTTTTCGCCATAAGACGCAACTTTCTTTATACGGAATTTGTGATATGCTTTATGAAAATTTTTCTGTTTGTTGAGTATGGTTGTCCAGCTAAGCCCGGCCTGATTTATTTCCAGTATGAGTCTTTCGAAGAGTTCATTGTCATCGTCTATAGGGAATCCGTATGCAGTGTCATGATAGATCCTGTGAACATTTTCCTTGTCCATCAAAGCTACTGCTTCACAATATGATTTTGGTTTTTCCAATTTTAAATTTAAATTTTAATAAAAGAATTCGATCATCACCATTCCCCGGCATAAAGCGGATCTATTCCTGAAATCTGTTTTAAGTAATTAAATTTCAAAAAGGTGATCTGTCTGAAATGAAGATAGTCATGCGCGAGCCAGTTGGTCAGAAAAAATTCAGCCGACATTATCCCGAACGCCTGATGCTTATATTCATTTTTCCAGTTTGGGTCAATAAGCGACTTCAGCCATTCTACAGATTTGTTTCTTTCGTCAAGGAATTTTCCGAGCATCTCATCATAATTCTGTTCAATATAATTCTTACTCTTCACCCAGCCGACAGGATCAATTGGCGGAAGATCAGACTGATTGTTATCAAGTATATGCTTTGTTCTTGCCCTGAAGTCATACCGTTCCTCATCATATAAATGACAGACTATTTCAAGCAGACACCATTTTTCAGGAAGTTGTTTGTACAGATATTCATCTTTTGAAACTCCCTCTAAAAGATCCCTGAATGTCTTTAGGTTTTCCGAAAGAGTTTCTGTAATGTATGAATGTTCCATTTATAAAATTAATTAACAGCATTTTTTACCCTGCATGACAGGCGGACATTTGACCGTACCATAACTGCAGAAAACACAGCAGTCACCGGGTTTCGGCTTTATCAATGTTTTGCAGTTAACACATTCATAAAACCACTGACAGGAAATTAATGACATCACTTCTTCTTTCTGAAACTTACAGACAGGACAGGTTAATACTGATGTTAAAATAATTTCCAGAGTATTTTTATTTTAAATAAAAAAATGATTTGATATGCAGGATTCCGTCTAAAAAGAATGCTTAAATATTCATAAGGAATGCAAATTCAAACTCATTATTTTAAGCTTTTATAAATCGTATAAGCAGATGTGATTATTATTACTAATCCGACAAGGAACATCAGTATCTTTGGTTTTATTTTTGTTGCCATCAAAGCTCCGATAGGTGCCGCAATAATACCTCCAAGTATCAGACCAAGGATAATTTTCCAGCTGTCGACACCGACAAAGAAAAGGAATACTCCGGTACTGAAAAATGTCACAAAAAACTCAGCTGTATTAACTGTGCCGATTGTTTCTTTTGGAGTCTTTCCTCTGAAGATCAGGTTTGAAGTGACAATAGGTCCCCATCCGCCTCCGCCTATTGCATCACAGAACCCACCGGCAAAACCCAGAAATGAAACTTTCTTAACTTCATCTCTGGGAGCAAGCGCTTTAAAACTTTTGACAAGAATGAATACTCCTATTATAAAAAGATATGCTGATATGTAAGGCTTGATAAGGTTTCCGTCTAGCACGTTTGATAATAAATATGCTCCCATTACCGCTCCTACTACTCCCGGAACGGCAAGTTTAAAAAACAACTTTAAGTTTACATTCTTCAGATATATATGTGATAACCCCGATACACCTGTTGTAAATACTTCAGAAGTATGGACACTCGCAGATGCCAGTGCAGGCGGTATTCCCAGATATAAAAGTAAGGTCGTACAGCTGACTCCGTATGCCATTCCCAGTGAACCGTCTATGATCTGCGCTACAAAACCCGCGAGCACAAAGAACAGAAAATCGGCATCGAAAGATATGTCAAAGCCTTTATTAGTGAAAACAGTCAGCATAAGAATCAGATAAACTATCAGAATGGTTTTTAAAGTCACAATCAGATATCCGATATGTCTTGTTGATAATAAATTGTTCATAATTCCCGAATATAAATATATTTTTTAATTATGTGTTTAAGAAAAAAATCTTTCAGGTTACAGAACAAGTTGTCTTATGTTATAAAAACTATCCTGTTATGGGGTGTGAGCTGAACGATGTATAAAATTATTTATTCAAACTTACAAATATTATACAGGTATATCAATTGTTGAATTTTTAACCTTTTGAAAAACTGCACAGGTTCTTTACTAAATATAAAAACCACCCGGGAAATTTATTTGCGGGGTGGTCTGTGAAATTCAAAGCGCCTATATAGGTTTTACTGAGGTCAGGAAATTTTATAACCTGTAACGGTTATACTCAGAATCCTGTTTTTGCTTTTCTTATAATCTTCAAGCTCATCTTCAGAAATGTATTTAAGCATTGAGCCATCAGAAATTTCTATGATCTTTTCTTTCAGAATTTTTACATCCTTAAAACCTGATCCGGAGATCAATTCAAGATATTCATCTTTCTTCACTGCTCCTGAAATACAGCCTGCATATAACTCTGCGGTACTTCTTACCTTATCAGGCAGATCATCGGATATCACGATATCAGAAATTGTAAAATGTCCGCCGTTCTTTAATACTCTGTATATTTCACTGAAAGCCTTTTCTTTTTCCGGAACAAGATTCAGAACACAGTTGCTCAGCACTACATCAATACTGTCATTATCTACCGGCATATTTTCAATTTCTCCAAATCTGAATTCGACATTTTTGAATCCGAGCTTTTCTTTGTTGGAATTGGCTTTGCTGATCATAGCTTCGGTCATATCCAGACCAATCACTTTTCCTTTTTCACCGACTGTTTTACTTGCAATGAAGACGTCGTTGCCTGCGCCTGATCCGAGATCGAGTACAAAATCACCTTTTTTGATATCAGCATATTCTGTCGGAATGCCGCATCCTAGTCCGTAGTCAGCTTCAGCGACATATCCGTCAAGCGATGTGTAATCATCAGCCATGCTTTCTCCCGTACTGCAGCATTCAGTTCCGCAGCAGCCGGTATTCCTTTCCGTTAAAACACTTGTGTATGCTTTTTTTACTGTATCTTTGATTTCTGTGGTTTCCATTTTTTTAATAGTTTAAGTTTTTATATTCATACTTAAGACGTGAGCTTAAGCAAAAAGACGCAATCTGATGTTTGGTTGACTGATATCTGGTTAATTCTGCTAACTGCTTATTCTGCTAACTGCTTAACAGGATTTTTTACAATTCCTGGATTTGTACTCAATAATATTCCCGTATGTATCATAGGAAATATTACAGCAGTCTTCAAATAATTCTCTTAGCTTTACTTTTGCTCTCTGCACTCTGGACTTTGCACCGGAGTAAGAAATGCCAAGTTGCTCCGCAAGTTCTGTCTGAGAATAATTTTGAAATTCCGTAAGTGTGAGCGCTTCTTTGTAGATTTCCGGAAGTTTATTTATGAATGGTAAAATGCATTCCGCCAATTCCGAAGTCCGGTCATTTATATTATTATTATCAGTTGAATCCGGAATATCATAGTTATCACTGAATTCATTTACATCATAGTTTTTCTTTCTGAAATAATCTATTACAGAGTTGTAAGTAATTCTGTAGATCCAGAACTTCAGACTCTTTTCTTCTTTCAGCGCAGACAGGTTCGTCTGTATTTTTATGAAAGAATCCTGCAAAATATCTTTCGCGGCGTCACTGTCCTTTACACGGCTTAGTATAAACCGGTAAAGATCCTTATTAAAGCTGTTCCATATTTCAGTAAGATCTCTTTCCAAAATGTTATTATTGTTTTTTCAAAAAGACGTTTCAAAAAGAAAAAAGACGCAAATAGAATAAATACTATTTAATAAAATTTCAGACCGGGTAAGCTTTATCACCTGCTTTCATAGCGCCTTCAATTGTACCGTCTATATATTCATCACCCGGAAAAAAAATATCATAATCATCATAAGATTCAGTACTGAATCTATAAATTGCAAATTCCCAGTTCTTCATATCACCGGTATACTTTAATCTGACTACCTTTTCAATATATCCGTTTTCTTCTCTGTTTAGGTAAAGAAACCCGCCCTTTATTACAGGAATAAATTTTGCTTCGTTTTCTTTGTAAGTTTCTTAATTAAACAGATCAACAATGCTGTTTATTTCCGTAATCAGATTATCCGGTATTTTCATTTTTTACAAATAATTTTTTTATAATACTTTTTAAAAATAAATTTAACTCTTCTAATATTAAAATTTTAAATTAAATATTTATTCGCAGATTGTTAACAGATCCTATTCTACCCCAAACCATTCCTTCAGTTTCCCCGAAACCTTCTTTCCTGCAGATCTCTCTAAAATATTATAATTATTCTTCAGGACTTCCTTAATATTTTCTACTGATCCGAATTCTATAAGCAGTTTCTGTGCGGTCTTCTCTCCAATGCCTTCTATTTCAATAAGCTCTGTTACAAATGTTCTCTTGTCGCGGAGACTCCTGTGATAAGTGATCGCAAACCTGTGAGCTTCATCCCTGACTCTCTGCAGGAGTCTTAGCCCGCTTGAGGTCTTTGGTATGTTGTGCGGTACAGATTCGTTCGGAAAGAAAACTTCCTCCAGCCGCTTTGCCAGTCCGATAATGTTCTGATCCTTTATCTGAAGATCATCCAGAACTTTCACTGCTGAGGAAAGCTGACCTTTGCCTCCGTCTATAATTATCAGATCGGGCTTCGAACCGAAGCTTTCATCTTCGTTACTTTTTTCTTCTTCGGTTAAATTTCCTTCTGCGATCCTTTTAAACCTTCTGTAAATGACCTCACGCATAGAAAGAAAATCATCAGGCATTCCTGTTTCATCAGATACTGTATTGATTTTAAATTTTCTGTAATCGGATTTCTTCGGCTTTCCGTCTATAAATACTACCATCGAAGCGACCGTATCCGTCCCCTGTATGTGCGAGATATCGAAGCATTCAATTCTTCTGGGAAGCTTATTTAAACGGAGGTCTCTTTTCAGTGATTCGACCGAAGGCGGGATGAATTCTCTTTTCATCCTTGTTAATATCAGATCATCAAGCATCAGCCTGGCATTTTTTTTCACCATGAACACCAGTTTATACTTATCGCCTATCTTCGGCAGAACGAATTCTACTCTTCCCTGCTTTCTTTTCTCAAGCCATTCTTTAACTGTAGCTTCATCTTCAAGCTCGTTCATCAGATATATCTCATCAGGAACAAAATCGTTTTTGGAATAATAATTAGTGATAAGATTTTCGAGTATCTCGGCATCTGTTTTACCCGTAACATTATTCATAAAATAATGAGTCTTACCGATGACTTTTCCGTCCCTGATCTTCAGTATCATTCCGCAGCAGTCATTCTCTATCCTGTCAAATGCAAAGACATCCCTGTCAATGATCTCGTCATCTACCATCTTCTGCTTTGAGGAATACACTTCAATTGCTTCTATCTTATCCCGCAGCAGTGCGGCTTTCTCAAACTTCATCTCTTCGGAATATTTATTCATCTGCTCGGTCATCTCTTTTATAAGTGTCTTCGTCTTTCCGTTGAGAAGCTTTGTGACGCGGTCTATCATTTCATTATACTCTTTACGAAGTATATAACCTACGCAGGGACCTTCGCACTTATGAATGTGATAGTCAAGGCAGACATTGAATTTGTTCTGAGCAATTGATTCTTCGGTAAGATGCAGGTTACAGGAGCGGATCATGAATATATTTCTCACTGTCTTTAATGCTGATCTCATATTCTTCACATCTGTGTAAGGACCGAAGTACTTTGATCCGTCGGAACGTTTCTTTCTTGTGGGAAATACTCTCGGAAACTGTTCGTTGGTTATTACAATGTAAGGAAATGATTTGTCATCTTTCAGATTTATATTGTAACGCGGCTTATGTGTCTTAATGAGATTCTGCTCAAGTATGAGCGCTTCAATCTCATTGTCAGTCGTGATAAGCTCTAAATCAGCTATCTTGCTTATCATTATACTGAGAATTCCGGAAACAGGCTTTGACTGGAAATACTGGCGGACCCTGTTGCGAAGTATCTTTGCTTTACCTATATAAAGTATTTTTCCGTTAGAATCTTTGAACTGATATACGCCGGGCGAAACAGGCAGATTCTTTAATTTGTCCCCGAGACCTGTATCGGCAGCATGCAGTTTCTGATCTTCAGTATTTTCATTTATTTCTGTCATTCTCTCAGCTGCAATTTTAAATTTTTACTTTTGCTCTTCAGTAAACTCTATCAGTACGCTGTTGGTTGACTTCGGATGAAGAAAAGCTACTAGCATATTATCAGCGCCAGTGCGCGGGGTTTCATTGATAAGCTTTATTCCATTTTTACTAACCTCATCAAGTTTATTCTGAATTCCTTCCACTTCAAACGAAACATGATGAATTCCTTCACCTTTCTTCTCGATATACTTTGAGATCGGAGATTCGGGGTCGGTTCCTTCGAGCAACTCTATATCGCAGTTTTCAAGATGAATTTTTCTTACGTTCACTTTCTGTTCTTCTACATATTCCTTCTCTCCTGCCTTTACACTGAATATTTTTTCAAATACCGGCGCAGAGTCTGATAAAGATTTTACTGCTATTCCGATGTGTGCTAGTTTCATTTCTTTAAGTTGGTTAAGTTTATAGTGTTCTTAGTGTTCTTAGTGTTCTTAGTGTTCTTAGTGTTCTTAGTGTTCTTAGTGT
>DAIPYG010000010.1:20904-45644 GCA_036782875.1 Bacteroidota bacterium | reverse complement strand
TTCTTAGTGTTCTTAGTGTTCTTAGTGTTCTTAGTGTTCTTAGTGTTCTTAGTGTTCTTAGTGTATGTAAGGGTATATAAATTTTTTATGTCTTTTGAATATGTATAATTTAAGTGATTCGTTCAGCTTCAGAGGATGCATTTGTAAGTCTGCAATATTCTTTAATCCTAGAATTTTGAAATAATACGAACTCTACGAACTCTATAAGCTCAATAAACTCTAAGAACTTAAAGGAACTGCTCCATCCCTTTTCTCCTTAGATAGTCAACGACTTCTTTAACGCTTTGGGCTTCACCTCTTTTACAGATCAGCAGACCATTCTCTGTATTTATTATTAAAAGGTCTTCGACCCCGATTGTTGCTACAATCTTTTGATCATTTATAATCAGACAGTTCTTTGTGTTAATGGTTACGGTTCTTCCTTGATTTACATTTCCTTCGCTGTTCTTATCTTTGATATTATAGACTTCATCCCACGCCCCCACGTCATTCCATCCGAAGTGACTTCGTATTATATAAACATTCTGTGACTTTTCCATTACGCCGTAATCAATGGAAACACTTTTTAATTTCGAGTATTCATTCTCAAGATGTTTTGGAAAATCATTTGAAAGCAGATTGCCTGAAAGCCGGACGAGAGATTCGAAAAGATCAGGCATATTGTTTTTTATCTCTTCCATCATTGTATCGATTCTGAAAATAAACATTCCGCTGTTCCATAAAAAATCTCCGCTTTCAAGAAATGCTTTTGCTAATTCCAGATTTGGCTTTTCTGCAAATGTTTTTACTTTATATATTTTTTCAAAGCTGCTGTTTCCGTTCTTTTCAAGTTCCACTTCGGTGACCTTGTCTGCATCATATTGAATGTAACCGTAACCGGTTTCCGGCAGTGTCGGATGAATGCCGAGCGTTACTATTCCGCCGTTATCATTTACGAACTTCAGACCGCTTTTTATTACCTTGTGAAATTCATTCACGTCATTTATCAGATGATCGGCAGCCACTACAAGTACGTTTGCCTTCGGCTCGAACTGATTTATGAAAAGACAAGCCAGTCCAATGCACGGTCCCGTGTTTCTGCCCATTGGTTCGCAGATAATATTTTCATCGGGTATTTTAGGAAGCTGCTTCTTAACTTCATTTTTATATAATGCATTTGTAACGATGAATATTTTTGAATCATAAAACAAACCTTCGAGCCGCTTATAAGTCATCTGAAGAAGTGTATCATTTTCACTTGCGATCTTTAAGAACTGTTTTGGAATTTTTGTTGTGCCCTTGGGCCAGAATCTGGTGCCGACACCCCCGGCCATTATTACAGCATAATTATTCATAAACTTTTTTATTGTTTTTTCTTGGCTGTTTTCGAAAATATTTTTACAGGATCGTTTAAATATGAAATGAAAAGATCAATATCATCAACCGGTTTACCGATCACAAGTGCTTTTAAATTATAAATTATATAGCCGAATATTTCTTTTGTTTCAATCGTCACCGGATTTATCCTGTAGTTCTGCAGAAATTTTATAAAAATATATCCTGACTCTGCCATCTGCACTAATTTTTTCATGTTAAGTTCCTTGGATATTTTCACTATTTCCTTGAAATTATTCAGACTGCTGGAAAGACTTCTTAACGCTTCATATATCTGGTACTCACCGGATATTTCCTCCAGTGATTTGAAATTTATCTCGGTTTCCTTTATGATATTTTTTAGAGAGTTTAGTTTTTCCTTTTGAAGGTCATCGGGATATTTTTTGTTGAGATTGTTTTCAATATCTATTTTCTCCTGAAGCCGTTTCAGATAGGTTTCCCGCTTTTGTTTTTCTTCGATAAGTACGTTTCGTATATTCTCTATGGTTTTCAGAATATCTTTATATCCGTAATAATCATCTCCTTTTATTAAACTCAGAACAAGGGACAGTCCTTTCTTAAATAAGTTTAAAGTGCTCTCTGAGATATCGTATTTTAAATCTGAAATTTTCTCAAATGAAAGAGTTATTGTCTGATAGATATTGGATATTATCTCCAGGGAAATATTTCTTGAAATATTTTCAAGATGGCTGCTTGTTTCTATTATGCTGCTTATAGTTGCTGTTCTTTCCTCATCTTTATCTGATTTAGAATTCAGCATGCTAATCATTTTGTTGAACTCTTTTTCAAGATATATATTCTTTTCCCTGATCTCGTTTTCATATTCAAGGAATAATTCGTTTGCCGGCTGTGACTCTGTCAGGTCCTCTTCCTCATCTTCAATTATCTCTTCACTGTCCCTGAATAAATTCAATTCTTCCTGTATTTCCTGACTGAGCTGTATCCTGTCTTCTTCTGTTGTTTTATCATCTTCCTGTTTTTTTACATCCGGTGTGTCTGTATCTCCTTCTGTTTCCTGTATTTCTTCGGAAGTTCCGGGAATTTTTTCCTCTTCAGTTACATATTCTTCTTCTATAGTTTCCGTATAAGTTTCAGCAGATAACTTTGTTTCATCTGATTCTTCTTCTATTGTATCAACATTGTCTTTAATATTTTCATCAATATTTTCACCCTTTGATTCCGTATCACTATCGAGTCCGTGTATATTTTCAGGAAGATCAAACGCTGTTTGAATATTGTTTTTATCGGGTGTACGTTCAGTATGTGAATCCGGAAGCTCATACACAACATCTTCGTCTTTTTCATCAGACTGGATCAGTTCAAGATAATTTTTAGTGAATTCGGTCTCTTCTTCTTCAAGCTCACTTTCCGTAATATCAGTGTCTTCCGGTTCGGCTGAAATATTTTTTGTTTCGGTACGGAAAGTTTCTGTTTTTATTTCCTTATGCTCGTCTGCAAACTTAAGATCCGGAAGGTTTTTACGAACAGGGTTTGAAAGATAATTCAAAATTTCCTTTTCAAGACATTCTGAATCTGTATGAAGATTCTGTAACAGGTTCTCGAAATTTATAACATTGTCCTCTATCTTTTTAATTATATAAATGAAATACTTACTGAGATTTCTGAACTCTTTTATATTAAAAAAAATGTACAGAACCGCTGCGAGATTCTCCGATCGGTTGAACTTTTCGAAAATCTTTCTGATCAGCTCCGAATCCTGTTCGCTTATCTGATATCTTGTCAGATTTAACTGTGTTCTGTGAAATAAATATCTGAGATAATCCTTGTTAATATTTTCTTTCAAAGTTTTTTATTTCTCTTTATAAATTCTTTTTACTCTCTGCGATATGTTACAGGTGATCTCGTAAGGTATTGTCTTTATTATTTCAGAGAGATTGTCCGCCGGATATTCTTTGCCGAACATTATAACATCATCGTTAACTTTTATTCCCGAATGGTTTCCGATATTTACCATTACCCAGTCCATACAAACTGTTCCGACTATTTCATAAAGCTTTCCTTTTATGTAAACCTTCGCTTTATTGGTCAGCAGTCTGGAATAGCCGTCTCCGTAACCGACAGGCAACGATGCTATCATAGTTTTTGATCTTGTGAAATACTTTCTTCCGTATGAAATGCTCCGGTTTTTATCCAGTGTCTTTATGAATTTCACCTTTGTCTTAAGCGTCATTACCGGTTTTATTCCAATGTCATTAACCAGCTTGGATCTGTCCGGATAATATCCGTATAGCGAAATTCCGGGACGCACCATATTAAAAAACGGATCTCTTATATTAAGTATTCCTCCCGAATTACTGATATGCTTAAGTTCGAATCTTTTTATGTTGCTTTCTATTTCTTTTACAAGAGACTTGAATTCTTTGAGCTGCTTATGTGTATATGGATTTTTATCCGTCTCGCTTGTTGCAAAATGAGAGTATATTCCTTTAAGATTAAGGTTTCCGAACTTATTAATTTTTTCTACGGCGTTATATGCATCTTCGGTTTTGAATCCGATCCTGTTTATCCCTGAATCAACCTGTATCTGAACATTCAGAATTTTATTTCTGCTTTTTGCAAAATCGTTAAGCTGCGAAGCTATTTTTATGTCGGTTATGGTAATATCAATATTTCGCGAAACCATTTCACTAAAGAGTTTTGTATCTGTTAATATTCCGAGACAAAGAACGGGTGTGTTTTTCTTAGAGTATTTTTTTAAATGGTCGCTGAGCTGTATCGACTCAAAATAATCTGCCGTTCCAAGATAATCTGTACCTGACTCTGAAAGCACTTTTCCTGTCTCACACATCCCGTGACCATAAGCATTTGCTTTTACGATCGAACAGATCTTTACATTCTCCTTTGAAGTTTTACTTGCCAGATCCTTTACTGCTTTGAAATTATTTCTGAGTGTCCTTAAATCTATTTCCGCATAAGTGTCGGGAAGATTACCGCTGCTGTTTACTGAATTCATTTTTCAAAGTAAAAAATCTTTTCACTAAAAAGAATTTATTTATTTATCTATCTTATGAAAATTTTTCGCCGGGCTTTCCTGAAATTCTAAAATCAAACTTGACTATAAAAATCAGTTTGAGTAATATTATCTAAGGTAATTTACTTGAATATTTCTGTTAGTAACTTGTTGACAATTTATTTTTTGCTCTTTTAAAATTTTTAACTTTATATAAACAAATCATTATTATTAACAATTATTGTTAATAACTAATCCGACACCATTTAACCATTAGTTGTATAATGTAGTTAACTGAACCCATATTTGTTGAAAAGTTCGTTTTTTTTTCTGTATTTATAAAATTTTTAAAGCAGCTATATAAAGTAAAATATTAACTAACTTTCATTTGTTAATAATTATTTAAAACTCTTAACGTGACAAACAATTTTTCATCTTCTTTAGAGCACAGTTCCGATAGTAACGGTCATCCAAATAAAGACAAATCTGAAGCTGAGCTTAGCGCTCAGTCGGTGTGGAATAAATTCAAAGAGCTTCTCTCAGACAGCCTAAAAACCAGTGAAGTGAATACCTGGTTTTCTGTAATTGTTCCAAAAAGTCTGGAAAACAATGTTCTTACCATTACAGTACCCAGCGAAGACTATTACAGTCTTATTGAAAGCAGATATAATAAGATAATTTCAGGAATTGTAGAAACACTGCTTGGTCAGGGCGGAAAACTGAATTATGAAATAACCCAGATGGGGCTATTCAGTAATATAGATAAAGAAAAGGAATTTGATCCTGAAGTATTAAAAACAAATATCACCGAACTTTCTCCTGACAACAAAGATTCCGGCAGAATAAAACTTTCTGACACTGGACCCGAAGAAGAATTTAACTCAAACCTGAACCAGAAACATATCTTTGATAATTTCATAAAAGGCGAAAGTAATGAACTTGCCGTTGCGGCAGCTTACGCAATTACAAATAATCCCGGTAAGACCTATAATCCATTCTTTGTTTACGGCGGGGTCGGTCTTGGAAAGACACACCTCGTACAGGCGATTGGAAACGAGATCTTTAAAAAATTTCCCGATAAGAAAATATATTATACTACAGCGCCGGACTTTACGACTCAGTTTACTACAAACATTGCTCAAAGCAGAATAGATTTCTCCTCTAACAGAAACGGCACGAAAAAGCTTGATTCATTCTATAAGTCCCTTGATGTGCTCATACTGGATGACATTCAGTATCTCAGCGGAAAGGAAAAAACACAGGATTTTATGTATCAGATATTCAATACGCTTTATAATGAGAAGAAGCATATTATTTTTTCAAGTGATAAGCCCATCAGTCAGATCAAAGGTATTGAAGAAAGACTTATCTCCAGGTTTCAGTGGGGAATTACTGTTGATATGCAGCCACCCAACTGGGAAATGCGTGTAGCAATTATTCAGAAGAAATTTGAAGATGCAAATATAAACCCTCCTGAAGAAGTTATTCATTTCATTGCAACAAACGTCAAGGACAGCATCCGGACCATAGAAGGCTGCATAGTCGGAATTATTGCCGACAGCGTGCTCAGATACGGAGGAGAGGTAAATCTGGAGATAGCCGAGAACGTCATTGGACGTGTAATAGGAACTGTGAAAAGAGCAAAGAATATTTCAATAGAAAATATAATCTATACTGTAGCTAACTATTATAATATTTCAGAAAATCAGATACTTTCCCGCAAAAGAACAAAAGAGATTGCTTTCGCAAGACAGGTTGCTATGTTTCTTGCAAAAGAGCTGACCTCCCTGACACTTGAAACCATTGGACTTAACTTCGGCGGAAAAGACCATGCAACTGTTCTTTATTCATATAATTCAGTTTCAGTTCTTTCCAAAAAAGACAAAGATGTCTTAAATCAGATACTTGAAATAAAAGAAGTTTTAAAAAATCTGTGACCTTTTATTGTTACCGATTTTTATATAAAAAGAGATCTGCCGGGAAACATAAATTATTAAAAATACATTTTTAAATTTACTTCAATAAATTTAGGAATGTATTTTTTTTTATATTAAATGTTTTGTATTTCATAATTTTAAAATAGTTGTATTAAGAGAATTAATATTACAATGTCAGTAACATATCAGTATTTTATTAATAAGTCTGCATAGCTAACATTTTTGAAAATATTTCGCAGCCCTTTTAACATCAATTGTTAATTTTTTCTAATTAGCTTATTTTTATTAACATATTGCTAAGACGGTTTTATAAGCAAACAAAGCTTTTAACCGGATACTAACAATACTAACACTACTACTACTGCTACTAATTTTTACATAATATAATAATAATGATAGAGAGTCTTTATATAAGAAACTACTTAATTATAAAAGAAGCTGAAATTTCTTTAAATAAAGGATTAAATATTCTTACAGGTGAAACAGGAGCGGGAAAGTCCATTATACTGGATGCGCTTTCACTTATACTCGGGGAAAGAGCAGACTATTCAAAGATAAAAAAAGACGAGGATAAATTAATAGTAGAGGGACATTTTAATTTTAAAGAAAACAAAGAAATAAATAAATTGCTTTCTGATATTCTGCCTGATGAAGATGTAAATCAGGAATCCATTATTTTAAGAAGGGAATTGCTTAAAAAAGGAGTAAGCCGGAATTTTATAAATGACAGTCCTGTGAACATTTCAGATATGAAAAAATTCGGGGATATTATAATTGACATACATTCCCAGAATGAACACCAGTCACTGCTTAACAGGGAAACGCATATTGAAATACTTGATAATTATTCTATGGACGAAGATTCTTTTAAAAACTATCGTTTCGAATTTAATAAGCTGAGAGACATTATTAAAGAACATAATGATCTGGCTTTGAAAAAAGATGATCTCATATCAAGAAAAAATATAATAGATTTTGAGCTTAAGGAGCTGAATAATATAAACATATCATCCGGTGAGGATTCAGATCTCGAAAATGAACTAAACAGACTAGAAAATACTGAGGAAATTTCTATGGGAGTTGAAACTGCATTAAATGCGCTTTATGAAGAAGATATTAATGCAGGTAATTTATTAAAAACAGCTATAAAGGATTTAAAAAAAATTGCAGCTTATGATACTTATCTGGAAAAAATAATAGCAGATCTGGAAAGTTCATATATTTTAATAAAAGAAAGCACTGATTCTCTCAACAGCTACAGGGACAGGCTTAATTTCGATAATGAAAGAATAGAGCAGGTAAGAAACAGATTGAGTGATATTAATCATCTTAAGAAAAAATACGGGATGAGTACGGATGAACTTATTTTAAAATCTGAATCTCTTCAAAAAGAACTTCTGTTTGCGGATAATTTTGATTATGAACTTGAAAAGTTGCTGAATAAAATAAATGAACAAAAAGCAGTTGTACTGAAGTCTGTATTAAAAATATCTGATATCAGAAAGAAAGGATCAAAAGAACTGGAAAAGCAGATTAATCTGGTATTGAAAGAAGTCGGACTTGAAGGAGCAGAATTTAATGTTAAGTTAAACAGTATAGCAGGGGAAAAAGAAGATATTCATTCAGTAAAAAGCGGAAAGGATTTTATAAAGCCGGGAATTAAAGGAATGGACAATATTGAATTTGTTATTAAAATAAATAAAGGCACTGACTTTACGCCGCTGCATAAATCTGCTTCCGGCGGTGAAATATCCAGAATAATGCTTGCAATAAAAGCCGTAATTTCTGAAAAAGATAAAATTGGAATTTTAGTGTTCGATGAAATAGATGCAGGTATCAGCGGAAGAATAGCTCAGAAAGTAGGAAAAGTCTTAAAAACATTATCAAAAACACATCAGATTATCTGCATTACACACCTGCCGCAGATAGCAGCAATGAGCGACAGACATTTTCACGTAAGTAAGAAAGAAGATAAAAAAGAAACACTGGCGGCAATCAGGGATCTTAATGAAGAAGAAAAATTACTTGAAGTGGCAAAATTGATCAGCGGTGAAAAAGTTACAGAAGCAGCTAAAAAAAGTGCACTCGAACTTATTAAAAGTTAATCTTCCCTTTAAAATAAAAAACCTCCACACAGTTCGCATATTTGTTAAGTAATGGTCACTGTGTGAAGATCAATTAAAGGAAGAACAAATATGAAAGAACAATAGCCTGCGAGACAAGCTGACATTCAGAACTTTTGTTAATTTTAAAAGATTCCCTTATATAAAAATTTTTTATACAAATTATTCCGTAATTAAATTGACGAACTCTTCTGCCGTAAAATTTCCAAAATAGTTTTGAAGGTTCGTATCTCTTAAGGCAATTGAAACATTTGTTTTTTCATATCTTACACCGGACAATTTATTTTCAAGTTCAGAAAGATCGCCATGACCGAGAAAGTCACCGTAAATTTTCACACCGTAAATCAGACCGTCTTTTACGTTTATCCTTACATCAATCTGACCAATATCAAAGCGCTTCACTTTTTTTATGTTGAATTCCGGAGAGCGTCCGTAATTCCATTCCCACGTACGGTACTTTGATTCAGATAATTTATAAACCTCTTTCCATTGATCTTCATTTAAGCTGTAAACTGATTCAGAAAGTTCTTTTCCGGGATCCAATACTGATCTTATTAATATTTCCTTAAATTCCTCAATTTTAATATTTCCTGAAATGTAATCTTTTATGTTTGCAACACGGCTTCGCACGGATTTTATTCCTTTGCTTTCTATCTTACCCTGGTCCACATTAAGAGCTTTCATAATATTATCCAGGTCTGAATCAAATAGAAGAGTTCCGTGACTGAACATTGATCTTGTATCCGTAAACTGGGCGTTTCCGGATATCTTCTTTTGGTTTACAGTAATATCATTTCTTCCGTTCAATTCCGCTTTTACTCCCATTTCATTTAAAACACGTATCACCGGTCCTGTAAACAGTTTAAAATTATGAATGCTCTGCTGGGAGTGTTTCGTTATAAAACTGAAATTTAAATTTCCATGATCGTGATAGACAGCCCCGCCTCCCGAGATCCTTCTCACAATGCTGATATTATTTTCCTTTACATATTCAGAATTAATTTCTTCAATAGTATTCTGATGTTTTCCTATTATGACCGAAGGGTCATTAATATAAAAGAGAAGATAATCATTGTTCATTTGAAGATTACGGACGCAATACTCCTCAAGCGCAAGATTAACAAAAGGATCTTTATAATTTTTATTATCTATGATAAGCAGCATATTGAAGGAGTTATTTTAGAAAACCCGAATTCTTTATCTGATTTCTGCATTCGGTATCCCAGCGCTTTATGTCAGCATTCTGCACTTTATCCAGATCTTTTTCATCATATTTTGACTTAACTTTTTCAAGCATACACCTGCAGAAAGATTTCATAGTCTCCTGTTTTACGAGATCATCTTTTACCTGAGGTTTATATTTTTCATAACAGTTTTTTACAAACAGAGAATCTGTTTCTGCAGACCAGACATGTAAGACTTTTTCATTTACAGGAATACTTTCGTCTTTCGACAACGATATGAAAATAAGTGCTACTGCGGCAATCAGAACACCTGCGAAGAGATATTTGCTGTTACTTGATTTTTCCGGTGGGTTTAATTTTTTCAATCTTATTTTAATATTTGGAAACAATATTGTGATAATGAAAGCATTTTTAAATACACAATCTATTACAGAAAAATTTATTAAAATATAAATTCAATGATTTAAATTCTTCCTTTATACTTAAAGGAATTTTATGTTTTTTATGCTAAATTAATTTTACAAAATTATATGATACATGAATTTAAAAATTTAACCGAAGAAGAATCAAATCTTATGCTCATGACACCGGCGCTTGTTACGTTACTGATAGCAGGAGCAGAAGGCAATATAGACGAAAAAGAAATTGACTGGGGAACAAAGATAACTCACTTCAGAGCCAATGAACATTCTGTTATTCAAAATTATTATCAGGAATCCGATAAAAATTTCAATGAGACGCTTAGAAAACTGATAGAAGTGATGCCGGACGATGTGACGGAAAGAAGTGACCGAATAAACGGTGAGCTTAAAAAACTAAATGCAATACTTCCTAAACTTGATCCTGAATTTTCAAATTTGTTTTATAAAAGTCTGCTGAGTCTTTCGCAACACGTAGCAAAAGCTTCCGGAGGGATCTGGGGGTTTGGGTCTGTGAGTCCGGAAGAAAAGAAATATCTGGATCTGCACGTGATAGATCCTCCCGGAAATTAAAGATATGATTTAAAAAATTATACAAATAACTGCGCATATCGGATCTGATATGCGTTTTTTTTATGATAAAAAACAGCAGATACATATTTATAACAGCAGCAGGGTTTGTAATCATTACTGCCGTCGCCGGAATACTGTACAGTAGATTTTTGCGCATGAATGATCGTGACAGAACTATAAGCAAACTGAGCGAAAAATATTATTATCTTAATCTTTATAAGGATGTTTCATATGCAGGAGACGAAAAATGTAAAAAATGTCACGCTGATATTCACGGAACTTTTCATAAAACTGGAATGGGAAGATCATTATACAAACCTTCAGCTGAAAACCAGACAGAATATTTGTCTAAAGAAAATACGGTTTATAATGAAAATACAGACTTCTATTATTCTGCTTACAGCAAAGGGAATGAATTTTTTCAAAAGGAATACAGACTTGATAAAGAAGGAAAGATAATTCATGAACTGGAAAAGAAAATAGATTATGTCATGGGATCAGGAAATAATACAAAAAGCTATCTGTATAGTGAAAACGGATTTTATTATGAAATGCCATTGTCCTGGTATTCCGAAAAAGCTAAATGGGATATGAGTCCCGGTTATAAAAAAACGAATCTTAGGTTTTCCAGATCCATTGTTCAGGAATGTATGAATTGCCATAACAGCTATTCCGGATATGTTGAATTCTCTGAAAATAAATTCGATGAGAAATTAAAAGAAGGAATCGGCTGTGAAAGATGTCACGGACCCGGCGAGCTGCACATTAGAAGGCAGACTGAAGAAACAAATCTTTTTGCAGATATAGACAGGGACACAATTGACCGGACAATCGTTAATCCTGCAAATCTTCCTCTTGAAGAAAAACTGGCAGTATGTTTTCAGTGTCATCTGCAGGGTGAAGTAAGAGTTTTTACAGATGGCAAAAAGCAGTCAGACTTCAGACCGGGGATGAAGCTTGAAGAAGTTAAGTCTGTATTTATTCAGGATAATGTTCAGAAGGGAGATTTTAAAATAGCCAGTCACGCAGCCAGAATGTCACTCAGCGACTGTTTTATAAAAAGTAAAGGTGTGATGACCTGCATAACCTGTCACGATCCGCACATCCCATCCGGAGAGGTTTCAAAAGAATATTTTAACGGTAAATGTACCGGCTGTCACAGTGTTCAGAACTTATCATTGTTAAACCCAAAAGCTGACCATAAGGAAAACAGCAGCTGTATCAGCTGTCATATGAGACAGGGAAATACAAAGGATGTGCAGCATGTAAACTTTACAGATCACTGGATCAGGAAAGAGATTAACGTCCTTAGCGACGAAGAAAATAACAGACTTGAAGAAATAAATTCACCTGTCACATTAAGAAACTTTAACAATTCAGATAATAAAATTGCAGCCATGGAGCTTGGAATAGCCTATGTTACATACTTTGAGTCCAGGCACTCTCATCCGGATTATCTTAAAAAGGCAATTCCTCTGCTTGAAGAAAATCTTAAAATTATTCCTGAACATAAAAACGGATTATATTACTTAGGTCTGGCGTATTTAAAAACCGGTAGAATTCAGGAAGCCATAAGCAATCTTCAAAAGCTGCTCGCACTGGATCAGGAAAATGCACAGGCATATTATCTTATAGGTAATGCATATGAAAAATCCAAGAATACTTTAAAAGCAATTGAGTCTTATCAGAACTCACTTAAATATTTTCCAGAAAACGTAAAAGCGCTGAACAGCTTAGGTAATCTTTACTATTCATCAGGAAATTATCGTGAAGCCATGGATGTATACTATAAAGCAATGAGCATTAATTCGTGGAATACAGGCGTTCTGAACAATCTTGCAGATATAAATCTTTATCAGATGAAGAATATTAATGAGGCAAAAAGTTTGCTGAATAAAGCAGTTCAGTTCGACCCTGATTTTATACCTGCTCTGATCAATCTCGGAAATGCGTATATGCTTTCGGGGGAAACCGATAAAGCTGAGAAGACTTTTAATGAAATAATTCTGAAAGATCCGAAGAATGTACAGGCTTACGGAAATCTTGCCGTACTGTACGAAGACCGTGGGGATATTAATAAGGCAAGGGCTATGCTTGTAAATGTCCTGCAGATCAGCCCGAATGATATCAGAGCAAAACAAATGATGGATAAGTTGAATAAAAAATAAATTTGAAAATCCGCCTGTTGTATAATTAATTATATGATCAGACAGAACAGGTTTATTCAAAAATATTTTTCATTTCTTCTGTAAGTTTTTCCTTCCGCAAGTTCCCGACGGCTTAATTGTAATTATAAAATTCTAATGTATTGAGATAAATAATATTTATATTTCACCGGAAAGGAATGTTTATATTCTGAAAGATTTAAGTTATATTGTATACAAATATCTGATTAAATATAAAATATGAATATTGTATTTTATCTTTAACAAACTTTGATTAAGGAAAAGATAAATTTGAAAGGGAACAGCAAAATCGTTACAAAAGTGGCTAAGTATTTAAGACATCAGGTCACCTGCAACACTCTCAAATCCGGCATGCATGTCGGTGAATCAGAAATTGCCGGAATATTTAATATCAGCAGAGTACCGGTAAGAGAAGCATTCCGGATATTACAAAGCGAAGGCTATCTTGAAGTAAAGCCAAATAAAGGCTGTTATGTAAAGAAAATATCACATCAGTATTTAATTGAAACAGGAATAGTTTACAGACTTATTGCTCCGGTTGTTCTTGAAAAAGCCATTCCTAATTATACCGGCAGGACGTATAAAAAAGCAGATCAGATATTAGATAAAATAGAAAAGGGAAGTGATTTTTATGAGGTTGGATATTTATTGTGGGAATTTGCCTTGTTGATTTATTCCCCGTCTAAAATGAAATATATGACCGCAATATTTGACGATATTTACAAACACAGCATAAGATTCTTAAATGAATTTTTTGAAAACGAAGAGAATGCTATATTTAAAGTAACTACACACAGGGAATTCATTGAACTATGCCGGCAGAATAAAAAAGACGACGCCATTAAGCTATGGACTGGATTCATAGACAAGCTGAATGAAATAATTTAACCGGAAATTAAGAGCTACGGTAAATACATAATACTATTAATATTTAAAAAGTAACATCATGAATAAAGGAAGCACAACAGTACAGAAGATTTCAAAATTTTTAAGAGATGAAATCACATACTCAATCCTCAAACCCGGTCAGCATATTAAAGAAGCTGACATCTCAAAAAAATTTAATGTAAGCAGAGTTCCCGTAAGAGAGTCATTCAGATTGCTGCAAAGCGAAGGATATCTTGAAGTCAGACTTAATAAAGGCTGTTTTGTCAGCAGGCTATCAGATCAATATTTTATAGAGACAAGCATTGTATACAGATTGATTGCACCGGTACTTCTTGAAAAAGCAATTCCACGGTATAATGAACAAACTTATGCAAAAGCCGATAAGATACTTAACAACCTTGAAAAAAGCAGGGATTCTCAAAAGTCAGGTTATCTGCAATGGGATTTTGCAAAAATTATTTATTCTCCTTCTAACATGAAATATCTGCTTGAATTATTTGATGATATTTACAGACACAGTATCAGGCTGCTGAATGAATTTTTTGAAAATGCTGAGCATGAGGGTTATAAGGTTACAGCGCACAGACATTTCATGAAACTTTGCAGTCAAAACAGGAAAGAAGAAGCAATAAATTACTGGAATGATTTTCTTGACAAGATAATATCTCAGATCATGCTGGTTAAAAAAATAAAGGCAGAACCAATTAAATATAATTTTCACAAAAAATAATATGGACAGAGGAAGTACAACGGTAAACAATATTGCTAAGTTTTTAAGAGAGGAAATAACTTTCTCAAAGCTTAAATCCGGCCAGCACTTAAAGGAAAACGATATATCAAAAAAATTTAAAGTCAGCAGGGTCCCTGTCAGAGAAGCTTTCAGAATACTTCAAAGCGAAGGATATATAGAAGTAATTCCAAACAGAGGAAGTTTTGTCAAAACAATTACTTACAGTGAGATTCTTGAAATGGCAGTGCTTTACCAGCTGCTCGCACCGGTAATGCTTGAAAAAGCAATCCCGAATTATAAAGAGAAGACCTATGTCAAAGCCGACTTGATTCTTAAGAAAGTTGACAACTGCACTGACTTTACAAAGTTAGGATATCTCCTATGGGATTTTGCAAAAATAATTTACGGTCCCTGTAAAATGAAATACTTACTGGGACTTTTTGATGATATTTATCTGCACAACATAAGATCGCTAAATGAAGTGTTTGTGATAAAACAGAAAAAAAACTATAATACAGCACCTCACAGAAAATTTCTGGAACTATGCAGACGAAAGAAAACGAAACAAGCCATTGAATTATGGCAGGTCTACCTCAGTAAAATTCAGCAGATTATACTTACAGGCAAGAAGAAAAAATAAAAATCATTATACTATTTTTTCAATAGCTTCCTTTATCTTTTCCACACCTGTAATTTGAGTGTTGAATTTTTTTACATTTAGATTTTTTAAATTTCCTTTTGGTATTATTATCTTCTTAAATCCAAGCTTTGAAGCTTCGGTGATCCTTCTTTCCACATAAGAAATTGTTCGGACCTCTCCGGACAGACCGGTCTCGCCGAGTATTACAGTTTCTGAATCTACGGGAATATCCCTGTATGAAGAATATATGCTCATCGCAACGGCAAGATCAATTGCGGGCTCGTCAATTTTTATTCCGCCGGCAATATTGAGAAAAATGTCTGATTTGTTAAGGTGAAGTCCGAGTTTTTTTTCAAGTACCGCTACAATTATGTTGAGCTTCTTATAATCAAATCCCATGGATGTTCTCTGAGGTATTCCGTAATTGGAAGATGTTACAAGCGCCTGTACCTCAATAAGTATTGGCCTGGTACCTTCCATTGAAGATGAGATCACGCAGCCCGATGCACCATAATTTCTCTGCGATAAAAATACTTCGCTCGGGTTTAATACTTCTGTCAGTCCGGCGTCTGTCATTTCAAAGATACCTATCTCATTCGTTGAACCAAACCTGTTCTTCATGCTTCTTAAGATCCTGAAAGAATGAGTTCTTTCGCCTTCAAACTGCAGTACCACATCAACCATATGCTCAAGCACTTTAGGTCCTGCTATCATCCCGTCTTTTGTAATGTGACCGACTATGAACACAGAAAAATTATTTCTCTTTGCAAGGTTCATAATAAGTGCGGTTGATTCACGAAGCTGAGAAACCGTTCCGGGCGCACTTTCGATTTCAGTCCTGTAAACAGTCTGAATAGAATCCACTACAACAATATCCGGCTCTTCTTTTTCTATTACAGCCTGTATTATGTCAAGATTAGTTTCAGATAAAATAAAAAAATTCTCCAGATTGTAGTTCAGTCTGTCAGCCCGGAGTTTTATCTGTGAAGCAGACTCTTCACCGCTTACATAAAGAATTTTTTTCCCGGAAATTTTTTCGGCGAGCTGAAGCATAAGAGTTGATTTTCCTATTCCCGGATCACCTCCAATGAGTATTACAGAACCGTCGACTATTCCTCCTCCGAGTACTCTGTCTAGTTCAGTGATGTGTGTCATTGTCCGCGATTCGTTTATTGAAGTAACATCGGATAGCGACTGATAACTGTTTTCGTTTACCTTAAGTAAAGCCTGTGAGTTTTTTTTATCCCGTTTGCCTTTGTCATAACTTATTATCTCTTCTGTCATAGAGCTCCATGTACCGCATTCAGGACATTTGCCGCTCCATTTTACTGAAGAGAATCCGCAGTTCTGACAGACGTATTTTGATTTTAGTTTTGCCATTGTAAGCAATATAAACAATGAGAAAAGTTATTATAAGTCTGAAGAAGGATACTTTACTATCTTTGTAATATTTAGAAATGGAACAAGGGTAAACAGTTTTAGCATGAGGTAACATATTTTCTTAAATTCATTTTACTTACTGTCATCAGGAATAAAATCCAGAACTATGGAATTCATGCAGTATCTTTTACCTGTCGGCGGCGGACCGTCATCGAATAAATGCCCGAGATGTGAATCACATCTTCCGCAGAGTACTTCTGTCCTCTGCATATTGTAAGAAGTATCGTTCTGATATATCACGCTGTTCTTCCGAATGGTTTCAAAAAAGCTAGGCCATCCGCAGGTGCTTCCGAATTTTTCATCCGAGCGGAAAAGCGCATTGCCGCAAACTGCACAGTAATATGTTCCCAGTCCTTCTGTGTTCCAGTACTTTCCCGTAAAAGCTGCCTCGGTTTCTTTTTCTCTGCCGACCCTGTAAACGCTGTCAGACAGTATTTTTTTCCATTCAGAATCCGGGACGCTGAGCTTGTTTGTATCTGTGTTTGAGTAGAATGGATTTTTTACTTTTTGAGTATCATTCATTGGTTTATTGTTTTTTATTTCTTTTAATTTGTCTTCGTTGTTTTTAATAACAGCACCCTTACTGCAACCAAAAAAAATTAACATAATAAAAAAAGCACATTGCAAATATTTTTTCATTTTTAAAATTTATTTAAGGAATTCGCGTTTGATAATTCATAAGTAACTACGGATAATTATGAAAACGGTTTTTAAACTTTCTCTTTTAAAAAACTACCCCTATATTATTAAGGTAAAATTTATTTTATTGACAAAGGCAGCCGATTATAATAATTTCTGTTTAAAACCCTTATAAAGAAACAGTTTTTTAAATTAATAAACAATTTAAATGGGAAGCATATTAGACATAAGCTGCAGAGAATGCAAATATAATAATGAATTTTTTCTCGGAGTCGGTGAATTTTTCAGCGGGCGGAAGAACAAATCCATTTCGATAGTTAACAAAATAGCGGGAATAGATATGCGTAGGATAATTATTGAAGAAAGCTTTATACAGGTATTCAGATGTTTCGGTTGCAACGGACTGTTCAATAAACTGCAGATCAGTTATAAAATAAAAGACAGCCTGCAGTTAAGCTACAATGTATTATATGAATGCAATAAATGCAGAGAGCCGATATATCCTCTGTTCTATGGAGGATTGCAATGCTCCCGCCATATTAATCTTAATAATACACACAAGGCGGAATATATCAATAAAGATTATGAATTATATTATTATGAAAAAGTTCTTCAGGATGTTCCATGTCATAAATGCGGGAACAGGAAATTATATCTTAACGGCTGGGGAGTTTTTGATTGAAATAAAAAAGCCGGATGTTATTCTCATCCGGCTAATTTTAAATAAAACAGTTTTGATATTCAGTCTTCTTCTTGTTTACTTTATCAGGGTCATCTGCCTTGTCTGAATAAAACTGCCCGACTCTAATTTGTAAAAATAAATTCCGCTGGCAAGACTGCTTCCGTCAAAAGTAATTTCGAATCTACCCGCAGGTTTAATTTCATTCACTAAAGTTTTAACTTCCTTTCCAAGAACATCAAATACTCTTAAAGAAACAAATCCGGATTTTGAAATTCCAAATTTCAAATTAGTAACAGGATTGAAAGGGTTCGGATAATTCTGCTCAAGCGAGTAAGACAATGGAATTACGTTGTCCGGTGCAATTCCTACAGGTCCGATATTATAATTTATAATTTTAATGTCATCTACATACCAGCCGTCCTCATTTACAAATACGTCGCTGAGAAGAGTGAATCTTACTTTAATCTGTGATGCTCCTGCAGCATACGTTGTAATGTCAAATGATTCATACTTCCATGAAGGCAGACTTCCGTTATATGATTTTACTTTCTGCCAGACATTACCGTTGTCTTTTGAAACTTCAACATTACAGAAGTCATATCCGGGCTCGGTAGAATATTTATGATAAAAACTCAGCATCGTTACCGGTGAAGATGAAACATTTATAAAGTTTGCTGTCGTCATTGAATTATTTGCATCATCTGAATAATTGCCTCCGGGACTGTCAGTAAACGAATGAGAAGGAGAGTTGGATTGAGAAGCTGTGATCGCCCAGCCCTGATTCGTAGTCCAGTTGTTGAATGAACCTTCAGCATTGTCATTTACGGCAATGTTACCGGTTCCTATCAGTACATGCACTTTTTCCGAATATATTGTAGCAGTATCCATTTTTATGTACAGATCAGCTCTGAGAGCTGTATTTACAAGTACGTTGCCGTTAATGGTAAAATCAAATACACAGCTGTCACTCACAAAAGAATTTATATTCGCGTAACTAAACTGCTGCACAGGTATTGTAAGTCCTGTGCTTACCGGTGTCAGAATAATTTTAACATTTGAAGCGTTCAATAATCCTTTATTCTTAAACACTACTTTTAAATTTCCTGACTGTCCCGGATCATAGCTTTGTTGATTTAGTTTTTCCGATTCAGGATTTACAAATGCGCCAGCTATCATCGACATATATTTATTTGAGTAAAGCATGTTCTGAGCAAAAGGAATTATTTCACTTTGCGGAGGCCAGAAATCAGTTCCTGTTTCCGGAGTAATTCCGAATATATGGTGTCCTGCGTGAACCGAATCATTGTAGCACCAGTCATCAGCTCCGCCGCGAACCATATACCCAACGGTTTGAGAAGCTGAGCCCGTTGTATATCCGCTTGTTTCACTCATATCGGAAAGGAACTGATTGAATTTATTATCGTCAGGTGTCAGACTCGGATCAGACCAGGCCCATGGCTTGATCAGGTAGTTTCCATAAGTATGCGCATTAAATGCAGTACTGAAATTTCTTGAATTCACAAAGTTCATATAATTCTGTGTCTCTAATTCTGAGAAAGGAGTTTTCCCTCTGTAAGTACTGCTTCCACCTGCACAGGAATCAACACTTGATCCGCCGTTGGATGAATTCCAGAACTGGTAGATCCCGAAATTTCTGTTAAGGTCCACCCAGCCGCAGTTGCCGCTTCCGTGCCTGTTGCATCTCCACATACCTCCTCCGGTCGGATTTGTTGTTTCATTATAAACATATCCGTCAGGATTAAACACAGGCATCCAGTAAATTTCGCGGTTGTTTAAAATGTATGTTGCTTCCGGATCTGTTCCGTAATTTTCAAACAGCCAGTAAAAATAATAAAGCTGTGTTTCCATGCTTTCAGGTTCACGTGCGTGAATCAACGCGTTATAAAAAACTTCAGGTCTTCCGGTAGGTGCATCCGGATTTTTGGTGATCCTTACTGCCCACATACTTCTGCCGCCGTAAGTGTTTCCTATAGAAAACTTCTGTGAAATGAACTGCGGGTATTCAAGCCTTAAGGAATCAAGCTTTGCGACTACTTCAGAATATTTCAAATACCCACCCATGGTTCCGTAGATCGAATGAGAAACATTATCTGTTTCTTTAGCGGATCTGATCTGCTCATCCATTTCGATCTGAGACATCTTAGGACGGCTGATATAATATTCATCCCAGTCATCAACTAAAATATTATACGGCACGCCTGAGTTTTTTAATTGTGTAATTTCATCTTCAGAAAGCCATGCATCCAGAAAGTATCCCGGTTTACTGTTGGCGTGATCTATGAACAGACCTGCTTCAGACATTTTTTTAAAATCAGTTTCATTGGTTGCAAAGATCCTTACTTCCGAATATTTCGGCTGTACCTCAATAGTTTTATCTGAGACATTATCGGTAAAGGCAGTTGAAATTAGAATGACAGGAATCAGTAATATCAGCATTTCTGTTATTTTTACAAATCCTTTTTTGATGTAATTTTGCTCTTTCATTGTTGTAAGTTATTGGAAGGAAAAATTTTCGGGTGCAAAAACTTCCCTAAAAATTATTAATACATATTTAGTTAGTGTAAAATACTGCACAAATTGTGTTTATTCAAATCATAAACAAAAGCTAAAATGACGAAACTGAAGCTCAGAGTATTTATATAAAATTATGTCTGTAAAATATTTCTAAGCCTTTAAGTTAAAAAGAAAAGGTCACTGCTTTTCAATGCAATGACCTTTTGCTATAACCTTAAATGAGTTTTATTTTGAGCCTGATCCTTTTTTGTATTCACCCATAACATATTCTGTAAGAAAGCCCGAATCCGGATTCATTTTTATTGCTTCATCCAGCATAGTTTTTGCCTTCACCATATCTCCGTCATCATTTCTTTTAATTAAAGACATTGCAAGGTATCCAACTGCAAGGTCATATCCCCAGTCCGGATACAATTCACTTGCTTCCTTTCTTGTTTTAAATGCATCGACGGATTTCTCAAGCTTTGGTATAGCTACATCCATTCCACCTCCGAATGCTTCTGGTGTGTAAAAGCTGGACATTCCGTTCAGCATCAGCAGTCTCGGATTATTTTTATCAAGTTTAACTGCGGATTCATCCGCGCTGCCTGTTGCAGCAATAATTTCCTGCATCTTGTCCTGTTCATACTGCCACCTGTTGAAGTTCAATGCTTCAAGCAGTACAAATGAATCAGCAAATTCAGGATACTCATCTATTGATTTGTTTATAACATCTATTCCTGACTGAGTATATTTTTTAAGACCGGCATTGTCTTCTTTTACCATGGATGCCGTAGCAAGACAGTAATCTGACAGTGCAATATAATAATTCACAAGCCAGGTCTTTTCCTTAAGCTGAAGAATTCTTTCGAACTCGCCTCTTACCTTTGTCAGTTGTGTCGCATCGCTTTTATTCATTGCAGCTTTAAGATTCTTCTTTGCCTTAAGCATGGCTTTGTCAAAATCACTGCTTGCATTCGCTTTGATACTGATGAAACTTATCATGATCAGAAATATGATCACGGTTGTAATTTTGTTTTTCATTTTCTTTTTGTTAATTAGTTTATTTGTTATTTTGTAAATTTGTTTATTTGTTAATTAGTTGATTGATTTAGTAATTCATAGTTATCATTCAATCATAGTTTCATTCAATCATTTAATCATAGTTTCATTCAATCCCGGTTAAAACTGTAAGCCCAGTCCCAGATAAAGCGATCTCTGATTATTGGATATAACTTCAACCTGTTGTGTGTAATCAAAATTATAAGTATAGTTATAAACATTCTTCACGTTAAGTACATTGTTTACTGCAGCCACAGCAACTGCGAACTTACCGAACAATGCAAAGATATACTGAAGATTCATATCAAGTCTGTCATATGTCGGGAATCTTGCGCTGTTAGTTACTCCGTAAACAGGTATATACAAATTCTGCGTTGGATCAAAGTACGCCTCCTTTACCGGTGTAAAGGGTTTTCCTGTTGATATTTTATAACTTACTCCAGCAACCAGCTGATCACTGAGATTATAACTTCCAACGATACTTACTGCGTTTGTAATATCGTAATTTGCCGGTGTTAAATTAACAGATTCATACTGTTCTCTTTTTGAATCACAATATGCGTATGAGATCCATCCAGTAAATTTATTCCTTATCTTCGTTTTCAAAAATACATCAACTCCTTTTACATAACCCTTTCCCTGTGATCTGTAAATAAAATCCCTCTTGTTGACCAGTACAAGATTTGAATAATTCTTATAATATCCCTCGACCCTGAATATATAATTTCCGTCCTGATTGTATTCATATCCGAGAATATAATGCGTGGCTTCTTCCGGTTTCAGATCGTTATTAAATGCCCTGAAATAATATTCGAGCTTCGGATACTGGTGGTAAACTCCCAAAGCTCCTCTTACTGAATTATATTTTGACAACTGATATCCGAATGAGATTCTCGGGTCAAAGCTTGCCTTATCGGCAAGAGTAAAATAGTCCGTTCTGACTCCGGGTATTAAAAAGAATCTCTTGCTTATCCTTAGTTGTGCTTCGGCATAAGCACCGACCCTTCCGCTGTTTGTGTTCGTATCCAGATTGATATGAGCTGCGTCAGTTCTTAAATTAAATGCAAATAATGGTATAGCCCCGCTTATGTCATAACCATTGTATTCATATTCAGCACCTGTGTTTATGTCGACTTTGCTTGAGACCTGATAGGTAAAATCAGCTCTTCCCTTAGAGTAATAATTAGTTGTGCTTGTATTAAGAACTCCGAAGTTATCTTTATTATTGTATGAACTGAAAGAAACCCCCACATTTAAAAGTGTCGATGAAGAAGGAGCTGTTGTCAGCTTAAGATTTGAAAAAAAACTTTTTGACCTTCCGTTAAAAAATCCTGTATAGGAAGGAGTAGCGCTTTGAATACCGACTTTATCATCGCTGTAATTTGAATAGAATTTCAGATTGCCGGTAGATCCGACTCTGAATGATAAAGTCCCTCCGAGCTGATTTGACTGAGGAATCGGATCAAATTCCGAATGCTGTCCGTTGATAGCAAAGTACGGGTCAAGAAATAATTTTCCCAGAGAAAAGGTTGCACCGAATTTCCTGTCCTTTGAAACATAGACCCCGTCCAGTGATGCATTGGCAAGCCCTAACCAGGCAAACATTCCCTTTCCCTGAGGCATATCGTATGATTTAAGATCAAGCACAGCTGATAAAACATTCCCGAATTTTGCAGAGAAGCCTCCGCTTGTAAAGTTAATTCCTTTCAGTCCCCAGGGATTTATAGTTGAATACGAAGATACATTGAATGCATCATCAAAGATAAAGGGATTGTATAAAGATGCCTGATCTAAAATAGTAAGAACTTCATTCGGGTCTCCACCACGGACAGTAATTCTGCTTCCTTCGTTCACCTGATTTGATCCCGGAAAAGTTGTAATAGCTCTGTATATATCGGCATCTGCACCGGGTATTCTTACGATCTGCAAAGGAGTCAGTGTCACTGCGTTTGTGTTTCCTGATGTGAAAGAACTCGCGGTAATAATTATTTCTTCCGTAGTTACTTCTTTTGAAAGCTTTATATTCAGCTCTACATTTATTCCATTTGTTATGTTCAGCGGTACGGTTTTGTTAAAGTAATCTCTCATAGTGATAAGCAGGTTTTGATTACCTGTTTTTTCAGTTTCAAATTCATAATAACCATTTTCATCAGTAGTGGCGCCGTCTATGGTACCTTCTATTACAAGGTTTGCTCCTCTGAGAACACTGTCTTTATCTCCTTTGACAAAGCCCGAGATCTTTGTTGTGACTGCTTCCGATGAATCCTGTGCTAATGATACAGATGTGAATATAATTAAAAATAATGCAGTAAAAATATTTTTCATTTTAATAGTTTAAATATTAATATTTCAGGGTGTTAATATCTTTTGCTACTTTTATGTCTTTAAGTGTAATGCCTTTTGCGGTATGTGTTGAAAATGAAACTTCAACTCCGGAATACTTCATTGTCAGATAATCCGGATGATGGTCATGCTGCTGGCAAATTGCTCCGATAGCCGTAACAAGCCCCATTGTCTGCGGAAAACCTTTTGTTGTAAAGGATTTTAAAATCGAAGCACCGTTTGATTTCCAACCTTTCAGATTTTTCAGTTCTTTAATTATTTGTTTCTCTGTCAGCTTTTCCATAATTCTGTTTTTAAATTATTAAAATTTATTATACTAACTGTCAAATATAAACTATCAGACATCAATTTTTCTTTACTATGCTTTCCAGCATTTTAATATAGTTCTCGAATGCTTTATAACCCTTGTTTGTGATTTTATACTTTGAAACAGGCTTGCGGTCAACGAAGATTTTTTTAACTGATACGTAACCGGCGTCTTCAAGTTTCTTTATGTGAACGCTTAAGTTCCCGTCCGTTGCATTAACTTTCTCTTTCAAGTAATTAAACTCCGCTTCATCCACACTTATAAGCAGCGCCATAATTGAAGTTCTTATCCGTGAGTGTATTACATCGTCAATTTGCTGATAATCAAAGTTCATTATAATTCTGCGTCAATGTCTTTTTTAAATTTCCTGTTTAGTATGACTCCCGGGAGTATCTGAAAACAGATCATCATTAATGCGAAAATCAGCAGAGTATGTATTCCCGGATAGAAAAAGAGTACCACAGCGCCGATCCACCAGCCGAAAGCAATATACTTAAGTAGTTTCACCTGCTGTATTTCCCCTGTTGTAAAATATGAAATCCCAAGCGATGTAGAAATTACCGGACAAATATATACAGAGTTATATCCTCCTGAAACTGATCCAAGAAAACCATAAATGAACATTGCGATTCCTGAAGCAAACCACAGAGATCCGATTATCCTGCCGGCTATGGTATGAACCTTCATTTTCTTTTCATGTCTCTTTTCCAGAATACCTCCGGCAATTG
>DAIPYG010000010.1:12787-20894 GCA_036782875.1 Bacteroidota bacterium | reverse complement strand
TGCTCCGCCTATCATCATTATAAACCACATCCAGCCTATGTATTCCTGCTTCCCGTGAAAAATGATTAATAAATAATTTAATAGAAGTGCTGTTGTGACTAATGAACCCCAGTAGATAAAGTGCCATCCGTTGTCCAGGCTGATCTTACGGCTGTCATCCATCATTTTTTTTATTAAGGATAGCTCCAGTTCGGCTTGTTTTGTTTCCATGAATTGTATTTGATTAAAGTACTTTGTTTTTTAAAGTGCTTTGCAAAATATAAATTTTATTTTTTTATGTCAAGCCCTTAAATAAAAAATTTCCGGGATAAAGAACTGTTTTAATAAATACAGCACCTTTGACTCACTACGATATAATTATTTGCTTACTTTAAGAAATGAATTATCTGAAATGAAAAAAACCTGAAGGGTTTAAATAAATTAACCAATCAGGTTTAAATTTTGAATTATTGAAAGATATAAAATATTTCTGAACTTAATTATCAGCTTGTATTTCTTAGTAACAAAGAGATAAAATGCTTTTCATTGGGAAAGGAAATTCATTTTTATTTCTGATCGGCTTCAGAATAACCTGCTTTGCCGTCAAAGTTATACAGCTGTTCTGTTTTTATGAAATCAAATCCGGCATCATCAATCTTCTGAAGTAATTTTATGACATCAGTATGGTTGACCTTCTCGCCTTTGTTTTTTGCGAGGTATCTGCATCTCCAGTGATCGGTACAGAATATATCCGGATGACAGTCAGGCCATACTTTTACACCTCTGTTGCTTATAAATGAAAGTGTCAGACCATCGGAAGTAACTTTTTTAAGAATCTCTCCGAGATCTTCCGCAGTACCGCTGCTCCAGTCTAAATAAACATCTATTCCGACAAGATCTTTTCTCTGTTTGTTTGCCTTCTTTCCTTGCTTCTTTTTGTCCGCCTTCTTTTCTGTCTTTTTATAATCAACAGCCTTAAGGACGGAAGGCTTTTCGCCAAGCCGGGCTATAACAGCTTTTGTAAATTCTTTTGTTCCGACTTTTTCCTTGCTGATACCCTCTTTAAAAATATCATAAGTATGTATTCCGTCTTCGAGAGTTTTCAGCCAGGCATTATGAACTTTAGTAGCAACTTCATTCTGTCCGATATGATTCAGCATAAGAACTGCACCGAGCAGAAGCCCGGAGGGATTTGCAAGATTCTGACCCGCTCTTCTCGGAGCTGAACCGTGTATGGCTTCAAACATTGCAAAGTTCTCGCCAATATTTGAAGAACCGGCAAGTCCTACAGAGCCAGTTATCATTGCAGCTACATCAGAAAGTATGTCACCGTAAAGATTTTCCATTACAAGCACGTCAAATGCTTCGGGTGTATTAGCCATTTTTGCAGCGCCTATGTCAACAATCCAGACTTCGTTTTCTATTTCAGGATATTCCTTTGCTATATCAAGAAATATACTGTGAAAAAGTCCGTCTGTCATTTTCATAATATTGTCTTTTACAAAACATGTTACTTTTTTCCTGTTGTTTGCAAGGGCGTATTCAAAAGCATATCTTATGATTTTTTCAGAACCCGGACGTGATATTAATTTCAGACACTGAACGACATCCTCTGTCTGCCTGTATTCTATTCCCGCATAAAGATCCTCTTCGTTTTCCCTGACTATTACAAGATCCATTACAGGATGCTTTGTGGATACAAAAGGGTGATAGGAAACACAGGGGCGTATATTTGCATAAAGACCTAAAGTTTTTCTTGTAGTTACATTTAAGCTTTTATAACCGCCGCCCTGAGGTGTAGTAATTGGAGCTTTGAGAAACACCTTTGTTCTTCTTAATGAATCCCATGCACTCGGCTCAATCCCTGCGGCATTTCCCCGCAGATAAACCTGTTCGCCTACTTCTATGGTTTCTATATCAAGTTTAGCTCCTGCGGCATTGATAATGTTAAGAGTTGATTCCATTATTTCAGGACCGATACCGTCTCCATAAGCTACTGTGATTGGTGTATTAGCTGACATTATTTCCTTTCTTATGTTTTGTGAATTTTCGAGTGTTAAATTAACTATTGTGATATATTAAAGAAATCTAAAAATAATATTAAATTTGGGATTGTGTGTTGAATAATGAGTATTGAGTATTGAGTATTGGGTTTTGAGTATTATATAAATCATTTCGATTCTTTTATAATGCTCAAATTATAAAAAACTTAATTATTTCGCCTCACGTCTCGCGTTTGACATATTCTCCACCGAACTCTCCTTCTCCGCTTTTATTTCAACTTTAGGCAGTCCCAGAATCTCTCTCGCCCTGTTAAGTGCGTCATCAATATTACCTCTTACGTTATCGTCTCCGATCTTGCTGATAAGCCCCGCTTTTTCCGCAGCGAACAGCGGCTGCGCGTGTATTCCGGAAAGTATCAGAACGGAATTTTTCTTTTTGCATTCTTCAAATATATCTTCAATGGTTGCAATCCCAGTTGCGTCTATTGCAGGAACATTTCTTAACCTGAGAATCAATACAGCGGATTTTTTATCTACAGTTCTTAATGTTTCTTTAAACCTGCTTGCAGCTCCGAAAAAAAATGGTCCGTTAACTTCATAAATAATAACTCCTTCAGGTATATTCTTACTTTGAGTAGAGTTATCTCCTTTGTCATCTGTTTCCCGGCTTTCATCAAATTCCCTTGAGATCATTCCGATGTTTGCAACATTTGCCATGCGGTTCATGAATAAAAATGCAGACATGATCATTCCTATTTCAATGGCGATTGTCAGATCGAATAATATTGTAAGTATAAATGTGGTAAGTAATACAAGCACATCGCTTTTTGGCATTTTCAGCTGCGCTCTGAATTCCCTCCATTCGAACATATTGTAAGAAACAATAACAAGTATCGAAGCAAGAACACACAATGGTATCATACCGGCATACTGACCGAAAAAAATCATTATTAAAAGCAGAACTACTGAATGCATTATCCCGGCGACCGGAGTTTTAGCGCCGCTGCGGATATTAGTGACTGTTCTGGCTATAGCGCCTGTAGCAGGTATTCCGCCGAACAGAGGAGACATTATATTTGCGAATCCGTTAGCAACAAGCTCCATATTCGACCGGTGTCGGCCTCCTATCATGCCGTCTGCTACTACAGCGCTCAGCAGTGATTCTATTGCAGCAAGCAGTGCAATTGTAAAAGCCGGTCCGATGAGTGCGTAAACTTTATCATAAGTGAAGTCCGGAAATGCAGGAGATGGTATTGAATTCGGAACTGCCCCGAACTTTGAACTTATCGTTTCCACATTCATTCCGAATATCTGTGCTATCAGAGTTCCTGCGATCAATGCTACAAATATTCCCGGGATCTTCTTTGTAATATAAGGAAAGAAAATTATTATGGCCAATGTGATCACGGATATCAGAACCGTCTGAGGATTAAAAGAAGAGATGCTGTCCAGATATACAGGTATCTTTTTTAAAAATTCCGATGGCAGATTATCGATCTTCAGTCCAAGCAGATCTTTTACCTGAGTTATAAAAATTATTATTGCAATCCCTGCTGTAAATCCCGTGATCAGCGGAAGCGGAATGAATTTTATAAGCGTTCCCAGTTTGATCAGTCCCATTATTATAAGAATAATGCCTGCTAAAATAGTTGCTATCATCAATCCGTCAAGTCCGTATGTCTGCACTATTCCGTAAACAATTACAATGAAAGCGCCGGTAGGACCGCCTATCTGTACGCGGCTTCCGCCTAATGCCGATATAATGAAACCGGCTATTACTGCCGTGAACAATCCCTTTTCCGGGGATACTCCTGAAGCTATCCCGAAAGCTATTGCCAGCGGAAGTGCGACTATTCCGACAATTATTCCGGCAGAGAGGTCTTTGTAAAATTGATTTCTGGTGTAGGTCTGAAGTGTTGTAAAAAGTTTAGGGACAAGCATCTTTTTTCAGTTAAACAGTTAAACAGTTAAGCAGTTAGCAGTTAAACAGTTAATAATTATTTTAAATTTTCAAATACAAATCTTACAAATCTTATGAATCTTACAAATCTTATGAATCTTATGAATCAGTTCATTTTTTCTTTGCTTTCACTACTTCAGCAAAGCTCTTCTTTCCAAGCTTGCTTTCAAGCCACGAGATAAAATCAAAATAGTCGAAAGCTTTTATTTCAAGTATGTCATCGGATATTGCACTGAGCTCTTTTTTCCATTCATTATAAATGAACATTTTGTCATCATCTATATTTGCGTTAATGAGTTTGCGGATGTAGTTTAAAGTTATCAGTTCGAACTTATTCAGCTTGTTCTTATTTGATAGATACCTTCTTGTTGATTTCATTATATATTCTATAAGATCATAGTTGTTCAATTCATAATGAACAAGAAGATTAAGTATTCTGGCAAAGCACTGAATATCCTCTCTCACAGTAAGCTCTTTGTCATTTATGATCTGATTGATCCACTTCAGAGAATTATTATATTCTCCAAGCCCGAAATATAAATAGGCGATATTAAAGGAGAAAAGAACTTCTGATTCTTTATTTAATTTCTCTCCGAATTTTTTGAGACCTTCTTCAATTTCCCTTATAAGAGGAATTCCCTTTTCAAACTCACCGGTGCGCAGATAAAGATTTATTTCGGTATCATAGGATGTGACAAAGATCCTTGTCTGCATAGAAACGGAATTAGATTTAAAATCCCTCAGCTTTTTAATTGTATTAAGAGCGTCATCGTATTGTCTTAATTCTATCTGAACAAGCAGAAGGTTATACAGAGAAGAAATATAGTTATCTTCTTTCATCAGCAGAGGATTTTCCTCAAGCAGATCGACAAGCTTTTTACAGTGATTCAGAAGATTTTTATAGTCTTTGTTTGTAAAATAATACAGACCTTTAATATTGAAATAGAAAGTTTTGGACTGAAAGCTTGTGGCTCTGGTTTCAGACTGAAGAAGAGGATGTTTTATAATCTCATTGAATTTTTTCAGCTCGGTCTTGTCTCTTATTTCACCCTGTTTTTTTCTAAGCAAAAAAGAGTTCATGGTAAGTTTCCAGTACTCATTAATATTTTTCAGCTTTTCCATTGTATCATTTATCTCATCATAAAAGCCCAGCAGGTCTTTCTCTTCGGTATTGGCGTAAGCGCTTGTGCGGGCTAGAGTTTTTTCCCAGTCAAGTACGGCAAGAATATGAGAATGCTTTTCGTATGTATATGCGATCTTCTTGGCTTTATCAAGAAGCTTCCTGCATTGCCTGTATAATGATTTTTCATAAAGTATCTGCACGTCTCGGAGAATGTCCATAAGTTCATTCAGCTTTGATCTTTCTGAATGAAAAAGGCGAAGGCTTTTCAGAATGTTATTGTAAAGATAATTCTTGGCCACATGAAGCTGGTTTAAAAATTTTTCATTCTTAAATTTTTTTCTGATCTCACTTTCGTCATATTCAGACTGCTTGTCTATCGCATCAAACAACATGATATACTTATTTTCATCACTGTTCTTTATATGCATTGTGGCAAATATCTTGAAATATCTTTTTTCCGACTGGTCTAATGATTTTATGAGCTGGAAAAGATCGTCCGTAACTTTCATTTAGCATTAAGATTATTAATTTTGAAAGGATCTGAACACTCAAAATTCAGACTGTCACTGCACAGTATATTGAGTTCAGAATAATTATTTTGCATTTGTTAACGGCAGTTAATTTATAGTGTTTCAGTAAACGGAAAGTATTTTTTTTAAAACAAATGTACTGATTCCTGACTTCATAAATATCAAAATAATAGTTTTTAATTACAACTCTTTATTCAATATTAGAATCCTACGGATGTTGCAATTATTGTTTGGACTTTAAAGCATAACAAGTATATTTTTGAATCAAATTAATTAATAGACCGTTTCAAAAACTAATTTAAACATTAATTAATACCAAGGAGAAAAAAGTGTTAAAGATTATTTTTAAAATTTTAGTATTTACAGCATTATTATATAATGCTGCAGGCGCTCAGATAATAAATGCTCCTACCAATCTGGAAGCCGAACCCGAAGAGCTTAGCTATATAAAGGTTAAATGGGTCGACAATTCAAATAATGAGGAAGGATTCTACATCGAACGTTCTTATTCAATTGATTCCTCCGCATCCTGGGAAACAATCGGCTCAGCCGGACAAAATGTCAGACAGTTCTATGATTATTGGGTAACAAATAATGTAACCTATTTCTACAGAGTATGCGCATTTGCCGGAAGTTTGAGATCGGATTATTCTAATATCGCTTACGCAACAGCTATTATAGATACAAATAATATTCCCAGAGCGCCAAGCGATCTGATAATTTCCGACACGACGGCTACAAGTTTGACCATTAACTGGCAGGATAATTCAGCTAATGAACTCGGATTTATTATTGCAAGAAGGACACAAGATGAAGTCACTTTCCGGTATATTGATACAGTTGGAACAGACATTCTCACTTATCAGGAAGTTGGTCTTACGCCGGATGTATTATATTTCTATAAAGTCTGCTCATATAATGATTTCGGATTGTCAGATTTTACAAATACTGTATCTGCAGTTACTACCAAAAGTACGAACATTGTAACTCAGAACTCATCCTTAGCGCAGGGATATTTTCTCGGAAATAGTTATCCAAATCCTTTTAATCCTGAGACAAGCATTAGATTCGCGATCACAGAAAGGACATATGTGAAACTGAAAGTCTATAATTCACTCGGAATAGAAGTCGACAGACTTATTGATCAGAGTCTTACACCCGGTGCATATCTCGTGAAATGGAATGGCGGAAATTTTGCAAGCGGTGTTTATTTCTATGCAATGGAGACGGAGAACTTCTCGGATATTAAAAAAATGATTTTAATAAAATAAATAAATAGAAAAAATGAAAATGATTCAAAAATCTTTAATTGCTTTAGTATTTCTGCTGTCAGTCAGCACAAATGTATCGTATTCAATTATACGAAATGTAATGGTTTCTAATTTCTCCTTCTCACCGGCTAATATTAATGCTACCGTCGGAGATACAATAAAATGGACCTGGTCTAACGGTGGTCATACCACAACCTGTAACGGCACCAACGGTACAACAAGACCTGCAGGAGCTTCTCCCTGGAATTCCGATATAAACTCAGGCACGCCGACTTTTACTTATGTTATTAGAGTTGCGGGTCTTTACCATTACGTATGCGAACCTCACGCTCCTGAAATGGCAGGTGATATTAACGCTGTGTCATCTTCAATTTCTCAGCTCACAGAACTGGTTCAGAGCTATGAGCTTTCACAGAATTTTCCTAATCCGTTTAATCCAGCAACCAACATAAAATTTTCAATACCGAACTCTTCAAAAGTAATACTGACGGTATATAACAATACGGGAATGGAAGTCGAAACACTTGTAAATGAAAATCTTAACCAGGGCTCTTATCAGGTAGACTGGAACGCGGTTAATTTTACAAGCGGAGTTTATTATTACAGAATACAGGCAGAGGGTTTCTTACAGACACGTAAAATGCTTTTGATAAAATAATTTCAGTTGAATCTTTATTGCAATAATTGTATTTACTAATTCTAAATTTTATTTTAATCTAATATTCTATAAATGGAAAAAGAAAATTTTAACCGGAGGGATTTTTTAAAATCGTCTTTGAAGACAATAGCCTTGGGCTCTATAGCATTAAGCGCACTGGATGTGAAGAAACTTTTTGCAGAAGCCGATGCGGATAGTTCTTCCACTGCTGCAAAAGTAATCAATATTTCAGATTACCCTGAACTCGGAAGCGTAGGGGGAAATACTTCAATTGGAAATCTTTTCATCTCAAGAACAGGCGATTCTAAATTCTTAGCATTGAGTCTGCTTTGTACTCATAAGAAATGCAGTGTTGATTATACGGGAAGCGGATTTGAATGCCCTTGTCACGGTTCGACATTCAGCAGTACTGGAAAAGTTACAAATGGTCCCGCAACGAAGAACTTAAGAAGCTATAAGAGCACTTACAACTCAGAGAATAACACTTTAACTGTAAATATGTAAAGTAAAATAATGTGCTTAATCTTCATGTTATTTTACTCCTTGGGATCCGGGTTCACGAAATATGAATCCGGATTTTTTT
>DAIPYG010000010.1:0-12687 GCA_036782875.1 Bacteroidota bacterium | reverse complement strand
ACTGAAGCAGTTTCGGTTATTTCTCCGGTGACAATAATAACTCTGCCGTTTAAACCGTCTGTCAGAATTCTATTTTCCATTTTAGAAAATTATTTATTTATTCTGCTGAATCTCCCTGTGAATGAAACACTACTTGTTCAGAATGTTTTTACTTTCATTCATCATCTGCGACAACCTCAACTTTGATCCTGTCAGGGTCTTCAAAAAACACTGCATAATAATCCTCGCCGCCCGCAAAGGGATGTCTGTCTTCATAAAGAATATTGATATTCTTTTCCTTCAGTTCTTTTGTCAGCGTGTCAACAAACTCTCTCGAGCTGCAGTGAAATGCAAGATGATTGAGTCCTGTATTTTTTCTGTTATAAGATTTGTCCAGATATTTACTCTCTGTCTGAACAAACACAATATATGAATCCCCAAGTATGAAGCTGATCCCGCTGTTCCATTTCTGAAAAATCTTATAAGAAAATTTTTCCGTAAGCAGCCACTCCCAGAATGCGACTGTCCTTTCCAGATCAGATACATATATTTCTATGTGATGAATAGTGCCGTTCATAAGTGCGGAATTATTTAAAATAATATTGTGAATTTATTTTTACTCTTGTTATAAAAGGTCACGTAGTTTCTTTAATCCAGCCGGTAATGATTTCCTGTAAATTTAATGGTGGTTCGTGCCCGCAGTTTTTTATTTCCAACTTTAAATATTTGTGATCTAATTCTCTGAGCCTTCTGTAAACAGGCAGCAGATGATCTTCTACCGGACATATAGTATCTTCAATACCTGATATCATTAAGATCTTTTTAGATAAAAGTTTATCGGCATGCCTGACTATGTCATATCTGCTTATATTTTCAGATAAATTTTTCAGAAACAAATGAGGATCCTGTTTCAATACAGATTTATTGGAAAAAATACCCTCTATTGCATCTTCAAGAAATTCTCTGATCTTTGAGTCCGGATCCATATATTGTCTTCCGAAATAACTGTAATCGCAGTTTGCTATGCAGATAATATTTTTTATCCTTTCATCATATAAAGCCTCTACTAAGGCTACCGCCGTTCCATAGCTGTAACCGGCAAGCACTATTCTGTCAGTGTCTATTTTTAATTTAACAATATTTTCTTTTCCTGTCAGGTAATCCATTGCAGATCTTAAATCTCTTAATGAATTACTCATGGTGAATTCCCCCTTGTTCCCCCATATTCCCTGATAGTTAAATCTCAGTACGTTTATCCCCGCTTTACCAAGACTAACAGCCATTTCAGATTTACCTTCTTCGAGTCCTCCCGGTATTCCATGTAGCCATACCAAAGTCGGTTTATTGCCGGCTCCAATGCCTTCATAGAAATATGCATTCAGTTTTATTTTGTTACTTACGGGATTTATTTTTATCGGTTTGATCACTTGTTAGAAAAAATATAAGATTATAAAATAAATTTTTATCAGTAAAACAGAAATATTTATATTAGGCTAACTCAATTTTCATCTTAATATAAAGCGCCAGCTTAACATTGTTTCTGTTTCGTGAACTTTCAGGAACTTATTTTTTTCCAGTACTTTGAAAGAAGCATTGTTACTTATCTCCGTTGATGCAAATATTGAATTGACTTTAGGCTGGCTACCGGCCCAACTTATAATCCCGTTTACAGCTTCTGTCATATATCCTTTCATTCTAAACTCTTCATAAATCCCATAGCCAATTTTTATTTCCCCTTCTTCATCCGGCTCTCCAAATATACACAGATCGCCTACCATTTTATTGTCAGCTTTTAATATAATTACCCAAAGCGTGGAGTAAAAATAATTTTTATTTGTGTCCGATGTATTTGGCAGTATTGTTAGTTCGAGAGCTTCTTTAAGTTCAGCTGAAACATTTCTTGAACTTTCATTTATGTTCAGTTCCTTCTCCAACGAATTATCATTTCTGATATATTTTATTAATTGACTGTAAGTTAATGGCTTTAATATTAGTCGGTCAGTTTCAATCATTCTATCATATGTTAGTTTAAATTAGTTATTATTTTTGAATGATATTAACATTCTAAACCAGCTGCAGCTTCTCCAGTCTCGCCGCTATCGCTCCCTTTGTCCTCCCGAATTGCTTTGCAATTTTATTGACGCTGATTCCCTCATCAAACATCCTTCTCAGCTCGCTGTCAAGCTCACGTGTCCAAGGCATAAAAGCTTCACTGTGTTTCATTCTTAATTCATCTATCATTATTGATTTATCCTTTACCGTACCTGTTTTATAGTTAGTCTGCCAGCTGCTCCACGGTTTTGTCTGCTGTCTGTCCTCATCATCGGTTTTGATAATATGTATCTGAGAAGATCGTGGAAACTCTTTTGGCATCAGCTGTTCAGGAATGTGAACGCTGTTCTTAGCACGCGTAATGGCAACATATAAAAGATTTATCTCTTCATTAAGTTTTGTCTGATCCGGTACATTTGCGGTCTTGTCCATTGTTAATTTTTCGAGCTTCACCTCTGTCATAAAATCATTTACAAGATGCACTTCATCATATTCCATTCCTTTGCATCTGTGAACAGTTGAAAATATCATTTCTGCTTTTTCCCTGTCTTCATTACCCAGATGTTTCTTCTTGATTATATTAATGATCCCGGGAATCCTGTTTCCGTATTCGCTTACAATGCTTACCATCATTCCGAGCTGAACATCCTCTGTCTTTTCAATATAATCCTTCAGCTCATCCATATTCTTCATTGCTTTGAGAAGACTGTCTTTGATGAGATGACTCTTTCCATTGTAAAGATTCAGAACATCATAAAGCGATGTACCTTCATCCGCATAAGTATAAGAGTTAATGTTACCTTCAAAGTAAATGTTTTTGACATTTTTCTTTTCCGTAACAAATTTGATCGCTCTCAGCAAAAGCCCGAGGTTTGTTCTTGCAAGTATTGCTTTTGTTTTTAAATCCCTGAAATTTCCCTTGCCGTTTATCGTTGCTTTATGCTGCAGGTTGAAATGCTTTTTATATTTAAGAACTTCAACTGCAAGATTAGCGATGTCCTGACTAAAACGGAAGCTTGTAGAAAGCTGATATGTTTTAAACCCGGCTTTCTCTAGAGAGTTGACTGCAAAACGCCAGCTGTAGATCTGCTGATGAGTATCACCTACTACAACCTTCACTGCATCCTGCTTTAAAAAAACATCAAGCATCGCAGGAGATGCATCCTGACCTTCATCAAAGAGTATATAATCATATTCAAGTTTAGGCGCTGACAGCTGAAATTTCTTCAGATAAAAATCATGAATGATCTCAATCTCACCTTTGTTCATCTTGCCAAGCAGATTGCGGGTCTGATTTTCGATGTAATCGTAATAAGCTTTTACAAATGATGCAGCTTTCTTATCGGATACAACATCGAGATAGTTCAGCTCCTGGACCTTTTGCACATCGCTGTTGCAGAAGTATGCAATGAATTTTTTTATGTGATTTGCGACTATATACTCCGTATGTTTTTCTCCCGTGCTGCGGAGCTTCAGCAGTTCGACTATCTCGTTTGTGCTGTAGCCGTTCGCTTTTACTCTGTAATTGTAATTGTAAACGATATGTCTGTATGCAAGCGAATGTGCAGTTTCAACTTTTACATTGTCCAGCCCTTTATCCGAGAATTTTCGTATGGCTTCGAGCTTTACTGACTTGTTGAATGCGAGATAGAGAATTTTACTTTCCTTTGGTCTTGCTGCGGCGTATTCTATTATAGTAGTGGTTTTCCCGGAACCCGCAACAGCATTTATCTTTATGTCTCCGGTCGAATTGATAATGTCAATTTGCTCCGTTGTTAATTTCATCTTTACCATAATTTTCTTCAAATCTAAATTTAATTATTCATAAATCTTTTTCAATTTAATTTTCTGAAATTGAAAATTCTATATAAACATTATTAACCATTTAATTGATAAATTATACATTAAACGGAGAAGCTTCACCGCATCTTCCGATCTAGACGTATCCTAACTCAAAGTTTTTCAAACATATTCCGGAAATCCATTCTTATGTAACATGTTAAAGGTAATAATTTACTTTTAAGAACCTGCGATTCTGATATTAATGAACAAATTTTTAAATACTCTCTCCGCTTACGGGTTCGCAGCCGGTGGCAGGTTTTTATTTACTAAGTTTTTTCAGGAATTTATTATTTAACATTTATTTTATCAGTGACATTTTTCTTGTTTCTGAAAAATTATCTCCCTGCAGTCTGTAAAAATACACCCCGCTGGAAAAAGCTGCACCGCTGAATTCAGCTGAATAATAACCCGCATCCTGTTTTTCACTTACAAGAGTTGCTATTTCTTTTCCGGATAAGTCATACACTTTCAATAATACAAAACTTCCGGAAGGTAAATGATAACTTATAACAGTGTTTGGGTTAAACGGATTAGGGAAGTTCTGTGACAATGAAAAATTTCCGGGTATACCGATCTCAACTTCACTGCTTAAATAGTAGTATTGAAAGTTTCCGTTATAATCAATTTGCTTTAAACGGTAATTAAAAATTCCTGCACTTAAGTTGCCGTCTTTAAAAAAATAGACTGAAGGAGAATAGGCAGAACCGTTACCCGCTGTAAAACCGATGTTATTCCAGCTGTTTGACTTATCAGATCTTTCAATATCAAATCCCGAATTATTAATTTCCCATAAAGTACTCCAGTGCAGCATTACATTATTTCCATCTAAAGTAAAGCTGAAAGAATTCAGTTCGACCGGCAGCGGAGTATCAGCTTCATCAGCACCTCTGTAAGGAAATAAAGGGTTACGCGGGTTTCCGTCTATATCATCAGTGATTCCGGAGATCGGAATACCGATCAGATTCGTATCTCCTATAGAAGCGCCATATAAATGCAGGTCGGTATCAGAAGTAAATAATATTTTATTCACTGAAGAATGAAAATCGTTTTCAGATGCTGCTCTGAACTGATCTAAACTATCGTAACCGGTATCGTTAAAATAAAACATATCAGGAAGCACTTCTTCATCTTTCGGATAAAATAAATTGAAGTCTGAAGCAATCGCAGTGTTGAAATTATTTTTAATAACAGTATTTCTGCCTCCGAAAATATTATTAATCACTTTACAGTCATAACATCTGTCTATATTTAAGTTTGCAGCATTTGCAGAGTAATAATTATAAAGCGAATGTATAGTATTGAAATAAATATTAATATTTTTTGAATTAGAAACCGATAGTCCGGTTCCGCCGGTATAATACACGAAATTATTAGCAATGAGTGAATTATCGCAAATGCAGTTTTGTATAATTATTCCGCTGCTGGGAAAATATAGGCCGTTACCATTCACATTAATTTTATTCTTTGTGATCTTAAAATATTTATTGCAGCCATTGAGATTAATAGCCGGTCCCGATGAATAAAAACCCAGCCTGTAATCAAGTATAATTTCATTCTTTTCAATTTTCACCGAATCATGATTTGAAAGTAAGATTCCCCCATAGCGGCTGATCCGGTTCTTCAATATTTGAGTGCCAGTGGATCTTTGTGAGCCTGCTAAATTAACAGCTATGACTGCATCAAAATCATTTTCATTAACAAATAAATTTTTAGTGGAAGCATTGTTGCCATATATTCCGTAACCTTCAAACGTGCCGCGGGATATGATGCTGCTGTTGCTGATGTTTATTCCGTCACAGTTTAAACATAAGTAAAATACATATTGTATGGATAAAGATACACCATTCAGAAATGAAATATTTCTGAAAGTGATATAGTCAGCTTTGTTCAAAACGATCAAGGCAGCAGAATAAAAAATTGAGTCTTTCCATAAAACATCATCCCGGTTTCCGGTTTGAGATTGAAAAGTAATTGTATTTACAGGACTTGAACCAGGAACCGAATCGATTGTAACCAGCTCTGTATATACACCGGGCAGTATATTAAAGACCACAGGTCCGTTAATTCCGGATGTTACAAGATCATTTACAGATGAAGTGATAGTAGTATAATCGCCACCTGTTCCTATGGTATAAGTTCCGTTTAACTGAGAAAATGATTCAGAACTGAAAAACAAAATAAATATTATCAGGAGAAATAATTTTTTAATGCAGAGTGTTTTCATTTTTCTATTAATTAGTTTAATGAAAAATATTGAATTATAAATACATAATCTTTTGACCCGTGAAAGATTTTTAAAGAATATGCTGCGGCTTAAAAATTAATTACATTCTCCGGCGCAATCATCTTCACAATCTCTTTAAATATATTAAATGCCTGTGCACTTGATTTCGGATCGACTGACTCTGTTGTATAAATAATAATTGTCAGATCCTGAGAAGGCAAATATCCGAACGCCCCGCTGTATCCGTTGAAGCTCGGATTCTGAAAATACCAGCCATTAGCTACGGCAAATCCGGAAGCAATATATATGTCAGGATTTTTAACGTGCTCGGGGCGGCTGATAAGTTCACTGAATGAAGCATTTGTCAGCAGCTTTCCTTTGCCGAAAGCATTAGCCCAGACACCGAGGTCATGCAGTGTAGAATACAAAGGTCCTGAATCGCCTGTCCATGATGGATTCCAGAAGGTTGCATCTTCATAGATGCCTCTGTCCGAACTGAAGGCGTGAAGCACAGGCTCAGGCAGATCCGGATTTATACTGTAACCCGTATGTTTTAATCCCAGTGGCCGGAAAATATACTCTTCATAAAGTTCAGGCATTGACTTACCTGTAGCTTTTTCGAGTACATTGCCAAGGATAGTAAATTCAGTATGTGAGTAATGCTGGGATGTCCCGGGAGGAAAATTTAATTGTCCGTCACTCACTGCATAAGAAATAATTTCTTCATGTGAAATATTCCTGAAAGGTTCTTTGGTGATAAGATCTGTAAAATCTTTATTCAGAACGTAGTCTTTGTATCCCGCTGTATTCTTTATCAGCATAAGAGAGGTGACACTGTCTGCACCGATAAGTCCGGGAAGCCATTGGGATATTTTTCCGTTAAGATCAATCTTTCCTTTTTCGGACAGTATCATTAAAAGAGTACCAAGGAAAATTTCGGAAACTCCGCCGATGCGGACATGCATGTCAGTGCCTGCCGGAACAGAGGTCATTGATTCTCCTAATGCAGTGGTAAAAACCTCCTGACCTTCCTTCCACATCCCTGCAAGAATCCCTTTTACACGGGTCTGCTCTTTCATCATCTCAAGCTTTGTAATCAAGGAATCCTTATTAATCAAAATCTGACAGTAAACCGGACCGGCGGCATAAATTATTAAAATTAAAAATAGTGAATAACAATTAAAAAGCTTACTCATTTTAATAATTTAATTTTACAGTTTATTTTTTAAATAAACTTTTTCTAATTTAGATTTTTGAATCTGAAATCACAATGATATTATCGAAATGTGTAACCAAAGCAAAGACTGGGAGATGCTTAATGCGGCTGAAACTGATTGAGCATAAAAGAATTACCAATTACCTGTATTTAAATAGAAACTGAATTTATTTATCTTCAGACACCTGATAAAATAAATTTATTCATTAACTAAAAGCTAAAACAAGACATGAAAATATTAATTTCAGTATTTATATTTTTGTTATTGAATACGAACAATTCTTTTTCGCAGAGTACGGACATAAAATTATCAAAGGTTGGAGAAAGCTATGCGCAGCTTTATGTGAAGCCGGGTATTGACGGAATAGGCGCAAACATAAATTCAGGATTTTTTAATACTGCCGTTGTTCCGTATAATAAATTAAAGCCTGTTAGTTTTAATATTAATTTCAGTTTGAAATTCTTCGGGTCATTTTTCGGCGGGAGCTCGCGAAGTTTCAACCTGTCTTACACAGATACAATAATAACCGAAGGAGTAGCAAGGCAGGTTCAGTACAGTGTTACAAATGCACCGACCATAATAGGCAGCACGAAGAATGCAGTCGCTACAGGATATTATACAGACAATAATCAGCCTGCGCCTCCGCAGGAACTTATCGGAGGTGTAATAAACACGAGCGTTGTCCCGTTTTTCATTCCTCAGATTCAGATCGGAAATATTTACGGTACTGATGCCGTAATCAGATATTTACCTAAGATGGATATCGGCGAATACGGCAAAGCAGATTTTTTTGGTTTTGCCATTAGACATAACTTAGACCATTACTTTTTAAAGTTACCATTCAATCTTGCCGTGCAGGCGGGATATCAGATTAATAATGTTGATGATAATACTGACTTCAGAATTCTGAAGGCAACAGATTTTTTTGTTAATCTTCAGGCTAGTAAGAGCTTTTCTTCACTGTTCACTCTGTATGGCGGGCTCCAGCTTGAAAAATACAAAGCCGATATTAACTATACATATGTTCAGAATGAAACCACAGAAATACCGGTTTCATTCAGCCAGACCGCGGACGATAAGTTCAGAGTGATCATAGGCGGAAATCTTACGGTAGGATATTTTAATTTTAATCTAGATGCAAACATCAGCAACAGATTTTCTTCTTCACTTGGAATCGGTGTTGGATTCTAAGATCAAAACTTTTGTATGCAATTGTTAAAAAAGTATAAGGAGCATTAGTATATTTGCAGAGATAATATTTTTTAATGTAAGGATTCTCTGATTTAAAACAGTCTTATAATAAATTATTTCACTTTAAAATCTTTTATTTCAATATTTCCATTACTGACGACAACAACTGAGTTCTCGGGAACATCACGCCATCTCTGCTGGTAATTTCCGATAGGTTCTGAAACAATACAAGCAGCAAATTCCCCGAACTTATCCTCCACATGCGGATTCAGGCGGGTCAGTTCTTCAATGCTCGGGCTTATAAAAAGTGTAGGACCTTTGCCGTCACTTCCGTATCTGTAACACCAGAGACTATTGCCGTCTGAGATCGCAAGGGTCATCCAGAGATCTCCCGAGACGCCGGCTTTTTTACCTGCTGCTTTTACAGCTTTTACCATTTCAGTTATTCCGAGTGTAACGTCTTTTTCAAGCCCGTAAGTAAGAGCAAGATAAAACATTACTTCCGAATCTGTCGATCCCATAATATCATTAAAGTATTCAGGCGAGATCTTTGCAAGGAGTGCCTGCCTGAGATATTCAAACTGAGCTATCTGTCCGTTATGCATGAACAGCCATCGATTGTATCTGAACGGATGGCAATTTGTTTCCTGAACCGGAGCGAGTGATGAAGCACGAACGTGAGACATAAACAGCGGTGATTCAATATGGGTTGCCAGGTCATGCAGATTCGTGTCATTCCATGCCGGACGTATGCTGCGAAACAAGCCGGGATAAGGTTGTCTGTCATACCAGCCAAGTCCGAAGCCGTCACCGTTGGTCGGGATCCTCATTGCTTTTGCATGTAAACTCTGATGTATAAGATTGTCCTTTGGCTTGATGAGCAGTTCACTCATAAAAATAGGACCTCCTGTATAAGCAAGCCATCTGCACATTTGAAAAATTATTTTATATTTTTTATTAAAGAAATTCCATTAATATAAATTACACTTTGCTGCATTTGAATCCTGTCTGATATAATTAAGGGATTACCTTCGAAACAAATGCTGATGCATTATTATAAGTAATTGTAATATCATTCAAATCAACGATATTGTTTCCGTCAGTATCTGTATTCAAATATCCCGCAGCAAAGCCGGAAGCGGAATTGTATGTATCAGTTATGTCTACAAGGTCAACTGATCCGTTTTGATTTTCATCTCCGTTATAAACTGCAAATCTCAAAGGTGAAGAATCAATCTGAACCATATTATTTCCATATGCCTGTACTGCTGCTGTCGAGAAGCTGTATGACAAAGAATTAGTAGCAAATGTCTGAGCAGTCGAGCTCCAGGTTTCGATTGAATTTCTGTGCATTAGCTGAATCCAGTAAGGTACTCCCGAAACGGCATTTTCAAATGACAATGAAACTGTGCCTGTTGTACTCAGATAACCTTTTGCAGAATCAACTATTGCATAAGGAGAAGACTGATTTCTGAGATAAACTCTCACAGTATCCCTGACAGTTAAATTTGAAACGGGATCATAAAATCCCTGCACGAACATTGTAAGATTAAGTGTAACATTATTGAAATCAAAAGTAAAGCATCCTCTTCCGTGCGTGGCAGCCATCAGAATTTTTGCACTTTCCTTATATTTCAGATCATAGACCTCAACATTTGGAAAACCGGAATTGAAAGATGTCCAGCTCGTTCCGTCATTAGTGGATCTGTAAACACCAAGATCCGTCCCGGCGAATATTGTTCTGGGAGCGGACATCTTTACAACTATTGAATTTACTGCAATAGACGGAAGATTGGATGAAATGACTGACCATGTAGACCCTCCGTTAGTGGTCTTTCGCACAGTATTTGAATTGCCGCCAAACGAAGCATAGCAGATATTATCATCCGTCGAATCAACCCAAAGATCACTTACATAATTAAAACCTGTAGATACAGTCCAGCTAGTTCCGTTATTTGTAGTTGCAAGTATTCTTCCGTTATCAGTACCGATATAAATTTTATTAGTATTTGACCAGCTGATCCCAATTGCAGAAGCGCCTCTGGAAGAACCGACCGTTGCAGTTGCAGCTATCTGAGTCCACCCAGTAGAAGTTGATGCAGTCTGAGCGGCTGTAGTTTTCCAGACATTCGATCTTGCGAATACAATTGTATTATGATCACCCGGAGCCATTTCATAGGGATTATAAAATAAACCTCCTGAAGATGCGCTTGGTCTTATCTCCGTGTAACTTGATCCGCTGTTGTTTGAACGATGCACGGATCCGTTAACATATTGTCCGTATATGAAATTTGTAGTAACAGGATCCACGACCGTATATCCTCCGTCTCCTGTTGAGTTTTGATTCCACAGTATACCGCCATTGGTCGAAACCTGCTTGTTATTGTCCTGGCAGCCTCCGTACATTTTCTGAATATTTGTCGGATCATAATCAGCGCTTTGAAACTGAAGCGTGGAAATTTTTAAGTTCATATCGGTCCAGCTTACACCGTTATTATTAGATCTGTAAACACCGCCGTCCGAACCGCAGAACAGGACATTTCCCCTGTAACCAAGATAGTGTATATCTGCATGCGAGAATAGTGATGTAGTGGAAGTATTCCATGTTGTCCTTTTTGTAAGAGTTGTGCCTCCGTTAGTGGAAGAATAAATATCCAGTCCTCCGACAATCACTTTATTTGTATCTCCGGGGACAACAACTACTGTATTATCATACCAGCCCTGCGAGCTAAGATAGTTCGGAGATGAAGCCATCAAGGTCCACATAGTTCCCGCATTAGTGGTTCTGTAAAGTCCGAGCAGGCCGTAGGTTGAAGAATTCTCACAGCTTGCATAAATAAAATCAGGGTTTAAAGATGATATAGCAAGTTGAATTCTACCTGCTGTAGTAGGAGTGAACCCTGTCTGCTGAGCCCAGCTTATTCCCCCGTTAGTTGACTTATAAATTTTACTTGATCCGAAAGATCCTGTAGATACATATAAGATCTGTGTATTGACCGGGTTCATAACAAGCGAAGAAAGATCATCAAGCAAAGTATTGGTCCAGTTTGCACCTGCATTAGTGGATCTGGAAAAGCCATATGTTCCTCCGTTATAGCTTGTTGTGGTACAATAGACATTATTACTGTTAGATGGATCAACTATTATTCTGGAAATGTATGAACCGACAGTTGCCGCAGTTACAATATTCGTCCATGAAGCACCAGCGTTAGTGGACTTAAAAATTCCCGCCCCGTACTGACTGTCGCCGGAGTAATTTTGTTCGCCTGTTCCGTAATACAGAATATCCGGATTGTTAGGATCGATTGCAATATCACCGCTGGCAATGGAACCGATACCGTCGGTAAGTACGGTCCAGTTAGCTCCGTTATCTGTTGTCTTCCATACGCCTCCCTGCGCGGCTGCTAAATAAAATGTGGCAGAGTCAGTCGGATGAAAAGCCATTGAATTAGTTCTTCCCGAAAGATAGTTCGCATTTGTGATTTGATAAAACATGCCTGTCGGATTTACGCTCTTCCAGCTTGCAGATATTGTTATGTTGTCCTGATTAGTTTCATCATTGACGAGTTTCTGCCTTTGCTTCAATGCATTTTCAAACGCATTCTTAGGAAGCGTTTTATCCGGACCGCCTGCCCTTCTGACATTTATGAATTCCTGTCTTTCTAAAATTGATTCGCCTGATTCATTTTCTTCCGTATCGTTATCTGACTGGCTAAAAACAAAGGAGGAGTTTAATACTGTGAGCATGTACAGTATTATCAGTAATTGAATTGTTTTCAATATGATTTGATTTAAGTTGACTTTAAAATAATTAAACCATAATCATTTAACAATTAATTTTAATGACAAGGATAGTTTGATAGCTAACAATGAATATCATGTTATTGATAGATGTTATTACAGAAATGTCATTATATCATTTTACAATCGAACTGTATATATTTTTTATGTATTTTTTCAGGCTTTAAAAATATTTTGCTATAAACATGCGACCCCTTCGGGGTCTGATAAAACGGAAACGACTTTGCTATAAACATACGACCCCTTCGGGGTCTGACAAACTGGAAACGAAATTGCTATAAACATGCGACCCCTTCGGGGTCGTACAAAACGGAAACAACTTTGCTATAAACATGCGACCCCTTCGGGGTCGTACAAAACGGAAACAACTTTGCTATAAAC
>DAIPYG010000009.1:20315-69751 GCA_036782875.1 Bacteroidota bacterium | reverse complement strand
TTCACCAGCGGGAGATTTTTCTTTTGCCAGGCTTTTCTTTTGATCTATCAAAAGAAAAGCGGATTAAATTTATTGTAAAGTCTTTGAATAACGTTTTGGACGGATGTGATCATAATAAGTATTATTAAATGAAATTACACTTTCTTTCACAGCTCAGATAAGTATATTTGAGACCTATGGCACTCACAGTTCACTTAAATTCATTCAGCTATATAAAATCCAGGATTCCTCAGGATCTTACCGGACACGGAGGTGGATTTGTTTTCGACTGCAGATTCATCAACAATCCCGGTAGAATAGAGGAATTCAAATCTCTTACAGGACAACACAGAGAAGTGATTACCTTCTTGGAATCTCAGAAAGAAATGACAAGATTCCTTCATAACGTATATGATATTACAGATCCGGCAATTGAGAACTATATTGAAAGAGGTTTTACCGATCTCATGATCTCATTCGGCTGCACGGGAGGACAGCACAGATCCGTTTATTCAGCTGAAAAAACAAAGCAGCACATTTCAGAAAAATTTCCCGGAGTAAATATAATACTACATCATATTCAGATTGAGAAAGGCACTATCATCGGCTAAGTATAATCAGATAAATACGGATACTGATCAAAGTCAAGTAATTCTTGAAAAAAAAACTTTCAGACTGCATCTGATCTCTCAGGCATTTTACGGATTATCGTTCGGAATCCTGATGCTGCAGGATGTAATACTGAAGAAGTCACTGCTTGCTTCAGACTTTCAAGTAACAATGCTGATCTTCCTTACAAGTTCAGCTTTTTTGTTTTCAATATACGGCACAGAAATTATAAACCGCTCGAATAATCAATCCAGGACAATCATAACCATGGCGGTCTTCAGCAGATTGTTTCTGCTGATAATTCCTTTCTTCGAAACACCCAACTTTTTTATTTTTTGCATCGCCGCAATGAGCTATACTGATTCACTGATCAGACCTTCATGGAACACTGTCTTCAAGCATAATTATTCAGATGAAAAAAGAAGCGTACTTTATTCTTATGCTTCAAGTTTATACACAATCATAGTTCTTATCGTTACAACTTTTCTCGGGTATATTCTTGATATGAATTATCAACTATACAAAGTATTTTATCCTTTAGCCGCAATTTTTGATATCATCGCATATACTAACCTTGCGAAAATGATTAGGATGGGAAAGTTATTTGATGAGACTAAAAATAAATTCACTGGTATTATTTCAGTAAGACTCCTAAAAGATATTCTTATACTCCCAATAAGAAACCTGTTCAGGATATTTAAAGAGAACAAACCTTTCTTCAGGTTTGAAATAAATTTCTTCATGTACGGAATGGCATTCATGATCGCGAGCCCTGCAGTTCCTATATATCTGGTGGAAACTTTAAAGCTTGATTATGCTCCTATTTCTGTTGCAAAAGGTCTTGTGTTCTATACAGCTACAATATTATTCACACCTGTTATGGGAAAGCTTCACGGAACAGGTAACCCGACAAAATTCTGCGGCTATTTATTTCTTTCACTTATAACATATCCTTTGCTGATGCTGTCAGTTAAATATTTCGCAGTTGATAATCATTATATTTCTCCTGAAACTCTGCTTTACATAACTTTCTTTTTCTTCGGGATTGCAATGAGCGGCGTAACGCTCTCATGGAATTTAAGTTCAATTTACTATGCTCCTCCGCTTCAGGTTGCAAATTACCAGGCTGTTCATATCACACTCACAGGCGTCCGCGGATTATTCGCTCCATTCATTGGCTATTTTATTTTAAAATTAGTTTCTATCGAAGCAACATTCATTGTCTCGGCAGTTTTTTTTCTTCTTGCAGGAGTAATGATGCTGAGGGAAAGTAAAAAATAATTTTTATTATCAGCTTTTAATTAATTATTTCCTTTCCACCACTACTGCTGTCCCGTAAGCAAGCACTTCAGTAACTCCCGCTGCTATTTCATTAGCGTCATATCGCATTCCAATAATGGCATTTGCGCCGACTTCCTCTGCATGTTGTACCATAAGATCAAAAGCATCCGCTCTGGTCTTTTCACAAAGATCTGTATAAAGTGTAATATCACCACCTACAAGCGTTTGAAATCCGGCTCCGATATTTGCAAATATGTTTCTTGATCTTACGATAATTCCTCTTACTATACCGAGGTTTTTTGTGATAGTACATCCTTCAAAATTAAAGGCTGTTGTAATAAAACTTTTATCCATATTATTTATTCGTGATTATTAGTTTTTACAAAGATAAATAATTCTATTTGTAGATTCTATTGTATCTATTCACAGTAATATCCGTGCATCATAGCTGATATAATACTGAACTTTATGCAAATTAATCTGATACATAATAAGATTTGCATGAGTGAGGTGAAATTATTTATCTTTAAATACTGATAGGTTGAGTTCAGTATATATAACTGATTTTAAAATTTATAAATGCTATCTTTTCAAAAATTTAATCAGCAAATGCTTTCCGACAGTTTCGGCAGAATACATAACTACCTCAGAATATCCGTCACAGATACCTGTAATCTCGGCTGCTTGTACTGTATGCCGGATGGGGAGAATCATGTAACATCGAAAAAAAATCTGATGTCTGCAGATGAAATCGAAAGAACAGCTTATGTGTTTACAAGTCTAGGAATTAACAAAATTCGTCTGACAGGAGGCGAACCTCTTTTCCGGAAAGATATCAGAACTATAATTCAGAAGTTATCAGGCCTTCCTGCTGAGCTTTCAATTTCTACAAATGCTTTCTTTGCAGATAGATACATTGAAGATTTTAAAAGGGCAGATATGAAATCAGTAAATGTAAGTCTTGATTCCTTAAAGAAAGAAGAATTTAACTTCCTGACAAAGAGAGATCATTTCAGTAAAATACTTTCAAACATATATCTGCTTCTTGAAAACGGCTTTAATGTAAAGGTTAATATTGTTGTATTGAAAGGGATTAATGATCATTCAATTACTGACTTCATCGGGTGGACAAAAGATCATCATCTGGAAGTCAGGTTCATTGAATTTATGCCCTTTGACGGGAATCACTGGAATATTGAGAAAGTATTTTCATATAAAAATATACTTGAGCTGATAGAAACTAATTACAGTTTTCATAAAATCCAGGATTCATTCAATGACACTTCAAGAAAATACAGAGCTGACGGACATCTCGGAACATTTGGCATCATAAGCACAATTACGGATCCTTTCTGCACAGGCTGCAACAGGCTCCGGCTAACTTCAGACGGAAAGCTGAAGAACTGCCTGTTCTCTGCTGATGAAACGGACCTTCTCACTCCTTTGCGAAACGGCAATGACATAATTCCTCTTATACATTCCACACTGAAATTAAAAAAAGAAGAGCGTGGCGGACAGTTTGAAACAGGTAATTTTATTAACAGAAGTATGGTGAGAATAGGTGGATAAATGGAAATGGAAATTTTCAAAATACTTCCACTGGTTTTTCTGATAGCCGCATTATATTCCTCTGTCGGCCATGGAGGAGCAAGCGGGTATCTTGCTCTGATGAGCTTGCTCGGAATCAGTTCTGTCTATATGAGAAGCTCAGCTCTGATACTTAACCTGTTTGTTTCCGCAATTGCTTTTTATCAGTTTTACAGGGCTGGATATTTTAAATGGAAACTGTTTTATATTTTCGCTGCTGCTTCTATTCCGATGGCATTCATAGGAGCAAAGATTAACCTTGATCCTGCATGGTATAACAGAATTCTCGGTTTGTTTTTAATAATAGCTGCTTTAAGACTTACGGGTATTTTTAATTTTAATAATTCTGATAAAATAAAAGAACTTCCTGTTTCTGCAGGATTATTAATCGGAGCAGTCTTAGGTCTGCTGTCCGGAATGATCGGCATCGGAGGAGGTATCTTACTTAGTCCCGTTATACTTCTTTTCGGCTGGGGAGACATAAAAGAAACAGCTGCAGTCTCCGCATTATTTATTTTTGTTAATTCACTCTCGGGGCTGCTGGGACTGGGTATATTACAACTGAATTTGAGCAGTTCGTTTATCTGGTGGATTATATCTGCAGCAGCCGGAGGCGTATTGGGCTCATTATGGGGAAGCAGGTTTGCAAAAAGCATTATTCTAAAAAACGTTCTGGCTATTGTGATATTGTTTGCGGCATTTAAACTTATACTTATCTGATGATATCCGTAGAAGAAGCAAAACGAATTCTGATAGAAAATACAATTAAGGCTGATAAGACCTGTACAAGATCTATAAATAATTGTTCCGGTTATTTTACATCATCAGATATTTTTTCTTCTGTTGATCTGCCTCCCTTTGATCAGTCGAATGTGGACGGATATGCAACTGCATTTTCCAAAATTAATTCAAGAAAGATTATAAATGAAATCAAAGCCGGAGACAATCCGAAGTGTATTATAAAATCCGGTGAAGCAGTAAGAATATTCACCGGAGCAGTAGTTCCCAAAGGTACAGATTTTATAGTAATGCAGGAGAATGTGATCCGGAATCAGAACCGGCTAATTCTGAATGAATTTGAAATTAAAAAAGGTAATTTTATCCGTCCGAAAGGATCACAGATAAAGAAAGGAGAACTTGCGGTCGCTGGAAATACATTTGTAACTCCGGCTGTTGCAGGATTTATAGCAGCATTGGGAATTGAAAAGATAAAGGTTTTCAAAAAGCCTGAGATTAGTTTGATCATTACAGGAAGCGAACTGCAGACTCCCGGAGTAAAATTAAAACCGGGGATGGTTTATGATTCGAATTCTTATTTGATCAGATCAGCTTTAAAAGAAATGGGTCTTAAGATCAGTAAAGCTATTTTCATTAAAGACATTAAGAGCCTTTTAAAAAAACATACGAAAGAAATAATTGATCAGTCCGATTTAGTTCTCATTTCAGGCGGAGTCTCAGTAGGTATGTATGATTTCGTAAATGAAATACTTGAAGAACTCGGGGTCAGTAAATTATTTTACAAAGTTGCTCAGCGTCCGGGCAAGCCTTTATATTTCGGAAAAGCAGGCAGTACGTATGTTTTCGGGCTGCCCGGTAATCCTGCATCAGTTTTTACATGCTTTTATGAATATGTTTATCCATTATTAAGAAAGCTTCTGGGTTTCAGAGATCACTTTCTTCAGTCTGTAAAATTACAATCTGAAAAAGAATTAAATAAATCTTTTAACCTTGGAAATTTTCTGAAAGCAAGAATGACTGCCAACGGTGTAGAACCTCTGGATGGACAGGCATCATACATATTAAGAACATTTACTGGAGCTGACTGCTTAATTTACCTTCCGGCCGGTAAGTTATTAGTAAAAAAGGGAGAGGAAGTTGAAGTACATCTTTTACCTGATCACAGATAAATATTTAAATGAATTATAAAAAAAGAGTTTGCTGAAATATGAAAATAAAATTAAAGTTCTTTGGTATCATATCTGATATTACGGGTACTGAAGAATTGATTTGTGCTGAAGCCTATGATACTGATAATCTTGCAGGTGAATATAAAATTAAGTATCCTGAAATTAATAACCTTTCTTACAGAATTGCAGTCAACCATATGATCATCAACAGTAATACCCGATTGAATGATGGCGACGAAGTTGCATTCCTTCCTCCTTTCTCGGGAGGCTGATTATTTTTTAAAAAGTGAAATTACTTTTTTCAGTTCAATGATCTTCAAATAATTAATGAGAAACAGAGATAACGATATTAACAGCAGATCGATTATCAGCTTATTTATTAATCCTGTATTCAGTTCATTAATGACAAAAAAGCAAAAAATGAAAACCAAAACTGCCGATAATATCAGCTTTTGTATTTTGTTCCAGTCATATTGTATTTTATAAATCATTTGTGAGTAGAAATAAATTATTAAGAACATAATAAAATAAGTAAGCAAAGTCGAAACAGCAGCTCCCATTATATCAAACTTCGGTATCAGAATGATATTTAGAACCGTATTTGATATTACTCCTGCCAGAGTGATGTAAAGAATGGATCTGGTATTATTCGTAAAGAATGGAGCAGCATTCAGAGTCGAATATACTCCCGATATAAAGTAAGCCGCAAGTATTACTGGTACGATCTTCAGTCCTGCCCAGTAATCGGTATTCAGAAATTCAATTCCGAAAAAAGATATTTTTACAAGCAGTTCTGTGAATACTGAAAATATCAGAAACAGAAATGATCCTGTAAATATGAAATTAGTAAAGATAGATGATATAATTCTTTTATTGTCAGGATCAGTACTGAGATTAAGGAAATATGGTGTCCAGGAAAACTTGAATGAAGCAATCAGAAAACTCATCACAGAAGCCAGTCTGTAGTTTGCAGAGTAGATTCCGACAAGACTTTCATCAAAATAGTATTTAAGAAAAAACCTGTCGGACACATCTATGAAAAGGACAAAGAATCCTATGAAAATAAATTTATTCCCAAATGAAAGCATTTCTTTTAATTTATTAAATGAAATATTCGGTGTAAGATATTTTCTGGTAAGTACAAGTCCGAGAATGAAAGTAAAGCATACAGAAATAATGTAACTGTAAAATATTGATTCAACACCTTTTTTAAGAATTATAATGAAAAGGATGTTGCAGATAATATTTACAATAAATGTCAGAAAATTTATGAACGCATAAGTTTTTGATTCAAGCTTAGCCCTGAAGAAAAGCAGCGGGAATCTGTAAACAGTATCAACAAGAAGAAAGATGCTGAGTATTTTAATTAAGAATACACTTTCATCTTTTTCAGTAAAGTCAAGCAGCGATGCAACATTCCCGGCACTGACAAATAAAGCCGTTGAAAATATAAGTGATGTCAGACTCAGCAATACTAAAGTCGAAGAATAAATTACAGACTTAGATTCGTCATCTTTTGCATCGATAAAATATTTCATAAAAGCAGTTTCCATTCCGAACATATAAATTACACCGAGGACAAGTGACAAAGACTGAACTAGCGTGATCAAACCGATCTGCTCAGGGGGGAAGTATTTTGTGTAAATGGGAAGCAGAAGGAAACCCACGGATTTGTTTAGCATTATTCCCAGACCATAGATCATTGTCTGCGAGAACAGTTCTTTAATGTGAGATTTGTTCTCCACCCTGTAATATGTTATTAGTTTTGTAATACTCCTGCAGCATTCCATTTACTGATTCAAAGGAATGATATTTCTCTACCCAGAGTCTGCCTGAAATGCTGATCTCATTTCTCAGAATCTCATTATCAATGAGACGGATTATGTTTTCTCCCAATGTATCAATTGTAGAATGGACAAATGGATTTTCGCGTATAAAGGTTAGATAGTCATCAGTGAATTCAGTAAAGGTCGGAATTCCCATTGACAGATTTTCAATTGAATTTTTTCCGTAACCTGTTCCACCCATTTCTCCCCCCACCTGATCAATGGCAAGATCGCAGTCGCTTTTTATTTCCAGTACTTTGTTTCTGTCCATATTTTCAATAAGTATAAACTCTATCTGTCTCTGCTTATCTATTTCATTTATAACTTCTAATATTTTATCCGTGCCCTTGAATTTCCGGTTGGTAGGCGAATGTATGATCTTAATTTTTTTATTATTCTTTTTCCTGATTTCATATTCGGTGACGTCAAAAGGGAAAAAGATATAATTGATATTTTTATGTATCGAAAGATGATCGAATTCAACTGTAAGATTCAGATCACTCATTTCATCAAGTTCCCTGAAAACTCCCCTTGTTCTGAGATCGCTTCCGTAATAGCAGCATACCATCTTTTTCCCTCTTTTTTTTATTTCACGGGCAAACCTGAGATCCCTGTAAAGATCCATCCCTCCGTCAAAGTGGTAAATATCATAGCTGAACAGATCGTATTTATCTATAATATTTTTTAATACCGGACTGTTTGAAATATCTCTGAATTTAAAAAAAAATTTCTCGGCAATATTTTTGGGCTTATTGTATTTAAGTTCGGTTGAGGATAATCCGATCTTTGAATCCCTCCACATTCTGGCTCTCTTACCCGTTGGGAGTTTAAACCCAAGGCAGATATCTTCTTCAAAATTAATTGTATTTTTATATAAAGTTATCAGTCTGGATTCAGTACCGGTACTTCTGTGCATTTTCACAAAATCTAGAGGCATTCCGGCAAAGTTCTGAGGCGCTATGTGAAGGATTTTTCTGGACAATAATATATTTTTGAAGTGTAAATTATTTAATTAGATTGTCATATAAAATACAATTATATTTTTTACAAATGATATTTCATATAGTAAATAAAAGCGACTGGGAAAACGCATCAGATGAAAAATCATACAGGTCTGATTCATTAACTTATGAAGGCTTTATTCACTGCTCACCTTTGGAAAAAATTCCGGATGCTTTAAATAATTTTTTTAAGGGACAGAAGGATCTGATACTCATAAGCATTGATGAATCAAAAGTGAGTTCGGTTATTATTTGGGAGGATCTGTACGGACATAATTTTGAATTCCCGCACATTTACGGTGAATTAAATTTAGATGCTGTTGTAAAAATTACAGAAATAAAAAATGGTACTGATGGCATATTTATTATACCGGATCATATTTAGCTGTTCATGAGTCTTAGTATATTACCTGAGAATATAAGCTCTTTATCAGAAGCAGGGATATCAAGACTTTCAATTATCGGAATGTAAGTAAGAGGCAGTCCGAGATTATAATCACTTCCGAAGATTATTTTTTCAGCTCCGACGGTATTTACAACTTTATTTACGAAATAAAACTCACGAACTGATTCAGTACCAAGATAGACATTCTTATATTTTTTATCCTGTATTGCTTTAGCGCATTCCAGATACAGAGACGGCTGATCTCCACCGAGATGAGCAAGAATGAGCATTAAGTCCGGATATTTTTCCGCAAGCTCAAGAGGATATTTATATCCTGCGATCTCCTGCCATCTGCCGCAGTGAACTACAACAGGTTTCTTTTTTTCGGATGCCATCTTAATATACTTAACATAAGAAGCATCGGTGATCCTTGTTCTTTGTATCGAAGGATGAACTTTGAACAATGAGATACAGTCTATGTTCTTCTCCAAAAACGAATCCAGTTTTTTATCTTTTGGATTAATCCATGCTTTGTAATAAAATTTGAAATCAGGATTATTATAAGTTTCGGAAAATAATTCCTCATTGTCTGTTGCATCAGCAGGCATGCAGACAGCAGCACTGACACCGGAACCTTTCATGACATCAATTGCCTGTGCTACAGTTGATTCGTAATTAAAAAATATATCGCTCCATTTACCAATGTGTATATGAGCATCTATGATCATTTTAGATTCTTTCCTTTAAGATTTTTTTTATACCAATGATAGGTTTTCAGGATACCTTCATTCAGATCAACTTTTGGATAAAACCCAAGCAGCTCTTTGGCTTTTTCTATGCTTGGAATTCTAAGTTCGACATCGACATAATTTTTAGGGACATAAACTATCTTCGAACATGATTTACAAAGAAAAACGATTTTTTCCGCCAGGGAAGAAATGGTAATTGTTCCTTTTGGATTTCCGATGTTTATTATCTCACCTATGGCTTTTTTATTCGTAAGACATTTTTCAATACCATCCATCATGTCCTCAATATAGCACCAAGATCTGATCTGATCACCGTCTCCGTGTATTTCAATGTTTTTATTTCTCACAACATTTTTGATAAATATCTGAATTGCTCCTTCGCCTACCTGCCCGGGTCCGTAAATATTGAATGGTCTTATTGTTACGACCGGGTATCCGTGCTGCTTATAATAGCTGTGCACAAAATGTTCACCGGCAACTTTACTAATGGAATAAGTCCATCTTCCCTCACCTACCGGAGCGAAGTTAGTGTTTGATTTCTCATTTGATTTATATGCATAAGCTCCGAGAACTTCGCTTGTGGAAAAATCCAGAAATCTTTCGAGACGGTCTGAATATTTTTCAAGTGCTTTAAGCAGATTCAAAGTGCCGTTAATATTTACGTCAAGTGTTTTGACCGGATTTATTATAACTGTATCAATTCCCGCGATAGCAGCAAGATGAACTACAATCTGCGGTTTGAAGTCCTCGCATTGTTTTTTCAATGCAACATAATTAAGTATATCGTCTTTGATTATCCTCAGATTATCCGATCTGATTTTTTTATTACTTAATGAATCTCTTGAAAAATTATCATAAATTAGGATCTCATTATTGCTAATTAATTTTTCTGCAAGTGTACTGCCGATAAATCCTGCACCGCCGGTCAGCAGTATCCTTTTATTTTTAATATTCAATTATTTATGAGTTTAATGTTAATTCAAATGTTTTTCTTAGATATCCGTTAGCAAGGAATTTCTTTTTAAATGCGAACAATCCGTCAATCAATTTTCCATTAGTATCAGAGGTACCTATATCGTAATATTTATATCCATTATCTTTTGACCATTCTATTGATTTATAAAGAATATATTCAGATACTGCATCTGCTTTAAATTTATCGTCCCCCGCCAGATAAAAATTCAGTATCATATCCTTGTTGATGCAGAATAGGACACACACTGCTGCTAATTCATTGCCTACGTTGGCTGTAAACAGAATTATTTCATTACTGAGCTGATTCTTCAGATAAATTAATTCTTCCATTGAATGTGTCGGATTCACGTTCTTCAATTCTCTGTTTTCGAGAAGAATTTTATAAAATTCTCTGAAGTTGCTTTCATCGATAATCCCTTCCATTATTTTTACTTCAATATTATCCGATGATTTTTTTATCGACCGCTTTTTTGTCTCCGATATCTTTTTAAACTCAAATTCATTCAGGTCAATAATATTTGAAATCGATATTTTTGATACCCGGAATCCTGATTTAATCAGCGAATATTCAGTCTCTTCATTAGGTATTTTATTGTAAAGGAAAGGAGGGCTCTTGATAATACAAGTCTGAAAACTATTCAAAGTAAGATATTTTTTAAATCCGTCAATTATTTCCAGATAGTTCAGCAGATCAATTTTTTTCTTCCATAGAAATCCTCCGAAGCTTACTCCGTCACAGGAGATATAGGAGTTCTTTCCGTTGATTGGTTTCTCACAACCGATAATTACTGCCAGTATCTTTTTTGATTCCTTTTCTCTGAATTTCAGATGATGCCAGTTTATATTTTTAACGAAAACATCATTATAAGAATTGAAGCTGTGATCAAAGAAAAGATTGTATTGATTCCTTAGAAATTCTTTCCATTCAATATCATTTTCTATGTCAGTAGATCTGATAACTTCAATCATTGTCTTTTTTCATAAAGTTCATACCCTGTGCTTTTTAAACTCATTTTAAAAAAATCCGGCAACAGTAAATCCGAATTAAAATCAGAAGCCCTGTTGATTCCGTCCTTCTCAATAATAATAAAATAATCCTTGTCGCCAATTGCATTCAATTTATTTTTAGCAGAATCAAAATTATTGCCGGTATTTATCAGATCAAACTTAAATTCCGGATTATTCCAGCTTAGATTTAAACCGTCAAAATAATAACTGAACTGCGGATTGAATCTGTAATTGCTGCTGACATAGACTATCTCCTTCTTACCGCTTTTATCAATGTATTTCTTTATTTCAGATAATTTAAAACCATTTACCCAAACAGGTGTAAAAAAAAGATAATAAATGCTGATTCCAAAGAAGAAAATTAATATAAAGATATAATATGTTTTTTTTAGTTCAATTATCTTTGCTGACTGACGGCTTATCAGAAAAAGAATTATTACTGCGGAGAGAAAATAAACTAAATTCAATACAGTGCTTCCGTTCTTTAAAAACAATTTTATCTCAGGTCTGAAGGATTCAGTAGCAAACCAAAGTATATTCAGAATTGTAATAAATATTAAAAATACTTTCACCATTATGTTTTCGTTGTTAATTTCTTTCAGAAAAAGAGGTATGATAAAAGCTCCCGGGACAAGTATCATCAGCGAATAGACTTCGAGCTTTGTCTTAAAAAAAGTTAATATCAGCAGCCCGGTAACAAACCATACATTCACAAAGATTTTCTGCCAGTTAATTTTATTAAAGTTAATAAGATCCTTTATCAAGGCAGGAAATATGAGAACACTGAACGGGATTATTGAAAACAGATAATTTATATGATACAGATATCCGGAATTTTTTTCATTCATCTCAACTCCTTCAATTGCTCTGTCGATGATATGAAACTTAAAAAAGTAATCCGTAAACTCCGGACCGGATTTTGCAAACATATATAAATGCCAGGGTAAAGCAATTAATATTCCAATAACTGTTAAACTTATTATATCCTTTAAACTGATATTGAACTTATCCTTTATTATCAGATAGCTCAGGCACAAAATCATCGGTATATACAGACCGACGAGAATTTTTGTCATGAGACAGCATCCGAAAGCTATTCCGCTATATATCAGATATTTGAATTTTAAAGTGTCATTGTACCGAAAGATCAAGTAAAACGAGAGAAGTATAAAAAAAGTATAGGGAATATCAAACTGAAACCTCTGGGAAAAGACGGTGAAGATAATATTACCGCAGAATATTATTGCAGCATAAAATCCTGTAGATAAAGAGAAAAGATCTTTACCTATCAGCAGTATAAGCAGAATACACAGCAGGGAGAAAACGAATACTATAAGTTTCAGAACAACTGAACTGACTCCGAAGATCAGTGTTACAAAGTAACTAATCCAAATTAGCAGAGGAGGATGTGAGGCTGAATAAAATTTTCCAACTGAATGAGAGCTCTGATCAATGAAATCTCCGTTGGTATGAATGGACAGAACACGTGTTGCATACATTCCTTCGTCCCAGGGCTGAATATCTGAAGTCAGCAGAGAAGGCAATTTCACAATGCATAAAAAAACAACGAGAAAAAAATATATTTTGTTTAAATTTTTCCCGTTGTTTAAAAAATTTTCGAGCTTAATTAAATAAGATGACATATCATCACTTAAGATAATATCAGAAATTTATCCCGAGCGAAATAGTGTTACCCGTTCCGAATTCACTCACTGAAGGAATAAATGCATAGTCAAGATTGAGGGTTTTATATTTAAAACCAACACCTGTAGTGAGACCCCTGCTTTCATATGAAGACTGATATCCCAGTCTCAGGAAAACAAATTCCTTATAGCCTGCTTCACCGCCGGTATAGACGTGAAAGGTTCCTCCGTCAAAGACTTTAAATCCTTCAAGTGCAATATTATAACTGAATTCATTCTTGGAATTTTTATAACTACCTCCAAACCGAATAAGCGTGGGGAGTTTGGAAGATGCGTTTTTTAAATCATTCATCGAACCAACATTCGAAACAACAAGTGCAAGATTCAGATTATCTTTCGAATAATTTGAACCGAAGTCAAAAGCAAAGCCGGAAGCATCATCTACATAAATTTTTTCAAATAAATACTTTCCTGTTATTCCCATGGAAAAATTAGGAGTGATCTTATAACCGAACGAAATACCTGTTGAAAGATTTCTTGTATCAAAATTATCAATTACTGCACCCGGATTATTTCTTATCTGAATTCCGGAAACACTGGTAGTAAAGAAACCTACACCCATCGCTATTTTATCACTCAGAGGATATTTAATAGCAATGAAATCCGTAGTAAGATCCTGAGCAGACATATTATGCATTAGCGTCAGATTGCTTTTGTTACCGAAATTAAGTCTCGCCGGATTGTAGATGTAAGCGGTTGCATCATCAGCAACTGATGAATATGCATCTCCCATTGCAATAGCCCTTGCGCTTGCTCCGAATTTCAGAAATGAAAGACCGGTATTTGCCGCTCCGTCATTCTGAGCCGACAGATTACCGTTTAAGGCAATAAAAAGAATTAATATTGAAACTGATAATATTCTGCTAAACTTCATATTTATTTGAATTTAAAAACTATTCCGATATTCTGTACCGGATCATGTGTAAATGGTTCTAATTGAAAAGAATAATCGATACCCAAATTAATATTTTTAGATAAATTTTTATTAAGTCCAAGTCCGAATGTCGGTTCGAGATTTCCGGTAAAATCATCTGTCGAAAGATCTATCCTGTCAAGTCCAGCCCGGAATTTTACCTGGCTGATAATATTAGCTTCAAAGCCGATTCTGAATACGGTATTATCTGAACCTTCAGGTATTACTCCGCTTGTATCGGCAGTAAATGCCGGATTAAAAAACTGCTGTAATGCTATTGTTCCTATTCCGATATTTTTAGGTAACATATATGTTGCACCAACTTCAAGAAGCTTCGGAAATTTATCGGTTGTAGTATTACCGAGACTGCCGTATAGATCTGATGTCTGCCATTCATATTTTGCTCCGATGTCTTTATAAGCAAGACCGAAAGCAAGATTATTATTGGCTTTATATATTCCGCCTAGATCAAGAGCGAACGAAGTTGCAGTTACATCGGTAAATAGTTTTGCATAATAAAGTTTAAAACCAACTCCTAAAGAAATTTTTTCATTAATTATAAAAGCAGTTCCGAGATAAAATTCATTTTCAAAAGTTGTATATGTTCCAATCTGCTTTGTATCATTATCTCTACCGTCAATATCAGTCACACCTGAATTTATCCATGCTACTGTAATACCCGCTCCTCCCTGTTCCTGCTGAGGAAGTTTTATTTTTTTCGTGAATCCTACAAAATTCAGCTTTCTGTCTAGGCTTAAAAAAGTGTATCCGAGATTTACAAGTCCTTCTTCCTGAAAAGTTGCAAGAGCAGGATTATAAAATCCGTTTATATCTCCGAAGGCATCTGAAACCACTGCATTACCCATAGAAATTCCGCGTGCCGTAAAACCCATTCTGGAGAATGCGCCTGCATAGCTTCCAAGCTGAGCTTTACCTGTATTTAAAATGCAGGCAAACAGAAATAATATAATTAAAAATTTTTTCAAATCTTATATATAATAGATAAACTTTTTATTTCAAAAACTAAATGTATTGTTAAAAATATTTCAACCCTTGAACAGGCAGATCAATCCGTTCCAGTGATAATCACTGCAGCAAAATTATTTTTCCCCAAACAGGATCATCATCATCAAACTCAACTCTGTAAAAATATACTCCGTTAGCTGTAATCGCTCCCTGATCATTCTTTCCGTCCCATGAAGTGAAGAGCACATCTGTTCCGCTTCTGGTTGCATTCTGTATGACAGTCCTCACGGGATTCATTCCGAAATCATAGATATTAATTGTGATCTTTGTAACAGATTTAGTGCTCTTGTAATATATCCTGGTGATTTCATCATCAGGCGAAAATGGATTCGGTGCAGCATAAGTTTTAATGTCGGATGAAAGATTTATCGGTGTGATCTCCCTTAAGATTGTCCATTTTCCTATCCATGGCTGACCATACTCTATTGTGCTCAACAAGCCGTCAGCACTGCCGAAATATATTGAATCACCAACATGATTGCCTGCATAGAAATTAGTTGTCCTCAGTTGATCTTTTGTCCGTTCATCATAAATGATTCCTGGTTTTGCCCAGTTAAATATTCCGAAATTACTTCTCCATAATCCTTCATTGGTAAAGCCATATATTATTGAATCTTTGAATGACACTCCGTTCGGTGTGTAATCATCAAGTGTGCTGAACCAGTTTGTCCCGCCGTTGGAAGTGTAGCTCAGTGCATTATATTCTAGATTACTTTCCGCGCGTCTTGTAGCTCCCCAGACAATTTCCTTTCCGCCGAATCTCTGTACTTCCAGATTTACCACGAAATTTCCGGAAATGCCGTTGCCTGTTCCCAAAGAATCTGTATTATTAAAATCATAATTTCTCCAGTTGACTCCCCAGCTTGTTGACTTATTAATTCCGTTGGCTGTGCCAACATACAATGTTGAATCATTTACTGCAGTGATCGAGAAAACTCTTTGATTAAGATTATCTCTTGGATTTAATGCAAAAGTATATCCTGTTGTATTAATGTTAATGCTGTCTAGATTATCCGGTGGAAGCAGAACTCTCTGCCACGTAGCACCGTAATCAGTGCTTTTTCTTAATCCGCCTGCAAATGAACAGATCCAGATTGTATAATTGCCAAGGTCATTTTGTGTTTTAGTAATGGCAATGTCATAGGATAAATTCTGCTGACGTACAACTACAGGTAAAGAATAAAGAACATTAGCTCCATAAGTGATTGTTGAATCTCCTCTTTCATCAACGGGCTGCGGATATGAGGACCAGCTGACTCCGTGATCTGTAGAAACTTTTATGCCTGTGCCTGTAGGAACAGACGATCCGTTAATTTCCTGACTCACTGCGGTTGCTACAGCAAGTACATTTCTGTTAATATTAAATCCTGAAATATCATCATTCCCGAAAGGAGAAAGTCCGGCATAAGAAAGAAAACTAGAAAGATTATCTACAGACTTCATTAAACCGCTGCCGGTAGCAAACCAGATAGTATCGCCGTTCAGCAGAATATCTGTAATGAAATTACTAATCGGAGTAGCAGAATAAACAGGTACTACAGTTTCGGCAACCGAAGAAATCCTGTTATTCTTTATATCAAAATTCCTGAATTCATTTACTGATATTTTATAACTGTCAGGATTGTAAATATTCTGAGCTAAAGAAAAACCTGCGGTAAATAATATTAAAAATATATATTTCATTTTTTATGGATAAACAAATTTTATACTGTCTGTAACCGGTGCGCTTAAAAGATTTGAATTATCTTTTGCCGTAAACGTATATTTAAAATATCCGTAAGATGTCGGATCAGAACTCGCTCTGACATAGTTGGAAAATAAAAACTGGCCGTTTCCGTTATTGAACATAGGGATTGGCGGAAAGACTACTCCGTTAGGTCTGGTAGTAACAAAGGTCACATCCTTTATATCGCATATTCCGTCGGGATCCGATACATTTACTGAAATGGTAAGCAGTGTGGAATCAAGAGCCGGTCTTATTACGCTGTCAGGCAGATCTGTACTTGATATGACAGGAGGCTGAACAGCTGAATTTATTACTCTGACATTAGATGTAATAAGATTGCTGTAAAGCTGTGAATTATTCTGAGCAAGATATTCAATTGTATAATTTCCGACAAGCAGACATTCAATATTGTTAATGTTAACTGTTCCAGTGAATCTGCTGTCATTAGAATTTGAATCCGGAGGAACTCCGTTGTTAAGCATATTAAACTGACCTGCTATGCTTCCGTCAGGAAATTTAACTGTGCATATCACATTATTGATTGGTGATCCGTCATTTGTATTTACCGTAACTGCTACAATAAAATTTATCAGCGGAACTGACGAAGTAGTAAAAACAGTATCTTTTGACTGATACGGATTTAAAATAACAGGTGCAGAAATAGAAGGATCAATGACAGAAGTATCATCTTCTTCACAGGAATAAAAAATATTCGCAGTAATCACTAAAATAATTACTGCGAACAAAAATCGAAATTTACTGAGAATTTTAATTATGATTACTTTAAATTATATATGAGTATATATATTCTATAGAATTATATTGAAGAGTTTATGATAAGAATTTTAAACTTTGTTTTATTTTCTGATAGTTTTTTTTACATCCGGATAAATTGTAAATCCGACATTCAGACTGAATACGCCTATATATCTTTTAAAACCGGGTCCCGGAGTTTCGCTTCCGTCATTCAAACTCTGTGGCTGATTTTTTGATGCAGCAACTGTATTATTATCATTAAACAAATTTGTCAGATTATATTTTCCCGAAACGCTTATTCCGTAATTCTTTTTTGAGCTGTTTATTACAAATTCAAGACCAGCTTTTATTTCCATTCCGACTCTGAATGATGACTCAAATGTTCGTGCATAATTTAAAGTATCAGCAGCATCATTAGGGTTAGGTGAGTACTGACCGGAAATGAAATTACCTGTAAATCCTGCACCGTAAAAGCTTCTGAATCCGTAAGTTCCGTAGAATAAATATTCATATCCCGCATCAATGGTTACAAAATCAAAACTTGTTTGATTTGCGCTTGAGCTTCCTTCAAAATCAGAATTTGACATTCCTTTATAATCTACGCCCAAAAAAATTCTGTCGTTTCGTTTCTGCCCCGGACTGTATTTACCTTCCAGAAAAGCACCCCATCCCCATCTCATTCCGTAATTGTTTTTCAAAACTTCGCTTTGAAGTTCATAGTTAGCTCTTCCGTATGCATCATTTGTAGCCAGTACCCATGCCGGACCAAAAGATATAGCCCATTTAGGTTTTGAATAAGTATAATAAACTGTTGGGGTTGTTGTCTGAGCATTAGAGTTTTGTATTGAAAATGCAATGATAACAATGAGTAGTGAAAAAGTAAATAATATTCTTTTCATTAATGTTCCTTTCTGATATATGAAATTTTACAGGTTTAATTTGAGGTCAAATTAGTATTTTGGAATAAAACAATCAAGTATATATTAATTTGAAATCAAATACTTTTAAAAAAAATTAGCTCATTGCTTTTAATTTTAATATGGATAAAACTTTAACGCATCTTTTTACCGAGTATATAGCGAAAACCGGGATGTCCAAAGAAACATTTTTTACAAAGGTAGATGATGAATATATACCTTTCAGCAATAAAGATTTGATCCATCAGATTTATAACCTGATAAATTTTTTCCGTGAGCATAATTTAAACGAAGGGGATAAAGTCGCAATAATATCTGAGAATTGTACTGAATGGGTTGCAGTTGATTTTGCATGCATGTTTATGAAACTCATATCTATTCCTATATATACTTCACAGTCTCTTTTGCAGATTGAATATATACTTGACAATTCTGAATCGGCAATTTGCTTTGTCTCAAACACAAATCTGTTAAGCAAGGTTATGCAGCTCAAGAATAATCTCCCGTGCCTGAAAGATGTTGTTGCATTTAAAAATACAGATACTTCGAAATACGTAAATGAGAATATCAGTTTGTTTTCAGAAATAGTTAACAGACATGATTTTGTTTCCGAAAAAATAATTACTGATTTATTAACTGAGTTGTCAGAAAAAATTTCAGACAGTGATATCCTTACTATGATCTATACTTCCGGAACGACGGGAGTTCCCAAGGGAGTGATGCTTACTCATAAGAACATTTATTCAAACATCACCGCGTGTCAGAAAGTACTGGTCATAGATGACAAAGATACTTTTCTTTCTTATCTGCCTTATTCACATTCTTATGAGAGAACGACCGGATATTATCTTCCGCTGTTTTGCGGAGCGAAAATTTATTACGCACAGAATATAGACACTATTGCTAAACAATTAACTGAAACTAACCCAACTATAGTCATTACAGTCCCCCGTCTGCTTGATAAGATCTACAACAAGCTGAATAACAGCAGTGAGGAAATGAAAGATGGATTTAAGAAAAAAATATTTTCCTGGGCAATTGATATTGCAAGGAGCGGAAATACAGATATTAAGAAGAGCCTGAAATGGAAAACAGCTGACAAACTTGTATACAGAAAAATCAGGGAAAAGACCGGAGGAAGGATAAGATTTTTTGTTTCGGGTGGAGGAGCTCTGAACAAATCCATTGGAGATTTTTTTGAAATGACGGGGATTGAAATACTGGAAGGTTATGGTATGACAGAAACATCTCCTGTCATAACTGTTAACCCTCCGCATAAAAACAAATACGGCACAGTTGGACTTCCGCTTTCAGGTGTGGAGGTAAGACTTTCGGATGAGAATGAAATACTTGTAAAAGGTGAACTTGTTATGAAAGGATATTACAAAGATGAACTTGCAACAAATGAAACTATAAAAGACGGGTGGTTATATACAGGCGACATAGGTCAGTTTGACAGCGATGGCTATCTGATGATCACTGACAGAAAAAAATCTCTGATGAAAACTTCAGGAGGCAAGTATGTATCTCCAACTCAGATTGAAGATTTGATTTTAAGTCTTCAGTATGTTGAAAATGCAATGGTTATCGGTAACGAAAGAATGTATATAACAGCTATTATGACTGCAGACAAAAGCGGAATGATAAAATTTGCGGAAAGGAATAATATTTCATTCGGCACTTTTTCAGAACTGTTAAGTAACCGAGCATTATTGAATCTAATTCAAAAAGATATAGACAGTCTGCAGAAGGATCTTGCAAATTATGAACGGATTCGGAAATTCACTTTGATTGAAAATCATTTCAGCATTGAAGGAGGAGAGCTTACACCTACATTAAAAGTAAAAAGAAAATTTGTTGAAGAGAAATTTAAAGATGAAATTGACAATATGTATCTGAAGATCTGAATTTGTAAAGACAGTATGAATCATTTTCTCTCAGGGCATCTTCTAATTTAAAAATAACTTAAATTAAGTTTTTATTTACTTATGCTGACATAATAATTTAAATATTGAGATTAGTTACAAATTTTTCATTAAAATTAAAGAAAAAATAATTTATATTAACACATGCTGGAATCATACATACCAATAATTATAATACTTGTTATCTCGGTATTATTTGCAGTTACAAATGTAAAATTATCTTCTTTGCTTGGACCATCAAGACCTAACAAAGAAAAAATGTCAACCTATGAAAGCGGCGTTGAGCCGGTGGGAACAGCTCATGACAGGTTCTCAGTAAAATTTTATATGGTTGCAGTTTTATTTATTTTATTTGATATTGAAGTTGTCTTTTTATATCCCTGGGCAGTTTCATTCATAAATCTGGATCATGCTAAAATGGTTTATTCATTTGCAAGCGTAGTAGTTTTTATAGTTATACTTCTGGTGGGATATATTTATGTAATCAAAAAAGGAGCTTTAAAATGGGATTAGAAGAAAAATTATCCAAAGACGGATTTGTCACGTCAAAGATCGACGATCTGATAAAATGGTCGAGAAAGAATGCTTTATGGCCTATGCCTATGGGAATCTCTTGCTGTGCCATAGAAATGATGGCAGCTGCAGGTCCTAGGTTTGATATCTCAAGATTTGGCAGTGAAGTTTTCCGATTCTCTCCGAGACAGTCAGATGTAATGATAGTAGCCGGAACCACAACATACAAGATGGCACAGGTCGTAAGAAAAATATATGATCAGATGCCGGAGCCAAAATGGGTAATTGCGATGGGTGCCTGTACTTCAAGCGGCGGTATGTACAGAACCTATTCAGTAGTTCAGGGAATAGATCAGTTTTTACCTGTGGATGTATATGTTGCGGGATGTCCTCCCCGTCCCGACAATTTACTCAAGGCATTAATTGTACTTCAGGAAAAAATTCAAAACGGCAATGAGGGAAGTTTTTCTGTTAACTAAAATTTTTATTAAAAATATTTTTAATTAAAAAAAGGAGAAATCATGAAAAAAACATTGTACGTTTTAATATTAACACTATTTGCTTTCAATGCAGCAAATTCTCAGACAGTGGTCTGGACTGAAGGCTTTGAAACTACCCTTCCTAATAATGTGCCGGCGGGATGGTCATACTGGGATAATACAGGATTTAACAGTGGACCGGACACCAACTGGACAGTAAGAGATTCAGGATCTACTGTTCCCGGAGTAAATGCAATAAGAACAGCAGTACCTTACCTTGGACACCGCTCAGCCGGTGTAAGCTGGCTTACCGGAACAAACGGAACAGATGATCTTGCTGATGCATGGTTAGTTTCCAGAAAAATCAAAAATGTTCCTTCTGACGGATTAATTCAATTCTGGGGAACCGGAGGAACACCTACATTAAGCGATAGTTTACAGGTATGGGTTAGCACCACAGACTCCACTCCTGCTTCATTCTTAGCTAATCCGAACAATCATATTGAAACTATATATTTTCCACCAAATCCTGTCTATGCTTCATATTCGGATTACTATATTGATCTTGTTCCATATGCAGGTCAAAATATATTCATAGGATTCAGATATTATCAGGATGTTTCTGTTAACGGTGTGTTTGTACAAATAGATGAAGTTAGTTTTTTTGGAACAGTCGGAATTACTCAGAATGGCACCGCCATTCCTGATAATTTTGTCCTTCATCAAAATTATCCGAATCCGTTTAACCCTACTACAAAAATTAATTTTGAACTTTCAAAAAGCACCAATGTAAAACTTACAGTATATAATTCGATCGGTCAGATCGTAATGAACATCTTTGAAGGATTCAAACCTGCCGGCTCTTATCAGGCAGAATTTAACGGGAGTTCATTATCAAGCGGAACATATTATTACAGACTTGATACGGATTATTTTACTGAAACAAAAAAAATGCAGTTGATAAAATAGTTTTAAAAACATAATTTTTTCTTTAGAAAACCCGCATATAAGAGGCGGGTTTTTTGTTGTTTAAAATAAATTTTTTATTGAGTAAGTTCATTCAAATAAAAAAATGAGCGAAGATAAAGTAAACCTTCTGAAATCCAGACTGACTAATTTCAAAATAGAGTACACAGACGTTAACGGAACTCCTGCTTTATACATTAATAAAGAAGATATTCTTGAAGTCTGCAAAATTTTAAAAGATGATGAATCATTAAAATTCAATTCATGTGTAGATGCTGTAAGTGTTGACCGGTTTGAAAAGAAAGACCGCTTTGAGATGATATATAATCTTCTTAGTATTGATAATAATGAAAGACTTTTTATTAAGATCCGACTTGACAGTAAAAGACCTGAAATGGAGAGTCTGATACCGGTATGGAAATCAGCTAACTGGTATGAAAGAGAAGCCTATGATCTGATGGGAATTATTTTTTTAAATCATCCTGATCTCAGAAGAATGTATATGCCGGAGAATTATGAATATCACCCGCTTAGAAAAGATTTTCCACTGATGGGAATACCGGATTCAATACCGCTTCCGAATAAATAAGTTCTTTAAGCACTTTAATATTGTTAAACATTGTTTATTTAATACCTTACACCTAATCTAATAGGAATACCCAACACAAAAAAATTATGTCCCATACTATATCTCAGGATCCGGAAATAAAAAGATCAAAAATAATTGAAGCTCTTGAATCCGAAGATCTCAGTGTCTCATTTTCAGATGCACTTGATAATGAAATGGTTCTTAATATGGGACCGCAACATCCTGCGACACACGGAGTTTTGCGCTTGCTGATAAGTCTTGACGGCGAAACAGTAAAGAAGTGTATACCTGAGCTCGGTTACCTTCACAGAGGTTATGAAAAACTCGCAGAGGCATGTACATATCATGAATTCATCCCACATACAGACAGACTGGATTACTTATCACCTATGGCGAATAATGTTGGTTATGCTCTCGCAGTAGAGAAGCTGATTAATCTTGAAATTCCGGAAAGAGGAAAATATATAAGAGTAATAATCGCTGAGCTTGCCAGAATACAGTCACATCTTCTTGCAATAGGAGCAATGGTTATGGATGTTGGTGCGTTAACACCATTCTTATGGGCGATAAGGGAGAGGGAAAAGATACTTGACCTGTATGATGTTATATGCGGAGCTAGATTCACTACGTCTTATACAAGGATCGGCGGAGTTGCTCAGGATATTTCGGACGCAGCACTGGCTTCCACTAAAACATTTATCGATGAATTCACCGCTAACTTAAAAGAAGTAAGAGACCTGGTAGAAAGAAATAAAATATTTATTGAAAGATGTGAAGGTATAGGATATTTGTCAAAAGAAGATTCTATTGAGCTCGGACTCACAGGTCCATTGTTGAGAGCCTGCGGAGTAGCAAGAGACCTCAGAATAAATGAACCATATCTTGTGTATGACAAACTGGATTTCAATATTCCCACCTATACTGATAGTGACTGTCTTGCCAGATATTATGTCCGGATGGAAGAGCTTATAGAATCAACAAAGATAATAAAGCAATGTCTTGAGAAAATACCATCAGGAGCTCACAATGCACTTCAGACAAAAAAAGTATTACCAAAAAAAGAAAGAGTTTACACTAAAATGGAAGAGCTGATTCACGATTTTATGATAATCAATTTCGGTGTCAATCCTCCAAAAGGAGAATCGTATTCAGCCATTGAAGCGTCCAAAGGTGAGTTAGGTTTTTATTTTATAAGTGATGGAAGCGGGCATCCATGGAGATTGAAGATACGTTCTCCGAGTTTCTGTAACTTACAGGCACTTGCGCCTATGATGAAAGACTGTATGATCTCGGATACTGTAGTTATTATAGGAAGCGTAGATCCGGTAATGGGTGAAGCGGATAAGTAAAAAAATTTCAGAATACATTTTTCGAATTACCATTTTCCGGTTCGGGTTGTATTTATAGGTTTCGGGTGTTTTAAGTTTGTAAAATTTCTATAATACGATTTTATTTTAAACAGAAAATTTAAAATCAAAGATCTAAAATCAAAATTCCAAATAATGCATAGCGAAAATTACACACCACTCTTTGATGAAAATGAATTGAAGATGGTTCAGCAGCACATATCAAAATATCCGAAACCAATGGCAGCAGTAATGCCTTTACTATGGATGATACAGAATAAATACGGATGGATCTCTGTCGAATCTATGAAATACGTGGGAGAGCTTTTAAATCTTCCTTCCGATCACGTCCTCGGTGTTGCGACTTTTTATACAATGTATTTCAAAAAACCGATGGGGAAATTTCATCTGCAGATATGCACTAATGTATCCTGCATGCTGTGCGGAGGTTATGAAATATTCAATCACGTATCAAATAAACTTGGGATAAAGAATAAAGAAATAACTTCAGACGGTATTTTTTCAATTGAAGAAGTAGAATGCCTTGGAAGCTGCGGTACGGCACCTATGCTGCAGATTAACAATAAGGAATATTATGAAAATTTATCAACAGACGGAGTGGATCAGCTGCTGGATAAATTAAGAAGTTCGGTTTAAACTAATATTGAATGTCTGAATGATTTCTATGACTTATTATGATAATTACCATAAATATAATTATTTTACAAAGAAATTTATTTGTTGATTAAAACTAAGGTTTTTAAAAAAATATTTAATGGAAAAAATAATTTTAAAAGATATTCCTGATCTCGATAATATAAAAGTATATATTGCACAGGGTGGATATTCAGCTTTGAAAAGAGCTGTTACGAAAATGTCAGCCGATGAAGTAATTGAAGAAGTTAAAAAATCCGGGCTCAAAGGCAGAGGTGGCGCGTGTTTCCCGACTGGAATGAAATGGTCATTCATGCCAAAAGGTAATGATAAGCCGAAGTTTCTGTGCTGCAATGGAGATGAAAGCGAACCGGGTAGTTTTAAAGACAGGGAAATATTTGAAAGAAATCCGCATCAGTTCATAGAAGGCGCTTTGATTGCAGCTTATGCAATGGGGATCGGATCTGTATATGTCTATATTAGAGGAGAATACTGGAAGTGGATAAATATAATGGAAGACTGCGTAGCTGATGCAAATAAAAATGGATTTATAGGAAAGAATATTTTCGGCTCTGAATTTTCAGTCGATATGTATGTTCATATGGGTGCAGGTGCATATATATGCGGAGAAGAATCTTCTCTGATGAATTCTCTCGAAGGCAAACGCGGATACCCGAGAATAAAGCCTCCGTTTCCTGCCGCTGTCGGTGTATGGGGAAATCCAACTACAATAAATAATATCGAGACACTTGCTAATGTACCTCCTATCATTAACAAGGGAGGCGAATGGTTCAGTAAGATAGGTGATCCCAGACAGCCCGGAACACTTTTATTCGGAGTAAGCGGTCACGTAAATAAACCCGGTGTATATGAACTGCCTACAGGGATTCCTCTGATCGAACTGATCAACGATCATTGCGGCGGAGTGAAAAACGGCAAAGAAATCAAAATGGTAATTCCCGGCGGATCATCAATGCCTCCTCTGAACAAAGAAGAAGCTCTTACAGTGAGAATGGATAATGAAAGTCTTAAAGCTATCGGTTCATTTATAGGAACAGCCGGTGTAATTGTTATGGATGAAGACACCGATATAGTGGATGTCATCAGACGGATCACAAAATTTTATTATCATGAATCCTGCGGACAATGCACTCCTTGCAGGGAAGGCTGCGGATGGATGCTGAAAGTTCTGAACAGAATAATGGACGGAAAAGGAAGAATGAGTGACATAGATCTGCTCGTTTCTGTTGCTGAAAATATCGAAGGCAATACGATCTGCGCTCTCGGAGATGCTGCAGCATGGCCAGTAAAATGGGCTGTAAAAAAATTCAGGAAAGATTTTGAAGCAAAAATAACTGATAAGACACTTGAGCTGCCGGTACTGAATAAAGTTCACGGATTAAGAGTGTCTGATGAATATGAAACTATAAATAAGAGTGGGAACGAAGTTGTAAAGAATCTTATGGGAACAGTTCAGGAGCTGACACAGAATGAAGAAGTGAAAAGATTCAGTTCGTAATTTTTGATTTGGGATTTCGGATTTGGAAATTTGTTTTTAAGATTTTAGATTTTGAAATTTGGATTTTGGATTTATTAAACTGAATTACTGCTTGAACTCAACATACCGGGCAAATTCTTCTTATATACTAAACCCATACTTCAAAAAACCTCCGTCAACAGATAAGCATTCACCTGTTATATAAGAGGCTGCCGGCATAGATAAAAATGCAGCGGCGGCTGCAACTTCATCCGGCTCTCCTATTCTATTCATGGGTGTTCTGTCTAAAACTGCTTTTAGGTATTCCGGTTTTTTTAATACAGGTTCTGTTAATGAAGTTCGAATATACCAGGGCGCAACTGCATTTACTCTGATGGAATCCCCTGCCCATTCTACAGCAAGGTATTTTGTAAAATGAATTATTCCGGCTTTAGAAATTGCATAAGGTGAACCTGTTCCGACTGAAGTAATACCACCCACTGAAACAATATTAATAATAGAAGCATCACCGGATTTTTTTAACAATGGGTGAAACAATCTGCAAAGCTCAAAGACAGATTTCATATTCATCCCGATCAGATTATCAAAATGTTCTTCTGTATTTTCAAGCGTCTTCTTTCTTGTGTTTGTTCCTGCATTATTCACTAACACATCAACCGTCCCCCATAACTCTGCTATGCGGCTTACAAGTCTTTCTCTTTCATTCTTATCTGCCACATCACATTTAATACCTGATACTTTATAGCCTTCATCAGTTTTTAATCTTATCAGTTCTTCAACGTCCTTTTGATTTCTCGAAACAATGAAAACTTCAGCACCAAGTTTCAGAAACTCATCAACCACAGCTCTGCCTATTCCTCTGGTAGCGCCTGTTATCAGCGCTTTCTTATTATTCAATGTCCACCGGTCATTCATTTTCTTTTACAGATTTAATTTTATGAGATTTATTTATTTATATTTTTTATTTTACTTTCTATCCAATCTGTCAGATCAAAATATTCAAATGCATTTCTTTCATATTCATCTTTTTTCAGTTCTGCAGCTTCAATGTGGAATTGCATAAGCAGTTCGGATATATGTTTTTTTTCTTTTGCATTAATTATTTTCCGAATGTACTTCAGGACGGCAGATTCAAATCTGAATAATTTCTTTTTGCCTTTTAAAAATTTCTTTGCTGAAGGGATCAGATATTTTAGAAGATCATAATTGCCGAGTTCATAATGAATCATAATGTTGAGTATTCTCTGATAAGACTCAAATTCTGGTGTCAGCTTTGAATATTTACTGCTTAAATGATCATTGATGGTTCTGAGAGCTTCTTCATAATTTCCACTTACAAAATAATATTTTGAAATACTGAAATAAAAATAATTCTCGGTATTAATAAATATCTTTCCTTTGTTCTCTTTTAGGAAATTTTCAATCTCCCGGATTAAATTTACAGAAGCTTTTAAATCCCTGTTTTCAATTGCCTCAGATAATCTAATATCGTATTCAGTGAGTACAAAATTAATAAAATCATTCTGCTGGGACAAATATGCTTTCTTCATGGTTTTGAAAGTTTTCTTTGCCTCACCGAAATTATTAAGACTCAAATAAGAAGATATTAAGAATTCCAGAGAATCCAGTCCGGGTTCCAGTAGGAAATCCTTAAAGACTTCCGGATGCTCAGATATAAGTTCAAATCTTTGTTTGCAATAGTCAACCGCTTCTCTATAATTTCCTTTTAATCTGCTTTCAAGATATTTAGCAAGCAGGAGACTTTCACCTGCTCTTAAGGAAAGCGGTTCAGTATTAAAATCCTTACTGCAGACAATCTCATCAATCAGCTTTCCGGTTATTTTATCCCTGACACGTCCAACTGTCCTGCTTATTCTGAAAAGATTCGACACAGCTCTTTTATATGTATTAATGTTTTTTATGATCTCCATAACTCTGATCTCTTCATCATACACTTTATTCATATCTTTCTTGCCAATCTCTTCTTTTTTCATTATGTTTTTTTCAAACTCAATGAACTCAAGAACGTAGCTGAATCTTTCAGACCGGATGGCAAGTTCTTTGCCATTAGCAGATGCTTTAAAGAATTGTTTATATAAAGCTTTGTCAAATATCAGCTTACACATAAAAAGAATATTTGCAAGTTTTATATCAACGGATTTTTTATCATTAAAAGAAACCAGATTTTTAATAATAAGACTGTAAAGATAATTCTTAGTTACTGTAAGATTTAAGATAAATTTCTCATTCTTAAATCTACGCTTCATTTCATTCTCATCAAAATGTTTTTGAGAATCTATTGCATCAAATAATTTCAGATAGTTCTTATTTCCTTTTTGCTTTGATGCATTTAACTTGAAATACCTCTTTTCGCTCCCGGTAAGTGATTTTATCAGATCATATAATTCCTGTGTCGGTTTCATCTGAAATTAAATAATGAATTTGTTTTGTCTGAAAGTTTATGCCTGTTTCTTATCAAAATTGATTTAAAAAGAAAGATAACTCTGAATAATATCAAATCAGGATTCTAATTTTTAAAAAGATTAATACCGGTTATTAAAGCATCATTAGTGTTTTACGCTCGTATTAATATTCATAAATTAACATAAATAATATTTGTAAAATATAAACTTTAAACTATGAAGAAAATTATTTTTTCCATTTTTACAGCCCTTACTTTAATATCTTCGCCTTGTATAAGTCAGGATTTTATAAAGCTGACAGAAAGCATTGTCAGCATTGACAGCGGCGCATCAAGAAGTGTTAACTGGATAGACTATGACAATGACAATGACCTGGATCTTTTCATATCCAGCGGTTACAGGTACGGAGAGAACAATCTTCTTTACAGAAATGATAACGGGACATTTGTCAGAATTTTTAATCAGCCGCTTGTAAGAGACAGTCTGCCTTCGGACGGCAGCAGCTGGGGTGATTACAATAATGACGGCTATCCGGACCTTTGTGTTGTTAACTGGTGGGGTAAGATCAGTCTGCTTTATTCAAATGACGGCGGAGGTAATTTTACATTCCAGTCTGCAAGTCCTGTATGCAACCGTCCGAGCTATTCTGAAACCTGCAGCTGGGGTGATTATGATAATGACGGATTAATTGATCTGTTCATTACAAACAGTTCAGGCGCGGGTCACAGAAATTTTCTATACAAAAATGCCGGAAGCGGAAATTTTATAAAGATAGATACCGGAGTAGTCGTATCCGAGATCGGAAATTCACGCGGAATGAACTGGGTGGATATTGATAATGACAGAGACCTGGATATTTTTGTGTGCAGGGAAGAAGGACGTGTTTCATATTTATATAAGAATAACGGCAACGGATATTTTACAAAAATTACAAATACTCCATTAACAAATTACGCAGGAGATTCCTGGAGCGCGAGCTGGGGTGATTATGACAACGACGGAGATCTGGATGCATTTGTAACAAACAGGGACAGTCAGGGAAATTTCCTTTTCAGAAACGACGGCAACTTTACTTTTACTCAAATAAATGACGGACCTCTTGTAAATGAAACAGGTTATTATGCTGTTTCGGGATGGGGTGATTACGACAATGACGGTGATCTTGATATGTTCATAACTCAGGCTTACGTTCCGCCGGCCTATACTCAGAAAGAAGTTAACAGGTTATATAAAAATATGCTTACAGAAACCGGTTCAGCTTCGTTTCAAAAGATTACTTCCGGTGCATTAGTAAATGACTCCGGCTATTCTTATGGATTTGCCTGGGGGGATTATGATAATGACGGAGATATCGATGTCGTGACTGCTAATACATACAGTGAAAATCAGAAGAATGCACTTTATAAAAATGAACTTGCAAACGGTAACAAATGGATAAATATTAAGTGTACCGGAACTGTAACAAACAAATCTGCAATCGGTACCAAGGTAAAGGTCAAAGCAAACATTAACGGTAATCCGGTCTGGCAGATGCAGGAAGTTGACGGACAGTCGGGATACTGCGGACAGAATCTGAATTTACATTTCGGATTAGGCAATGCAACGGTCATTGATTCAATTAAGGTAGAATGGCAGTCTGGAACAGATCAGTATTTTACAAATGTAGTATTAAATCAATCGGTAACAATTACTGAAAATGGAGTTATAATTTCAATAGACGAAAAAAAAACAACAGTAAATAAAAATTTTGAGTTATTTCAGAATTTCCCGAATCCATTTAATCCTGAAACACGTATTAAATATCAGGTTTTGAAATCAATGTCGCCTGTTAAGCTAATAGTATATGATGTTAAAGGTAATGAGATAAAGACACTGGTTGATGGTATTCAAAGAGAAGGAAGTTATGAGGTTTCATTTTCCGGTGAGAATCTATCTTCAGGAATTTACTTTTACAAACTGGTTTCAGAAGAATTTACTGAAACAAAATCTATGATTCTCGTAAAATAAATCTAAACTAAGCTGTTAGATATTTGATAATAGATATAGATCCGATTAATATGAATTGATTACGATGACCTTTTAAATTTATTTAAAACCGGTGTACCATTTGCACCGGTTTTTTCATTTAGAAATCACTTTATAGTTTTCAATATTCCTTAGCATTCCGTTAAAAATAAAATAATGAAACGGAAGCAGAGCGTACCAGTATACCCTTCCAAAGATTCCATAAGGTCTGAAAGTTGCAGTTTGTTCTAACATTTCCGAACAGTTGAATTTCCTTATTTTAAATTCAAGCCACGCTTCTCCGGGAAGCTTCATCTCGGCGTAAAGAAGCAGTCTTCTATTGTCTTTATCCGCAACCAGAACACGCCAGAAATCAAGAGCATCTCCGGCTGAGATAATGTTTTTGTTTGTTCTGCCTCTTCGAAGTCCTACTCCACCAATGAGTTTATCAAAATATCCTCTCAGCTTCCAGAGAAAATTTGCATAATACCAGCCCCTGTTTCCCCCTATTGACCAGATGTTATCAAGAACCTGATCAGGATTGTTTGATATTTTAATTTGCTTTTTATCACTATAGCATCCGTAACCCGGAACTTCTACAAGCTCAGATAACCTGTTGTATTTGGAACTTGTGATCAGTGAATCCTTCCAGCTGGATAAGACAAGATTCTGCTCGATCTTTTCGAATGCAAGTTCGACTGATCTTTTGTAATCGATGGTTTTTATTTCCAGTAATTCCTGAAGCTGATTATTCTTACAGACAATTTCTATTTTCATGCTGTTGACAAGGTTCACTGCAAGTTTATAAGAAGCAGACGAAACAAAATAAAGCCAGTAAGAAGACAACCGCGGAGTCATTACGGGAAGAGTAATTATAAGTCTTTTCAGTTTTCTTACTTCAGCATATCCGAGAAGTATTTCTTTATATGTCAATATTTCCGGTCCGCCTATATCAAATGTCTTGTTCAGACATTTTTCATTAAGAATGACACCGGTCAGAAATTTTATAACATCCCGTATGGCAACCGGCTGGGATCTTGTATTCAGCCACTTAGGAGTGATCATAACAGGAAGCTTCTCAACTAGATCTCTGATGATCTCAAAAGATGCGCTCCCGGATCCTATGATAATTCCTGCTCTCAATATGGTAACCGGGGTCTTCCCTTTTTTTAAAATATCCTCTACATTTTTTCTTGAACTTAAATGCTTTGAAAGTTTTTTTTCATTTGAAATGCCGCTTAAAAAAATTATCTGTCTGCAGTTAGTCTTTTCAATGTATTCAGAAAAATTTTTCGCCGTCTCTGCTTCAAGAAGTTCGAACTCCTTTATTGAAGATGACATTGAGTGTATAAGAAAATATGCAACATCAATATCTGACGGAGCTGATTCTGTATCAACCTTCTTCAGATAATCAACTTCAAACAGGCTTACACTGTTTTCAAAATATTTTTTATTGTCAAACCTGCTTTTATCCCTCACACAGCAGATGACCTGATGTTCCTGCTCGATAAGGACTGGTAATAATCTCCTGCCTATATATCCGTTAGCTCCGGTTAAAAGTATTCTCATTAAAGTAAGTATTTAGAATAATCTTATTGATGATTATCTATTTTCTGTTTCGAGATAAAAATAGTAATGATCTTTATCTCTCTTATATCCTAATTTGTCATACAGATTCTGAGCCTGCGAATTTGTCTTTTGCGTTTCGAGAATTATTCCTTTCGCTTTAGTTTCAACTGCAAACTCTCTGGACTTCTCCATTAAAGCTTCCCCGACACCCATCTTCCTGTATTCTTCATGAACATACAGGTCATTAAGAAGCCATAACCGCTTCATTCCAACAGATGAAAAGAGAGGATACAATTGAACAAACCCCATCCCAGCAATATTATCCTCATCTAATGCCCAGAATATCACAGACTCATTATTTGTTATTCTTTCGGATAAAAACTCTTTAGCTGACTGCAGGTCAGAACTCTGTTCATAAAACTGTCTATACAGATCAAACAGCGGAGTAATAAGATCTAAATCTTTAAGAGATGCTTTATTTAATATCATATTGGGTTAAATATTTTTTTGATTTTAATTACAGCTATTTCAATTTTACAGCAATTACAAGTTCTCCCTAAATAGAATCTATCATACCGCTCCGGTAATTATTTAGGATATCCAAAATAGCGGTATATTTTATTATTGTCTTAAGTTTACATATTTTGATTTCAATGTGTTGAAATAAAATGTAAAAAATTCTTTATCCAGATTATAGCCGGATTTATAATACAAATTCTGCGCTTGTAAATTTGTATTGTGAGTTTGCAGAAATATTCCTTTAGCTCCGGTTTCAAATGCTAGTTCCTCCGCCTTTTTCATTAATGCCTCACCTACACCCATTTTTCTATAATCCTCATGGACATACAAATCATTCAAAAGCCATAATCTCTTCATTGCCAGAGATGAAAATAAAGGAAACAGCTGAGTAAATCCCATACCTTTATTAGTGTTCTCATCCATTGCAAGGAATATTACTGAATCGTTATTATTTATCCTCTCTCCGAGAAATTTTCTGGCAGATTCCGGATCTGAGGTCTGTTTGTAAAACTGTCTGTACAAATCAAACAGCAGTGCAGCTGAATCAAGATCTTCGATTGATGCTTTTTTAATAATCATGTTTAAAGATGAGATGACTTTTGGGATAATTTTTTGATTTATTAACTTACAAAATATTTGAGGATTATTTTGAAATAAATAACTTGAAATATTTTTAATCTTTTATTTTAAAACAAACTTATATGAATCATTTGTTTTTTAAACTGATTGCTTTGGCAACATTCTGTCCGTCAAGTGCAGCAGAAATTATTCCGCCTGCATAGCCCGCACCTTCACCGCAGGGATACAAACCTTTTATCTCCACGTGCTCAAAAGTTTCTTTATCTCTCGGAATTCTAACAGGTGAACTTGTTCTTGATTCAAGCCCGACTACAATTCCTTCTTCTGTAAAGTATCCTTTCATTTTATTTCCGAACTGTATAAAAGCAAGCTGAATTCTTTCGGATAATTTATCAGGCAGGAGACGGTTTACCAATGCACTGTATATTCCGGGTATATAAGAAGTCTCTCCAAGTGAAACTGATAAAGTTCCTTTTACAAAATCAGTCATTCTCTGAGCAGGAGCTTTCTGCGAGCCATCACCTGCATCAAAAAAAATTTTCTCAAGGTCTTTCTGAAATTCCAGTCCGTCAAATACTCCGTGCTTCTGATATTCCTTCAGATCCTCATTATCAATGGCAACAACTATACCTGAATTCGCAAATTTTGAATCTCTTCCGGACATTGACATTCCGTTTACTACAATTTCACCGGGCGCGGTTGCTGACGGAACAATCAATCCACCGGGACACATACAGAATGAAAATACTCCTTTACCGTTTACCTGCGCGGTAAGTTTATAACTCGAAGCAGGAAGATATTCACTTCTCGGATTTTGTTTATACTGAATTTCATCTATTAATGACTGCGGATGTTCTATCCGTATGCCGACGGCAAAAGGCTTTGATTCTAATAGTACTCCTTTCCTATTCAGCATATAAAAAATATCTCTTGCCGAATGTCCAGTCGAAAGGATCACAGCATCAGCAGAATATTCTTCCTTATCATTTACTATCACACCTGAGATTACATTATTTCTGATTATAATATCTGTAACCTTTGAATCAAAGTTTATTTCCCCTCCATACTCCAGAATTGTTTCACGTAGCTTCTGGACTACACCGGGAAGTTTATTTGAACCTATATGAGGATGTGTATCGACAAGAATATCTTCCTTTGCTCCGTGTTCAACCAGTATCCTGAGAGCTTTATGAATATCACCACGCTTGTGCGAACGAGTGTAAAGTTTCCCGTCAGAGTAAGTCCCTGCACCGCCTTCTCCGAAACAGTAATTTGAATCAGGATTTACATTGCTGAACTGCTGAATTTCCCTCAGATCTTTTCTTCTGGAGCGCACATCTTTTCCTCTGTCAAATATTACCGGCTTAATGCCGTTCTCTATTAATTCGAGTGCCGCAAAATATCCAGCCGGTCCTGCTCCGATTATAATGACTTCTTTTTTTCCTGTTACTTTTTTATAAATATCTTTATAGACCGGTTCGGGTTTGGGAATTTCATTTATGTAAACTTCTACGATAAGGTTTACTACGGGAGTTCGACTGCGGGCATCTATAGAACGTTTTGTCAATTTAAAATCATAGATATCATTATCTTTGATCGCGCATTCATCCTCTACTATTTCGGATAATTTTTTTTCATCTAATGCATCTTCGGGGAGTAATGTAAGTTCTAATATTTTTTTCATATCTTTTGTTCACTATTTATGTGAAAAATTTTATTTTACAGATTCCAGTTCTGCTTTTTGTTTCCTGCTTAATCCTGATATTACAAGTTCATAAGAATGATCAGTCATTATTCTTAATTCCCTATCAGAAATTCTTCCTTCGAAATTAACTGTATTCCAGTGCTTCTTGTTCATGTGATATCCCGGCTGAACTTCCTCATACATCTCGCGCAGTTCAACTGCGCGCTCCGGATCACACTTCAGATTTACACTTAAAGGAACATTGTAAGAAGTTATTGCAAATATCTTCCCGGCAACTTTCATACAGATCGTTTCTTCACCGAAAGGATATTCTTCCGTCACACCTTTCTTTGAAAGACAATATTTTCTGAATGATTCTAAATTCAATTCAAATTTTTGTAGTTAGTAGTTAGTAGTTTTTCAATCATTTTTCTAATTTGACTAACAACTAAAATCTATCAAACACTAACTGCTTAATTGTTAACTGCTTAACTGTTAACTGTTAACAGTCTCCATCCATTTTCTAACCTTTACAGGTTTAAAATCTTTCATCCTATCAATCAGACTCTTAGCATCTTTATCTATTAATACCATATCGAGATTATTTTTATAAACAAATTCTTGTTCCACGCTGTGTTTAATAAAATCGATAAGTCTGTCATAATAATTATCAACATTAAGAATGCCGATTGGTTTATTATGAATCCCAAGCTGCGCCCACGTCCAGACCTCAAAGAATTCTTCAAGAGTGCCTATTCCGCCTGACATAGCTATGAATCCGTCCGACAGTTCTGACATCATCGCCTTTCGCTCGTGCATGGATTTAACAATAATTAATTCTGTCACTTCTTTTAATGCAGCTTCCCGTGAAACAAGATCTTCCGGAATGATACCGATTACTTTTCCATTATACTGCAAAACAGTATTTGCAATTTCACTCATTATACCGACATTTCCTCCACCATAAACCAGAGTCATATTTTCTTCAGATATTATTTTACCTAGTTTCTGAGCAGCAGTAAGATGATTGACACCTTTACCCGAAGATGATCCGCAGAACACACAAATACTTTTCATGATTGTAATTAATTTTCCAAAGGTTTACTTCTTCTTGTTTTTTTTAACAGCATGGAAATTATGAATGAGATCACTGCTCCACCGACCAGAATGAACAGCAGCTGCTGGATGATCTGAACATTCAGACTATATTGATATCTGATGATTGTTACTGCGGCATTTATTTCATCTCTTCCCGCATTATTATGAAGCAGTGATTTTTCTGTTTCAGCAGCGAGATAGTTAACAAAATTAGGATTAATATATTCGTAGTATACATAAGTGAATATGACAATGAGCACAGCGATAATAAAAGTAATGACCATTCCCGTTTTAAATGCCTCTCCAAAAGTGATATACCCGAAATTCGTTTTAAATCTCTTCTCTTTTATACCAAGATAAATACCTATGACAGGAATGATTGCGGCAATAATACCTATATAGGAACCTAACTCATGATAATTCGGAACAAGCAGGGTGTATTCAAATACCATCCAGACAAATAACAGAAAAGAAGAGAATAACCCGTACTTTAACTCGACCATTTTTAAATTTATTTAAAATCTATTGAAGTAAATGCTGCAAAGAATTTTTGAGATAAATATTCTCTTATATTCAATCTTCTTTTACATCTTTAAGAAGTTCTTTGGCATATTCAGCATCTTCAGGCATTACCTGAAATACGACCGGACCTGTAATAGGATTAAATCCTGCTCCTAAAACTCCTACACCGAAAAGATCCTGCACTCCGTCACCCTGTGCTAAATATTGAATCTTTGCCTCATCCAGTAAAGATTTTACAACAGCGACAATGGCTTCGTTTCCTGTCTCGAAAATTGTAACAAGTCTTTCGTGATCTTCTTTTTCTTGTTGTTCTTTGTTCATAAGTTTGGTTAAATTTTATTGTCAATGTTTGAAAATAATTCTTATTAATCAATTTAATTTTATTTGCTCAATTAAATGAGATTCTACAATGGAATGATTACTATGAATTTCATCAGAATCATACAAACTAGAAATTTATTTTAATATTTGCATTAAAATTTGAAAATTTATTCTAAATATTATGGTGTAAAATACAAAAAACTATATCTGTTATTTTGAAAGTGTTGTCACAACTGAAGATTAAAGTTGTCTAATATGTAAAAGCTGAACCAAAATTAAAATAACACTATTATGACCAATCCATTCATAGAAAAAAACGACACTGATACCACCGACAGTGAACTGGTGGAGTCAGCAGTCAAAGGTGATAAAAAAAGTCTGGAGCAGCTTGTAAAGCGGCATCAGGCGTGGATTTATAACATTGCATTGAAAATGGTCTGGGACCCTGTGGATGCTGAAGATGTAACTCAGGAAACACTTATCAGAATAATTACAAAGCTATCCACTTTCAGAGGCGACAGCAGTTTCAGGACCTGGGCTTACAGGATCGCCGCCAATCACGTCATTAATATGAAAAAAAGGAAAAAGGAATTCGAATACACTTCTCTTAAGACATACGGCAAAAATATTTTGAATTCCCCTGACACAGAATTACCGGAGCAAAGCAGTGTTCCGGTTGAAATTGACCTTTTAATTGAAGAAACTAAGATCGGATGCATGAACGCAATGCTGCTTTGCCTCGACAGGGAGCAGAGACTGATATTTATTCTGGGAAGCATGTTCAATGTAAATGATGATGTGGGAAGTGAGATACTCGATATGACAAAGGTTAACTTCAGGCAGAAACTTTCCCGGGCAAGAAAGCAGCTCGCTAATTTTATGACCGATAAGTGCGGACTGATGGATAAAAATAATCCGTGTCACTGCTCAAAGAAGACAAAACTGATGATCGATGCCGGACATGTAAATCCTGATAATCTGCTTTTCAGTAAACATCGGCTTTATACAATCGACAAAGTAACGCCAGAAAAAGCTGCTGTTCTCGACGATCTTCTTGAAGATAAAGCCTCAAAACTTTTCAGAGAACACCCGTTTCAGCAGTCACCTGACTTTGTGAACTCGCTGAATCAGATCCTTGAAAGCAGGGAATTCAAAAGCATATTTAACTTGAATTAATTGTCATCCCTTAATAATTAAAACATATTTTTTAACGGAGATTGTTAATTACAGAATATATTGATTTTGCCTTCATGCATTCACCCTCAAAGAAGCTGAAGACTTTAAACTTACGAGATATTTTCAAATCCGCTATATCTAAAATATCTTGCAATCTCATCCTAAATTGCCTCGTGATTTATACCTTCTGAATCTTTACAAACCCTCCGCAATAAATTTCCATTCTTTAAATTACTTTAAATAGAATTGTCACAGGATTAAAATTTAATTGTCAAAGTATTTAAAGGATTTATAAAAACTCAAATAAAACCATTATGAAAATTTTTAAACTAATCTGTATTATTGTACTGGCATTAAACCTCAATGCCAAAGCTACAATAAGAAATGTACCTGCTCAGTATGCCACAATACAGAGTGGCATTAACGCCAGCGTTAATCTCGATACAGTTCTCGTCCAACCCGGAACATATTTCGAGAACATAAATTTCCGCGGTAAGAATATAGTTCTGACAAGCAGATACTATCAGAACAATGATTATACATACGTGCAGTCAACCATCATTAACGGCAGTACTCCTCTGCAGCCGGATACTGCAAGCTGTGTTATTTTTCATAATAATGAAGACTCCACTACTGTACTGCAGGGATTTACTATTACAGGCGGATCGGGAACAAAATGGACAGATGAACACGGCGCCGGATTATATAGAGAAGGCGGAGGTATTCTCGTTGCATTATGTACACCGGTAATTCAGAATAACATTATAACCGGAAATCACTGCATTCCGGGAGGAGTAATGAGTACAGGAGGAGGAGGAATGAGGATAGGTGACTGTTACGGCAGGGTTTACAATAATCTCATTTCAAACAACAGTGCCAGATACGGTGCCGGTATCGTACTTAACTATTCCGGCGGGGAGTATAAGAATAATGTCATTTATAAAAATTTTGGTTCGGAAGATTTCGGAGCAGGTAGTGGAATGTGGCTTAACAGCAATTATTCCAGACCTAGAATTATTGAAAATAATACTATAATTGCAAATACAGCTGTTATTGGAATACCGGGTATATTAGGATTCAGCGGAGTCCAGGCTTTGATCAGAAATAATATTGTATGGGGTAATAAATCCGATAATACAGCTCTGCAGGTATCCGGAGGATCACTGACAGTCAGATATTGTGATGTTCAGGGAGGATTCGCAGGAGGAGGGAATATTAATATAAGCCCTGAATTTGATTCCACCAACTATTATTTAAAGATCAGTTCGCCCTGCATAGATAAAGGAGACAGCAGCATTATCTACAATGATCCTTCGGATCCTGGCAATCCTGACAATGCAAAATGGCCTTCACGCGGAACAGTCAGAAATGATCTCGGAGCTTACGGCGGACCGGGAAGTAAAGTGATAGCTAACAGTGTTGTAGGTATTCAGAATCCAAATGGGCTGGTTTCTCCGGATGGATTTTATCTGTCACAGAATTATCCTAATCCGTTTAATCCTTCAACTATAATCAGATATTCTTTACCGGAAAAAAGTTTTGCGAATTTAAAGATCTACAACTCACTCGGGAAAGAAGTTTCTGAACTTGTCAATCAGTCTCAAGTCGCGGGGAGTTATGAAGTAGAATGGAATGCCTCAGCTCTGCCCAGCGGAATCTATTTTTACAGACTGTCAGCAGGTGAATATGCGGAAACAAAGAAAATGAGCCTTATAAAATAACTACATAAAATGGAAGGAAAATATCTTAGAACATATATTGGATTTAAACTGAACAGATTTTAACATGTTGTTCTTTGTACTAAATAAAAGCCGGTAGTGAGGGTTACCGGCTTTTTTAATTACTAATTTCAAATAAAACAATTTAATTCATCAAGAACTGCATAATATAAGTTTTATATTATTCAATATTCATAGCTCATTATTAATTGTTGATTATCTTTTCATAAAAATTCTCATAAAGCGGTACAATATTTTCCTCACTGAAATGTTCAGCTCTTTTTCTTGCGTTTTTTGAAAGAATCTCATATCTCTTGGGATTTGTAAGGAGCTCTACTGCATACTTCGCCATTCTGTCAACATCACCAATTTCAGCAATATAGCCTGTCTCTCCGTGAAGATTTAATTCGGGAAGACCTCCGACACTGGAAGATATAACCGGGACTCCGCAGCTCATTGCTTCAAGTGCTGAGAGTCCGAAGCTTTCAGACTGAGAAGGTATGATAAATATATCTGCTACTGATAACAGTTCTACAAGCGCATCCTGCTTTCCCATGAATTTAATATCTTCAAATATTTCAAGCTCGCGGCTGAGTCTTTCACAATCTCCCCTTTCAGGTCCGTCTCCGATCAGAATTAATTTACATTCAACTTTCTTCTTAACTTCATTGAATACCCTGATAACATCCTGTACTCTTTTCAAAGCCCGGAAGTTTGAAGTATGTACGAGGATCTTTTCCCCATTAGGAGCAAAATTTTTCTTGAAGCACTTTGTCTTCTCATCATTTTCCCTCTTATATTTATTAATATCAATAAAATTAGGAATCACTTCTATGTCTTTGTTTATCTTATATTGCTGCTGTGTTTTATCTTTTAAAAATTTTGAAACTGCTGTTACTCCGTCTGATTTCTCTATGCTGAATTTCATCGTCGGAAGAAAACTCGGTTCAAGTCCGGTAAGTGTAATATCAGTTCCGTGAAGAGTAGTTATGAACTTAATATCAATTGAATTATTTGTTTCCGACTTTAGAATTTCCCGCGCCAGATATGCGCTTGTCGCATGGGGAATGGCATAATGAGCATGAAGGATATCAAGTTCATAGAATCTTGTAACTTCCACCATCTTGCTGGCAAGTGCTATGCTGTATAGCGGAAACTCAAAGAGCGGGTAGCTGTTAATTTCCACCTCGTGATAAAATATATTGTCTATAAATCCGTTAAGCCGTGTAGGCATAGCATAAGATATAAAGTGGATCTCGTGTCCGCGCAGAGCAAGTGCTTTTCCGAGCTCCGTCGCTACGACACCGCTTCCTCCGTAAGTCGGATAGCAGGTAATGCCTATTTTCATTATTATTAAATTTTATTGTGACCAATATAAATTTTAAAAAGTTCAAGAGAAATTCATTCTGGAATAACACTTTTCTGAATTGGAATTTGGGATTCTGAGTTTGGAATTTTATTCTGCTGGACGATTCATGAAAATGTTCAGTTGTTCCCTGTTCATTATTCATTGCATATTGTTCACTGCAAATTGTTCATTATTCTAAATATTTGTCTTAATTATTCCTTCTCAAATAGGTATTTTTGAACAACAAAAATCAACAAACCAATCAATAATTTACCAACCAAAAATACTTGTATGAAAAAGATTAAAATAATAATTATGGGCGCGGCTGGCAGGGATTTTCATAATTTCAATGTGTATTACAGAAATAATCCTGATTACGAAGTTGTAGCTTTTACCGCAACACAGATTCCGTTTATTGATGACAGAAGGTATCCATCTGAATTAAGCGGAAAATATTATCCAAAAGGCATTCCTATTTTTCCTGAAGAGGAACTTATGGGATTAATTAAAAAACATAAACCTGACGAAGTTGTATTTTCTTATTCCGATGTGACGTTTGATTACGTAATGACAAAAGCTGCAATGGTCAATGCTGCTGGTCCTTCATTTAAAATGCTGGGCTATGAACAAACGGCTGTTAAATCAACAAAGCCGGTTATAGCGGTTGTAGCTTCGAGAACAGGTTCAGGAAAGAGTCAGACCTCAAGAAAAGTAATGGAGATACTTAACTCATTCGGTAAAAAAGTAATTGCCATTAGACATCCAATGCCTTACGGTAACCTTGCACAGCAGAAGGTTCAGAGATTTGCACAATTGTCCGATCTAAAAAAACACAAGTGTACAATTGAGGAAATGGAAGAATACGAACCGCACGTAGTTAGAGGAAATGTTATTTATTCAGGAGCAGATTACGAGGCAATAATTCGTGAAGCAGAGAAAGAAGCTGATATAATTATCTGGGACGGTGGTAATAATGATCTTCCTTTTTATAAATGCGATCTTGTAATAACAGTTGTGGATCCGCACAGAGCTGGACATGAGCTTCATTATTATCCCGGACTTACAAATCTGCTTTTATCTGATATCGTTGTCATTAATAAAATAGATTCTGCAAATCCTGATGATGTAAAAAAAGTCAGAAATAATATTGAAAAAGTTAATCCAAAAGCAATTATTATTGAAGGAGCATCACCTGTATCGCTTGAAAATGCCAAAGATGAAATTTACATAAGAAATAAAAAGGTTCTTGTAATAGAAGACGGTCCGACACTTACGCACGGGGAAATGAAATACGGGGCAGGCACAATAGCCGCTGAAAAGTTCGGAGCGAAAGAGATTATCGATCCGAGAAGCTTTGCAGTAGGTTCATTAAAGGATACATACATAAAATATCCGGGAATCGGCAATCTTCTTCCTGCTATGGGTTACGGAGATAAACAGATCAAAGACCTCGAAGCAACGATAAATAAGATCCCGTGCGATTCAGTTATAATAGGAACTCCCATAGATCTGAGAAGACTTATTAAGTTTAAAAAACCGGCAGTCAGAGTCAACTATGAATTACAGGAGATAGGAAAACCTGAACTCCGTGATATATTCTCAAAAATATTCTCGTAATTGATTTTACAATTTGCAGACACAAAAAGCACAGAGCTAATCTGAAAATATAAAATTGAAAATTAATTTGTATTTTTATATACGGTAATAAATTTAAATTAATCTCCCTTACTTTTTTCGGATGCACTCTGTGTTCTTTTGTGTCTCTTATCATCTTCGCTTATTTAGATTTCTCCAAAAATGTTATAGCAAATTGTATGTGTGTTTGCTATTTTAACTTAAAGAAAAGTGCATTAAATTTTTCCCTCCCTCAATTTCCAGCACAATTTCCTGAACCGGAAATAAATTTTTATAGTTTACTCTTTTAATTGTTTTCATATTTTACTTCATGTTACCTGTTAAAATGAATTTTCAGAGAATTATACTTATATCGTTTTCATTTATAATATGCTCTTGTGCATCTCTGAGCATTGATAAAAGCGTGGAAGTCAATGAAAATGAAGACTGGCTGTTCATTGGCGGTAATACTGCAAAAACAAACATTTCAAAATCCAATGATGATCTTCAGCCTCCGTTCAGGCTTTACTGGCAGTACGATGTAGACGGTGGTCTGTCCAAAAGCTGTCTTTCGGTGAGTGACGCAATACTGTTTGCTAATACACTTAATGGCGAATTTTATGCAATAGATGTGCTGAGCGGGAAAAGTCTCGGAAGAACCTCAACTCTTGGTAAATCTTCTTTTTCTACTCCTGTTATTTCAGGTAACAATATCATAGTTACTTCTTCAGGTGACAACAAAAGTAAAATTTTTAATTACAGTCTGATCAGCGGTCTTCCTAAATGGGAAAAGAAGATCGGGTGGATAGAAGCTTCGCCCATCATGTTTGATAATGACATAATCACAAGTTCAGTTACAGGAATGCTATACAGGATTAATATCAGGACCGGAAGTGTCAAATGGACAACAAGGGCGGCGGATAAAAAGAAATATTACGGTTCTTTTTATACAAGCCCGACAATTCTGAATGATCTTGTGCTGGCAGGAAATGATGACTTTTATATGTATGCATTTGATACTGCCGGAGGTAGAGAGCAGTGGAAGTTTAAAACCGGAGGTTCTATTTTCTGCGATGCTTCTGTATTTGAAGGGAAAATATATTTCGGATCTGATGACATGAGCTTCTACTGCCTGGACAGTCTGGGTAGTCAGGTATGGAAGAAAGAAATGAAAACAAAGTTCTTATCTTCTTCCACATTTTACAAAGACCTGGTGATAATTTCAGGAATTGACGGTAACATTTATGCTTTAAATAAAAGTAACGGTGATATTGTCTGGAAATATACTACAAAAGGTGCAATCTCTGCAACCCCGCTTCTTCATAAAGATAAAATATTCATAGGATCTTATGATACATTTTTTTATTGCCTTAATGCAGCTGACGGGAGAGAGCTCTGGAAATATCAGTGCGAAGGCAGAATAAAGACAAGCGCCATTATCTGGAAAGACTTTATTTTCACAGCAAGCGATGAGAAATATATTTATTGTTTCTCGAACAGGGAAATGCCTAAGAAATCTTCGGGAAAGGCTTCAGAATAATATTAAGCATATGATAAAATTATTTATTATTTTTTTGATGTTGTGCTGCAGGATTTCTGCTGCGCAGACAGATGTAATTCCGGAAACAATTGACTCGCTTATGTCTGCAGATACTTTGATTACTAATAAAACTATTGATACAATTGCTGCTGATTCTTCAGTCTATTATAAGCTGTCGGTAACTTCAGATCCGGGATCCGGACAAATTTATATAGATACCGTCCCGGCTGGTGTCACTCCACTGACAGATCATGTGATTAAAAAGGGCAGATATAAAATTAAAATCATCAATCCTAAATCTCCGCAGGACTGGCAGAATGATAATCAGACCTTTGATATAAATATTGATAAGGATACTTCTGTAAACGTAAAGTTCAGTTATTTTTATTATATAAGATCAAATCCTTACAGCGCCAGGGTTTTCAAAAATGATACTCTGCTTGGTGAAACTCCGTTAAGGTTTTTCAGGGAAAAGGAACTTACAGGAGATTTAATTATCCGGAAAAAAAATTACAGGGATTTCAGTTTCGATCTCAGCAGCTATAATTTCGGAACGGGGGCGGATATTACTCTTTTACCAAAAGGGTCAGAAACAGTTAATGATATTGTTTACAAGGACAGGGTAACTCAGTTTAAAACCCAGCGTTCCCTGTTTCCTATCTTAGGGACTGCTGCTGTATCAATAGCGAGTTGTATAATGGCATTTAATTATAAAAACATTGCTAACGACGAATATGATAAATATCTGCTCAGAGGTAACAGTCAGAATCTTGAAGACTCACAGAATAATGATACGTATTTTGCAGTATCACTTGTTGTAATGCAGGCAGCCGTAGCGGGTCTGATTTACTTTTTGTTTTTTGATAAATAAAAATTTTATTAAGTATATACTGCTTAAAAAATTACATTTAGTTATTCAACCAATTCAATTTTTTCTCCCGGTCTCAGAAACAGATTTCTCCATACGATGGTAAATAAAATTATTAATGATCCTGCTATTGCATAACCAGAAGGCACTTCACCGACTCCCAGAAAAACCCATATCGGACTTAGTATCGCTTCGAGCATAGCAATAATCATAGACTCGGTGGCTGATATATATTTTATGCCTTCATTGAAAATAATATAGCTGATCCCGATCTGAAATATTCCCATATAAAGAAGTATCAGAAACTGAGTCAGATCTAATGTCAGGTTTTCAATTATAAACGGTAAACAGAATATGCAGACCAGTATATTTCCAATTACAATATAGATCATAGTATCTTCCGTTTTGTGAATTTGTTTTTTCCATTTCAAAAAAAGAGTGAAAAGTGCAAAACTTATACCTGATCCAATTGCAATTAAATTGCCCTGTATTCCTGATAGCTCGAGCTTTCCGAAAAAGAACAGAACCATTCCGGAAAAGCAGAATATCAATGCGATAAGATTTTTCTTTTCGAATTTCGTTTTTAAAAATATTGGTTCCAGGATAAGCAGGTATATCGGAGCAGTGAACTGAAGGAAAATTGCATTTGCTACTTTGGTAAGCTTTGCAGCAACTACAAACATAATAAGAACAAAGGCATAACAAATACTGCACAATACAGAAATAATGTCGAATTCAAAATTCAGTTTCTTCCTGTTTGCCTTCGATATAATTATTATCGTGACTGCAGCTATTGCCGAACGGTAGAATGAGATCTGAAATGCATCTATCGTGAGAATCTTTATGAAAAGTCCGCCAGAGCTCCACAGCAATGCTGCAAGACTGATATAAATCAGTCCCTTTTTATGGGCAGGTATGGAATTCATTATTTTTGAAAGCATCAGGAATTTAATTTATAAATCTTAATCAGATCTTTTATCACGGAATTATTTTCGTAACGAATTCTGATGCATTATTATAGACAATAATAAGATCGGACAGATCTGTAAAATTATCTCCGTTGATATCCGATACAAGATAACCTGAAGATATATTTAAAGCATCATTGAAAACCATTACTAAGTCAGTCAGGTCTATTATCCCGTCTTTATTAACATCTCCGTTATATATGCAGTACTTTGAACCTTTTAATTTCTGATTATTCCCGAACGCTTTGGATTCAGAATCAGTAAAATCGAATGCGGCATTTGACAGTGAGAACATTTCACCACCGGCTCTGCTCCAGGTTTCAAGAGAGTTTCTTTGTCTTATCTGATAATAATAAACTTCGCTTCCTCCTGCTTTAGAAAAGCTGAACTCACCATAACCGGCGCTGTTCAATATTGACTTGGACGAATCAGCTATTTCATATGGAGAAAAATTTTTCCGCAGATATACCATAATGGTATCACTTATCATTAAGTTGACTGACAGATCATAAAATCCCTGTATAAAAGTTTTAAGCTGAAAATTCCTGAACTGCATTATGACTCCGGTATCAGACTGCGCTGACGGTCCGTAAAGAAAATTTTTATAACCAGTATCATTTTTCAGAAACAGATTAAAAAATGAAGTTACATATCGACGTGTAAGTCTCTGCTGTTCTGCTCTTGTAATAGTCGCTGCATTATCCACAAGATCATCAAGTCCCGCTATTAAATGAAACTGACTGTGATTTCCTCCTTTAATATTTGCAATATGCTTGAATGGAAATGCATTGTTATAATGTGGCAATTGATTTGTTGAATAAGATGCTATGCTGTCTCTCTGTCCTGATAATAACTGAACAGGGCATCTGATCTGCCTGATAGCTGTTACAGACGATGGGTTTGTTGTCGCAGCTGCAAGTGAAGAAACTGCCTTGACCGATGAATCAAGTGAGCCCGCAAGAAAACTGCATCCGCCGCCCATTGAATGTCCGAATACTCCGGTATTATTTGAATCTACCGCATCATAAAAAAGATCTCCGGAAGTCCTTCCCTTTCTTTTCATATCTTTTAATACAAAGACGAGATCTTTTGCAAAGTTGAGATGATTGGGTGAAAAACCTGTTTCAGTGGAAGGCGCTATTACAATATATCCCCAGCTGGCAAGATGTCTGTACAATGCGGCATACAGATTCGGATTTAAAGTAAAGCCGTGACCGAATGATATAACAGGATATTTACTTCCTGTAAGTATCGGCGCATTGCTTCCCTCGGATGTTGCGGGATAATAAACAATTGATGAAATATTTCTGCTGCCCCGGGAAGAATCAACAAAAGTTATGGTTCTGTTTCCCGCGAATGGAATATAACCTGAGTCAGAAGGGACTATCTGTGCTATAGAAAAATTAATTTCAAATAAAACTATTACGACTGCAAAATAACTTTTCATATATTAATTAAATGTTATCCGGTAAGATTTACAAACATAATCCGAGAAATCAATAAATCAATCGAATGAGAGGCTAATATTTTTTCTTTATTTCCTTTAACATTATCTTCGTCATTCTTTCCAGATCATAATCGTGCTTCCAGCCCCAGTCATTTCTTGCAACACTGTCATCAATGCTCTTCGGCCAGGAGTCAGCAATAGCCTGTCTGAAGTCGGGTTTGTATGTGATCTGAAATTTCGGCATAATTTTCTTTATCTGTGCTGCAAGCTGCTGCGGGTCAAAACTAATCCCGCTGAGATTATAACTGGAATGAATAGTCAGATTGCCAGCATCTGCTTCCATCAATTCTATTGTTGCCTTAATTGCGTCCGGCATGAACATCATAGGCAGAGTTGTATCCGGTTTTAAAAAACATTCATACTTTCCTGATTCTATCGCATCATAAAATATCTCAACAGCATAATCTGTCGTTCCCCCGCCGGCTTCTGTCTTATAACTTATTAATCCGGGATATCTAATACTTCTGATGTCAAGATTATGTTTGGTATGATAATATTCACACCATCTTTCTCCTGCAAGCTTGCTGATGCCATAGACGGTGCTCGGCTCCATTATTGTCAGCTGAGGTGTGTTGACCTTCGGAGTTGACGGACCATAAACCGCGATCGAACTCGGCCAGAAAATTTTTTTGATCCCGACTTCCCTTGCAAGATCAAGTATATTCAGAAGACTTTTCATATTAATGTCCCACGCCTGCAGAGGAATCCTCTCTGCATTTCCGGATAAGACTGCAGCAAGAAGATAGATCTGCGTGATCTTATACCTTATCACAAAATGAATCAGTCTTTTATCATCCATTACATCCATTATCTGAAACGGTCCGGATCGCTTTATATCTTTCGGCGCATCTTTTATATCTGTTGCAAAAACATTTGCATCACCGTAAACTTTCCTTAAAGCTAATGTAAGTTCGGAGCCGATCTGCCCTGCCGCTCCGATGACAAGTATTTTTTCCATTTTTAAGATTTAATTTTTTTATCACTAAAATACTCAGATAATTAATTCACTGATTAAATAAAACATCATAATATTAATGACTAAGCTGCTTTGTACTAACTACTAACTATTAACTACTGACTATTTCAGATCGAGTTTCTTTATTATTTCTTCCTGCTTCTGAATTTCTATATCTGTAAGAGGAATTCCTTTCTGAATTTTTTGCTGAATCTGTGAATAAGGAAGCCAGACTTCTTCTATCTGCTTCACTTTCCTGTCATTCGGAAGATAATCCACGCTTGCATTGAATTTTCCCTGCTTGAATATTCCAAGAGCTTTCTGATAATTATCTATAGACTTGTCATACTGCTGCAGAGAATTAAATGCCCTTCCCATCATCATATACGCCTCACCGAAATCAGGATTTTCCTGCACAGCCTGCTGAAACATTGGTATGCATTCATTGTATTTCTTTTCCTGGAAGAGCTGGACACCGGCATTATAGCTTTCATTGCCTTTTGTTCCGCAGCCAATAAATATAAATGTCAGTATAATAAGTATGAGTTTATTCATTTTGTTTGATTAGTTTGTAGAAAGACTTCTTATTTTGAAATTTTTTAGACTAATATCTTTATGTTTAATAATAATAATTCTTAGTTCTTATTTCTAAATTCTAAATCCAAATTCTGCAATTTGTAATTTGCAATTTGTAATTTGTAATTT
>DAIPYG010000009.1:0-20215 GCA_036782875.1 Bacteroidota bacterium | reverse complement strand
AAATTCTAAATCCAAATTCTGCAATTTGTAATTTGCAATTTGTAATTTGTAATTTTAAATTGCTTTTACAATCACTACCGGCTTCACTTCCTTCTTCGGTATCAGCGCAGGCCAGTAAGCAACCACATCAGACGGCTTAGGTCTTCCGCCAGCAAAACCGGTTACTCCGGGAGGTCCTGTAAGTATCAGCGGAGCGATCTCCATTCCGAATCTTTCTATTGCTTTCCTGTCCTGTGAGCGGACACCTATTCTTAATACAACTTCATTCAGTTCATCAAATGTTTTTGCAAGAGGTCCGTGACAGGCATTATATCCCTGAAACTCTGTTCTTATCTCATCAAACTTTAAACCAAGATCTTCTAACCTTGTTCTTAATATTTCATCTGCGGCTTTTGCTTTTTCAAGAGCATCAGGCCATGAATAAGTAAGAGATCCAAAAGCGCTGTATCCGTCAGAGTATGACATTGATACTTTGTAAAATTCTGTTGCAGGTAAACCTTTAACATCATAAACTCTCACCCTGTTTTCTCCGATATCTTCGAGATGAATAGAAGTAAAGTCGGCTATACAATCCGGTGTTATATAATCTTTCGGATTTCCGATTTCATAGACAAGCTGTTCGCTCACTGTTTCAACGCTTACTCTGCCGCCTGTATTTTTATGTTTGGTAATGATCACTTCACCGTTTGGAAATGCTTCCGCAATAGGAAAGCCAATGCGAGCAAGATCATGAATGCTTTTCCAGTCTCCGAGAAAATTTCCACCGCTCGCCTGTCCGCCGCATTCGAGAATATGTCCCGCAACCGTTCCGGCTGCCATCAGATCCCAGTTCTTCATATCCCATCCGAATTCATATATCATCGGAGCAAGCGTCAGACCCGTATCTGTAACTCTTCCCGTGATCACAATATCAGCACCCTGCTTCAGACATTCCACAATAGCTTCCGCACCGAAATAAACATTCGCACTAAGAACCTTATCCTTAACTGTTTTCACGCTTTCACCTGTTTCCATATTCTTTAATTCAACACCCCTGGAAACGAGTTCATCTATATTATCAAGAATATTATCACCCATCACTACACCGATCTTCAGATCTTTTATTCCTATCTTTTTAGCTACGGCAAAGATAGCATCACGGCAGGCGACTGGATTCACCCCCCCGCCGTTGGTTATAACTTTTATATTTTTTTCTTTGATAACAGGAAGAAGTCTTTCCATTAAAGGAGGAATGTCGCGTGCATAGCCAAGGTTAGGATCTTTCAGCTTTTGTTTCTGAAGAATGGACATTGTCACTTCAGCAAGGTAATCCATCATTATATAATCTACAGGTCCTCCGGTAGCTTGTTTGTATGGAGCATCAACAAGATCACCCCAGAAACCCTGTCCTGAAGCAATGCGTATTTTTTCTTTCATTAATAAATTTAATTTTTTACAAATTACTCAATTAAATTTTGTGTAACAATTTAAAAGCAAAGAAGAATTATATTTTCAATCAGTACTGTCCAAAATAAATATGAATAGCTTATTATATGAATAATTTGGTTCAGAATAAAACTTAATTTTCTCTTTTAAAAACAAACCCGCATGAGAAAAATTGCCGTTAAAAAATTCTGAGAAATGGCGAATGCAAAAATCACCTGTCTGACGAGCGAGCGAAGCGAGTGAAGATTGAGATTTTTACTGCCATTTCGAAAGATTTTCCGGCAATTTTTCACCAGCGGGAGATTTTTCTTTTGCCAGCGGATTAAATTTATTTTAAAGTCTTTGAATCACGCTTTGGACGGATGTGAATTTCAATTCACTGACAAATGCTGTCATACTGCTTCAGAAAATTTTCCTCACATTCTTACAAATCTTTCTTTGGATTAAATATACATCGTCTCTATTTTTGTTCAACAAATTTAATTAATCACTAAACAAATTTAAAAAACAGGAGACAGCATCAAATGAAAAACCTAAAACTATTACCTCTGCTCGCTTTAATTGCAGTATTCGCTTTTGTAAGTTTAATTGTAAAAAATGCATCAGGAGATCCGGTAAATGAAAGATCAGAAATATTAAGAACCGGAACTTCGAACGACATCAGAACATATTCCGACAATAAATATACATCTGATAACTTAAAGCGTTCTTCAGTATTTAAGCAGATAACCGCCGAGCTGGAATTTATTCTCTCGGATCCAAAGGTTTTAATAAAGCTATCGGGATATAATGTTTATCCTGATACAAAATAAAAATATTCCCGAACATAAAATTTTCCTCACAATTTTAAAAAACTTTCTTTGAAAAATATTTTCACCGGCAGTAATTTTGTTACAGAAAATTTAAAAACAATTAATCAAAAACTAAACTAAACAAAAAGGAGACAACACAAATGAAACACGTAAAACTTTTCACACTTATCGCTTTAGCAGTACTTTTAAATGCAAACATATCTTTTTCACAGGATATGAGACCGCCTGCACCTTTGCAGAATGAATTCTTTGACGCGATGGTCGGAAACTCTTCCGGAGAATCAGTAATGAACGGCAAAACCTATGATCAGACTGTTTCAATTCAATGGGACCTGAACCATCAGTTCCTGACAATAAAGCTTACAGCCATTAATAAATCAAATTCTCAGGATAAATATGAAGGACTTGGAATTTATGGCATTGATGCGAAAGGCAATGTAAAAACCTGGTGGTTTGATGTATGGGGAGCGGGAAGCGTTTCTACCGGTACCGGATCAATTTCGGGAAACAGCATGAATACTTCAGAAGAAAGTCAGTATTATCATTCAAACAATACATTTGAAATCAGGGACAATACAATGTATATCAAAAGACAGGGTTCATTCAAAACTCCGGACGGAAATGAAATTAAATTTGATGAGACCTCAAGTTTTAAGAAGAATAAGTAACAGTTGTCTCCGATGACTGATAGCCTGACAGGTTTTATTCCGCAAAGGATTACTGTCAGGCTATTTTATTTTTTCACTGATCTTAAGAAGGAGCCAGTCTTTGGAATTTGTGACTGACTTCTCAATTTCGTTTTTCAGGAAAGGAAGTTCTTTTAAATTTTCATTAGCTATAAGTTTTATGAATCTTGAATAAAAAACTGCAAAGCTCCTGTGTGAATTTCTGTGTGCATCAGCATAGGTTTTGTCATTCTCAACCATGTGACGGTAAGTATCGGCAAATGACAATGCAGTTTCGAAATCTCTCAGCTCATAAAATATTTTCATCATCAGTATTTTGATATCATGCTTGGTCAGAAAATGATCATTCTTAACCTTCTGAAGTTTCCTTAATGCACTCTCAAATTCTTTTTTATCATAATCAACTGAAGCGCGCGCCCAGGCAGTCAGACTTTCTCGCTGCTCGGGGATGATATTTTTTTCGTGTTCATTTATGAATTTTTCCATCCAGGAATATTTGCCGATTGTCTGCGCAGTCAGAATAATATTCCTGTAACTGTTCATGTTCATATATCCGTTCTTATCGTTTATTATAAGATCTTTTGCAAGCATTTCCTTGTGAATCTCGTGAAGCTCAGTGGCAAAATGTTTCTGACCGCTGACAAACTTTCTGATACAGAAATTCTGAAGACTTACCATTATTGTAAACCTGTTCTCTTTGTCAAAGTAATGAATATTCTTCATTGCGAGCTTTTTGTATTCAGGATAATCCTCATCTTTGAAATTCAGAAAGCTTTTGTATCTTACATAAAATAATTCATATACTGGAAAGAAGTCGGGCGACTCTTTTTTCAGCATCTTTGAAACTGATTCAAGATCAATAATTTCAAGGAACTGCATCACTATGTTAGCTTTGCCGGAATACATGGACGTTAATCCAACAAGTAAATTATAACCTATGTCAAGCAGATTAATCAGAGAATCATATACTATGAATTTCTGTATGTTCTGCATAGACTCCTGCTGCTGTTTTATCAGACTGTGGAAATCCATGTAGTAATTTATTTTCTCAAGCTCGAGCTTATACCTGTTCCTGAAATATTCAATGTCAATTTTTTCTTTTGTATTGCTAAATGAATCATCAAGCTCGGAGGATTTCAGCTCGAAATGATTGATAAGCCTTTTCTCTCTGAACATTTTCAGTCTGAGCAGGTCTTTTGAATAACCGCTTGATTTAAAAACATTATAATTCAAATATTCTTCCGCAAGCTTCTGAAGCGTGGAAGATAATTTACGCATAATAGAATCATCATATTTCTTTCCCGGATAAAGCTTATTAAAAAGAATACTCCTTTCAAGTGCTTTGTTATCAAATCCCGGATAATGCTTTTTGATCTCATCGTAAAATCTCAACACGTATTTACCTTCCTTGTTGAAAAAAGGAGAATCAACGAATTTTCTGAATTCTTTAATCTCATCTTTTGAAAACGATCTTAGAATATTAATAAGTTTAGAGCTGACCATTGAACGATTTTAGATTTAAGATTAAAGTTTTTTGTTTTTAATTTTTAGAATAAAGATCTCCTACTAACTATTAACTATATAAAAAAATACCGGAGCTTCTAAAACTCCGGTATTAATTTTAAATAATGTTAAATATATTCCAAATCCGATATTCCAAATTTACATAACTTCATTTACATCTGAATACTTGAACTTAAAAGCATCCGCTACACCTTTATATACAATCTCACCTTTTATTATATTCAATCCCAGTTTCAGTTCTTCATTCTGCTCACATGCTTTATGCCAGCCTTTATTTGCTAATTCGACAGCATAAGGAAGCGTTGCATTAGTAAGAGCGATAGTTGAAGTGAAAGGAACTGCACCGGGCATATTCGCTACGCAATAGTGAACTACTCCGTCCACAACGTAAGTTGGATTTTCATGAGTTGTAGGTTTGCAGGTCTCAATGCATCCGCCCTGATCTACAGAAACATCAACTACAACAGAACCCTGTTTCATAAGCTTCAGCATTCCTTTTGTAATCAGCTTAGGAGCTTTTGCTCCGGCTATCAATACAGCGCCGATAACAAGATCTGCTTCCTTGATCTTCTCTCTTATATTGTGTGGATTACTCATCATAGTAGTTACATTCTTCGGCATTACATCATCAAGATATCTTAATCTGTAAAGATTATTATCCATGATAGTTACCTTTGCACCGAATCCGGCTGCTATCTTGGCTGCATTAGTTCCGACAATTCCTCCGCCGAGTACTACTACTTCTGCTGGCTCTGTTCCCGGAACTCCGCCCAGAAGCACTCCTCTTCCGCCCATAGTTCTCTCGAGATATTTCGCGCCTTCCTGCGGAGCCATTCTACCTGCGACCTCACTCATAGGAATAAGCAAAGGAAGTGATCCGTCTTCTTTCTGAACTGTTTCGTAAGCGATCGCTATGCATTTTGATTTCATCATTGCAAGAGTAAGTTCCTTACCCGATGCAAAATGGAAATAAGTAAATACGACCTGATCATTTCTGATAAGATTATATTCAGGTTTAATCGGTTCTTTAACTTTCATTATCATATCGGCTGTATCGAATATCTGTTTCGGGGTCTTTAGAATTGTTGCTCCTACTTTTTTATATTCTGCATCACTGAATCCGCTGCCTGTACCTGCATTTGTTTCTACAAATATCTTATGCCCGTGTCTTTTCAAAACTTCCGCGCCGATAGGAGTCAGCGCAACTCTGTTCTCATTGGTCTTAATTTCTTTAGGAACACCTATTTTCATATGGATTGGTTTTAGTTTTGTGAATGATTCAAAAATAGGCTATTAGATTGTGTTATTCAATTCAAATGGTATTAAGTATTTGGTATTATATCCAATGCTGTCCAAAATAAATTTTAATCCAATAAATTTGCTTTAAGCAAAGCAAAAATATAACAATAATTCTTCTATACCCTTTCAACCCCCTCTCTTCTCCTCCCCGCGCACGAGAGATTATATTTAGCCTGCGCTTCAGGCACTTACACCTGAAGCGCTTCGGCTGTGATTCACTGATAAATCCGGTTCATATGTCAGGGAATTACCTTCGCAATAAAACCTGCTGAATTGTTATATGCTAAAGTAACATCAGTCAGATCAACTGCATTGTCTCCCGTAACATCTGTCACGACATATCCAGTCAGAAAACTATTAGCGCCATTATAAATTAAAGTTACATCAGTGAGATCCGTGCTTCCATCCTGATTTACATCACCTCCGTAAACAGCGTACTCTGAGGGAGCAGTGTCAACCTGAATCATATTGTCACCGAACGCCTTATTCGCTGCTGTTGTAAAATCATAAGTAAGCGCACCACTGCTGAATGCAGCAGTTGTTTTACTCCATGTTTCTATGGAATTTCTGTGCTTAACCGTAAGATAATAATTAGTTCCGTTGTTTACCTGCGTAAAAATCACCGAAGCATTCCCGGCAGAGTTTATAACTGCTTTTGAAGAATCAATAATGGCATATGGGCTATTGCTGTTTCTGGCATATACTCTGACAGTATCCGGAACAATAGTGTTTGCTGATTGATTGTAGAATCCCTGAATCAGCACAGTCAGGTTCAGGTATTTATTCAAGGTCAGCCCGTTGCTTGGTCTGAAATTTCCATGAGGCAATGGGTTATAAATATTAAAATATTTCCACGGACCGAATTTCTGATATGGATTGGATACAAGATCATACTTAACCCGTGCTCTCCATTTATAAAGTTTTCCGGTTTGCAGACCGTCTATGTTGTGGAATATTTCTGTACCCGTAATTCCGAGATTAGTCAGATCACCTGTTCCGGTTGAACCCGTTGAGTTAGTAATTACTCCTCCGCTGAAAGGAACACCATTGGTTTTATATTCATGGCTGATCCTGGCTTTTGTCATGCCGAACGGACTTCTTGCAAAGATTGCAAGCTTCACCTGTCCGTTGTAATATGTAAGTCCTCCCGAACCTACAACAGAGCCTGATCCCGGACTATACTGCTGAACATTTGCCCTTCCTCCGCTGCCGCCTCCGCCGTAAAATACAAATGCTTTGCCTTCCTGAGATTCTCCGTTTGAATAATTGTTTGCGCCTGCAATAATATCACTGTAACCGTCGCCGTTTACATCTCCGGCTGAAGATACTGAATTTCCAAGATTTGCATTTGACACATTGCTTTCAACTGTCGTGTTAGCACTTGTGCTTAGTCCGCTGTTAGAACCCTGAAACACCTGTATTCTGCCTTCATATGTCTCTCCGTTGCTGTAAAAGCGGGTCCCTACTACGACATCACTGTACCCGTCACCGTTTACATCTCCGGCAGTTGCAACCGAAGATCCCATACTTGCTAAAGCCTGATTACTTTCTGCACTCCAGCCTGGTGTAAGTGTTATACCTGCCGGTGAACCGTTATAGACAAATGCAGCTCCTTCCAAATTCTCGGGATTTGAGTATCCGTCAGCCCCGATTATAACATCACTGTAACCGTCACCATTGACATCTCCGGCTGAAGCTACACTTGTCCCGAATGAAGCGCTTGTAACATTTTTCTCAAGGAATGTACTTCCGCTGATCCCGGATACAGAGCCATAATATACCCAGACTCCTCCTTCATTGGTCTGACCATTATCATAACCAATCGCTCCGGCAATTACATCACTGTAACCATCGCCGTTTATATCTCCGGCTGTAGAAACAGAATGCCCGAGTTTTGCAAATGCCTGATTGCTCTCTGTACTAAAGTCATAAACTGTATTCAGACCGGTTGATTTGCCGTAAAAAATATAAACCTTTCCTTCTTCCGTCTGACCGTTTGCGAAATTCTCAGATCCTACAATTACATCAGAATATCCGTCGCCGTTTACATCTCCGGCAGTAGAAACAGAATTTCCAAAGAAACTACCTGATGTTTCTCCAACCATGGTATAATTCCAAAGAGAATTTATTCCGGTTGCAGAGCCATGGAACACATAAACTCTTCCTGATCCTGTCCAATTTGGTCCTCCTACAAGTACATCCGAGTATCCGTCACCATTCACGTCACCTGCCGTAGAAACGGAAAATCCGAATTGTGCATTTGCAGAATTACTTTCAGAAATTGTGTTAGCAGTTGTACTAAGACCCGTAAAGGAACCATGGTAAATATAAACTCTTCCTTCATCTGTCTGACCATTATCATACAGGTAAGCTCCGACTATTACATCAGAGAAACCATCACCGTTCACATCTCCCGCCGTTGAAACCGAATAGCCGTAGTATGCATCCTGCTGATTGCTTTCTGTTGTCCAGGATGATGTACTGCTTAAGCCTGTCTGATATCCTGTAAAAAGAGATACCTTTCCGGTTCTCGAATATCCGTCATAGGGATACACATTAGATGATACCAACACATCGCTGTATCCGTCTCCGTTTACATCACCGGCAGTTGCAACACAACTGCCTAAATAATTTGTATCAAGATTACTTTCGAATGACCAGTCTGCATTCGCCGGAGTACCGTTAGCTCCGAGTCCGGCAGAGGAACCAAACCAGGCAAATACTTTCCCTTCGTTATACTGTCCGTTTGAATATTGCGGACTTCCGACTAAAATATCTCCGTATCCGTCACCGTTTATGTCTCCGGCGGTTGATACAAATGTTCCTAAAATTGCGTTTCCCTGATTTGATTCAGCTGCCCAGTTTGCGGAAGTTCCGATACCTGAAGCAGAACCGATAAATACATGAACTCTTCCTTCGGATACTTCTCCGTTTGAAAAAAGCCATGAACCGACAATAACATCCGAATATCCGTCGCCGTTTACGTCTCCTGCGGTAGAAACACAATTACCCATTTCCTGACCATCCTGACCGCCGAGAATTGTCCTGCTGGGTGTAGAAGGAAGTCCGCTTGCAGATCCGTTAAATATGGTAACTTTCCCTGCGTTGCTGACTCCGTTTGGCTCATTTGGAGTCCCGATAATTATGTCAGAAAAACCGTCTCCGTTCACATCTCCGGCAGTAGAAACAGAACTCCCCAGATGTCCATAAGAATATATGTTGTTATATTGCCAGCTGGCACCGCTGTTCAATCCGCTTGCCGAACCATTGAAAACAAAAGCTGATCCGGGATCATAAATTACCCCGCCTGTATAAGGAGCGCCGACTATTACATCCGAATATCCGTCACCGTTAATATCTCCTGCTGTAGAAACAGAATGACCAAATTCACAATTGGCATCGTTATAAGTTGCAGACCAGTTTGCTGAAGAAGATAAACCTGATGCAGATCCATGATATACAAATGCTTTACCGGCTCCGAAAAAACTTACTGATGATGTAAATGAAGAAGCTCCGACAATCAAATCGCTGTATCCGTCGCCGTTCACATCTCCGGCAGTTGAGACACTGTATCCGAATCTTTCAAGTTGGTTTATACCGCTCAATTCATCTTTCGTCCAGTTTGGATTTGTGTTTAATCCTGTTGCCGAACCGTAATAAACATACACTCTTCCGCCGGCAGTATGGGAATTATCAAATTCCGGCGCACCGATTACCACATCGGAATATCCGTCTCCGTTAATGTCCCCTGCAGTGGCAGCGCTGAATCCGAAATGATCTTCTATCTGCGTTCCGGAAGCTGTCCATCCTGCTGTTGTGGAAAGAGGATCGATTGTAACGGGATAGACAGCGTCTTCATCATTGACAACAATATCAAACGAGTTACAAGGTACAAGTGACGAGTTACGAGCTGGATTATTTAAGCCACGAGCTTTACTACTCAACTCGTAATTCTTAGCTCGTAATTCGTAACTGTCTTCAAAGTATGCCCTCAGCACCTTCCCGTTTGCATCCCAGCATTTCAATGCAGAATATTTCATCTTCTCCTCGCCATTTTTACCTTTAAACATCAGAGCATCTGCACCGGCAATCATTTTCAGTTTTGTATCAGCCGTGAAATTCAATCTTAGTTTTCCGTTACCTTCAGGTTTTTGTTTTACGATAAAATCCTGACGCATGCCTTCTTTTGTATTTGTGTAATCAATTCTTATTTTTTCATTCTCTATCCATGCCTTATTACCGGATGCCTGAAGCTGACTGTCATCAATTTGTAATTCGTAATTCGTAATTCGAAATTTAATTTTCCACTCATCGTTCGTCTTTTGTTTCACATCCCGCGGTATTGCTGTAAACCCGTCTTTATGATAGATGAACCGAAGGTTATTCTTTCTGTTTGGTGACTGATAAAAATTTAATTCTTCCGAATATGTAATATTGTATTCGGATTTTGCAATTTGCTCTATTGCATTTTTATACCAGTCTCCCTCTGCAGGATTTTTTGAATCAGTACTGCGCGGTAAAATTAAAGAGCCGGTATAATCCGGACAATACAGAGAAAAAGCATTTGATTTGCCCGATGCTTTTTCCTGCATTTGATTTTCTTTCATTAAAGAAAATCCGAAAAAGGAAATCAGCGAGAAGAATAAGATGATTGTTTTCATTTTTTTTAATTTGATTTATGAATTATTTTTTTGTTTGAATAATATTTTGAAATTACTTTTTCCAGTTCTTCTGATATTTCACAGGTAATTTTAATGTCCGGATTTCTTATAAACATTTCTGCTCTGGCAGAAAGCATGATCAGTTCAAGCAATTGATTCTCATTAGAGTTTATCGGGCATTCTGTTTTCAGAATTTTTTTAATTTCGGTCAGTTGTTTTTTCAATCCGTTGATTTTCAAAGCTGAATTTTTCTGACAAAAATATCCCCGGCAGATCTATTTTACAAAGAATATTATTGCTTTTTGTATCTCAGCTGTATTTAAGAATTCTGAAAGAAACTGCAATTAATGCTGATAATTTGATATTTCCCTGTTAATTTTGTAACATATTTAAATTTTAATCACAGTAATTTGAAATACAAAGACACAAAACTGATTCAATTTCTCTGTACATTTTCGAAAGAAGAACTGTATGACTTTGAAAAGTTCTTAAACTCGCCTTATTTTAAAAAAGGAAGAGACCCGCTGCCGCTGTTCAAAGTTTTAACTGACGATCCTTCTAAATTAACTGCAGATGAGCTTAACGAAGAGATTGTTTTCAGGAAGCTTTATCCCGGAAGCAAATACAAAGATAAGAATTCACATGCTCTGTTCAGAAATGTATCATCTTCATTGCTTAAATCTGTTGAAGATTTCATTTACATTTCAAAGCTGAAGGAAGATAAAGTCCTGAGAAGCAGAATTATTTTAAGCGAGATCATCGAAAGAAACCTGACACGGCATTATCCGCAGTATCTGAAGCCGGCTTATGAAGCGATTGAGCAGGATGAAATCAAATCCGGCAGCGATGAACTGGAAAAGTATCATCTCGAAAGACTTAATTCGCGGTTTTATTCAGTGATGCTTGACATGGAAAAATATTTCGTTCACGGCGCAAAATCATTTGAGCATCTGTCTTTTCATTTCTTTACCGAACTGATAAATTCAGCGAAAGCAGATTTCTATGGACTGGATAATCTTATGATTAAGAATTCGGAAAGGATTCCGGAACAAATATTAAATTCGATCGACCTGGAGAAAATCATAAACATATTCAGGGGAAAAGATTACTACACACATCTTTACTTTAATTTCAACATGTATCTTTTCCACAGGGACAATAAGAAAGAATTTTATGATAATGCTCATGACATTTTTTTTGAAAATAAAAATAAGATAAGCAGGGCGGATATGTGTGCTTTTTATGCGGATCTGATGAGCATACACTTCACGGGAAACAGTCCGAACATGAAGGAAGAGAAATTGAAAATATTTGAACTGATCAAATCATGCCTTGATGATAATGCTTTTAAGATATCGGATGAAGATTTCATGCATCCTAATTTTTACAGGAATGCACTGCTGTGTGCTGACTACCTGAAGGAATTCGATTGGGCTGAAAAATTTATAAGTGATTACACTTCAGAACTTAAACCTGAATTCCGCCAGAACATGAAGCACTATTCACTTGCTTTAATAAATTATGGCAAAGGAAAATATGAAGAATCACTTGCTTATATCGGTAAGGTAAAATATGAAATGGTGTTTTTTAAAACTGATGTTAAGATACTTATGCTGCGGCTGTTTTATGAACTAAAGCTTTATGATCAGGCGTATTCGATGGTTGATGCACTTAAGCATCACACCAGGATTTCAGAGATTATGGATGCAGACAAGCGGGAATCATTCATGAAATATCTGAACTATTATCTAAAGCTGCTGAAAATCAGTTCTCTTGAAAGCAGGACTTCAAAAAGTGAAGCAGGCATCCTGAAAAAAGAATTATCTCAGGATAAAAAAGTTTATCAGAATCTCTGGCTCTTTGAAAAGCTCGATGAAATGATGAGTTAAATACTTATTAATTTTCGGGATCTTGAATTGTCTCTCTTACATGAAACTATAAAATCGTAACCTATAATTTCTATTTCAGGTATGAAATAAAAAAAGAAGTCTCCGATCTTCGCCAGAGCTTTGTAATTGCTGGATTAAGACTGATAAAGATCAGCTGGGTAGAAAGCTTTGCAGAAAATAAATCAGAAGCTTATCTAAGAGTTCATGTCCGAAAAAGTCAGCCTGGTGAAAGCACTGATTAGCTTTAAGAAAAAATAAATACACTGAATCCATAAAACATCTGAGCCGCGTGAATTATCAGAATTGTTATTATTATCTCAAATCAAAAGAGACAGTAATGCAGATCTACTATGATAAAAATGAATATGAATCCATGCAGACACTTTTAGATCCCACAAAACTTTATCTCAAAAGAAGGAGGTATGTTTTATGCATTCATTACGGAAGATACATGATGTTCCGGAAATATGGGGATGCGGCTTAAAGCCAAACAAACAGACAGAAGAAGTAAAATTATTTTTAAAAATAGAATTGAAAAAAATACTGTAATGACAAGGGAATGGCCGGTGAGAAAGCCCTGAAATTGTAAGAGCTGTTTGCAGAGTTCGATTAAGAGCATATTGCATACCAAATTCCTGTTCTAGACAGATTATGTTCGTCTTTTACAACAATTATCTTATACTAAATAGAATTTCAAATTCATTTTAAATATATTTAACCGCACACAAAATTTACTGTCATTTACTTCTAACTTTTTATTTCAATGTCCGAGTTTATACACTTACATAATCATTCACATTATTCGCTGCTTGATGCCATATCCACCATCAACGGGCTTGTAGATGCCGCTGCAGAAAATAAAATGAAGGCTGTTGCTCTGACAGATCACGGCGTTATGTACGGAGTAATGGAGTTTTACAAAAGGGCAAAGTCAAAAGGGATCAAGCCGATAATCGGCTGTGAAGTTTATGTCGCTCAGTCTGGTTCAAGATTCGAAAAAGGAAAAAAGAATGTAAAAGCAGCAGAAGAAGTGGATGCGCAGAGTCTTGAAAATTCCGACGGACTGACTTCTTCAAATATAAATTATGCGCATCTCATTCTGCTTGCAAAAAATGAGACGGGTTACAGGAATCTCATCAAGCTTACTTCAATAGGACATACGGAAGGTTATTATTACAAACCGCGGATTGATCTTGAAGTTCTGAGCCGGTACAGCGAAGGACTTATATCAACTTCCGCCTGCGCAGGCGGAGTTATTTCCTGTTACATAACAAGGAACGATATAGCAACTGCAGAAAAGATGACCGGAATTTACAAGGATATCTTCGGTGAGGATTTTTATCTTGAGATACAGGATCACGGCATTGCAGCAGAAAAAAAAGTAATTGAAGAAATGCCGCGCCTTGCAAAGAAATTCGGATTAAAGCTCATTGCAACCAATGATGTTCATTATATAAAAAGAGAACACGCAGTAGCTCATAATATTTATCTCAACATCAGCGCCAAACAATCTGCAAAGTCAGTCAGGAATAACGGACAGACTGACATTATTAATGATCTGCGTTATGGCACAGATCAGATATATTTCAAGTCGGTAAAGGAAATGTGCTCGCTGTTCAGCGATTATCCCGATGCAATCAACTCAACACTCGAAGTGACGGAGAAGTGTGATCTTGTTCTTGACACAACCACCAACTTCATGCCCAACTACCGCATTCCGGAAGAAGAAAAGAAGATTAAGACCTTTGATGAATATCTTGAAAAGCTTTCCAGAGAAGGTTTGAAGAATAAATTCAAACAAGTTACAAAAGAAGCAGAAGACAGACTTAACTTCGAACTCGATGTCATAAGGAAAATGAATTTCTCGGGATACTTTCTGATCGTACAGGATTTCATTAACTATGCAAAGAGCATCGGCATACTTGTAGGACCCGGAAGAGGCAGCGCTGCTGGAAGTCTTGTCTGCTACTGCATAGGAATTACAAATGTAAATCCCCTTGATTATGATCTTCTGTTTGAAAGATTCCTGAATCCTGAAAGAATTTCAATGCCCGACATAGACATAGATTTTCAGGATGACAGAAGAGATGAGGTAATTCAGTATGCAAAGGAAAAATACGGTGAAAATTCCGTGGCGCAGATAGTCACATTCAACAAGCTCGCGCCCCGCGGAGTGCTCAAAGACGTCGGCAGGGTTCTGAATTTTCCATTTCAGGAAATAAACGACCTTACAAAGACCATTCCTATTATATTCGGAAAAGTTAAGAAGCTGAGCGAATGCATGAAGGAAGAGCCGGATTTCAAAAAATATTTCGAGACAGGCGACAACTTTCAGAAAGAAGAGAAGAAAAAATTATTTGAATACTGCACTGTTCTTGAAAATCTGAACAAAAATTCTTCCATACACGCATCCGGTCTTGTCATAGCTCCTGGAAATGTAACTGATTATGTGCCGTTATCAAAAGTTACCGGAGAGGACAATGTATTCTGCACACAGTATGACATGAATCAGCTCGAAGATGCGGGACTTATAAAAATAGATTTTCTTGGGCTTAAAGAATTAAAGGTTCTGGGAAGAGCGCTTGCCCTTATTAATAAAAGATATAAGAAAAAACTGACGATAGATGACATTCCGCTTGACGATGAAAAGACATACGAACTTTTTTCCGCGGGATCGACAGTCGGAATATTCCAGTTCTCAAAAAGCAAAATGCGTGAGTCACTTGCAAAGCTGAAGCCGAAGAACATCAATGACCTTGCCGCGATGAATGCATTGTACAGACCGGGTCCTATGAAGCTTATTCCTGATTTCATTGATAAAAGATTTGAAAGAAAACCAATCACATATCTTCATCCGAAGATGGAAAAGACACTGAAGGAGACTTACGGTATAATTGTCTACCAGGAGCAGGTGATGCAGATCGCGAGGGATGTAGCGGGATTCTCGCTGGCAGAAGCTGACAATATGAGGAAAGCCATGGGAAAAAAGATCAAGGAAAAGATGATGGAGATAAAGGTTAAGTTCATAGACGGCGCGATAAAGAACGAAGTCTCAAAGAAAGTCGCGACAGAGATCTTTGACCTTATGCTTGACTTTGCAGATTACGGATTCAACAAGTCGCACGGAGTCGCATATTCAATACTTGCTTTTTATACCGCATATTTAAAGACACATTATCCGCTGGAGTTTCTTACAGTTTCAATGGCTTGCAGAAAGGATGACGAAACGGAGCTTCAGCAGCTTGCAAATGAATGCCGTAAGATGAAGATCGCGTTACGACCTCCGGATGTGAACGAAAGTGAAATGGATTTTTCGATCAGATATGAGAAAGAAGAATCTGATGAGAAGATAGGCGAGATACTTTACGGACTGAGCGCAATAAAGAATGTAGGTGAGAAAGCCGCGATGAATATCATTAATGAAAGGAATGAGAACGGTAAATACACCGGATTCATTGACTTTTTAAAGCGGGTTGATCTGAGACTTGTAAACAAGAAGTGCGTGGAGAATCTTATATTTTCCGGAGCATTTGACAGCATAGAGCCAAACAGGAACAAGCTGTTTCTAAATCTCGAACGCTCGACAATGTACGCGCAGAGATATGCAACGAGTCAGGAAGCAAGAGGACAGGAAGGATTATTCGGGGACAGCGGAAATTCAAAAGTTGTGGATCAGGGATATATCATTCAGGATTATGAAGATTTTCCTGAATCAGAAAAATACAACAGGGAAAAAGCAGCAATAGGTTTTTACATAACGGGACATCCTCTTTCCCAATATGAAAAGGATATCGAGAGCTTTATAGATATAAACTTCGGAGATGATCCTGCGGAACTTGATTTTGCGAGACTGAAGACCGTCACTATGTGCGGAGTCATTAACGATTCACAGGTAAAATTATCCAAGAAAGGAAATAAGTTTGTAGTTTTTAATCTTGTGGATTTTTACGGATCGGGAGAATGTGTTGCTTTCGGTAAGACATTTGAAATGAAAACTGCGCTTTTCGGTAATGATAATCTTGTAGTAGTAAGAGGTGTACCAGAAGAGAACGGAGATAAAATAAAACTTGTAGTAAATGAGATATACAGCATAGATACTTTCATAGAGATCTTTACAAAGAATGTGATATTACATTTAAGTGAAAAGGAAACTGAAATATCCAGTCTGCACCTCATCAAAAACGAGGTTGAGAGTAATCCGGGAACTTCCAAATTATTTTTCAGCGTTTTGAACACCACCCGGGCGAGAGCATTTATCTCAAACGAATATAAAATAAGGGCAACAAAGGAATTAATTTCAAACTTGAAAAATATAGTTGGAGAAAATAACTTAAAATTAAATTAAAACCATTCATAAATCAAAAATAAATTTCATTAAGAAAGGAAAATAAAATGCATACAGTTGAAATAACAGACGCCAACTTTGAGCAGGAAGTAATAAAATCAGACATACCGGTAATCATAGACTTCTGGGCAGTATGGTGCGGTCCGTGTAAAGCCATAGCTCCGATAGTCGAAGAGCTTGCCGGTGAATATGAAGGCAAATTAAAAGTGGGAAAGCTTGATATTGATAATAATCAGGAAGTTTCCGTGAAATATGGGATCAGAAGCATACCGACTCTTTTGATCTTCAAGGACGGCAAAATAGTTGATCAGATTGTCGGAGCCGTACCGAAAGCACAGATCGTTGCAAAGATCGGTCCTCATATCAAAGAAACTGTAAGTTGATCCCTGAAAAGTATGTATGAACCTTATATATTAAAAGAAACGGGTCAAAGGAATTCCTTTGACCTCTTTCTTTATCTCATAAATTTTTCACAATAAATTAAGAAATAAAATTGAACTATAAAAAACGTATTTCGAATACAGCCGGATTAATAGCAGTGATAATATTTGCACTGGTCTTTACATCCTGTTCCAATGAGAAAAAGAACGAACCTCAAAGCACTAAAACCGAAGCTCCGAAAACAGAAAACCGGGCGAAGGAAGATGTCTTATCCAATGATTTTACGGTTAACTATGATCTGGAAGGCGCTTTGAAAGGAAAGATGGAAATAATGAGAAGCGGTGAAAAATTAAAGCAGAATATAAATTCAGAAGTATTAGGCATTAAGAGCTCAAATGTAATTTATATAATGGACAATTCGGTCTACAGCGTTTTAGATGTTGGAGGGAAAAAGATCGGCACAAAATCAGACCTGCGCGGCTATAATGAATCCAAGCAGACAGGCGAAACTATAACTGATTTTAAGGAATTTGAAAAATTCATTGACAGCAAAAAAATCACAGGTTCGGAGAATATACTCGGATATAAATGTGATATCTATGAAACTTCAAGCGGGATCACGCTTTCTGTTTTTAATAAAAGATATATTCTGAAAATAAAGACTCCTGAGTTTATGGCTACTGCAACTGCTCTTAATACCAGTCCTTCTTATACAGGAGCAGAATTCAATTTACCTTCAGATTTAGAATTTAATAAATCTGAGTCAAAGACATTGAAGAACAAATCCCTTGATTCACTTGTAAATAAATTAAAAGAACGAAAATAAAAAATATAAACCCGGATATTTAACTGGAGATTTTTTGAACCAGGAAAGTTCAGGGACACAAATGGTCTCAGAGCTAAATAATCCGGATCATCTTTTTCTGATAAAATTAATCAAAGCGGGTAAATTTTAAATTAATTTTTGAATTAAATTTTTACCGAACTATTCCGGATTAAGTATATCCTTTTGTAATTAAATCAAATTAAAAAATGAAAAGATCTGACTTATTGAACGGTCCAATCACAAAAATTTTTATCATCTTATTTTTTATTTCCGGTGTTTATTCATGCGGTAAGGAATCAAATACAGGTTCCGGTAAAACCGGAAGCGGGAAAGATTCAGTTGTTGAAAGCAGCAGCAGATCGGATATTCCCGAGAACTTCAGCATCAAATACACACTCGCCGGTAAAAGGGAAGGGAAAATGCTGATGCTGAGTAATAATGATAAATTTAAAATAGTATTTGATTTTGCATCAGGGGGAGTCAGCAGTATCAATGAAATGTATTTGCTGAATGACACGGTTTTTACAGTGATCAGGCAGGGCGCAAGCAAGGTCGGATCAAGAACCGGATATAAAAATTTCAGGGAAGCATATATTGGAAACGAACTTATCATAGGTGCAAGCGGTTTAAACAAATACCTTGAAAACGCAAAAGTCATAGATAAGGAAAAAGTTCTGGGATACGACTGTGATGTATATGAATTATCCGACAGGACTGTGGTAGCGGTTTATAATAAAAAATATGCGCTGAAAATTTCGAAGCCCCTTTACATTGCAACCGCAACTTCACTTGAGATCGATCCTGATTTCTCACAAACTGAATTCCAGCTGCCCGATGATGTGGAATATCATGATAAGGATAAAAGGATAATTAAATTCGGTACTAAGGAAGATTCGATAGCATATTATAACAAGAAGTAAAATTTTATTGAAGTCTCTGTTTTAATTTAACTTTTTAATAAAATGTTTTACAATGAGGCAATAGAAAAAATATCCCTGAAAAGCCTGCGAAAGATACAGGACGAACGCCTTTGTAACATTGTAAATCTGCTATACAGTAAAGTACCTTTTTACAGAAATAAATTTCAGGAATCCGGTATCTCACCTTTTGATATCAAAGGAACCGGTGACATTTATAAAATACCCTTCACAAAAAAATCTGATCTTAGGGACAATTATCCGTTCGGTCTTTTTACAATGCCCGCGGAAAAAATTTCACGCATTCATGTATCAAGCGGAACTACCGGAAAACCTACCGTTGTAGGATATTCCGAAAATGACATTAGTGTATTTTCCGAAGTCGTAGCAAGAAGTTTATATGCCGCAGGTGCCAGACCCGGAATGATGCTTCAGAATTCTTACGGATACGGACTGTTTACGGGCGGGCTGGGACTTCATTACGGAGCGGAAAAATTAGGAATGACTGTAGTTCCTGTTTCAGGCGGAATGACTGAAAGACAGTTACTTCTTCTTCAGGATTTTAAACCTGAAGTAATTGCCTGCACACCTTCTTACGCGCAGACACTTGCAGAAGAAATAAGGAAGAGGAATATTTCAACAAAAGAACTTAAACTTAAATATGCCATTCTTGGTGCAGAGCCATGGACGGAAGCCATCAGAACTGAAGTTGAGAAAGGACTGAATGTTACAGCTACAAATCTTTACGGCTTAAGTGAAATAATCGGACCTGGAGTTTCACAGGAAGACTTTGAAGAAAAAGGAACGGGAAGCTATGTATGGGAGGATCATTTCTTTCCGGAAGTTGTTGATAAAGATACCGGCGAGCCTTTGCCTTACGGAGAAAAGGGAGTTCTTGTTTTTACAACACTGACAAAAGAAGCTATGCCGCTGCTTCGATACTGGACAAATGACATCACTTACATTTATTATGATAAGTCTGCAAAAAGAACTCACATAAAAATGGGACCAATACTCGGACGCGCAGATGATATGCTTATTATCAGAGGACTGAATTTATTTCATACGCAGATTGAAGAGCTCATACAGGATATAGAAGAGCTGAATGCAAACTATCAGCTTGTTGTAACAAGAGAAAGTAAAATGGATAAAGTAGAAGTATTGGTAGAGCTTAATGAGAAATATTATTCTGATATTGGATTTCCGGAGATCACCTCACAGGAACCGGAAGTAAATGAAAAGCTTCAGACACTTCAGGATCATTTTACCAATAAGATAAAAGGGAAGATCGGATTAACAATGAAAGTGACTTTATCAGCGCCCGGAGACATTCCCCGGAGTGAAGGAGGTAAGCTGAACAGGATTAAGGATTTGAGGGGCAGTTAGTAGTTAGTAGTTAGTAGTTAGTAGTTAGTAGTTATAAAATTTTCTATTTGTAATTTGTAATTTG
>DAIPYG010000008.1:0-70024 GCA_036782875.1 Bacteroidota bacterium | reverse complement strand
TACTTTAGAAGTATAAGACTACTGTTCAAGAACAAATCGTTTTGGACAGAGCTGAAGTCATACAAAAGAAAAATTTATTTTTAAAAAAAAGGCTTCGAAGTTTTTTGAATTCCGCAGACTATAAAAATTTTTCTTTCAGTTCCGGTGTGGGCACTCTGCAGGAATCTTTCTTTCCGAACCACTTATATCTGTTTTCTGCAATTATATCATATAACAGATTTCTGACAGCAGGAGGGACAATTATAAAAATATAGAGAAGTTTCCAGAATCCGGGAAAATTTTTTACAATTCTGAGAACCGCTGAAGACCGGGTAAGATATTTTTCATTATCAATTAATATAATGGAATCAAAGCTTTCATTATTCAGACCAAATTTCTTAAGCAAAGTCTGTCCTGAATCCGATTGTAATGAAGCAAACCGGAACATATTCTTTTTGTCATGATCGATTATAAAGTTGACACTTGAATTACACAGGTTGCACACTCCGTCAAACAATATTATTTTGTAATCAGTATTCAATTATTTTTTAGATATAATTTATGTTTATTAATATTTAAATTTTACGCAATAAATTTTCATTATGATATTAAATAATACCATTGCTGTCATCGGAGATATTCACGGCTGCTTTCATTCACTTCAAAAAATTTATGAAAAGCTTAATGGTATAACTGAAATATATACTGTTGGAGATCTTGTGGACAGAGGTAAATACTCAAAAGAGTCTGTAGATTTCTGCATAAAAAACTCAATCAAACCGGTTAAGGGAAATCACGAAGACATGCTCATCAGGGCAATTGACAGTTCGGATAATTTTTTCAGGTTTATGTTTAAAGAGGCAGAGCATTATTATTACAACGGAGGACGCGAGACACAATATTCTTATATTAATTCAAGACTGTTCTCCAATTTTAAAAACTTCAGGACGGAACTGAAAGCAACAGGTCATTATGATTATCTTAAAAATCTTCCTCTTAAATTTGAAATTCAGAAAGTGATAGTTTCACATGCAGGGATAATTGAAGGCGGTGACGACAGATCCATTCTATGGAACAGGGAATCTCCTGCGCATCTTGATGAACTTCAGATATTCGGACATACGCCTTTTGATGAAGTCAAATATGTTAAGAATTATTATGCGAATATTGATACCGGATGTGTATATAAGAATAAACTTACAGCAGTGGTTGCAGATACAATTACCGGTAAAATTGATGATATTATTCAGGTTGATTATGATCCTCTTGATGTGGACTGACCTCCGAAAAGCCTTATTAAATAATGCTTTCCGACCTGTCATTACATTGTAAAAGTTTGCAAAATTGAGTAAATTAAAGATATTTGGAATTTAAGATGTCGAATTTGGAATTTTGTAATTTTTAATTTCTGACCCAATTATATTTATAATTTTTATATAAATTCCAAATCCGAAATTCCAATTTTTTATTGAAAGGATGGGGCTATAGCTTAGCCGGTAAAGCGTTTCGTTCGCAACGAAAAGACCACCGGTTCGATTCCGGTTAGCTCCACTTAGTTGATTTGGAATTGGGAATTTCGGATTTGGAATTTGTAAGATTACAAATATTGAATCTTTGACTTACGATTTAAGATTGATTAACAAAACCAAGAATTTATCTATTAAATTTAACTTTCAATTTTTTATTAACTACTAACTACTAACTATTAACTACTAACTAATAAGTGCTAACATATTGGATAAACCAAATTTCACTGAAGCTCATCTGAAAGACATGGATTCTTTTTTTTACGGAGGTAACGGCTGGCAGGCGGGATTATTTCAGTTAGTGGAAGATCTGAACATGGAACAGGCAGTATGGAAACCGGCTGAAGGAAGGAATTCAATATGGAAAATCGTAATGCATACAACATTCTGGAAATTCGCAATTCTTTCTGATGCACAGGGAAAGCCTTTAACACGGGAACAAAGAAGAGAAGGTGACTGGAGGAATATTCCCGAAGATCCGACAGAAGAAAAATGGCAGGAAGAAATCAGTAATCTCAAAAAGACACATGAAGATTTTAAGGAATTAATTAGAAACTACGGTTCCGAACTTTATAACTTAAATAACGAAGACGCAAATTACATTCGTGAAAATTTACTTCACGATCCGTATCATGCGGGACAGATCGGTCTGCTGCGGGTACTTCAGGGCATTCCTCCTATAAAATATTAAATTAAAATAATTAAAAAGAACATATAATCAATTAATGGCAAACGAAAAAATAATACCGGTTAATATAGAAGATGAAATGAAGTCTTCATACATTGATTATTCAATGTCAGTGATAGTCGCAAGAGCCTTGCCGGATGTAAGGGACGGTCTGAAGCCTGTTCACAGAAGAGTGCTGTTCGGTATGAGTGAACTTGGATTGGCAGCCAACAAACCTCCTAAGAAATCTGCGCGTATTGTCGGGGAAGTGCTGGGCAAGTATCATCCTCACGGAGACAAATCTGTTTATGATGCAATGGTAAGAATGGTTCAGGAATTTTCTCTGAGATATCCGCTTGTTGACGGACAGGGTAACTTCGGTTCGGTGGACGGAGATGCGCCGGCGGCTATGAGATATACTGAAGCGAGGCTGTCGCGTGTTGCTGAATCAATACTTGAAGATCTCGAAAAGAACACTGTAGATTTTATACCTAACTTTGATGATACATTAAAAGAACCTTCCGTACTTCCGTCAGTAATTCCAAACCTGCTGGTAAACGGCTCTAATGGTATAGCTGTCGGAATGGCTACAAACATACCTCCGCATAATCTTACGGAGATCTGTGACGGAATTATTCACCTGATAAAGAATCCTGATGCGGATATTAAAAAGCTGATGAAATTTGTAACCGCACCTGACTTTCCGACCGGAGGAATAATCTACGGATACGAACCTGTGAAGGAAGCTTTTGAAACAGGAAGAGGAAAAATTATATTAAGGGCAAAAGTTTCGATCGAAACTGAAAAGAACGGAAAGCAGAATATTATCATAACAGAGATACCTTATCAGGTTAATAAGGTAACGCTTATAGAGAACATTGCAAATCTTGTGAGAGAGAAAAGAGTGGAAGATATATCCGACATAAATGACGAAAGTGACAGGGACGGAATGAGGATCGTTATCGGTCTCAGAAGAGATGCAAATGCTCACGTGATAATGAACAAGCTTTATAAGTTCACGCAGATGCAGACTACATTCGGCGTTATAATGCTCGCTCTCGTTGACGGAGTTCCAAAAGTACTGACTCTGAAGGAAATGATGGAGCATTTCATAAATCACAGATTGAATGTGATTGTCAGAAGATCCAAATTCGAGCTTGATGCAGCCGAAAAGAGAGCGCACATACTTGAAGGATACATTATCGCACTGGATAATATTGATGAAGTGATAAAGCTGATAAAGAAATCAAAGGATACACCTACTGCAAGAGAAGGATTGATGAAGAGGTTTAAATTATCCGAGATCCAGGCGACTGAAATTCTTAATATGCGCCTTCAGAGACTGACAGGACTTGAAAGAAAGAAGATTGAGGATGAATATAAAGACCTTCTTAAGGCAATAGAAAGATTAAAAAATATTTTAAAAAGCGAACAGTTAAGAAGAGAAATGATTTGCGATGATCTTAAGCAGATCAAAGAGAAATACGGTGATGAAAGAAGAACTGAAATCATATATGATGTAAGAAAAATGTCTGATGATGATATGATGAAAGAGCTAATAAAAGAGGAAGATGTTGTCATTACAATTTCTAATAAAGGATTCATAAAACGGATTCCTGTCAATTCATACAAGTCACAGGGCAGAGGCGGGAAAGGCATAACTGCAGCATCCACAGGAGCTGCTGACAATGATGACTTTATCGAACATATGTTCATAGGTTCGACACATCAGTATATAATGTTCTTCACGGATAAGGGAAAATGCTACTGGCTGAAGGTTTACGACATACCTGAAGGAAGCAGAACATCACGGGGTAAATCAATTCTGAATCTTATAGAAAAAGAAAAGGACGAGGACATTTCTTCTTTTGTAATGGTAAAAGATTTTACGGAGGAATTGTTTGTTACAATGGTCACTAAAATGGGAGTCATTAAAAAAACAAAGCTTGACAGCTATTCCAATATCAGAAGAAACGGAATCAATGCTATCAATCTTAACAGCAATGATAAGCTTGTAGAAGTGAAGCTTACCAACGGATCACAGGAAATTGTAATCGGTTCGCATGACGGACAGGCAATAAGATTCAATGAATCTCTTGTAAGAGATATGGGAAGAACAGCAACCGGAGTAAGAGGCATCAAGCTTGCCAAGGGTGATTTTGTTGTAGGACTTGTTGCTGTTCAAAGACCGAGCGCTACAATACTTGTCATTACAGATAAAGGATACGGAAAGAGAAGTGATCTTGCGGATTACAGAGTTACCAACCGAGGCGGAAAAGGAGTGATCACGGTCAAGACAACTGACAAAGTCGGAAAACTGATTTCCATTAAAGAAGTAACTGACTCGGATGATCTGATGATCATTACTTCAAAGGGAATTCTTATAAGACAGAAAATGAAAGACATAAGAGTAATGGGAAGAAATGCACAGGGTGTAAGAGTAATAAAGTTAGGTGATCATGATACTATTTCAGCAGTTGCTAGAATAGCTGAGGATGATAAGGATGATCAGGAGAAGCTGTTTTAATTTTTTTTAGCTGAGAATTATTTATAAAGTAAAATATAGTTTAAATTACATGACAAGTTATAATATTTGTAATTTGTAAATTGTAATTCGAAATTTGAAATTTCTTATGATAGATCTACGAAGCGATACAGTAACGCGCCCAACTAAGCCAATGCTTGAAGCAATGATGAATGCTAAAGTAGGTGATGACATCTATGGTGAAGATGAAACGGTAAATGCCCTTCAGGAGAAATGCGCTTCAATGACAGGAAAAGAAGCTGCTTTGTTTGTTCCCACAGGTGTATTGGGAAATCAGCTATCTTTAAAATGTCATACCATACCCGGGGATGAAGCGCTGGTAGAAAGTAATTCTCATATACTGAACAATGAGACCGGCGCTGCAGCTGTGATCTCTAACATTCAGCTTATTTCAGTACCCGGTAATAATGGAATTATAACTGCAGAGGATATTAAAAATTATGTCAGATCTTCTGAATATTATTACCCTGTGACAAGACTTATCTGTCTGGAAAATACACATAACTGGGCAGGAGGAGTGATTCAGCCAATCAACGTAATTAAGGAAATTTCCGGATATGCCCGGGAGATTAATTTAAAATTACATCTCGACGGTGCAAGGATATTCAATGCATGTGTTGAAACCGGAATATCAATTAAAGAATATGCCGGATACTTTGATTCAGTTTCATTTTGTTTTTCCAAAGGGCTCGGCTGTCCCGTCGGTTCAATTGTCTGCGGCAGCAGAGTCTTCATAGAAATGGCGAGGAAATGGAGAAAGATCCTTGGCGGCGGTATGAGACAAACAGGTATACTTGCAGCAGCAGGCATTTATGCTCTTGATAATAATATAGAACGGCTCAAAGTTGATAATGCAAATGCAAAATATTTTGCACATGAGATAAGCACGATGAAGGGAATAAATATTGATCCTGAATCTGTACAGACCAATATAGTTGTATTCAGTTCGTCCGCAATATCCAAGCCTGACCTGATGAACCGGCTTAAAGAAAAAGGAGTGATCATTTCTTCAGGAAGCAATGACATTATGCGCTGTGTTTTTCATTTAGATGCGCCTGAAGAATTAATGAAAAAGGCTGTTGATATTTTTAAAGAAGTTACTGCTTAATCATACCTGGTGTGTGTCTTTCCTATTTAATAGCGTTCTAATACCAAAACCTCTTCTATAAACTAATTATCATTAACTTTTACCGAAGTCACTTTACTGGATTCGAGTTTATCAAAGTGCGTATTCATCTTCAATCATTATTTGTTTACCGGACCCCCGCTTAATAAGGTGTCTCAAAACTTATTAAATATTAAAACCGCTTAGACACAAAGTCACAAAGCATTTTATTTTCAATGGATTTTTCAGAGTCTTTTTGTCTTTGTGGTTTATAAGGATGTATTGTGACATTCTCTTAAAAGCACGCCGGGGGAAAAAAACGGGTTTCTTATTTTTGTATTATGCAAATAAAATAAATTTATTATATTGAGCTGCGTTGATTTGATATTAAACTGATATTTATAAACATAAACTTATGATACCATGGAAAATCCAGATGATCTCCCCGAATTATCCCCCAAAGAAAAGATCGAAGCCGAAAACGAGCTTCTTAATATGAAGCTGACTGCAGAATTCGGAATGCAGGGACACGACTCATCACTTGACCCGGAAATGGAAAACGAATGGCTTAAATATATTTACCATTTCGAACAGGAATATAATGAAGTAAAGAAAATTAAGATCTATGACTTCATTGGAAAGCCGAAATATAGAAAATATGAAGAACTGAAGACAAGCGAGGTAGAAAAGGAACTTGACCGCCTGTTTGAAGTAATGAATCATAAAAACATATCGCTTGATTTCCTCGCCGAATATGAAGCAGAAGTGATATACAGATTTATAACTGAAGAATTTTTTGAAATTGAAACCGATGACTTCAGGATTAATGGAATGTTTCATTGCTATATTTATGAAGAGTTCCATCCAAATCACGAATATGACATTAGAAACTTAGCTGAAGATTTCTTTAAAGGATTTTTTGAAATGGAATGGAGAGCTGAATTCGCAAAATATCAGTTTGATGAAACCATTACCTTCAGAAACAGAAAGCTTCCGTTGGATGAATTTTCACAGATTCTTAAGGATTACAGGGAATCTATTATTCCGGTCAGAATGATCTCAAATAAGATTACGAAATTAAATCGTTTTGAGAAGTCCGCTACAGGGAAGATCCAAGGTGATATTGAATATATTGCAAATGAGGGAAAGCCGGATGAAAGACATTTCTCAGGTTCTTTTCAAATGAAATGCAGTTATAATGATTATTACTGGGTAATATATGAGGTAAGTTTTCCCGGATTGGAATGATTCTATGATCATGATATAGACTGAACGCGATGACGCTGATTGTAAGAAAAATAACGGATTCTTGAATATCAGCGTTTTCATCGTACCGGAAAATTATCGTACAAAGTAAGAATAATTAATTTATGAAATTCACTTATGCGTTAACAGTTATCTTAATTTATATCATAATAATATGAAAAATATTTTCATTTTCCCGATTCTTTTAATAATCATTTTTCCTGTTTCCGGAAAATACTTTTTTAATACTTTATCTAAGGAAACAAAGCAGACCAGTTCAGCAGAATCATTTGCAGGATCAGATTTCATTATTTATCCGACACCTTTTCTCCAGGTTGAAACATCAGCATACACGCATCCGCTGAATCCGGATGTAAAAGTTGCATCTGCTATTACTAATTTCTATGAAGGCGGGTATACTACCGGATTTTTTATTTCTACAGACAATGGATCAAGCTGGAACGGCACTGGAAACATAAAAAATTCTTCCGGCAATACTATTACAACTGTCGGAGATCCGATAGTCCTTATCAGCAACAATGGAAATTTTATTATGACATATATCGCCCCTTCTGCAACAAGCGGTGCAGATCTCAAAGTAGGTGCAAGCTATTCAACCAACAACGGCAACTACTGGTCACCGACTATTTATATTCCCGGTGTTGATACTGCAGATAAACCGATCTCTGAAACTGATAATGTTGCCGGAAGTCCTTTTCTGGGAAGATCATATATTGCGTACGATGAACTTAAAAACGGCGGAGAAGAGATCAAGGGTGTTTATTTTACCTATTCTTCAAACGGAGGAATCAGCTGGGATTCTGCAAAGAGAGTAACAGATATTAATCCTTCTTTTAAATACAGATTAATTTCAGATTTATCAGTCGGAAGTAACGGTGAAGTTTATGTTTTATGGTATACTAACAGAAATTACCTTGGTCTGGCAAAATCCACAAACGGGGGAGTTAACTGGGTAATAAATAAAGATACAGCTGTAAAGACAGACTCCACTGTGATCACTTATGAATACAATAATATTTATCTGACAGGTGTTCCTTCAATGGGAACAGACATTAGCGGCGGTGCCCGGAACGGGTGGGTATATACAGTAAGCGTTGAGAGAAATACTGACGAACTTGATCTGATGCTTCACCGCTCGACTGACGGTGGATTAATCTGGAATTATAAAAGGAGGATAAATCAGGACAGCTCGGCAGTATTTAAAATACAGTCAATGCCGGCTATGAATGTTGATGAATACGGAGGAATAAATGTAATGTACTATGATGCAAGAAATTCGAATGCTAATGATTCATTTGAAGTTTATTTGTCTAGATCAACAGACGGTGGTGAAACCTTCAGAGATACAAAAATATCTGACCATAAATTCAGATTGAATCAGCCTTTTGAAACGCTCTACGGATTCGAAGGCTATATCGGTTCATATACCGGCTTGACTTCGGGAAATGACAGGCTTACTCCGGTTTGGTTTGATAATTCAACCGGGCAATATCAGTCCTATTCAGTAAACATAGAACTGCTTCCGAAGCTTGAACTAAAAGTTTTTCCGGAAGGATTTTATGATCCGGCAGTTCTTAATTTAAGAATGAAAGATACGGTTAAGGTTTATATGCGCGGATCTGTTTCTCCTTATATGATAATTGATTCAGCAAAAGGAATAATAGACTCAGTCACATTTAAATCCGAAATTAAATTCAATTATAACTTATCTCCCGGTAACTATTACCTTGATATCAGGCACAGGAACTCGATTGAAACCTGGAGTGCAGATCCTGTCTTTTATTCATTTGGTACTTCAATGAATTATGATTTTACTTTAAGCCCGGCTTCGGCATTCGGAAGTAATGAAAAATCAGCTGGAAGCAAATGGGGGATTTACAGCGGGGATGTGGATCAAAACGGTTTCATAGATCTTTCAGATGTGATAAGTGTTTATAATGAAAGTAATAATTTTGCAGCAGGGTATATCCGTCAGGACTGTAACGGGGATTCTATAGTTGATCTTTCTGATATAATAGTTGCTTATAATAATGCGCTCTTATTTGTTACAAAGATCGTTCCCTGAAGATCAGCTTAAGATCTCAATGATCTTTTTTACATCTTCCGTCGCATGCATCGGAAAATTTGCGATCCTTATGTGAGTATCTTTAAGTTTGCCGTAGCCTGAACCGACTATAATCCCGGCATCCGCAAGCTTATTCTTGATCTCTGCCTGCCTTAAACCTGCATTAACTTCAATGATAGTTTTTGATCGGTCGGATGGGATACTTACAAAAGGTTTTAAAAAAGGGTGTCCGTCGAAAAATTTATAAAGCATCTCTGATTTCTTTAGTGTTTCATTCCGCATTTTATCAACTCCGTATTTATTCAGACTTTCACAGACTTTACCGAGAAGATAAATTCCCAGTACATTAGGAGTTTCGGTCGTCTGAAATTTCTCAGCATTCTCATAAAGAGAAATGAAATTATGATAACTGCCGGTTGAGACTTTTTTTGCTTTCAGATTCCTTGCTTTTTCCATGCACCTGTCGTTAGCGATCAATACTCCCAGCCCGGCGGGAAGTCCGAATCCTTTTTGCACAGAAAAAAACGCGCAGTCGATCTCATTATATTCAAGATCAACAAACGGAGTAGATGTAACTATATCAACAGCCATTATTGATTCAGGATGTTTTTTTTTGATCTTATATATCTCAGCCGGATCTACAGCCACCCCTGTGCTTGTTTCATTTTGTGTGATACATATAAGCTCGGGATCATTATCAATTCTTATATTATTAAAATTAAAACTTTTACCATATTCTGCTTCAGTCTTTTCAGCATCTTTATTTAATTCTACAGAGGTTTGGTAAAATCTTTCAGCAAATGCTCCGTTCACAAAATGAAAACTACTCTTTTCAACTGTGTTCTGAATTATCCTATCCATGCATTCCGTAGCCGAACTAAGAAAAAATATATTATAGTTATCAGGTATATTCATCAGCTGTTTTAAATTATCTGCAGTCTCTTTGTAAATATCCATAAACTCTTTGCTCCTGTGATTTATCGAGCAGACATTATCGTTCAGAGCTTTTTCAATATAGCTTCTTACATCCGGATAAAGCTCTGTCGGTCCTGGTGTGAAATATACTTTATTCATTTCTGGTTATATGTGTTAATTGTGTTGATTGTGTTTTAAATATAATAACTAAGTTTATCGAGTTAACTACTAACTATTAACTACTAACTACTAACTACTAACTAATATAGTATTCTGAATTTTATCGTATGCGGAATTTTCTTCAAATCATGAATCACCTCGGGATTATATTTTTTACTGATATCCGTAATCACATACCCGACAAGCTCATTTGTTTTCAGATATTGTCCGATGATATTTATGTTATGTCCGGCAAGAACATTATTTATCCGGGCAAGTATTCCAGGAACATTCTCGTGGATATGGATCAAACGGTGGGCATTCTGAAATGCAGGAAGCTGGATCTCAGGAAAATTAACGCTGTAAAAAGTATTACCGCTGTTGATGAAATCTATTATTTTAGCAGGAACAAAATTACCGATATTCTTCTGAGCTTCTTCAGTGCTGCCGCCTATATGGGGAGTAAGAATTACATTCGGAAGACCCTGCAGTTCCGAGTGAAAGATGTCATCATTACCTGAAGGTTCTTCTGGAAATACATCTATGGAAGCCCCGCGTATTTTACCGTTTGAAATATATTTTGACATGGATCTGATATCAACCACATGACCTCTGCTGAGATTCAGAAAAATAACACCTTTCTTCATCTGCCTGAATTCTTTCTCGGCAATAAAATCTGTATTTCCCGGATTGCCGTCAATGTGCAGAGTGATTATGTCTGACCTTTTTAAAAGTTCACCAAGCGTTTTGCATCTCTTTGCATTTCCCAGAGCAAGCTTATCAAGAACGTCGTAATAATAGACATCCATTCCCAGGTCTTCAGCGAGAACTGACAGCTGAGAGCCGATCTTACCATAACCTATGATCCCGATTTTCTTTCCTCGGATCTCAAAGCTTCCGGCTGCAGATTTATCCCATTTTCCCTTATGCAGTGAATTACTTTTATCCACTATATTCCGCATAAGTATAATTATTTCTGCAAGGGCAAGCTCGACAACACTTCTTGTATTACTAAAAGGTGCGTTAAAAACGGCAATGCCTTTTCGAAGACATTCATTCAGATCTATCTGATTTGTTCCGATGCAGAAAGCGCCTATTGAAATCAGCCTGTTCGCATTCTTCAATACATCTGTACTGATATGAGTTTTTGATCTTATACCAAGAATTGAAACATCTTTTATTCTTTCGGACAGATCTTTTTCGTTGAGACTCCCGGAAACGGTTTCTACCTGATAGCCTTCAGTTTTAAAAATATTAAAAGCATCACTGTGAACATTTTCCAGGAGCACTACTTTGATCCTGTTTTTTGGATATGAAATAGACATAGGGAGTTTGTTTAAATATAAAAATTCATCCATGCTTGGAGTGACGTGGTCAGCTTTTGCAGCTACAATATCTCTTTCAACATTTTCAGTGAAAGCAAAGAACTTATGCGCAATACCGGCTTCCTTTAGTTCGTAGTCCGTATAGCCGTCGCCAATCACATACAGTTCTCCTTTCAGACCGAGCCTCTTAAGCTGTTTTATTTTACCGGAATCCTGACTAAGGAGATTATTCCTGTCAAAGCCGGTGATGTTTCCTTTCCTGTCAAATTCTAGGGTATTGGCATATACATTTGATTCAGGGATATTAAAATTTTTAACAATGGGGAAAATTACTTCCTTAAATCCGCCTGAGAGAATGTAAATATCCTCACCGTATTTTTTAAAAAAAGATCTGTTCCTTATGACAGATTTTGAGATTTTTGAGCCTAGTTTTTTAATTAAAGAATCAAGATGGGATCTGTTTGCTTTAAGCAATTCTACTCTTGTCCTGAGAGAATCACCGAATGACATCCTGCCTTCCATTGTCCGGCTGGTAAGTTCTTCGAATTGTTTTAAGAGCTCTTTCTTTTCCGGATTCTTATTTAAAGTTATCTTGCAGAGTTCATCAAGAGCCTCAAGTTTTATGAACGTACTGTCGAAATCTATTATGAACTTGATCTTATTATTTTGTTTTACCAAAGCTGAAATAGTAACTTCTTAATATGTTAAAATTGACCGGCGGGAATCTAAAAACCGGAACATTAATCACAGAGATCCTCACACATGTAAAATCAGTTTTTATCTTTCATTCCCGCCAAAGCAGGAATCCCGGAATTTATATGACTGATTATTTTAAACTAAAAAATATAATTATGAAATAAAATTATCCTTTTTAGGAATTATAATTTAACCTGCAAATTTTTGATCCCCGCATTCGCGGTGATGACAGATTAGAGTTATTCAACTTAAGAATTCTCTAACTTGTAATTCAAAAGAGCGGGAAACGGGACTCGAACCCGCGACGTCCACCTTGGGAAGGTGGCATTCTACCACTGAATTATTCCCGCATTCAATTAATAAAAATTAATTGAACCGATGTCTATTTCAAAATAACCAACAGAAGGGCTATGATAATCAAAACAAGTATAATAGTAATCAGAGTATAGTTGTCAATATCCATTGTATTCTCAACATACACAGTCTTGTATTTTTGCTGAAAAGTTTTCGAATCATAACCGTCTTTTACAATGCCAAAAAGGTCTGCATCCTGATCGCCGTCCTTATCGGCAAAAAATACAGGCATTAATAATCCTTTCGGCATAAATGAACTTACTTCATAGTTATCGAAATTTTTATTTTCGAGAACAAAGAAAGGCTTTTCAACAGAGCCTGTATTCCTGTAATACTCTATATTTCCTTTAGATGTGAAATTCAGAATATCAAATATTCCGTCATTGTTCACATCCACAATGACAGGGTTTTTAACTTTGACATTATTGTTAATGTACAGTGGAGCTAACTCCAGTATAACTTTCTTGCTGTAAACAGTTTTTGTTCCTGACGGGGAGTTTGCCCTTAGAAAAGAGCAAGACAGAAATAGAACGGTGAATACTGTAATGAATGTTTTCATATATTTTCCGTTTTATTTAAGTTGTGCTAAAATAGCTGAATCTATTTTCATTTAAAATCTAAATTGAAACACCACTTCAAAATAATCATTCTGCTGAACAAAACCTTCAAGATGCAAATCGCAACTTGTCAGAAGACAATCGAAACTTGTCAGAAGATAATCGAAAATAGTCAGATGACAATATAGAACTGCCGGAAGGCAATAAAATATGTCATTTGACAATAAAGAGCTTTAAAATGACAATAAAGAACTTCATGATGACAATGTAAACCATTCGGAGGACAATCGATAACTTCCGCAAGCAATCGAATAATCGGGGTGACAATGAAAATTGTCAGGGAGAACTATTAATTGTTACTTACTGATGCAGAAGTATTTAATATTAAGACAATTTTAAATCTTTAATTTTGTCAAATGCTTAGGTAAATTGCACATTGAATTATTAATTTAAATAATAGAATTTGAAAGGCATAATATTAGCCGGTGGGGCAGGGTCCAGGCTTTATCCGGTATCAAAGATTTACAGCAAACAGCTTACACTTATCTACGATAAACCGCTTATTTATTATCCGCTTTCTATACTGATGTTATCTGATATTAAAGAGGTACTTATAATCTCAAATGAAGAAACAATTCCGCAGTATCAGAAATTATTCAATGACGGTTCAGATTACGGAATGAAGATAGAATATGCTCTTCAGAAAGCGCCTAACGGAATTGCTGAATCATTCATTATTGGTGAGGATTTTATAGGCAATGACGGAGCTACTCTGATTTTAGGAGATAATATTTTCTACGGAAATCTTGATTTTATATATAAGGCAATGCAGAAGAATGACGGAGCAACCATTTTCGGATACAGGGTTAATGATCCTGAAAGATACGGCATTGTAGAATTTAATGATAAAGGCAAAGCAATTTCCATAGAAGAGAAGCCAGCAAAACCAAGATCCAATTTTGCTGTACCGGGTTTGTATGTTTATGATAATGAAGTAGTAAGCATTTCAAAAAATATAAAGCCGTCTGCAAGAGGCGAGCTTGAAATAACAGATGTCAATAATGTTTATCTTCAGAAAGGAAAGCTTAACGTGGAAAAGATCGGCAGGGGAGTTGCCTGGCTGGATACAGGAACGCCGGAGTCTCTGCTTCAGGCTTCAAATTTTTTCGGGGTGATAGAAGACAGACAGGGTTTGAAGGTCGCCTGTATAGAAGAGATCGCATTTAATAAAGGATTCATAGATAAGCAGAAATTTACAGATATTCTTGCGAAGATACCGAAATCACTTTACAAGGATTATCTGGAAAGAATTCAGAAGGAGAATTAATTGAAAGTATTAAAAACTGAACTCGAAGGTGTACTTGTAATAGAACCGGATTTCTTTCAGGATTCAAGAGGATTTTTCTTTGAGTCGTACAATAAACAAAAATATGAAGAGGCAGGATTGAAGTTTGACTTCGTTCAGGATAACATATCAAAATCACAGAAAGGAACTGTAAGGGGACTTCATTATCAGACCGGACAATTTGCTCAGGGAAAACTCTGTCAGGTTTTAACGGGAAGTGTTCTTGATGTTGCCTTAGACATAAGATTTGGCTCGCCTACATTCGGAAAACACTTCTCTGTCGAGCTTACTTCGGAAAATCATAAGCAGATATGGATCCCGCCTGGATTTGCCCACGGCTTTTCAGTTCTCTCGGATGAAACAATATTCTCATATAAATGCACATCGTTTTACAGTAAGAAAGATGAACGGGGAATACTTTTCAGCGATCCTGAACTTGCCATTAACTGGAAAACAGAAAAACCAATTGTCTCGGATAAAGATCTTGCAGCCATAAAATTCCATAACATAGATAAAGATTTTTTCTTTGTATAAATGAAAACGGATTCCATTCTTCAAAAAAGGAATCCGTTTAATTATAAAGTTAACTATTTATCTAAATCAGATATAGATTTATTTGTGCCTTTGCGTTTCTTATATAAGTCATTTATTCATTCAGGGAATATTAAGTTTTTAAAAACATGCAGCGCTTTAAATTCCGAATATGAAATTCCAAATCCCAAATCTAACTATTTAATGGTTTTAAGTATTTACACAGATTCAGCTTTTGCCAGTATTCCTTTAAAATAATCATAAGTTATTTTTAAACCATCCTTACGGGATACTTTCGGTTTCCACCCTAATAGTTCCTTTGCCTTTGTAATATCCGGCTGACGCTGTTTCGGATCATCTTTAGGAAGAGGTTTGTAAATAATTTTCTGCGCGGTACCGGTTAATTTTATGATCTCCTCTGCAAACTCCTTAATAGTGATCTCATCAGGATTTCCTATATTTACAGGGTAGATATAGTCACTTAAAAGCAATCTGTATATTCCTTCTATCAGATCATCAACATAACAAAACGATCTTGTCTGGCTTCCGTCACCGAAAACTGTAATATCTTCACCACCGATAGCCTGTGCAAAGAAAGCAGGCAATGCTCTGCCGTCGTTAAGCCGCATCCGCGGACCATAAGTATTGAATATTCTTACAATGCGCGTATCGAGTCCGTGATATGTATGATAAGCCATAGTGATAGCTTCCTGGAATCTTTTCGCTTCGTCATATACTCCGCGCGGTCCGATAGGATTTACATTTCCCCAGTATTCTTCATTCTGCGGATGAACAGTTGGATCACCGTAAATTTCCGAAGTAGATGCGATAAGGAATCTTGCATTCTTTTCCTTCGCAAGTCCGAGAAGATTGTGAGTTCCGAGAGAACCGACTTTTAAAGTCTGTATCGGAATTTTAAGATAATCTATAGGGCTTGCAGGAGAAGCAAAGTGAAGTATATAATCGAGCTTTCCGGGAACATGAACGAACTTCGTCACGTCATGGAAGTAAAATTCAAATTCTTTAAGCGGAAAAAGATGCTCAATATTTTTCATAGATCCTGTTATAAGATTATCCATACCTATTACATGATAACCTTCCTTAATGAATTTGTCGCTCAGGTTAGAACCCAGAAAACCGGCGGCTCCTGTGATCAGTATTTTTTTCTGTGAAGTATTTTTTGAGGGCATTAAGATTTTTTTAATTTTATGCAATTTAATCAATCTGCTAAAAACATTTCAGATATAAATTATTCTTTTTGCCGTTTGACTGATTAATTAGTTAATTGTGTCAACCGGCTGAGTGGTTAATTGAGTTAATTGTGTTAATTATTTTAATTATTTTTATAAATTACAATTGATATTCATTGTGTCTTTTTTACAAACTGGAAATATCTGGATACTTTAATTTTATTTAGAAACAATTAACACCATTAACACAATTAATAAAGTTACACAATTAACAAAGTTAACAAGGTAAACACAATTAAATAATCAACTAAGACCATTGAAAAAATTTGACCCGGTAAAAACAGATCCAAACAAAACAAGTCTTCTTGAAGCTTTTGATAATTCATTCCCGGACAGAAATTATCTTATCATACACAAAGCAAATGAATTCACATCGGTTTGCCCAAAGACAGGACAGCCGGACTTCGGAGTTATTACAATATCCTACATAGCAAAGAAAAAGTGTGTCGAACTAAAATCACTGAAATATTATCTGCAGTCATTTAGAAATGAAGGAATATTCTATGAAAATGTAATCAACAGGATATTGGATGATCTTGTAAAGCTTACTGCTCCTAAATGGATGGAAGTAAAGGGGGAGTTTACGCTAAGAGGCGGATTGAATTCGACTGTGATAACTTCTTTCGGGAAGAAATGATCAGCTGATCATTTCCAGAGCTCTTTCAGCGATGATCTTTTTGCGTTCAGAATAGATATCATTCTGCTCTTTCCGTTTAACATATTTTCTTAACAGACTCGAACAATATTCAATCTCGGCTTTCGATTCCGGAAGATCTATATCCGAAAGAGCAAGAACAGTATAGAAGAAAGGAAATCTGTTGTACTTGCCTTTCCCGTCGCGGAATGATTTCATATAATTAATTCCGGATTCCAGGCTTTTTTTATTTTTACGCACACCTTCTGCAGACAGATTTCTCCACAATGCCACCGTACATTTTCCGCAGCAGAATGTTCCATCAGGATAAATACCGGCTTCATAATTTCTTTTAAGTACTTTCATTATTCCTGACCTTGCTTTATCAAAAGCATCCTGAATTTTCCTGTCCTGTACATTCAATAAATATAATGCTCTCAATGACTCTTCACCCAGAATATGCGCTATAGAAGCTTTAGAGGTAAGCTTGTCCCCGGTAAAAAGTTTTATTTCATTGAAATCACTTTCTGTCGGCGCGAACATATCAGTGTAAGATCCCTTCAATCCCTGCCTGTCTGAGATCCATCTTGCAGTATTTTTTCTGTCAGATAAAGAAATAAACTCCTTCCGGAGAAATATCTGATTAAGATTATCAAGGGTTTTGTAAAGACTTTTATTGTCAATAATATTCATTTTGAAATTATTTTTATTAACAGAATAAGGATTTCAATTAATTTCTCAAGCTAAAGCTGCTGAAATCGAAAATGAATTAAAGACATTAAATTCATATTTCAACAATAAGAATATTTCAGGAATTCTCTCTTATCTTTTTGAAGATGAAATAACCGGTAAATATAATTGCGGCTATCAAAAGTACTATAACAAAGACAATGAAAACTATCGCCATGAAAAACAATACGATCAAAAAGACAAAAAAAAAAGTAAAGAAGATGAATACGAATAATTTCACCAAAACTTCCATTAAAAAAAATTAAGCAGTTACATAAGGGCAGGCTGCAAAATGCTCGGGCTCCTTTATTTCCAGCTCGGGAATAAAGTTGGCGCATTCAGGTTTTGCAATAGGGCATCTTGTTCTGAAGCCGCATCCGCTGGGTTTATTCATAGGTGTCGGGACATCTCCTTTTAATATAGTTCTCACTTTATTTTTACGTTTTGGATTTGGAAGAGGCACAGCAGATAATAATGCTTTGCTGTAAGGATGAATAGGATGATAATAAATTCTTTTTCCCGGACCCAGCTCTACAATATTTCCGAGATACATTACTGATATTCTTGAACTGATATGTTCGACTACAGACAGATCGTGTGCAATAAATAAAAGACTAAGATCGAATTCATTCTGAAGTTCCTGAAGAAGATTAATAACCTGCGCCTGAATAGAAACATCAAGAGCGGAAACCGGTTCGTCGGCAATTATGATCTTTGGATTAGTTGCAAGAGCCCGTGCAATACCAATACGCTGTCTCTGCCCTCCGGAAAATTCGTGCGGATATCTCTTTGACTGTTCAGCCTGAAGTCCGACTTTTTCAAGAAGCCATGCAACTCTTTCATTCCGTTCGTTCTTATTCATCTTGGTATGATAAAGAAGAGGTTCTTCTATTATCTGTCCTACTGTAAGACGTGAATTTAGTGAAGAATACGGGTCCTGAAATATCATTTGAATGAGTCCCCTGTATTGTCTCATTTCCTTATTGTTCAGTCTTAAAAGATTAACTTCCCCTTCATCAGTTCTGATCCATACTTCTCCTTCAATGATCACATCGGGTGAAGAAAATTTCAATATATTAATAACTGTTTTGCCAATGGTAGATTTTCCACAGCCCGATTCACCTACAAGCCCCAATGTTTCGCCTTTTTTTAATTCTACATTCACACCGTCAACGGCTTTCACTTCAGCGATCTTTTTCCTGAACAAACCTCCCGTCACAGGAAATTTTACTTTTAAATTCTTTATCTCTAATATATTCTCGGGCTTCATTTTGTTGTGTGTTGGAAAAAGTTAAAAATTAAATGTTAAAAATTTAAAGCTAAAAGTAAATTTGTTTGGTTTAATCTTTATTCGTTTATAGTTAATCGTTTTAGTTTGTATTTAGTAATTATTCAAAGCCACAGCTAACTGTTAACTGCTAATTGCTATCTGCTAACTGTAAAGATGGCATCTTACATAATGATCTCTCCCAACCTCAATGAGTTCAGGTTCTTTCTCCCAGCATTTATCAAAAACTTTTGTACATCTTGTGGCAAATTTACATCCTTTCGGAAGTTCAAGTATATGAGGAATGATTCCCGGTATTGCCTGAAGAATTTCTTTGGGATTGTCAGGGTCAGGAAGAGATTCTAGCAGACCGATTGTATAAGGATGTTTAGGTGTTTCAAACAACGGATCAACATCTGCTATTTCCTGAATTTTACCGCCGTACATAACAATTACACGGTTGCATGTTTCTGCAACAACTCCAAGATTATGAGTGATCAGAAGTATCGCCGCTTCTTTTCTTTCATTCTTCAGTTTCAGCATAAGGTCAAGAATCTGCGCCTGAATAGTAACGTCAAGTGCTGTTGTTGGTTCATCTGCTATAAGCAATGCCGGATTGCAGGACAGAGCCATTGCAATCATTACTCTCTGTCTCATACCTCCGCTGAACAGATGCGGATAGTCATTCATTCTTTTCTCTGGAGATGGAATTCCGACAAGCTCCAGCATTTTTACTGCTTTATTGAATGCATCCTCTTTGCTTATTTTTTCATGCTGAAGCAGAACTTCGGTTATCTGATCTCCGATTTTCATAACAGGATTCAGGGAGGTCATTGGTTCCTGAAATATCATAGCGATCTCTTTGCCCCTGTAACTCTTCATTTCTTCATAAGTGAGTTTCAGCAGATCCTTTCCTTTAAAAATAACTTCACCTCCTACAATTTTTCCCGGAGGGTCAGGGATCAGACGGGCAATTGAATAAGCTGTTACGGATTTTCCTGACCCGGATTCGCCTACAATGCCAAGCACTTCTCCCTGGAAAATATCAAAGCTGACACCGTCCACTGCTTTAGCAGGAACTTTACCATTCAAATATTTATCAGAAGCATAAAGTCCGACAAGACTTTCATCATAATCCGCAGCTTTATTTTCTTCCTGCTGCTTGTCAGTCTCTTCTACAAAAAAATAAGTCCTGAGATTTTTTATTTCTACTAATTTTTTATTTTCCATCTGTTGATTGTATCCATGATTTCACCCGGATATAAATTTTTCAGTTAAAATGTTAAATATCTGATAAAATAATATTAAAATATAAATGCTGTATAAAAAAATTAATCTTTAAACTTCACCAAAATAAAAATTCCCGCTACCTTAGTCTTGAATATACTTTCGGATCAAATGCTTCTCTGAATGCTTCTCCTATGAAAGTAATTGACAGCAGTGTCAAAAACATTGAAAGAAGGGGAGTGCTGATAAGCCACCATTTTTCTATGTTCTGCATTCCCTGATTCATAAGCTGTCCCCAGCTTGGTGTAGGAGGAGGAAGACCGAATCCGAGAAAGTCCAGTGCCACGAGTGAAAATATATTCGCAACAATTGCAAATGGCATATAAGTAATTACAGGTGTCAGCGCATTCGGCAGAATATGCTTGAAAATTATGGTTGAATTTTTTGCTCCCATTGATAAAGCTGCAGATACATAATCCCTGGCTTTTTCCCTGTAAAATTCTCCTCTGACATAATATGTCATTCCCATCCAGCCGAACAGCGTAAGTACTACTGTCAGCAGCCAGAAATTCGGGTTGAGTATAGAACTGATTATTATCATTACAAATAGGAACGGAAGTGTTGACCAGATCTCAATAAATCTTTGCCCGAGAATATCAACTTTGCCTCCGAAGAATCCGAGCATTGCTCCTACGGAGATTCCAATAAGGTAGCTGAACAAAGTTACTATCAGAGAAAAACTTAAACCAATATTAAATCCATATACCAGTCTGGCAAATACATCCCTGCCTCTGTCATCGGTACCGAATATATGTTCGCCCCCCGGGGGAGTAGGCGGTATTTCCGTCAGTTCATCCAGCAGATTCTCATTCGGTCCGAAAGGGTAAACCGGCATCAAAACCCAGTTGTCTGAACCGGCTTCCTGGAATTGTTTCTTTAGTAACCTGTAATTCGCCTCTCCCTGCACTCCTGCCTGTTTAAAAGTCTCTGCAGGATAAAATTTAAATACAGGGAAATAATAACTGTCTTCATAGTTAACGATAAGAGCATCCCTGTTAACAAATAACGGAAGCAGGAATGATATAATAAAACAAGTTACTATAATGAGGAATGAATAATATCCTCTTTTAATAGTCTTGAACTTTTTCCAACGCTTCTGAAATATCGAAGTTGATATTTTTTTTTCTTCTGGCATTTGGTATTAGTATTGTGTATTAAGTACTAAATATTTATTTAATTTTAATTCAACTGCAATTGTTCATAAACCTCAGCAAACTCTAAAAGCTATACAAACCTCAACAAACTATTTAAACCTTATCCTTGGATCAACCAGCGCATAAATTATATCTGAAATAATATTCCCAATGAGAAGCAAAAGAGTTGAGATAACGAGTATACCCATTACGACAGGATAATCCCTGTTAACTACAGATTTAAAACCGAGAAGACCCATTCCGTCAATATTAAAAACAGATTCGATCAGAAAGCTTCCCGCTAAAATCAAACTGAGGAAGTGACCTATGCCGGTAGCGATAGGAATAAGTGAATTTCTCAGCGCGTGTTTGAAAATAACTTTCTTTTCAGAAATACCTTTAGCGAACGCAGTTCTGATATAATCCTGGCTTAGATTTTCTATGACTGAATTCTTAGTCAGAATAGTCAGTGTTGCAAAACTGCCTATCATATAACTTATCACGGGCAGAACAGTATGATGAAGTTGATCCAATATTTTATCACCCATTGACATTTCAGCCCAGTCAACCGATCTGAATCCGCCAAGCGGAAACCAGTCGAGAAAGCTTCCGCCTCCGAAAAGTACGAGCAGGAAAGCTCCAAGAGCAAAGCCGGGAATCGAATAACCAATGAATACCAGCACCGATGACATTATATCAAACTTCGATCCGTTCTTCACCGCTTTAAATACTCCGAGAGGAATACAGACAAGATATGTCATTACAAAACTGATCAGCCCGAAGTAAATGGAAACCGGAAATCTGCTTGTGATAACATCCCATACAGGTTCGGCATATACATAGGATTTTCCTAAGTTCAGATGAGCCAAATTATTTATCCATAATATATATCTTTCATGAATGGGTTTATCAAAGCCGTAATATTTTTTTATCTCTTCCATTGCAGACTCCGGAATGTTAATTCCTGTACTGGTGCTTGTGGAGCTGGCGCCTTCAGTAGCTCCGCCCATTTTCAGCTTCATTATTTCCATTTCAAGCGGACCTCCGGGAACGATCTGAAGAATAGTAAAAACTACGAGGGTGATTCCTATAAATGTCGGAATGATGAGTAAAAATCGTCTGACGAAATAATTGAACATAAAGTGTTAAGTTAGTAAAAAATATTCTGCAAGTTTGATTTTGTATTTTTATCAGATAACCTAATCTCTTATTCCCATCATAAATAACTAATTTATAAATGATGGGAAACTGAGATCAGAAAATTGAACATATATTAATTGTCCGGTATTCTTCAAATACAGAAATGTAATTATTTTAATTCAGATTTGCTTCTAACTGTTTCTTAACATCAAGCCAGTATTTATCTTCAGGTGGAAATTTTTCAAGAACCATTTTGGAATCCTTTTTTGCTTCTTCATATTTTGCATTTCTTTCCGGATCAAAATACCATAGTCCGGGAGATGTTAAATAATCTCCTGTCTTTGTCAGCATTCCTTTTGGAAAACCGAATTTATCATGAAAAGCAATTCTCTCTGCTGGATAATACCAGGTAAAAGCATAGCCAATGTAATCAGTTGCGATCTTGTCGATCTCTCTGATGAGCTTTATTCTTTCAGTTCTGCTGAATTCTTTATTATATTTTTCTATAAGCACGTCAATCCTCGGATCTGAAATTCCCGGCCAGTTGGTACTGTTGTCTGCTTTTGCTGAAGACGAGCTGAAAGAAGTCTGAGGATTCGGATATCTTAAACCGCCCCAGGCAGCTACAAGCATTGTGAAATTTCTTTCGTTACCCAGCTTGAAATTGGTTGTTCCGTCAACCTGCTTAAGATTAAGCTTAACTCCTGCCTTTTTCAGATCTTCCTGATAAACTGTAAGAAATTTTTCCAGGGATGGATTTCCATAAGGAAGCTCTACTTCAAAAACCTTTCCGTCTTTTACAAGATATCCGTCAGCATTTTTCTGAGAATAACCAGCTTCAGCAAGTAGTTTTATGCCCTCATCAAAGTTATATTCTATTTTTATGTCATCAGGATTTTCATAAGGTGAATTTGCATAATATGAATAAAGAAGCGCAGCGGAATTTCTGAAAAGCTTTTCCAGTATTTTTTTTCTGTCAAGCAGATGTGCAAAAGCTTTTCTTACTTTAATATCATCAAACGGCGGCTTTCTCATATTAAATGCAAATCCTCTTGTGCCTGCAGGATTTTCGTTGAATACTTCCACTTTCTGAATCAGACCTCGTTTTACTTCATCAATATCAAGCCCTTCTATCCAGTTATTGGCTCTTGTAACACCGGTAAATGAAAGTATGTCAATATCACCTTTTTTGAATTTCTCAAATTCCAGCTTCTGATCGGCAATGACGTCAAATCTGATATTATCAAAATTATAAATTCCAAAATTCACAGTATCATTTGCAGCCCAGTAATCACTTCTTCTTTTGATGGAAATCGACTGACCTTTTTTAATATCATTTTTATCTATTATATAAGGACCTGTTCCGGGGACAACTTCAAACTGGTATTTCTCGAGATATTCTTTTCCTGATATTCCTCCTATATAATGTGAAGGTAAAATTGCCATTGTTCCAAAATACAGGAATAGTCTCCAGTCAGGATCTTTCTCTCTTACCTTGGTTGTAAGTATATATTTGCTGACAGCTACCGGCTGTTCGTATTTTTTGAACAATTCATTTGTTTCCGGTGTCAGGATACCTTCATCTACTCTGAGTTTCCAGGTATCAACAATATCCTGAGCAATTACAGGTTTACCGTCAGCCCATCTTGCTCTCGGATCTATTCTGAAAGAAAACTCTTTTTTGTCATCAGATATTTTCCAGTGTGTAGCGAGTGATGGAATAAACTCTTCGGTTACAGGATCCAGACCCACCATTCCTTCATACATAAGATCAGCGGCCATTCTGCTGAAATATGAATTTTCATCTTTTCCGATATTTCTCAGAGTAGCCGGAAAATCAGGAATAGACATTACAAGCAGTCCGCCTTTTACGGCTTTTGGATTTCCTATAGAACTGATTTTTGTATTAGTAGTCCAGCCTTCGCCCGTGAATCCGTTGCCTCCCATTTCTGCTGATACAGAAGGATCGGCTCCCGGAGGAGTATCGAACTGTTTTATCGAAATCGGTTTGGTATCTATTTTTGATGTTTTAGGTTTGTTAGTATCTTTTCCTCCGCAGGAAATAAACAGAGTTGTTAAAATTAAAGCAATTGCAGGGAATAAAAAGTATTTTATTCGCATTATTAAAATTCTCCTTAAGTTAAAAATTATTTTTTAATATAAAAAACGAATTATTAAATTAATAGTTTTTAAGTTATACATTATATAATTGGTTGATCAGTTAATTGGTTAACCGGTTAATTGGTTAACCGGTTAATTTGTTGAATATCGTTTAAGCATATTACTTATACTTAATACTTCCAAGCTCAGAATTACAATTAACTTCAATTTGTAAAAACCATTCCATATCTTTGTTCAAATAAAAATAACGGCAAAAAAATGAACCGTTTGGAATTAAAATCCTTTTAATGCGTGTTCTATTCAATAAATTTAATCATAAAAATTAATGAAAAAAATCAGGGTTCTTCTTACAGTTATTGTTCTTTTTTTTACGATTCAAAACTCCTTTTCACAAGCCTTGCAGTTAGTTAACGCTTTTCCAAATGTTTCATTCTCAAGACCTATATTTCTAACTCATTCCAATGACGGTACAAACAGGATATTTGTGGTTGAAAGATACGGCATAATAAAAGTGCTTCAGAATGATTCCAATACATCCAGCTCTTCTGTCTTTCTGGATGTGACAAATTTAAACAACGGCTCTACATATCAGGAAAGGGGGCTATTAGGTTTAGCATTTCATCCTGACTATGCAACTAACGGATTATTTTATATTTATTATACAAGAACAGGTGACGGTGCGAATGTGCTTGCCAGATTCAGCAGAAGTGCAAGTGATCCCAATAAAGCGGATTCTTTAAGTCAGCAGATCCTGTGGGCTTGGCCGGATCCGTATGTAAATCATAACGGCGGAATATTATTTTTCGGACTTGACGGATACTTATACTGCGGTATGGGTGACGGCGGTAGCGGCGGAGATCCCGGCAACAGAGCTCAGAATACAAATGAAATGCTGGGGAAAGTTCACAGAATAGATGTGAATTCTGTTTCAGGCGGCAATAACTACGGAATCCCGGCAACCAATCCATTTGCGACCAGCGGCGGCAGACCTGAAATTTTTACCTGGGGACATAGAAATCCCTGGAGAATAAGCCAGGACCCTGTAACAGGTTTGATCTACTGCGGAGATGTAGGTCAGGATGCATGGGAAGAAGTCGATATTCTGCAGGTTGGAAATAATTACGGCTGGAGATGCTATGAAGGTAATCATACCTATAATACCAGTGGCTGCGGAGAGATATCAAATTATACATTCCCTATAAAAGAATATGCAAATGCAGGATCAGATTGTTCTATTTCGGGAGGATATGTTTACAGAGGACTGAGAAGACCGGAATTAACGGGCAGATACATTTATTCAGATGCATGCAGCGGAAAATTATGGAAGTTTAAATATGAAGGAGGAGTAGTTACTGAAGATGAGCTTCTCTTGACTTCACCATCCGGGTTATATTCCTTTGGAACAGATCAGAACAATGAGCTCTATGCCTGCGCTTCAAATAATATTATTTACAGATTTAATAAAAGTGATCTGGTTGGTGTAAACAATCCTCAGTCAGTTATTCCTACGGAATACAAACTTGAACAGAATTATCCGAATCCGTTTAATCCGGAAACAAAAATCAGCTATTCTGTTCCTGTAATGTCAAATGTTAAGTTAACAATATATGATGCACTCGGAAAAGAAATTAATACTCTTGTAAATACAAATCAGCTGCCTGGAAGTTATCAGATAAGCTGGAACGGTAAAGATGCTTTCGGAAATAATATTGCAAGCGGAGCATATTTTTATAATCTTACTTCAGGGAATAATTTCAGTGAGACAAAGCGTATGATAATGGTTAAATAAATTGCATCTCCGAAACATTTAGTTTTAAATGCATTTTAGAAATTCAATCTTAGACCGGAAGAAAATATTCCTTCCGGTCTTTATATTTAAGGTGATTTTTTTGGGAAAAAAAGAGTCATTCAAATACATACTAACCGGCTTAATGCATTAATTCCCTGGCATTCAATTCAATCAGATTAATCCGAAACCTCTGCAAACCATTGATTTTACAGCGTAAAATAACGAGGAATAAAAAAATAGAATTGCTCTATAGCAATTCTATTCTAATGTTTCAGATTTACATTGCGTAAAATTGTCATAAAAACTTTAAGCAAAACACAGTTTTTCCCATTTCTTACTTTCACAAATTGCAAAAAAAATGTTTGCATTTAATTTAAATAATTTTTACACTTCCGGGAATATTTCAATAACTAAATAAAGAAAGGAAAAGCTATGAAAAACAAAACCTGTTTACTTGCTCTGATTTCCTGCTTCACTTTGTTTTCATTCAGTAATATGAAAGATAAACCCTCCGGCAATACAGATATAAAAGATTCTTCACAGGAAGTTCTTGAAGTAACATCAAGGCAGATGGACGCGAACAATATCAGTACATGGTACAGGACAAACGGTTCCTATAACAGGAATCCTGCGACCGGAAATGCCGGATTTGAATGGACTAAAGGATCCGGAATCTATGCAAGATACGCATCAGGAATATGGTTGGGATGCAGGTCCGGATCTGATACATTGACAGCTATAGCTGAATATGCATATGATTATAAGCCGGGGTATGTTGACAATTCCGGATTGCCTCAGGGAAATGATGATCCTTTGTACAGGACATATCTGATAAACAGAGGAAACACAACCGATCCGGATTATACTGCATGGCCGGTGAATCAGGGAGCATATGTAAACGACAATGGGACACCATTTTTCCTTGGTACACAGACAATGTTCTATTCATTTACAGATGCATATCCGCACGAATCAGGTACAACTAGCATTCAGTCACTGAAAGCGCAGATCCTGCAGACTAACTGGTGCTACACAAATGTGGGGCTACGCAATGTTAATTTTATTGAATACAGGGTTATAAACCGAAGCAATACTCCATGGGTTGATACATACCTTGCATTCTGGACAGATGATGATCTTGGAGATGCATTGGATGATGCCGTTGGCTGTGATACTTTAAGAAATCTGGGATTTACATATAATGCAAACAAAAATGATCCCCAGTATGGGGGGGCACCGCCTGCAGTAGGAACCAAGCTGCTCAGAAGTCCGATCATTTCCACGGGAAACAATAATGATACAGTCAGATATTATAGTCCTCCGGGTACACAGAATTTAATAACAAAGGTTGGATATAAGTATAGTTCATTGAATATCTTTAATACATATAACAATTCAGCACCGCAGCCATCCGATCCATTAAATAACAGAGAGACTTACCGTGTGATTTCAGGATACTGGAGACTTGGAGATTCCTGGATCAATCCTGTTACAAATCAGCCTACAAAAAGCGCTTATTCGGGAGATCCGGTTACAGGAACAGGATGGAATATGACCGGAGGAGGCGACAGAAGATACGTTCAGAGCTTCGGACCTTTTAATATGAATCCAAATGATACTCAGTCGATAATTATTGCGCAGGTCATAGCAAGAGGCAGCAGCAATCTCAACAGTATTACACAATTAAGGAACTTATCAGATTATGTACAGAATATCTATAATGAGAATTTTCAGAGTGTGCTTGCTGTAAGCAATGTCTCTGCGGAAATTCCTGATAAGTTTGAGTTAAAGCAGAATTATCCTAACCCGTTCAATCCTAAAACTGTTATTCGATATTCTTTAACCGGAAATCATTTTATTACTTTGAAAATATATGATGCTCTCGGGAAGGAAGTAGCAGAATTAGTTAATGAAAAACATAATGCAGGAACGTATGAAACTGATTTTGACGGGAGCGGATTATCAAGCGGGATATATTTTTATAAGCTTGAAGCGGGTGGATTTGTTGAGACTAAAAGCATGATTCTTTTAAAATAGTAATATGCTGTTAATTAGTGTGAATAGATGAGCTGTATGTGTTGATCTGAATGAAATTTTATAACTAGTTTATCCTTGCAAAAAGATTTCTAATAATAAAATTCTGACTATTAACAATTATGCAGGCCGGGAGTAACTGATCTTCCGGCTTTTTATTTTAATCTGTTTACTTAGTGTAGAACAGTTTTTTTAGTCAAAACTATTTTTTAAAAAGTGTCTATATATAAACCGGTTTGAACAATTTCTAAGCTGACAAAGAAAATAATTAATGTTGATAAAAAGAATCAGCGGCTGAAAGGAAAATCAAATAGCCGGATATGAAGAGGACATAATTGATTGCTTTACCTCAAATTCTTTTAAATCCCATAATAAGCAGAAAGAATTAAAGATTTTATTTATGCTGAAAATAATTTTCATATTTTTAATTCGGATCAACCATTTTACTTGTCTCTCCATCTTTAATCATCTGTTGAAATGGTCCATACTTATGCTGCTCCTGTGTGAATTTATCATCATAAGGAGGGAATGGAGCATCAATTGGCTTTAGTTTCAGGTTAGGATAATCCTTCTCCAGCCCTTCCTTTTTCGGTCGGGGTTCAGAGTTGATATAAGCTGCAACATCATAAGAATCTTCAAGCGAAAGCACTGCATCATTGTATGGCATTTTCGCATAAATAAATGCTGTCGCAGTAAGCTCTCTGTACATACCTGCACCGTCATTATAACTGTCAGGACCCATTACCGGCGGGAAGTCATATCCGTTAAGTGAGTCTGCGGCGACTACAACATTTCCAGGGTCATTAAGAACACCGAACCCGTTTTCTGCATGGCAGGTCATACAATTTCTGGCAAATACAAGCTTTCCGTTTATAGGATCAGCGGCTTTATTCATCAATGATATTTTCGGAACTCCGGCACCTTCGGTACGTGTGCCTTTGGGAATGTCAGTGCTTAGCCATTTAATATAGGCAACTAAAGCATTCATTTCATCACCGGTTTCCGGAATAGCTTTGCCGTTAAGGCTCCTTGTCATGCACTGATTTATTCTCTGCTGAATTGAAATTACTTTATCCGATCTCGAATCCAGAGATGGGTAAGAGTTATAAACTCCTACAAGTCCGAAAACATTTTTTACTGTCCCGCCTTTGAAGTGACAGTTCTGACAGTCCATATTTGTTTTGAGATACCGCTTTGAAGTGTCTTTTACATCAGGTCCGATATATTTATATGTTTCATTGAATATCTTTCTTCCAAGCTTTATGATCCTGCCTTCTTCATCATCCTTTAAAGAACTGACATCGGGAAATTTCCAGGGTACAATGGAATCTTTTTTTACTGCAACCTGCTCGCTCTTGCAGCCTATAAAGGGATGAGAATTATTAAGGAGTAAATATAAAGAGGAGATGAACATTAAAATTAAAATCAAGATCTTACCTGAGGGAGTAATGAGAGTCTTCATGATTGTTATTTAATTTAGTAAAATATAGATAATTTAATTGTAAAATTGAATATAAGATTAAATATGGTTTGTGTACATAAAATAAAATTGTTCTTTACTTTGAAGTTGACTTTCAAACTAAATCTGTAATATTTTAAAATTTACCTTTTAACTTTCTACTTATAACTTTTACCTTTTAGCAGGTAAAGAATTGCTAAAAATTAAGTTATATAATTATAAATATATTTATATTAGTTTTGTAAAAAGAAATTTTAATTCATACAGGAAAGTTGAAAAGAGCATTCCATTCATTTAAATAATAATATTAAATATGTACGGTGGCGGATATATCTTTGAAGAATCTAAGATAGAACAATCAGCTGAAGAAGATCAAAAGAAACTTGAAAATTTCGAAGCGAAGATTGAGGCAGGTGAAAAAATAGAGCCTGCCGACTGGATGCCTGCTGTTTACAGAAAGCAGCTTATCAGAATGATCGAGCAGCATGCTCATTCGGAGATCATAGGCGCTTTGCCTGAAGGAACCTGGATCACAAGAGCTCCCGGATTCAGAAGGAAGCTGGCATTGATGGCTAAAGTACAGGATGAAGTAGGCCATGCGCAGTTATTATACAGCGCAGCGGAAACATTGGGAAAGCCGAGAGAAGAAATGATAAACGATCTGATCACAGGCAAATCAAAATATTCAAATGTTTTTAATTATCCGGCAAAAACCTGGGCTGATACTGCTGTCATAGCATGGCTAATAGATGCAGGTGCAATTATAAATCAGGTGGCTAACTCGAAAGGTTCTTACGGACCATACTGCAGAGCGCTTGAAAGAATTTGTCTTGAAGAATCATTTCATCTGAAATACGGTCACGATAATGTAGTTTTCCTGGCGACCGGAACACCACAGCAGAGACAAATGGTTCAGGATGCGCTTATAAGATGGTGGCCTCCGATAATGCACTTCTTCGGTCCTTCGGACAATATATCTGTTCATACCGAAACCATGATGAAATGGAAAGTCAAGATGGCTTCGAATGACGATATGAGACAGAAATTTCTTGATATGTATGTTCCGAAAATATGGGATCTTGGTCTTAAGATTCCTGATCCTCTCTTAAAGAAGAATGAGGTAACAGGGAAGTGGGATTACACTGAACCTGACTGGGATGAATTTAAAAGAGTAATTAACGGTGACGGTCCCTGTAATAAAGAGCGTCTTGCCGTAAGAAGAAGAGCAGAAGAAAAAGGTGAATGGGTAAGAAGAGCTTTGCAGAATCCGAGTGATAAATATACCGTACCTTTAACATAATTAATAAATTATGGAAACAATAACAAAAATAATCTGAGCAAAAGACAAATATAAAACTCTGGAAATTCCTGAGGAATACATTAATAAAGATATTAAAGTAACCTTTGAACCTGTAAGTAATGAGGAAAAATAAAATGCGGAAGAGAAGATTAAACAGTTAAATGAACTTAGAATTAAGACCAAGGATGTTATCATTTTAAAGGAATTGGATGTTGTTAATATGATTAATGAAATGAATTTGAGAAAATAAATGCCGGTATATTTAGATACAAATATCTTTGTATATACTTTTTAAATCAAGGAATAGAAAAACAGGAATTCAGCACAAAAGTTATTAATGAAGCTATTAAAAAAAATGAGTTGAGTATTTCAACCCTGATTTTGCAGAAATTTATTTATATTCTGGCAAAGAATAATATTGAAAATATTTTAATTAAAGAATACTTCGACAAATTAAATCCTTTTGCTTTTAACACGATTTCGAAAGATATTTTTGAAGAAGCAGTTCATTTATGTTTTAAACTATATTATTTCCAGAATATAAATGATTGTATTCACATTAAATTTACTGAAAGACATTGCAGAAAATTAATGACCTATGACAAAGATTTTTAAAAATTAAGAGAACATACAAATTTAGAAATAGAAATATTATAATAATGTCCATCAAATCATTAGACCCGCGGGTAAGAAGGGAACAAATTCCTGAACAACCTGATATCAATCCTTTAAGTGAAATCCATCAATGGCAGACATACGAAGTTTTTCATCAGGCAAAGAAAGGCGATCATCATATTCATGTCGGTTCGCTTCATGCGCCGAATCCTGAAATGGCATTCCTTCTTGGTAAAGAACAATTTGCTCGAAGATATAAATGTGTGAATCTATGGGTGGTAAAAACTGCGGATATATTTTCAACTGACTATGCAGATGAGGATATATTTGAAACAAATGCGGATAAAAATTACAGGGAAGCCGGCGGATATAAAGTGATGGATAAAATAAATAAATATAAATCAGAGCATAAAGAAAATTGAAAGAGTTCAGTGAAATACAATTAAAAGCTTTAAAAGATCTGATATTCAGAATGGCTGACGATCAGCTCATACTCGGGCACCGCAATTCCGAATGGACAGCTCTTGGACCAATACTTGAAGAAGATATTGCGTTTTCTTCAATGGCTCAGGATAAACTCGGACACTCACAGGCATTGTATCAGGTATTGAATAGACTCGGTGAAGCAGAGCCGGATACTCTTGCTTTTACAAGGAAAGAAAAAGATTTTAAATGCTGTCATCTGGTAGAATATCCTATAGGTGATTATGCATTCAGTCTTATGAGACATTTTCTTTTCGATAATTCGGAAGCTGTCCGATTTGAAATGCTTATAAATTCATCCTGCGATGATCTTGCAAATGTTGCGAAGAAATTCAGAGGTGAACTTAAGTATCATACAATGCATGCTGACACTTGGATCATACAGCTCGGTAGCGGATCGGAAGAGAGTAAGGCAAGGATGCAGTCGGCTTTGAATGAATGTCTGCCTTTATCTTTAAGTATTTTTGAGCCGGGTGAAAATGAAGAAGCATTGATAACGGGAGATATATTTCCGGGAGAAAAGATACTGCAGGGAGAATGGCTGAAAAGAATAAAAAAAACTCTAGATAAAGCTAACCTTATAATTCCTGATTTTTATATTTCAGACCCATATTACGGAGGCAGAAAAGGTTATCATACCGAATATCTGAAACCTCTGCTTGATGAGATGACAGAAGTTTATAGTATAGATCCGAATGCGGAATGGTGATCTTTTTAATTAGGAAATTAGGATTTCGGATTTGGAATTTTATTGAGTCTTAGATTTTAGATGTTTGATTTTTGATTTATTTAATTTAATTATTTTGCGCAAAGATATGGAAAATAGATTATGATAAATGAAATGGACATATGGAATGCTTTGCAAGATGTAAAAGATCCTGAGATACCAAAGTTATCTGTAGTTGATATGGGTATAATAACAGCTGTGAATATCGATGACACTGATTTTGTGAATATAAAAATGACTCCGACATTTGCCGGCTGTCCGGCTGTGAATGTAATGAAGAATGATATTGAAAAGAGATTAGCTGATCTACCGGTTTCAGGTGTGGAAGTAGAAGTGAATTATGAAATACAATGGAATTCAAATATGATATCCGAACGAGGAAGGGAAATGTTAAAAGAATCAAACTTCGCTTTGCCGGGGAAGCACAGCGGTCTGGTAACAATAGATTTATTAACTGATGTCGAGTGTCCTTTCTGTCACAGTAAAAATACAAAACTTCAGACACCATTCGGACCAACACAGTGCAGGGCGATTCATTACTGTAAAAACTGTCTTCAGGCGTTTGAACAGTTCAAACCGGTCTGAGTCAATTACAATTTCAAATTACAGAATTCAAATATCAAATAGCTTTCCTTCTTCAAATAATTACTCTAATATTAATTTAGTCACTGGAATTATTAATTTTTTAAGTCCTGGATTGATTGTTAAAAATTCAGTGTAGTTAAATTAATATTTGATTATTTTTACAAAAATAAATTACAAATGAGATTAGAAGATCTAACTACAGAGCAGCAGGAAAAAATTTCAGAATTCGGAGTTAATACATGGTATGTGCTTGATCTATTGAGCGAATATAAGAAAGATCCGGATTCAGTGAGTGATACATGGAAAACATTATTCAAGGAACTTAAGCTCACAAATGGCAACGGAATCACATCAGCTCAGAAAGTTCAGACATATTCTGAAAACCCCATCAGACCGACTTCCGGTCCGCTTCAGCAGCAGATATCTATGCCTCTGCCTGCAGAAGGTGAAGAAGCTCAGATAATCAGAGGCGTTGGTGCAAAGATAATAGAGAATATGAACAGCAGTCTTACTATTCCTACTGCTACAACTTTCAGAACAATTCCCGTGAAAGTGCTTGAAGAGAACAGAAGAATCATCAATGATTATCTGAAGAGAAAGAATGCAGGGAAAATTTCTTATACTCACATAATCGGCTGGGCAATAGTCAAAGGAATAAACTTCGTCCCTGTTATGAATAATTCTTATACTATTATAAACGGCGAATCTAATATAGTGAAAAAACCCGATGTAAATCTCGGACTTGCTGTCGATCTGCAGAAAAAAGACGGAAGCCGTTCTCTGATAGTGCCTAATATTAAAAAAGCCAATCTTTTGAATTTCAAAAAATATTTTGAGGCATATGATGATATAATAAGGAGATCACGAAATAATAAGATAGAGATATCTGATTTTCAGGGAACTACAATTTCACTTACAAATCCAGGAACTCTCGGTACCGGCGCGTCCACTCCAAGACTTATGATAGGACAAGGCGCTATCATAGCAACCGGAGCCATTGATTATCCGGTTGAATATCAGGCAGTGACAAATGAAGTGATCACGAAAATAGGACTGAGCAAAGTAATGAATATAACAAGCACTTATGATCACAGGATTATACAGGGGGCAGAGTCAGGTTTATTTCTGAAGAAGTTAAGCGAGCTTCTTCACGGGGAAGAAAATTTTTATGAAGAGATATTCAGTGATCTTGAGATACCTTTGTCTCCTGTGAAATGGGCTGTCGATAAAATTTCAGAAGCAATTGAAGGCAAGGAAAATGAAAATATTGACAACATTGAAGAAATAGAAAAACAGGCGAAGGCGATTCAGCTTATTAATATGTACAGAGTAAGAGGACATTTACTAGCGCATCTGGATCCGCTGTATCTGAAGGTTCATAATCACCCCGAATTGGATGCTTCGAATTACGGATTTACAGTCTGGGATTATGACAGATATTTTATAACTGACGGTCTGGCCGGTTTGAGATCAGCAACATTAAGAACTATTCTTGAAATTCTTCATCAGACATACTGTGATAAGATCGGAGTTGAATTTAAGCACATACAGGACCCGGAACAAAAGCTGTGGCTGCAGGAAAAGATGGAAGCTAACAGGAACACACCTGATTTTTCCAATGATGAAAAGAAGCACATACTTTTTAAGCTGGCGGAAGCAGAAAACTTTGAGAAATTCATAGATAAAAAATATATCGGACATAAAAGATTTTCACTGGAAGGATCTGAAACAATTATTCCTACGCTGGATTATCTGCTTCAGTGTTCTGCTGAAGATAAAGTGGAAGAGCTAGTAATGGGTATGGCGCACAGGGGAAGATTAAATGTGCTGGCTAATATAATTGGTAAATCTATGTCTGCGATTTTTTCTGAATTTGAAGGACAGATAGATCCGGCGTCTGCTCAGGGTTCGGGTGATGTGAAATATCATCTCGGAGCTTCCGGTGAGTATCATACATTTGACGGTAATAAAATAAAAGTTTCTGTTGCATCGAATCCATCACATCTTGAGTTTGTGAATCCGGTGGTTGAAGGAATTGTAAGGGCTAAGCAGATGAGAACAAAAGACAGTGACCGTAATTACACCATACCTGTTCTTATTCACGGAGATGCTGCTGTTGCCGGTGAAGGAATTGTTGCTGAGACTCTGAATCTTTCCGAACTTCACGGCTACAGGACAGGCGGGACAGTTCATATTATCATAAACAATCAGATCGGATTTACTACAACTCCTATTGATGCGCGCTCTACGGTATATGCATCAGATGTTGCGAAAATGGTACAGGCGCCGATCTTCCATGTCAACGGAGATGATCCGGAAGCTACTTTACTTGTTACAAAGCTGGCTTATGAATATAGAATGAAATTTCACAAGGATGTAGTAGTGGATGTATTCGGTTACAGGAGATTAGGTCATAATGAAGCAGATGAACCTGCATTCACACAACCATTAATGTACAGGACAATCAGAAGTCATCCTTCGGTCAAAGAAATTTACCAGAAGAAACTGCTTCAGGAAAAAGTGATAACTCAGGAAGAAGTTGATGAAATGGAAAAGAGAATATTTAACAAGATGAATGAAAGTCATGAGAAAGTACAGAAGTTTAAAACAGACATACCGTTGGCTGTTACAAAAGAAGAGATCGAGGCTGCAGAATCTCACGAAGAAACTTATGTGCCATTGAATAAATTAAATGAGATAGTAAAAGCGATCACAGAACTTCCTGAAACATTCAGTCTTCATCCTAAGCTTAGAAAATTCATAGAATCACGAAAAGAGTTTCTTGATAAGGATATTGAAGTTGACTGGGCGTTTGGTGAAGCGCTTGCTTTCGGAAGCCTGCTTCAGGAAGGAATTCCAGTAAGACTCAGCGGGCAGGACAGTTCGAGAGGAACATTCTCGCAGAGGCATATAGTGCTTACCGATTCTGAGAACGGAAATGAAATTATTCCTTTAAATAATGTCGCACCGGATAAAGCTCTCATAGAACCACTGGACAGCTTATTATCAGAAGCAGCTGTACTTGGATTTGAATACGGTTATTCCACAGCAGATCCGGTTACGCTAGTATTATGGGAAGCACAGTTCGGAGATTTCGTAAATGCTGCGCAGGTAATTATTGATAATTTTATCTCAAGCTCTTATACAAAATGGGGACTGCCGAATAATCTTGTAATGCTTCTGCCCCATGCGCAGGAAGGTCAGGGACCTGAACATTCAAGCGCGCGTCTGGAAAGATTTTTAACTTTATGCGCTGATGATAATATGATAGTATGTAATCCAACCAACTCTGAACAGTATTTTCATCTTCTGAGAAGGCAGACAAAACAGAAGAAGAAAAGACCTTTGATAATACTTACTCCGAAAAGTCTTTTGCGTTTACCTGAAGCCAAATCCGTCAAAGAAGAATTTACAAAAGGAAAATTCAATGAGATCATAGATGATAATATAAAAGACAAGTCCGCTGTTAAACGCGTTATTATTACCAGCGGAAAAGTTTATTATGATCTGATAAAGTACAGGAAAGAGATAAATAATACTGATACGGCGGTAGTAAGGCTTGAACAGTATTATCCTTACAAATATAACGGCATGAAAGAAGTGCTAGCTTCTTATTCAAAAGCAAAGCAGGTCTGCTGGGTTCAGGAAGAACCCCGGAATATGGGTGCCTGGAATTTTCTTGCAATACTGCTGAATAATGATCTCGCGGCAGATCAGAAATTATATTGTGTAACCAAGGAGGAGAGTGCAAGTCCTGCTGAGGGTTCACTTTCTAAATTCAATGAGACACAAAGAGAAATTCTGAGACTTGCATTTTCAGATGAGATTAAACCGGTATTTAATTAATAAGAGGAAAATCTTTTATAAATTTCGGTCAGTTCGTTTTTTGCTGAATCAATATCATCAGTGGAAATAACGGCAAGTGGTTTTTTGCCTTTGTCTTTATACCGTTTATCATAATAATCTTTTATCATTATTTCAGTGAATTCATCAGTTCTTTCAGAATCAAGTAACTCAATTAATTCATTGAAAAGTTTGCTGCTAAGCTGCTGTCTGAAGAATGATTGTTTATCCATTAATTTATTTCTCATAGGAATAATTCCTCTGAGGTCATCACCGAAATAATCCCTTACAATTCTTTTTACACGGCATTCTATTGATGATACAATCTTAACAGTAGGAGAGACTATCAATTTATCATACAATGAATTTGGTATTTCAAAGTTGCCGACTTTTTTACTTTCGCTTTCAATAAGGAAAGTTGAATAATTATATTGTAAATAAATATTTGCGAAAAGATTGTTCTCAAATGCAGTCTGATTTTTAACCGGCTCAATACCGTTTATTTCGTATGGGATCTGTCCGAGCAAACTGGAATAATGCCTTGCAGAATTTTCAAGGTCAATTACAGGCAACGAATCTGATACACTTTTCAGCAATTCGGTTTTACCCGAACCTGTAAGACCTGATAATTCAAGCAGACCGTATGGAAAAATCTTTTCTGAAAAGAAATCATTTACAAGTTTTCTGTAAGCTTTATAACCTCCCGTTATTACTGATGGATTATATCCCAGGTCTATTATCATTTTTGAAAGATAACTGCTTCTGCCGCCGCCTCTCCAGCAGTAGACAAAAATCTTCTTATCTGCAGCATTATTCTCTTCCAGAAAAGTTTTAAGATCCTCTGATTTTGGATCGGCATAATGCATAGCCAGCCAGAGAGCTGATATACGGGAATAATTTTTATAAATTAAACCTGTGTTGTGTCTTTCATAATTTTTCAGGACAGGAAAATTTTTCGAACAGGGGAGTGATGTTTCGGTGAACTCCAATTCGGAACGTGCATCTATTAAAAGGGCGCTGACTTTATTCTCCTTTATATTTAATAATACATTTTCTGCAGGTAACTTTTTTATTTCATAATCACTTAGGATTGATCTTAATGAAGGAGTATCATTCACATCTATAGAACGTATATATTCGAAAAGTTCAGCAGGGTTCCTGTCTCTGATCATGTCTTAAAATTTATCCTGACAATGCAAATTAATCATATTCAAATATAATGTTTCCGGGTTTATAATTTTCATCTTCATCAATAACTTTTCCAACAATCGTAGATGTAACATCACCATTATTGCGGAGATCATTTAAAAGCGCTTCAGCACTTTTTTCCGGAACGGAAATTAACAATCCACCGGAGGTCTGAGGATCATAAAGTAAATGTTCTATTGTTTTATTTATGGTGCCTGCTGATATGACCGATTCTTTTGTGTATTCCCTGTTGGATTTATCTCCTCTTGTAAGATAATTTTCACCAATAGCTTTTTCAGCTCCATCAAGAACAGGCAGATTATTTGCTATAAATTTAAAAACAACTTTACTTGCTTTTGCCATCTGCATTGAATGTCCGGCAAGCCCGAATCCAGTAACATCAGTGCAGGCATTGGCATTGTGACGAACCATACATTCTGAAGCGTTTCTATTAAGTCTTGTCATAGATCCGATAAGCTGATCATAACAATTTTTATCAAGTTCTGAAAATTTTATAACATTGTTCAATATACCGGTACCAAGAGCTTTAGTCAGAATTAAAATGTCTCCCGGCTTTGCAGAATTATTACCTTTTATATTATCAGGATGAATTGTTCCTGTGACAGCCAGACCGTAAACAATATTAGTGATATCTATGGAATGACCGCCGATAATTACAGCGCCAGATTCTTTGATCTTATCAGCTCCGCCTTTTAAAATATTTTTTAAAATTCCCAAGTCTTCTTTCTGCGGAAATGCAAGTATGTTCAGAGCATTGATAGGAGTTCCGCCCATTGCATAGACATCACTCAGTGCATTTGATGCGGCGATCTGTCCGAACAAATACGGATCGTCCACTACAGGTGTAAAGAAATCAGTTGTATGAATCAATGCAAGCTCATCGCTGATCTTATAAACTCCTGCATCATCTTTTCCCTCAAACCCGACAAGAACATTTTCATTGGTTGCCCATTCAATATCTTTTAAGGTTTCAGCAAGTATATGCGGGAAGATCTTTGCGGCGCAGCCTGCGGATGTTACCATTTGTGTAAGCCTTACTGGTATATCAGACATAATTTTTTTTTCAGGGTAATATGTAAAAATTTATAAAATCTTCTTCTTTAACGTCAATATATCCGATCGGATCACCGTTGTTATTGCTTACCAGAATATCTTTTAGAAGAAAGTCTCTTTTTATCATTCCGTATTTTGAGAAATAATCGTAGTAAAAATAATTGGTATCAGGTATGGCGGAATTGTAGTAAACATTTCTCTGTACTTTTATGCAGTAAAAATTACCTGCCGGTACAGAAATGTTTTCGAAGTCAGTATATTTTTTAGTTATCTTAGTTGTCCCGTAATTAATTATTCCCCATTCTGTATTTTCTGTCAAAGGATATTTTAATACTTTGATCGGGGGATCATCATAATACAATGTAGTGTCTCCAGACGGCTTGTCATACTTCAGATTTGAAGTAAGTTCATTTAAACTGCCAAATGTCTGTCCATGAAATGTAAAATTCAAGTTAACTGAAGACCTGTAAGGTCCGAAATTCAATCCGTCAGAATAAACTGCAATTCTGATAAGTCCTGTGTCTGATTGTTTATAAAATTCCAGTGTAGTGTGACTGTGTCCTTCAGAGCTGTGGCTGTTCCTTAGCAGTTTTAAAGTATCCAGATTTATAACTGTGTCTTTTGTGAATGTAGCTCCTCCCAATCCGTCTATCGTATCTGCTGAAAAATAAACTGAAAGTGAATCGGGTCTTAGATTTGTAACGAAATTTCTTGTTGTATAATACCAGAAGGAGTTCTGCTTGAATGGATATTTGAAATTCTTAGCGCCGGCAGTATCAACAGGTGTGGTAATATTATTATTTATAGTATCCTCACTGCAGGAAAACAGAAATGTTGAAGAAAATATTAATATTGAATACTTTATTAAAAACTTCATAATATAAATTAATTATTTTGCCGGGAGAATTTTTCCGGTTACTTCACCGAATCCTACTCTAAAGCCTTCTCCCTGACAATAGCCGGAAATTATAAGCGTATCTCCGTCTAATAAAAATTTTCTTTCTTCTCCGTCCGGAAGTTTAATGGGTTCGGTTCCTCTCCAGGTAAGCTCAAGAAGGCTTCCATATGAATTTTTATCCGGACCACTGATCGTTCCGGAAGCAAGCAGATCTCCGGTTCTCATATTACAGCCGGTGACAGTATGATGAGCAAGCTGCTGAGTAATGTCCCAGTAAAGATTTTTAAAATTAGATCTTGAAATAATATACGGATCGTCAGACTTATCAGTTTTCAGACTGACTTCAAGCTTTATGTCAAATGCATGGTCACCTTTACTCTTTAAATAAGGGAGCGGTTCAGGTATTTGTTTCCCGCTTTTCGTTTTAAATGGTTCCAATGCTTCTAAAGTAACTACCCAAGGTGAAATAGATGTTGCAAAATTCTTTGCCAGAAATGGTCCCAGAGGAACATATTCCCATTTCTGAATATCCCTTGCACTCCAGTCGTTCACCAGCACCATTCCGAAAATATGATCTGCAGCATTTTCTACAGGTACAGGTTCACCTAATTTATTTCCCGTACCTATGAAGAAACCCATTTCCAGTTCGAAGTCAAGCAGTCTACTCGGACCGAATGAAGGCATTTCTGCATCGTCGGCTTTGGTCTGACCTTTAGGACGAACCACATCCGTCCCGCTTAAAACTATTGAGCTTGACCTTCCGTGATACGCGACAGGTAAGTGAAGCCAATTAGGCATTAAAGCATTCTCTTTTCCGCGGAACATAATTCCAACATTTGTAGCATGTTCTCTTGAAGAATAGAAATCAGTATAATCTCCGATCTCAACTGGCATACACATTTCGCATTCTGTCCGGGATATGAGACATTCATTTTTTAAATATTCATTATCTCTTAATACCGGATTGCTTTCATCCAGTAAATTCTGAATATCCGTTCTCACAGAATGCCATACTTCTTTGCCGAGAGACATAAACTCATTCAAAGATTTATTTGAAAAAATATTCTCTATTCCGGATAAACTTTTAAGAAGTCCTTTGGCTGATACAGCATTCAGATCAAGTACATATTCACCAATAGCAATTCCTGCTCTGGGGGAATTATTTTTTTTTGTTTTAAAAATACCATAAGGCAGGTTTTGAACGGAAAAGTCAGATTCAGGCTTCACAGGGACAAAAGACTTGATAATTTTTTTTTCAGACATCAGAATAATTAATAGTTTAGATTAACTTATTAGGTTTAGGGAAATCAGATCATCTACAGGCTCATCAAAACTGCAGCTTCCGAAAGACAGCACCAGATTTTTTCTGGCATACACAATATCATCTGTTTCTATTTTCCAGTCTTTCCATGAGAAATAATTATCATTGAAAATAAAATCTGAAGGGTCTTCATCAGTTAAAATCTCTTCAATTCCTTTATTCGAAATATCATGTCTCATTGCAATGATGCCCGCTGCGAAAACATTTATAAATCCGTACATCTTAGCTCCAATAGTTTTGTCAAAATGCCTGAATGGATGATGCAGTCCGGCAGTAAATTTCATCGGCACTTTTTTATCAAGGCAGGTGCGGATACAAAATGCGATCTGTCCGGGATCCGGAAATGAAGAAGCTGTAACTCCTCCGGTCCTTAATTTAAATCCCGAATCCATTCTGTTCAGATTATGGCAGCTTATAGCATCTATGAGAGCTTCAGGAATATGATTCCGGTTATTTTCAGTTATTCCTTCAAAAAATAAAAATACCGGATGAGATATTTCATTTTTTATTCTGACGGAGAAATATTCAATTAATGATTTCAGATCCTTATTTTCAGGAGAATTAAATACTTCTTCAGGTAACTTTGTTTCCAAAGAATCTATATTTGCTTTAATGTCAGGGTCTGATTCAAATTCATTCCAGATCCTGAGATCACATTCAAAGTTTAATTTAAAATCTGATAAACTGTTGCCTCCTGTGGAAATCGCGGAAATATAATTTTTTTTGTTTCCTGTGCTTTCTGATAAAAGAATATCTTTCAACTGCTCCAGTTTATTTAGCGGGCAGATAAATCTGGAAAGCATTTTTGCAAATTTTCCATCACTATAACTTCTGAAGTTTTTAAATGCATTATCCAGATTCAGCGAAGCAGGTGGAAAAAGACCTGCATAATCTATTAATCTGTCTGTGAATGCCAGTAAACTTTTATTAGCTGTCAATTGATTTTATTTTCTGATAAAATAAACATAATAATCTTATTTAGAAATTTAATAAAATTTATGTCAGTATTTACTCTGTATTCCCGGACTTCATATTTAATAATTTTTTTTTGTATTTTAATCTTAAAGAATAAATACAGGTTCATTGAAAATACAAAGGTTTTGTTAGGATTTTGTTAGGATAAAATTTATATTATATAAATATTTAAATTAAAAGAAAAATTTAGGTATAGTTAGCAGTATATCAATTGAATATTTTGTTTATATAAATTAAATTACAGCGCTTAAAAAACAAATTCATTAACAGCATAGAAAATCAGGACACAGGATTTCTAATCATAAAAGAACAATTAGTTTAAATTAACTATTACTTATTTTTTAAAAATAATTAAAGTACAAGAATAAATATTTATATTTCTAAAATTCTAAATTCAAGCAGATGAAAAATTTTACCAAAGTTTTAATTTTATTTATTGCCAGTTTATTCATTATCGGTTCTGCTAACTCTGCAACATACTACGTTAATAGTTTGACAGGTAGTGATGCAAATTCACCTGCTCAGGCAAGAAATATAGCTACTCCCTGGCTTTCAGTTCAGCATGCAATTGATAATGCATCTGTAGTAAATGGAGACAATATTGTAGTTGCTGAAGGAACATACGCCGGATTTAATCTTACAAAGAGATTAAATATCATAGGAGTCTGGAAAGGCTCAAATCCGGTTGTAAATACTGTTTTTAATTCCACTGTATCTCTAAGTGCGACCGGAGGAAGCGCTGCAGAAAGAATGTTACTTAAAAACCTGAGGGTTTCATGCACAGCAGGTGATGCTGTCGATGTAAGAAACAGCTATGTAACTCTCGAAAATGTTTTTGCCACTACATCAGGATCCGGCTTTAACGGGGTCAGAATTAATAACTTCATTGTAAATGATGTTATTATTGAATCCTGTAACCTAAATAATAATGACAGGGCAGGAATTTATTTTCCTTCATTTGTAAATACTGATGGTTTCGTTGTAAAAAATACAACTGTAAGTAATAACGGATATTTTGGAATAGCTGCATTTCAGACAAACACTACGCCATCAGTAATCAAAAACGTTTTAATATCTCATTGCGCATTTGTTGATAATAATCCGACAAATCAGATTCAGGGACACACAATTTATTTTGAAAAATTAAGTAATGCTACATTTGAAAACATTTCTGTAGTAATGCCTCCGACAAACGGAAGGATCGGTATTGATATAAATTTACTCAGCAGAGATGATTATACTAATATCAATATATTCAATTCCAGAATATTCAGATCTTCACCGGGCAGCGGAATATGGATACAAGCCAGAAATGACTTATTATATCCTGCTGCAAGCCTTGATACTGTTGTTTTAAGAGGTCTTACTTTTACAAACTGTGATACAAATATTGCTTTCAACAGGCAGGTAAAAAATATGACAGTTGATAAATGCGATCTCAGTACTTATTCAGTCTACGGTCTTGTCAATTATACCGATCAGGGCGGTACAATTAATGCTTCAAACAATAAGTGGCAAAACGGTGGAACTCCTGATACTACTGTCATTTCAGGTGGTTTATTGGTAACAGGCAGTCCTATAATATCTTTTATGCCTTCTACAAACGGAATTTTTCTCGGTATGGGAATTGTCGGACCGGGCATAAAGCCGGGGACGACAGTTATCGGCAGATCACCAAATACTGTAATAATGAGTGATACTGCAATTGCTGACGGCTTCATTCCGCAAATAGGTTTTGCATTTAATTTTAATACATCTACAGATATAGTAAGAACTTCCTTAAATTTTACTCAAACAGGAAATCCGTTACCCAATTCTGTTATCAACCAAAATAACATCAGTTTTCCTGATCTCGCTTCGGCAATAGCAGGAACAAATAACGGAGGCACAATCTGGAACGTACCGGCAGGAAATATTGCAGGTAATACTATCGTCAATAAAGATCTTACTCTGATAAGTCCCGGCGCAGGTTTCTTGCATGCTGGTAGTTTAACTACTTTTCAGGATCTTACAGTTACATCTTCTCTCATGATGGGAAGTGATTTTGCTGTAACAGATAATTTTACTCCGGGAACAACATCTGTTGGAGAAAACAATACATTAACCTTAAACGGAAATATAGTAACTGGTGGTAACATAACCGGTGGTCCTAATTCTGATATGTTCTTCGGTGGTGCAGGTGCATCTACCGCACTTACAACTGTAGCCGGAGGATTAAGAACATTACATATTAACCGGGCAAACGGAGTTTCACTTGCTGATAATCTTTCTTTAAGGAGATTGTTATTCCTGCAAAGCGGTCTTCTGACTTTAGCAGGAAATAATCTGACTATTGAAAAAAACGGAGCAATTTTTAATCCCTTCCCGACAGCCAGCTATGTAAACACTAATGGAAGCGGAGTTTTAAGAAAAGCATTTGAAAATACTACGCCTACTGCATTTAACTTCACAGTTGGTTCAGGTAATTACTCTCCTGTCAGGTTATATTTTGGTAACTGGACATTAGCACCGGGAGCAGCAGTAAATGTAAGAACAGTTAATTCAAAACATCCTCAGAATCAATGTGCAACTGATTATCTTAACAGGTACTGGGTGATCACTCAATCCGGAATCAGTGATATTAATTCTAATCTTAATTTTGCTTATAATTCCGCAGATGTATCCGGGGTTGAAGCTAATATTTACGGAGCGGAATGGGATGGTTTCGGCTGGACTACATTTACACCTGTAAATGCTATTACGCACACATTCACAACAAACGGAGTTACTGCATTTGGTGACTTTAGCGGAGGTGCACTTGACTGCATAGGTAATTTTCTTACTTTGATTAATACAAAGGCTTATTTGCAGGGTGCATATGCCGGTTCCGGAACAATGAGAACGGATTTAAATGATTTTGGTGAGATTCCATTAATACAGCCTTACGGAACATCACAATATAATTATAACGGAACAGAATCAGTTGGAAGTATTCCAGCTGGTGTTGTTGACTGGATCTATCTTGAATTAAGAGAAACTGCTGACGGGGCTCCTATCCCAAGCGGAAGAAGAGCTGCTTTCATCAAATCTGACGGTAAGATAGTAGATCTTGACGGAATCAGTCCTGTCAAAGTAAATACAGTTTCAGGAAATTATTTCATAGTAATAGGGCACAGAAATCATCTGCCTGTAATGTCAGCAAACGCGCAGACTTTAAATACAACCAGTTCTCTATATGATTTTTCAACCGGACTTAGTCAGTATTATGCAGGTGTAGCAGCAAATTTAGGTGGTGGCGTGTTTGGATTGTTTGCCGGTGATGCGAATAAATCATTCATAATAACTGCGTCAGATTATACTGTAGTTACTTCAAATCTGACACTTGCAAATTACAATCAGGGAGATGTTAATATGTCGGGAATTGTTTCAGCGGCTGATTATAATTTTATTACAGCTAATTTACTTAGAGCATCAAACGTACCAAATTATCCACCTAAATAGTAGAAATTATTAAACTTTAAATAAATTATATATGAAACATTTTTTTAAATTCATTCTGGTTATTTGTATCATGACCATTTTTAAAAACGGTTATTCTCAGCCGGATTCGGTTACCAATACAATAACCAATTTTAATATAATTGGCGGTACTACATTTTCCTATGATATTTATACATTACGAACTTCTGATCCGGTGTTTCCTATGGGAAGTTCAAGTTATTATACTACCGTAAATGCAGGAAGATTGACTAATCCGAGACTGTCAAATATCAATCCGAAATATACAATAGGAAGCCTAAGTAATTCTTATAACCCTATGGAAGTACATCTCTTTTCTGCTGGTGTAAATAACAGAATAGGCGTTCAGTTGTTTTATACCGGAGGATCAGGTGAAATAATTACTGATGATCCGGGTATAGAAGGATTAGGGGAAAGGATTGCTACCGTTACTTTGGATATAGTTACTACCGATATTTTAATTGACACTACTACACTAAAGTGGGATATAGTTAATTCTGATGTTGTAAGTACAAATTTCAGAACAGCAGTGAGCAACTACAACGGTATTTTTACGGGAGTTTTGCCTGTTGAGCTATCCAGCTTTACCTCTGCTGTAAATTTGAATAATGTGACACTTCACTGGACTACAACTGCTGAAATAAATAACAGCGGATTTGAGGTGGAAAGAAAATTGGTTTCCGAAAATAACGGATGGAATAAAATTACATTTATAAACGGAAAAGGTAATTCACAGGAAATTAATAATTACAGCTATTCAGATAAAAACTTACAGGCAGGAAAATATAATTACAGACTCAAGCAAATAGACTTTAACGGAAATTTCGAGTATTTCGAATTGGTAAATGATGTAACTGTCGGAGTGCCTGATAAATTTGAGCTTGTTCAGAATTATCCGAATCCGTTCAATCCTGCAACAAGTATAAGTTTCTCTTTACCGGTTGATTCCAAAGTTAATCTGAGCGTTTATGATATCAGCGGACGACTTGTTTCAACTTTAATTAATAATGAATTTAAATCAGCAAATTATTATACGGTATCTTTCAATGCTTCAAGTCTGTCGAGTGGAACATATTTCTACAGAATACAGACTGACAAAAATGTTGATACTAAAAAAATGTTACTGATAAAGTAAGATTTATATATTTAAATTTTAATAATTCATCCGCAAAGAATTTAATTCTCTTTGCGGATTTTTTATTTCAAACAAATAAACTAATTAAACAAAAATAAAGAATGGACTACAGAACAGAACATGATACAATGGGGGAAGTAAAAGTCCCGTCTGAGAAATACTGGGGTGCGCAGACACAGCGGTCTAAAGATAATTTTAAAATAGGCGAAAATAAAATGCCTCTGGAAGTTATTTATGCATTTGCTTTATTGAAGAAAGCAGCGGCTGAAGCGAATAAAGAATGCGGTATACTTGATGATGTAAAAGTAAAGCTAATTTCAGGAGCTGCAGATGAAATCATTGCGGGAAAGCTTGATGATCATTTTCCTCTGGTTGTCTGGCAAACCGGTTCAGGTACGCAGTCAAATATGAATGTAAATGAAGTGATTGCCAACCGCGGGCATGTTATGAACGGAGGTAAACTTGATGACAAAATAAAAGCGCTGCATCCTAATGATGATGTAAATAAATCACAGTCATCAAATGATACATTCCCTACAGCGATGAATATCGCAGCCTATAAAATGATAACCGGAAATACTATTCCTAAAGTTGAAAAACTCATAAAAACTCTGGAAGCAAAATCCGAAGAATTCATGAATGTTATTAAGATTGGAAGAACACATTTTATGGATGCAACGCCTCTTACTCTCGGTCAGGAATTTTCAGGCTATGTTGCTCAGCTTAAAAATGGAATAAAGACAATAAAGAATTCATTTGATCATTTATCTGAACTGGCTCTTGGAGGTTCTGCTGTAGGTACGGGAATTAATGTTCCGGAAAATTATGACAGGATCGTAGCGGCTAAAATATCAGAACTGACCGGACTGCCTTTTAAAACGGGACCAAACAAATTTGAGACTCTTGCATCAAATGATGCTATTGTTGAAACTTCCGGTGCTCTTAAAACATTAGCTGTAAGTTTAATGAAGATAGCCAATGATATCAGAATGCTGGCTTCAGGTCCAAGAAGCGGTATTGGTGAACTGCTTATTCCGGAAAATGAACCGGGTTCATCAATTATGCCGGGGAAAGTAAATCCTACACAGATAGAAGCACTTACTATGGTCTGCGCTCAGGTGATCGGGAATGATACGGCGATTACTGTTGGGGGATTAAGCGGACAGTTCGAATTGAATGTATATAAGCCGATGATGATCTTTAATCTTTTGAATTCTGCCAGGCTTATAGGGGATGCCTGCGAATCATTTAACGATAACTGCGTTATTGGAATAGAGCCGAATTACATTAACATTAACAAAAATGTGGAAAACTCACTCATGCTGGTTACTGCATTGAATCCTCATATTGGTTACGAGAACGCAGCTAAAATAGCCAAGAAAGCGCATAAAGAAAATAAAACTCTCCGTGAAGCAGCCATAGAACTCGGATTGCTGACTGATAAAGAATTTACAGAGAAAGTTGATCCAAAAAATATGGTTGGAAAACTGAATTAAATCTCAGATAGAATTTTATTGATCATTTTACAAGGTTCAGAAAAATATTTTATAGCATTTCGAATTCAGAAAAATAATATGAAATTTAATGATAAAGTGTTTGATCCGTTTCCCGTTCTTGAAACCAGGAGATTGATTCTCAGGGAGATCAGACCGGATGATGTGAAAGAAGTGTTTGATATACGGGCAAATGAAGATGTGATGAAATATTTCGGTAAAGACCCTTTGAAATCAGTAAAGGAAGCAGAAGAATTGATAAAGCTTACTAAAGAAAGTTTAATAAACAAAGAAGGTATAAGATGGGGGATCACTATTAAAGGAAGAGATAAAATTATAGGCAGCGGAGGAATCTGGAGAATACTGAAGCAGCATTTAAGAGGAGAGATCGGCTATGAACTTTCTCCAGAATTCTGGCAGAAGGGAATTATGTCAGAAGCAATTTCCGAAATGATAAGATTCAGTTTTGATCATATGAATCTTCACACAATTGAAGCTAATCTTGATCCGGCTAACATTGCATCTGTTAAATTACTTGAAAAAGCCGGTTTCGAAAAGGAAGGTCATACGAAGGAAAGTTATTACTATAATGGAGCTTTTTCCGATACTGCTGTTTATTCAATATTCAATAAATAGTATGAGCTATAAGTTTTTAAAATATAAACACGACAGGTTAAGCACAGCAGACAGTCTTGATAAAGGTTTGGAATTTTTTAAACTGATGAGCAGAAGAAGAAGCATAAGGACTTTTTCAGATGAGAAGGTTGATTTTCAGCTGATAGAAACTGCAGTAAAGACCGCCGGTACAGCGCCTTCAGGCGCTAATAAGCAGCCTTGGAGATTTGTAATTGTTGAATCTCCTGAGATCAAAAGAGAAATAAGATCAGCTGCTGAAAAGGAAGAAAGAGAAAGTTATGAAAGAAGAATGCCTCAAAGCTGGCTAGAAGATCTTGCGCCGCTCGGAACAGACTGGCATAAAGAGTTCCTTGAGACTGCTCCTTATATAATCATTGTTTTTAAAATTGATTATTTAAAGGAAGGCAATGATCTGAAAAAACATTATTACGTAAATGAATCTGTCGGAATAGCGACAGGATTCCTGCTTGCAGCTTTGCACAACATGGGACTGGCTACGCTTACACATACTCCTTCCCCGATGAATTTCCTTCAGAAGATTCTTAACAGACCTTCAAATGAAAAACCTATTCTGGTTATTCCTGTCGGATATCCTGCGGAAGATGCTGTTGTTCCGGATATTAAGAAGAAAGAAATTAATGAAATTATGACGGTAATCTGATCAGTGTGATTTGCAGGTTTTATTTTACTTCGATTATTATCTCATCTCCGGTTTTTATTTCCTTGCCCGTTTCAGATTCAGGAATGGATACATCAACATTTAAATAATAATAATGATCATACAGGTCAAGTTGTGACCAATCCGGAAGAGTCTGCATTCTGGCTTCAGTAAAGATCTTTGTGAAACGGGGATAAGTAATACCTGAAACGGCATCCCGTGTAGGAACAATACATCTGGCTCTCGGACTTATTCCGGTCAGCTTTACATCATTAATTCGGAATTCAATACTAATTCCTGGGTCTGAAAATAATCTGTCTTCCCAGAACGGTTCAGTTCCAGATATCTCAATATTTGCCCTGAATCTTGAACGCATCTGCTTTAAACTTATATCCGGAAAATATTCCGTAAGTTTTTCTAAAGAAGCTTTGCTGCTTACAGTAATACCGCTGTCGTCAGGGATATCAAGAAATCTTCCGTTCTCATTTCTTTTAAGAAATACTTTATTTCCGAAGAAATCCGATAAATATTCTTCAATCTGAGTTTTATCATTCAGAAGATGAAATCTTTCGGTCTCATTTTTTTCTTCCGAATGAAATGCAACGGTAAATTCATTGAGGTCAAATTCAGAACGAAGTTCGTTTATTCTTGGAGTTCTTTTACCATTCACATATTTTCCTTCAGCATTAAAAACAGCGAATTCTCTGTCGTGTAGAAGACAGCTGTTTCCAATCATCGCTTCACTAAGTTCAACTGAATCAAATGATTTGATAGGATATATAAGTATTTTTGAAACTACAGGTGTCAAGAAGTTAATTTTTATATTTAGAAAATACCGGGAAGAGAATACAATTTAAAAATAAAGCTTCACTACAATTTATAGAAAATCAGATCCAGTATGTTAGTTTATATATTTATCAACAGCTTTTTTAAAATCCGAAAAATCTGTTTTCCCTATAAAAGTTTTTCTCAGTATACCGCTTTTATCAAATATGAAAGTTCCGGGAATACTTCCTTCCCATTTCTTATCCATATAGTTTATCAGATCCTCATCATTTTTGAATGCGTTATAATATGTTGTAAATTCAACATTCATTTTGCTCAGGTATTTCTGAGTCTGAGTTTCAAGATCCTTTCCGAAATCAAGTGAAACAAATATAAGCTTGAAGTCTTTGTCTTTATATTCTGAATTTAACTTTAGTATATCCGGAAATTCTTCAGTGCAGGGCTTGCACCAGGTAGCCCAGAAATTGACGAATAATACCTTTCCTTTGTAAACTTCTTTTAAACTGTCCAGTGTATTCTGATTAGCGGGAAGAAATTCCTGAGCAAAAGAATTATTCAGGAAAACAATCATCAGAATAACAGAGAAAAAATATTTTATCATGATTTAATTGGATTTGAATGGGAATAAAAACAAATACATCCTCTCTATGTATTTAAAAGAAGAGAGGATGCATCTTTTATAATGACTGTTTCTTAATTGAGCAGCCAAATGCTTTGGTTTCACTTACTGCTATTGCATTTCCGGCAAGAAAATCATTTAGTGCATTCTGAAGATCGTTAGAAGTCACTTTGTCAGCTTCCTTGTTATCATCAATTCTTCCGTGATATATAATGGTCATTGTGTTATTATCAATTACAAAGACCTCCGGAGTTCTTGCAGCGCCGAACTGATTTGCCACTACATTCTCATTATCTTTGAGAACAGGGAAGTTATAATTTTTTTCTTTAGCATGATTCATTACTTCTTCTGTAGGTTCGGTTTTATTTGAATTGATCCCCCATATTACAATACCTTTGGAACCAAATTCATTGTTCAGGCTTATCAGTCTGTCTGTATAAGGCTGAACGAAAGGACATTCAGTTGACATAAATATAATTACAGTTGCCTTTGCTCCGGATTTGGCAAGCGAATACTGCGAACCGTCGTAATTATCAATTACAAAATCGGAAACCTGATCCCCGACTTTGTAACCTTCTGATTTGTCATTTGAGTAAGCGGAAAATGTGATCGTGAAGAGTAAAGCAAGTGTGAAGAAAATTTTATGAAACATTTTATGACCTCCTTATTTATTAAATTTATTGTTTGAAATGAATTATTGTCTAAAAAAGTTTCAGGAAAGTTACAAATGTTTGAGTTTATAAAACACGGAAAATTTTTTCCAAATATACATTTCAATTTAGTTTTACATAAATTAAATTGCACTTTAATTAACCGACCTTACATTAAATACATAAATAATTTATGCGCCTATGTTACTGATTGACTGGGTCATTATTATCCTCTATTTCGTCATTTCCCTGGCGATCGGTCTGATATATTCCAGGAGGGCATCCGGATCGACGGAAAATTTCTTTCTTTCAGGACGAAAATTAAGCTGGTGGCTTGCGGGAATTTCTATGGTAGCAACAACTTTTGCCGCAGATACTCCGCTAGCTGTTACTGAACTTGTCGGGCAGAATGGTATAGCCGGCAACTGGCTATGGTGGAATATGCTTATAGGCGGTATGCTGACAGTTTTCTTTTTTTCAAGATTATGGAGAAGAGCAGAGATTCTGACAGATGTTGAGTTCATAGAATTCAGGTATTCAGGAAAACCTGCTGCTGCTTTGCGGGGATTCAAAGCGATTTACATGGGAATATTTATGAATACTATAATCATGGGATGGGTAAATCTTGCAATGATAAAGATTCTTTTGGGTATGTTTCCGGAGTATGTAAATTCATCGAATGCTTTATTCTTTGTCGGCGGATGCATGCTGCTGACTGCATTTTATTCCGCTCTCTCAGGACTTTGGGGAGTTGCAGTTACAGATGCTTTTCAGTTTATACTCGCAATGGTTGGATGTATTATATTGTCAATAATTGTTGTTAGCTCTCCGCAGGTAGGCGGTATATCGGGACTTCAGGAAAAACTTCCTGACTGGGCGATGAGATTTACTCCGGATATAACATCTGATATGACACCGTCATCAGCAGGCGGAATACTTGCGCTTACTGTTTCATCTTTTCTAGCATTTATTGGTATTCAATGGTGGGCTTCCTGGTATCCGGGAGCCGATCCGGGCGGCGGAGGTTATATTGCCCAGAGAATGATGAGTGCCAAAGATGAAAAGAATTCGCTTTATGCTACCTTATTCTTTCAGATTGCGCATTATTGTATCAGACCATGGCCCTGGATAATTGTCGGACTCAGCGCACTTGTATTGTACCCCGACCTTTCTCAGGCTGATAAAGGGCTGGGTTTTGTCAAAGCAATGAATGATTTTCTTCCACCCGGACTTAAAGGTCTTTTACTTGCTGCATTTCTTGCTGCTTATATGTCAACTATAGCAACACACCTGAACTGGGGAACATCATATTTTATAAATGATTTTTACAGAAGATTTCTATCTAAAGACAGAACTGAAAAGCATTATGTAAATGTATCAAAGCTCATGACTTTAGTGTTCATGGTACTTTCAATACTGGTAACTACACAAATGACAACTATCTCCGGTGTCTGGGGATTTGTAATAGAATGCGGAGCAGGTCTGGGGCTCGTGCTTATCCTGAGATGGTTTTGGTGGAGAGTAAATGCTATGAGCGAAATAGTTGCTACTATTACTCCTTTTATAGTATATGGTGTAATGATTATTGCAAAACGAAATCCTAGTACTATTGATTCAATAGATAGAGTAATACCTGGTGGGATAGTAGTATGGATGATAATTGCTTTTTCATTAATAATAATTACATCTTGTGTTATTTCAATAAAATCCAAATCTAACCCAAAACCTATTGTTGTTATTTTTATCTTATGGATACTTTTGTTGAGATTCCTTCATATTGTTTTAAAGGTTGAATTTTTTGATTTTTTAAAATTTCCGAATACTTTATACTTAATTGTTCCTATAACGACATTAGCCTGGCTTATTACAGCATTTATTACAAAACCTACAGAGGAAAGCAAGCTGCTGTCTTTTTACACAAGAGTTCATCCCGGTGGTATCGGCTGGAAAAAGATATCGGATCAATTAACTCATATAAAATCTGACTCGGGATATTATTTATTATTCATCAACTGGATAGCAGGGATCATACTTGTTTATTCTTTTCTTTTCGGAATTGGAAAAATAATTTTCGGACAGTATTTAATCGGATTGTTATTCCTTTTAGTGGGAATTGCTTCAGCGCTTGTTATTAAAAGAAATTTTGATAAAGTCGGATGGGAAACGATCAATTAAATTGGAATATCGGATTTGGAATTTGGGATTTCGGATTTGGAAATAGAGAATTGAGATATAGTGTATTTTACTAATACTTAATACTTAATACTTAATACTTTATGCTAAAACCCGGAGACAAAGCGCCTGACTTTTCTTTAATAAATGACGAAGTAAATAAAGTCAGCTTAAAAGATTTCAAAGGCAGGAAAGTAATTCTTTATTTTTATCCGAAGGATGATACTTCCGGCTGCACTAAAGAAGCCTGCAGTTTTCGTGATAATATAAAGATCATCGAAAAGAAAAACGCTGTTGTAATAGGAGTCAGCAAGGATGATACAAAATCTCATCAGAAGTTCAAAAAGAAATATGATCTGCCCTTTATGTTGCTCTCAGATGAGAATCTCGAAATGCTGAAAAAATATGATGTCTGGAAGGAAAAAAGCATGTACGGCAGGAAATATATGGGAATTGAAAGGACTACATTTATTATAGATGAGAAAGGAAAAATTACTGAAATCTTTAATAAGGTGAAAGTTGACGGTCACACGGAAGAAATTCTTGAAAAAATTTAATTAAAATTTAAATCAGATATATTGGCAGATAATATAGAAATACTGGAAGTTGAATCAGATTCCGAAAGGAATAAATTTATTGAATTCCCATATAAGTTTTATGAAGGGAATAAATACTGGGTCGAACCATTACGTTTTGATGTAAAGAATAATCTTAGTGAAAAGAAGAATCCTTTCTATCAGCATTCGAAAATAAAATTATGGCTGGCGAAAAGGAACGGCGAGATCGTCGGACGCATAGCCGGAATCATTAACGATAATCACAATAAATTTCACAAAGACAAAGTTGGTTTCTTCGGATTCTTTGAATGTATAAATGATAAAAATGCAGCTAAGCTTTTATTTGAGAAAGCTGCCGGATTTGTGAAAGAGAATGGAATGAACACTTTAAGAGGACCTGTAAGTCCTTCTACAAATGATGAATGCGGACTGCTCGTAGACGGATTTGATAAACCGCCTGTGATGCTGATGCCTTATAATCCTGAATATTACATAGATCTGCTGGAAAGTTTTGGATTTAAGAAAGCTAAAGATCTGTATGCGCTTTGGATAAGCAAAGATGTGATCAAGAATGAGCAGATGATGAGCAAGCTTGACAGGATCAGCGATATGATCTTAAAAAAAGAAAATCTTACAATAAGAAAAGTTAATCTGAAAGACTTTCAGAATGAAGTTCAGAAAGTAAGGGAAGTATATAACAACGCCTGGGAAGAGAACTGGGGATTCGTGCCGATGACCGAAGATGAATTCAAATTCATTGCAGCAAATCTGAAGCTTGCAGTTGATCCTATGTATGTCGAGTTCGCCGAACTTAACGGAGAAACAGTAGGATTTTCTCTTGCTTTGCCCGATATAAATCAGGCAATTAAAGGACTGAACGGAAAACTCTTTCCATTCGGTCTGTTAAAATTTCTGGCAAATAAAAAGAAGATAGATCAGCTTCGAGTAATCATAATGGGTGTGAAAAAAGAATATCACAAGAAAGGGATTGACGCAATTTTTTACCGTAACATTATTCGAGCAGCAAACAGCAGGGGAATCAAAGGCGCTGAAATATCCTGGGTGCTGGAAGATAATCTTGCTATGAAGCAAACAGCTGAAAAACTCGGGGCGAAGGTTTATAAAACTTACAGGATTTTTGATAAAGAGATTAGTTAGTAGTTAATAGTTAGTAGTTTCTTGTAAGAAATAATAGGTTTTATATAAATTTGTTATTTTAAAAGGATCATGCATTTTGATTCTTTTAAATTTCCTGCTTCCAGCTTATAAAAATAAACTCCGCTGGGAAGACCGGCTCCGTTAAAATCCACAGGTGCATATAATATTTTCATTTATGGAGATTCTGTCGCTTCCTTTAATAGGATTAAAAATTATCATCATTTAAATAGAATTATTGTTAGTATTGTACTTCCTTTGAAAAACTTAAGGTTGATAATAAAGAAGTTTTCAGAAGAATTTAATCTCCGTTATTTTTTGATAATCAACTTACAACTTTTAACTAATCCCAAAATACTCCAACAACTTACTCCCGAATACCTTCTCATCCTTGATCTCAGTTTCCTGTCTGTTGCCATTTTCAGTTATTATAAGCTTACTGTTTGTCATAGTGATCCTTCCGTCCGGTTTAGCAATTGAACAAACAATATTCTTTGTAAAATGTGAATCCGGAGAGGTCTGATGATAAATGTTCATTTCCCTGAAGTCCTCCCAATTCCTTTCCTTTAGTGTAAAGATATATTCATCAGAAAACTCTTTTCCGTCAGGGGATCTCATAAGTTTGTAATATTCCTCATCATATTTTTCAATTTTATAATAGCCATTCGGATCCTTCTGAACTGTATCAAGTTCAAACTTAATCGGCTCGATAAAATTATCCCCAAACCCGACATCTGCCAGCCAGAGGTCTCCGAGATCAACAAAAATAGCGAGATGGTCAAACTCCGGACCCCAACCTCCCTTGCCGATATTTACTCTTGCCGAGATCATTTTTACCTGAAAGCCAAGATTTTTAAGGAGCTGAAAGAACATTCCGTTAAGTTCATAGCAGTAGCCGCCTCTTTTTCCTGAAATTATTTTCTCTTCCAGGGAACTTTCATTCAATAAAATCTCTTTTCCCCAATGTATGTCAAGATTCTCAAAGGGAATATTGTAAAGATGGGAGCTGTGAAGTTTTTTCAGATAATCCAAATCACATCCGGCAGGTTCTTCCAGATTTATTCTTTTTAAATAACCTTTAATATTCATTCACATAATATAATTATTGACAATGTCAAGCGGTGATGACAATTTTATCAGAAATAGGGTTGAAAGAAAGGGACAAAATGGGTATCTTTGTACTCAAATAAATAATAGATTTTCTTAGAAACAATATTGTTCTTTTAAATAAAACTAAGATTAAGTTTGCATTTCCTATAATGCTAAAGATTGTTTCGGGACGAAAGTCCTGAGGCGTATTCGATAAAATAAATAGGAGAAGTAACATTGTTAAAAAGTAAAATTCTTGCGGGATTCGTACTCGCATTAGTTTTAACAAACTTAATCAGTTTGAAGCAAAATGCAGATTTATTTGCAAAAATCCGTGATGTAGACCCTGAATTTGTTCAGGAGGGTGTGGCTTCGTGGTATGGCCCAGGATTTCAGGGAAGAAAAACCGCTAATGGAGAACGGTTTGACACTTATGAAATGACGGCAGCTCACAAAACCTTACCTTTCAATACATTAGTCAAAGTGACTAATCTGGATAACGGCGTCTCTACTGTTGTGAGAATCAACGATAGGGGACCATTTATAAGAGGCAGAATAATAGACCTCTCTAATGCCGCTAAAAACACAATTCAAATGGGCGGAACTGCTCAGGTGAGGATTGAAATATTTAATCCTGAAGAAGAGCAGGCTACAGAAAGCGAAACAGAAGAAAACCTTTCACCGGTTAACCTTTTCGAAGAAGAATTCCCTTCAACATCTAAAATATTTGTGGAATGGAAGAAAGATTCAACGGTTGACGGTATAATCACAGATGAGCAGTTAAGTCAGATCCTTAACAGTTCCAAGGTCAAAATTAAAGTTCTGACCCCGGATGTTGAAGATGCAAATTCCAAGATTTATCAGGAAGTATCAGAAAATAACGGTTTCAACTATTTTGAAGTGACCAGTAAGATTAAATTTATTACCGGTTATACATTAGAAGTTGCTAATCTGTCTGATGATGAAAAAGCTTCAGAATTGATTGAGAAACTTGAGTCAAAAAATTTCAAAAACATATTTCTTGAAGAGATAGTGAACGGTAAAAATGTAAATTTTAAAATTTATACCGGAAATTATAAAACTCTGAAAGAATCGAAAGATGATTTAGTAAGACTGCTAGATATGGATTATAATTTAAAGGCAAAAATTGTAAAGATCAGTCAGTAAATTGAAAAAAATTAAGCCGTTCCGTATAAATCCGGAACGGCTTTTTTCATTTAATAAACCGGATTGCTTCAGTTACCTTAATTAAATATTTTTTACATTTATCTGTAATTCGTAAACTGGAATGCAAATTCGAGTTCAGCCTCTTTTAAAAGCTTCATGACTTCCTGCAGATCATCCTTGTCTTTTCCTGAAACACGTACCTGTTCGTCCTGAATAGTTGCCTGAACCTTTAACTTTCTGTCTTTTATCATCTTGACTATATTCTTTGCATCTTCTTTTTCAATTCCCTGCTGAAGTTTTATTTCCTGCCTGACTGCTCCGCCTGATGCCGGCTCTACGTTGCCGTACTTAAGAGCTTTTATGGAAATACCTCTTTTTATCATTTTATTCTGGAGTATGTCTATAACTGATTTCAGCTTAAAGTCACTGTCGGAAAGCACGTTTATGACATTTTCTTTTTTATTGAATGTGATCTCACTTTTACTTCCTTTAAAATCGTATCTTTGCAGTATCTCTTTCAGAGCCTGATTGATTGCATTGTCAAGTTCCTGAAAATCCACTTCTGATACTATATCGAATGAGAATTGATTTGCCATATTTTAAAAATTTAATTTTTGTTTAATGGAAAATAATAAATTTTATGTTCATTAATAACTTATAAATGAAAAGGCGGAAGTAAAATTCTGCGCATACGCCAAAAACATTTTGAATATATGTTGAAAAAGCTGTTGTAAAATTTAATTTTCTTTGAAATCATATCCAATATCATCTCAACCACAACTTAACCTGTCTTAAAAAATCATTATAAACCACAAAGACTCAAAGACACTAAAAAAATCTATTGAAAATAATATGCTTTGTGACTTTGTGTTAAGAGGTTTTAATATTTATTAAGTTTTGAGACACATTCGAAAAGGGTAGGGATTGGGAGAGGTTTCGTAATCAAACAGGAATATTTCAAACAACATTAAATGAATATTAAATAACTTCACTAAACAAATAACAACTATTTGTACGGAGTTGAAGCAAATTATAAACAAAAAAATCCGGTACTTTCCGTTCTATTTACCTCATCCGCGTTCTGTATTTATCTGTAACAAGGTGATTCATAGAACCCAATAGATTAGAATTGCTTTACAAACTAAAATTATTATTTTTAAAATAAATAATGTAATGAAATATTTTATTAAAATTATTCTTGCTTCAGTAATCTTTTTTATGTTTGCAAATGAGGTTCTTTCTAATGGATTAAATAAAAACAGGCAGGGAAAAAATGAGGTATTATTTATAAAGGATGATGGTATTTCGGGAGAAAGTCAGTTTTATACTGATATGGCTGAGCTGGGTTACAGAGTGGACGAAATAGCTCCGGAAAGCGTCTCTTTGAATTTAATGGATCAGTATAAACTGGTTGTATTATCCGCAGGGAGTAATCCTGATGCCTGCCAGAGTTCTAATATGAGACTTTCACTTCAGTCATTTATTCTGAAAAGTGAAGGAAAGGTTATAATCGAGGGAGGTCATAATGGATTCATTTCTGCTGTATTTCCGTTTTATCTTGGATTCAGGAATAAGGTAATAATGATAGATGACTGGATAGCAGATAACGGAGGCAGTCTGGTAATTTCCGGAAGTCATGCACAGTCTAATCTTGCTAATACTCCAAACATTCTTCCGGCATCAATTAATGTTAACTTCGTAAATAATTATTATCAGGATGTCTGCACAAATAATAAATTTACACAATTGTTTTACGGTACTTCAAATTACATCAGCAAAGCCGGCATACTCGTATCCCCGTCAGTAGATGAACCGCAGGTAATAAATTATTTTTTTTATTATTCCGCCTTGAGCAACAGAAAGGATGCGGTGAAATTATTGGAAAACTCAATATTTAATTTAATCGGGAAACCGGTGTCAGTAAACGATCTCAGTGGAAATATTCCGGAAAATTACGAGCTTTATCAAAACTATCCGAATCCTTTTAATCCGGAGACAGTGATCAGTTACGGTCTGCCGAAGAACAGCTTCATAACATTGAAAATAACTGATATTCTGGGTTCTGAAGTTGAAACTATATTAAATGAGAATCAAACTGCAGGCAATCACTATGTACGCTGGGATGCCCGAAGCAGATCTAACGGGATATACTTTTATTCTTTGTCAGTTAGCGGAAAAATCATTGAGACAAGAAAAATGCTGCTGATTAAATAACTGAACAATATAAATTTAATAGCCCGTAAACTCATAATAAATTATTTTATCAAATTGATTTTAAATTTGTAGGATGCATAAGGACATTTCCATAAGAACAGATTTAAGAGAAGGGGATCTGTCGGGAATTCTGGATATGCACAGAGATATATATAAAAAAGAATATGGTTACGGAGTAGAATTTGAAAATTACGTACGGGCAGGACTATGCGAGTTTGATCAGAAGTATGATCCGCAGTGCAGCAAAGTATGGATTTGTGAAAATAATAATAAAATAAAAGGTAGTTTAATTCTTGAAAACAGAGGCACAGAATCACAGTTACGGTTTTTCCTTATTGAACCTGAATTCCGGGGAAAAGGACTTGGTAAAACACTTTTAAAAAAATTTTTAGATTTTGTTTCAGACTATGGATACAGATCAGCATACCTGTGGACTACAAATGAGCAGGAAAAAGCAATAGAACTTTACTGCAAATCTGGTTTTGTTTTAACAAATGAAACATCTTCTGATCGTTTCGGGAAAAAGCTGATAGAAATGAGATTTGATTATTTCATTTGAGAATGAATGAAATAAATTTATATCAGTATTAACAGTAATGATAATTATTTGTAATTATAAAACAAATTGCAAAATTTGAAATCAGCTATTTAAAAATGAAGAGTTCATCAGCACCATCAAAAGGAAAATTATTACTCTCTGCGCCTTTTCTGAATGATATTTTCAAGCGTTCAGTCATACTGCTTGCCGAGCATGATGAAGAGGGATCGGTAGGATTTATTCTGAATAAGCCTTCAGAATTCAAACTTCATGAAGTCATAGATGACTTTCCGGAATTTGATGCAAAGGTTTTCATCGGTGGACCTGTTCAGCAGAACACACTGAATTTTATTCACAGAGCAAATGACGTTCTCGAAGGCGGTCACGAAATTGCAGAAGGCATCTACTGGAACGGGAATTATGAATTGCTGAAATTATTAATACAGAGCGGTAACATAGATCCCGACGATTTCAGATTCTTTATAGGATATTCCGGCTGGAGCCCTGAACAGCTTCAGTCAGAAATTAAGTTAAAATCCTGGTATGTCACAGATCCTACAATGGATAATTTGTTTCATCAGGAACCCGATAAACTCTGGAGCCGTATTCTGAAAAGAATGGGAAAAGAGTATTCTGTCATATCTACTTTTCCGGATGATCCTTCGGTCAATTAACAATTTGCAAAGAGCATTTTGTATTGAATAAAATATACTGTAAAATGAATAATGAAAATTACATTTCACATTAAACATTGCACTTTGAACTTTGTACTTTGTAAATTAAAAAGTAATGCTCATCGAATAAAAATAATTTTCATAATGCAGAATCTGACCGGATATTTCTTTATCCGTTATTGAAGGTTTTATCAGCAAACCTACAAGAAGGTTTTTAGCCGCAAAAGAAACCACTTCAACTATCCAGTTTTTCCTGTTGTCCAGAAGCAATTTCATTGAATTATCTACCGCAAGGATTGCAGCGCTCTGCAGAATAAGAGATGCAGAGTAATCCTTTATTCCGCTTAAGGGTATAAGGCAGTTAAGATAGTGATTGGCATAAATATTGATGAAATCTGCAGGGTGAATTGAAATCTGTGGCGTGAAATTTATTACAGCATATTTGTCCCAGAAACCTCCAAAGCTGATATTACTTCCGACAGAAGTCATGAGATCAAATGAATAATTTTCTTTTCTGCCTGAATTGAAATACCGGATATGAAATTCATTTATTATTTGATTTCCTTTTTTTCTTTGTTCATTCGGGATATTAATTTCGGATTTAGTCACTGAGGATTCAATAAAAGTGTTTTTGTATGGCTGTGTATTTATTTTACTGTCGGGTGTGATCTCCTGTGAAAATGAATATTCCACGGACAGGGAAAGTAACAGCAGATATTTTAAGGCATGATTTTTCACAATATGATGTATGGTTTTGTGAAAAAATTTATTACAATTTACACTCTATGATTTTCATTCACAATCAATTTATACCGGTACCGGGAAAAATAAATACATTCATAAGATTTGTTTTTTAATAAAAACAGAGTGTCCGGTATTTGTTTCGATGTGTCTGATGATTATCGATTAGCATCTGACGATTTACATCTCTTACTTTTTACCAATCCACTTTCAGTTCCTTTCAAGTATCTTTACAATAGATTCCTCTAAACTTTTCTGCTTTAATCCGAGTGACTGAAGCCTATCGGTATTCATTGATACATCTGCCACTTTATGAAGACCGGGCAATTCAGACATTGAAATACTTTCTATGAGAGAACTGTCAAAATTTCCCAGTTCACATAGTAATTCTCCGAGCTGAACTCTTGAGACTCTTTCTCTTCCACCGAAATTTAAAACAATATTTTTATTCTCAAATCTTATTAGATCACTGATCAGGAGTGCAGCATCGGATAATGCAAGAGGAGTTCTGTACTGATCATGAAACAGCCTGACAGGTTTTTTATTCCTGAAATTAAAAAGCATTTGATGGAAATTATTTACAGAATGATTTAATCCCATACCGAAAAGCAGCGAAGTTCTTAATATAATATAGTTATCGAATATTCTGCTGATTTCGTTTTCACTCTGAAGTTTAGTTTGTGCATAAAGCGATACCGGATTAATACCGGATTGTTCATCGAGCATCTGTCCAGAATCCCCGTCATATACCAGATCAGTGGATGTAAAAATAAGCTTAGCATTGTGAGTATCACATAATTCAGCAAACATACATGTTGATCTTACATTAATATCAAGCACAAATTCCCTCGGAAGACTGTCGCACTGCTCAGGTCTGGAAATAGCCGCAGTGTGAATAACCACATCGGGCAAAAATGAATTAAAAATATCTTTTAATTTATCATGATCCTTCAGATCAATATTCTCAGAAGGAAACAAATTACAATTACCTGTATTTGAATTATACAAAGAAAAAATGTCATGCGATTCGGATAATATGATATTAAGATATTGTCCAAGCAGACCGCTGCCGCCGGTTATAAGGATTTTCAAATCAGTACAGTTTAAATTCAGAATAATTTTTTAAAGGAAGCTCTTCCGCTGACACAGATCTTACAGAAGCATTAAACGGACCGGCTTTGAGATCTTTTATGAATTCACTTAACATTCCGCTTTCTCCTTCGGCTTCCACTTCCACATCCCCGTCCGGCAAATTCCTTGCATATCCTTTTAATCCGTACTCTGCGGCCTTTCTTCCGCAAAAGTATCTGTATCCTACTCCCTGAACTAAACCTTTGACAAGTATATATATTCTTTTTTGCATCCGGGATCTTATGTTTTAATTTTAAAATACATATAAAATTCTGATATGAATAAGCCTGCGATCATTATCACTACTCCGGTCAACTGATTGAAATTAAGCAGCTCTCCAAGAATTATATAAGAAAAAAATGCAGCTGAAACAGATTCCATGTTATAAATTATGCTTGCGCGAAGCGGAGTTGTCTTCCTCTGATATTTTGTTATTAAAATTATACTTATGAGAGTGGAAAAAACTGATGTATAAAATAGAGTCAATATGAGAACTTCATTCATTTTGATAAATATTTCACTGTATATGAATACTTCAAATATCAGGACTAAGACCAGGCTCAAGACTGACATTGTCAGAAACTGACCGAAGGCAAGAATGTTAAAATTTTTTTCAGTTGTGTATTTGTTCAGAAGTACCACATATACAGCAAAAGATAGTGCTGAAATTAATGTAAGCAAGTCGCCTTTATTCGGATCTGAGAAATATGCCTCAGATAAAATATAAAGACCTGCAAGGACTATGACTGCGCCAATAATATTTTCCGGTCTAGGCTTAAGCTTTAGAATAAAATACTGTGCAAACGGGATCACAATGAGTGAAGTACCTGTAATGAAGGCGGACTTGGAGGCAGTGGTAAATTTTAATCCGATCGTTTGAAATGCAAATCCGAAGAATAGAAATATCCCCAGAATTACGCCGTACTTCCATTCTTTAATTGCCGTCAGATCCGGCTTTTTTCTGAATATAAAATAGAAGACCGTGAAAGTGATAAATAATCTCAGGAATAAAAATAAAAACGGAGAAATGAAATTTAATGAGATCTTTATCAGTGGAAAAGACAATCCCCATGACAAAGTAATTATCATCAATATGATCTCTGCTTTGTATGTACTGACAAAAGTATTATGCTCGGAAGATTTATCCTGCGGCAATTACATTCCTAATTTTGCTTTATATATGATTACGGCGCAAACGATCAGCCATAAAAGTGAATTTATGATTATCGGAATGTCCTTAGTGACAATTGAAGTCGGGCTTTCACCCATATTTTTCTGATGAAGAAGATAAAGATACCTGAAGATACCGTAAAGCACAAACGGAGTTGTGTATATAAGCTTATCTGAATGAAAAGCAGTCACAGCTTTCTCTGAAACAGTATATAGTGCATAGGATATTATTGTGCCTGTAGCTGCAACAGTATTAAGCTGATCCACAAAGACAACATCATAATCACTGAGTACTTTTCTCTGCTTTTCAAGATTTTCCTGATTAGGACCCGAGAGTTCGGCTCTTCGTTTTGAAATACCAAGGAACAAAGAAATAAAGATCGTCGTAATAATCATCCAGCTGGAAACGCTGACATCAATTGCAACAGCTCCTCCAATGACTCTGAGTATGAATCCGGTTGAAATGGAAAATACATCCAGTAATACAACATTCTTTATTTTAAAAGTGTAAAGAATATTATTTATGAAATAAAAAACGATCGTAAGAGTGAAAAGATAATTAAGCTTAAAGCATATCAGTATGGTAAATAAAAGCAGGAAAACGAAAAGCATTTTTGCCTGTCTGATTGAGACATCACCCGCTGCAATTGGTCTGTATCTCTTTTTTCTGTGAGCGCGGTCAGATTCGACATCAATGATGTCATTTAAAACATAGACACTGCTCGAAACACCGCAGAAAGCTATGAAAGCCAGTATATTCTGCATCAGCAGCGGAAGGTTCAGGAGCTGTCCTGCAAATAAAATGGGAGCAAATACAAACAGATTCTTGATCCATTGTTTTGGTCTGATCAGTTCAAATAATTTAAGAAGCTTCAATCCTTTTTACTTTTAAAATTTGTTTTATAAACTTTCATTTCAACTCCCCCGCATATGGTGTTATCTTCAAGAATTGCGCTTGTTATATAAGTCAATGTGCTGCCGTATTTGTCAAGATATTCTTTAAACCAATGATCATAAATAATAATATAACTAACATTATTTTTCTTTAATAGATAATTTATAGAATCCAGATTGTCGTTCCAGTTATAGGTTCTGTATCTCAGAATCTCAGGTGTCACAAGACCTGCCATGTCAATGATCCTGTTTTTATTCAGAAAAGTAATAGCGCCTATGTCATTAAGCGCTATGACCTCATTTCTTCCTACATTATTTCCTACCCATTCTGCGAGTTTTACCTGCTGACTGTTAATGTTATCCGTATTCTTTCCTAGTGCGACCGCATACACGACATAATATGTAAATGAAAACAGAATTATTACTGCAAGTACATTCTTCTTTCTACAGAACAGTTCTTTCAGCTTAACAAGAATATTTGCATCCAGAACCCTGAATATCAAATAAATGGAGATCAGATTTACGAAAGGAAGAATGGGAATGAGATATCTGACATGATGCCTCCAGTTAGGGATAAGCACCGACATCACAACCGGGAGTAACAGAGTCCACAGAAACATTAAATTCAGAAGCTTTAGCCCGTTAAAATATTTTTTGATGTTATAAACATAAAATATCAATGAGAATATGTATAGTGATCCGGTAATGAAATTATCCCTGAAGAAATATACTAAAGCTATTCTTAAATAAGTAAAATTAGGAATCAGACTTAGACCTCCGCCCTGACCTCTGAACGTATTCGGGAAAAAATGTCCGCTGATCCCGTAGGAGAAAATGAGATAGGGAAAAGTGATAAGAATGAATATCAACAATGATAAGAATAAGTTGAGTATGTTTGCCTTAACTGCTTTTACTTTAATGAGATTAGCTGTCAGGTCAAACATATAAAGTCCGTATAATAAAAATCCTTCAGGCCTGGATACAGTGGCTAAAGAAATAAAAAGTGCAGGCAGCAAACTGAATTTACCTGACTGAAGGCTTTTGACATGAAAATAAATTCCAAGTAAACAAAACATCATGAACATGGTAGTTTCCATTCCTGATAAAGCCGACCACACGATCCTGCCAGTAAATGCTGTAAGTAAAGCAATTATTAGTGAAATATATTCAGGAGAAATTCCGGTGGATCTCAGTATTTCGCCTGAATAGCTTTTTTCTGTGAAAATCTTCAGAGAGATCTTATAAATAAATATGCAGGAAAGTAAAAAGAATATTGAAGACAGGAAAACAGAGCTTACTATGAAATTCTTTATTAAAAAGCTCATTGAACCCAGCACAATGACATATAAGGGTGAGGTAGTTCCGGCAGTGTATTCTCCGGAATTGAACTGAAAGAAGAACCCTTTTGCAAAATTATCGGCAAACTGAAAATGTATCCACGTGTCATCAAGCGGCACACCCATTTGTCCGTGGGTGAATACATGCTCAAATATAAGATAAACTATACAGCTGAATATAGATGCAGCCGTAATATATAAATAGTTTCTGTCTGAATCTGACTTCATAAAAAAATAGAGGTAAATATTAATTTACCTCTAGTTTTAAAATAATTTGAAATTTATAATTTGAAATTTGTAATTGACTAAAAGACTGCCTGCTCTTCATAAACTCCAAAAACTTCCTTCAGCTCTGCGCACATTTCACCAAGAGTTACGTATTTCCTTGCGCAATCCAGGACTTTCGGCATAAGGTTTGTTCCGTCAGCCGCAGCTTTTCTCAGTGCTTCAAGTGAATTTTTAACATCATCAGCATTGCGCGAAGCTTTCAGTTCTTTTAATCTCCTGACCTGCTTTTCTTCCACTTCCTTTGAGATATAAAGAATAGGTATATCAATTTTTTCATCATCTTCTATGAAATCATTTACGCCCACCACTATCTTTTCCTTATTATCAAGTTCTTTCTGATATCTGTATGCCGCATCCGCAATCTCCCTCTGAAAAAATCCGTTCTCAATGCATGCAATCACACCGCCCTGCGCATCGATCATGTCAAAATATTTATTTGCCTCGGCTTCTATGTCATCCGTTAACTTTTCAACATAATAACTTCCTCCAAGCGGATCAGCTACGTTTGTCACTTCATGTTCATAAGCAATTATCTGCTGTGTTCTTAACGCGATCTTTACTGCTTTATCAGAAGGAAGCGCAAGTGTTTCGTCCATGGAATTTGTGTGCAGACTTTGCGTACCGCCTAATACTCCGGCTAAAGCTTCAATTGCAGTTCTGACAATATTGTTTTCCGGCTGTTGCGCAGTCAGTGAACAACCTGCAGTCTGAGTATGAAATCTTAACTGCCATGATTTAGGATCCTTTGCTCCGTATTTATTCCTCATTCTTTTTGCATATATCCTTCTTGCTGCTCTGAACTTTGCGATCTCTTCAAAGAAATCCAGATGAGAGTTAAAGAAGTGTGAAATTCTCGGCGCAAATGTATCAACATCCATTCCTCTGGCAATACAATGCTCTATATATGTGAATCCATCGGCAAGTGTGAATGCAAGTTCCTGCGCTGCAGTGGAACCCGCTTCTCTAATATGATAACCGCTTACACTTACAGGATTGAATTGCGGAACTTCCTTTGTAGAATATTCTATCATATCTGTTATGATCCTCATAGACTGTTTCGGCGGATAAATGTATTCTTTCTGTGCAATATATTCTTTCAGGATATCATTCTGAAGTGTGCCTCTGAGCTTACTGAACGGAACGCCCTGTTTTTCTGCAACAGCAAGATAAAATGCATAGATCATAATGGCAGGGGAGTTGATGGTCATAGAAGTGGATACTTTATCAAGAGGAATTCCGTCAAACAGAATTTCCATATCCTGTAAAGAAGAAATTGCAACACCGCATATACCTACTTCGCCTTCAGAGACATCAGCATCAGAATCCCATCCCATTAAAGTCGGGAGATCAAAGGCAGTGGATAATCCTGTCTGACCGTGCTCAAGCAAATACTTAAATCTCTGATTAGTATCTTCAGGCGTTCCAAATCCTGCAAACTGGCGCATTGTCCAGTTCTTGCCTCTGTACATATTGTGATGAATGCCTCTGGTATAAGGGTATTCACCGGGATAACCTATTTCATTATAATAATTTGTTTCTTTAATATCTTCGGGAGTGTAACAGATATCAAGTTCCTTTCCGCTTAATGAAGTGAATTTTCTTCCGTTAGTTTTTGCTTTTGAAGCTGTTTCCAACCATTCTGATTTGGATGCGCTTTTTTTAGGTTCGGTATTATTGCTCATAAAATGTTATAAATTATTTGTAGCTGCAAATATAGAATATTTAGGAGGTAAAAAGAATTCAGAAATAGAATCAACTAATAAAAAATCACAAACGAATGTTTGATCTCTCACAGATTACACAGATTCCCTACATCCGTCCAAATAATCTTAATTTTCTTAAACTTAATTAACTTTGCTTTCGATTGAAAATTAAAACGTGTATTATTAAATTGTTTCAGGAATTATGCTGCTTACAGTTGTGAATGATATTCTGAATCTGAAAGTATGAATATAAATTATTTGTGATTGGAATGTCAGTTGTCAACATCTGTTCACGGCATAAACAAGTGTGAGTGGAACAGCGGAGCTGTGGGGAGGGGGAAATTATTTTATAGAAAGTTGCGAAAGGGATATTGGTATGCACATAAAATGGAAATGGAATTGCGTATATTTGAGTGTTATGCGACATGCTGACAATTTGTTTTTATACAACATCATATTCAATACATTCGACATTCGACGAGTAAAGTTGAATCAGATCTTTATAGAAATACCGGCTTATAGAATTATTTATATTTTAAATTTATGATATAAGTCAACAGTACGAACACATAACAAGGGCTTAGCTATATAGGACGGACATTGGTTAATTAAAGTGTTGTGTATAGATGCATGCCATCGCAAAGCCGCAAACCGTTATCGGCTAGTCTGTAACGTCAGTGAAACAACGAACAGAAGACAAAAACTTAAACGATTTAACATAGACCAACCATTTTGACAGGAGACCAACATACAGACCATTTTTCAATCGGACAGATAGTAAACCGACACTCAATGGCTACCCTTCTGTATTTTTTATTTTCCACACCGCTCA
>DAIPYG010000007.1:54627-70744 GCA_036782875.1 Bacteroidota bacterium | reverse complement strand
GTAACTCAACATTCATGTTGAGAAAAGAGTAACTCAACATTCATTTTGAGAAAAAGAAACTCAATATTCATGTTGAAAAAATGTAACTCAGCATTCCTGTTGAGAAAAAAACAACTCAGCGTTCCTGTTAAGAAAAAAGTAACTCAACATTCATGTTGAGAAAAAATTACCTCAACACTCCCAATGAGCACGAGCATTTATAGGTATAATTATATAATAATAATTCGTAATTTCACCGAGAGTTTTTAAATGATAACTGAATAAATTAAATATGAAAAAATACTTAATAGCTTTTGCAATAGCATTTATTTTCAATCCACCCCTGACCTATTCTCAGCTTGAACCGGGTCAGAACCTTCAGATGGGCGTAAGCGCAGTGAATGCAAGGGACTTCGAAGAAGGCATAAAATATCTTACCGATTATTTAAAAACAGTGCCTAATGATCCTGAAGGCAGATACAACAGGGCGATTGCATATTATTTCATGAAAGATTATCCGAGAGCTTTGCAGGATGCAACTGTTGCAATCGGTGAAAACACTCTTAACAGTCCCGCATTTAATTTAAGAGGTCAGATTTACACGGCTATGCAGAATTATTCACAGGCGATTTCGGATTTCAATTCCGCGATTATTGCAAATGCTGATTTCGGTGATGCCTATCTTAACAGGGCTATAGTTTATAAACTACAGAACGAATACCCTCTTGCAATTGCTGATCTGAATACTGCACTTATTATTAATCCTACTCTGATGGATGCATACTATTTAAGAGGAGAAATTCATGTTTCTATGGGAAATTATAAAGATGCAATAAATGATCTGACTATGTTTGCTAATAACTTTCCGGATAAAGCATCTGTTTATGCTGCAAGAGGTCTTGCATATTTTCAGATGGGAAATTACAGTGAATCGATTACAGATCTGGAAAAAGCTGTAAGCCTTGATCCGGGCTTAACTGGAGATTATAATACAATTCTGAATGAAGCAAAAAGTAAAGCAGCATCAAAGTAAGATTAATAATTCCGAATCGGGACTTAATGAATTTCATAGCTGTAAATCTGATTTTTTGATAAAGGAAAAAATAATCTGCCCGAATTGTAATTTGCATTCAGATCAGATATGGGTTCATGGCCATTGCCAATGCCAAATCTGTAAAGCGGTTATTATAAGCTGCTGCGATGGTTAATTTTAAACAGATATGATGTAAATCAATTTTAACAGGAATATGATGGATATAATTTAAATGATAATTATTAATTTTAGGAAAAGACCTTATGAAAATGAAATATGTAAAATTGGTATTGATGGCTTGTTTTTTTATCTCAGGCTGCAGTAAGGAAAATCAGCTTAATGAATTAAACATAAAAAAAGGAAGTCATAATGAACATGATGAAAATTATTCCGCCGATGTAACCGGCAAAGAAAATAAATCTGTTGAGCCGGGAATCAGCCCGCTAAAGAGGATTTCTTCCAAGGATGTCAGACAGCATATCGGAGATTCGCTTTGCGTCACGGGACTTGTTGCTGAAGTGTTTTTAAATGATAAAGTAGCTTATCTGAATATGGATAATAAATTTCCGAAAAATGCTTTTTCCTGCGCAATCTTTTCATTGAAATTTACTGAGTTCGGTGATCTTTCCAAATACAAAGGAAAAAACATAGAGGTCACAGGCAAGATTTCTACTTTCAAAAATAAACCGCAGATCATCTTGAATTCTAAAGACCAAATAAAAATATTACAATGAAAACTAAAGCAGGCTTTGTCACTATCTTCGGAAAACCTAATGCCGGAAAATCTACCCTTATAAATGCATTATTGAATTTCAATCTTTCAATTGTTAACAGAAAGGTGCAGACCACCAGAGACAGGATTCTTGGCATCCTTACTGAAGATGATTATCAGATTGTATTCGTAGATACGCCCGGTATACTGGAGCCTAAATACGAGCTTCAAAAATTTATGCAGTCAGAGATAAGAACCTCACTCACAGAAGCTGATCTCATAATTCAGATAGTTGATACTCTGAACATTAATTTTGAGGATCTGAAAAAAACAGAAGAAGATTATAAGGATTTGCTTTTAAATAAGAAAAGGATAATTGTACTTAATAAAATTGATCTGATGAAAACTGACAATCTTCTGCCCATCATTGAAAGATTAAAGAACGAATTTGATTTTGATGAGATCGTGCCGGTCTCTGCACTTGAGCACAAAAATATTGAAGAATTAAAGAAAATTATTCTTAAATATATCCCGGAAGGTGAATTTTTCTATGACAAAGATACACTTACTGACAAACCTGAAAAATTCTTTGTAAGTGAGATAATCAGAGAGAAAATACTTGGAATGTATCATGAAGAGATTCCTTACAGCATAATGGTCGGAATTACCGAATTCAAAGACCGCGGAAATAATCTTGTTTATATAAATGCAGACATTATAGTTGAAAGAGAATCTCAGAAGATAATCGTGATCGGTAATAAAGGAGCCGGTCTGAAAAAACTTGGAGAGAGAGCTCGCAAAGATATTGAAAATTTCCTGAATAAAAAGGTTTATCTTGAACTGTTTGTCAAGGTCCGGAAAGACTGGCGCAACAATAAAAAATTTATTAAAGACAGTATGATCAATAATATCCCGTCTTAAATGTTCTTTCCTTGGAATAAAGAACTGCCTTATAACCTATATCATTATTGAATTCCTTGGGTTTCACAAAATCATTGACTGAAAAATAAGTCAGATACTTTTTTACATTCCATTTAAATTCGATACTAACACCTTTTTTGAATTCCTTTCTTGATAGATAGGTCAGATATGCACTCCGGCTGGATGTGACAATATAAAAATTCATGGTTGGATAAAAACTATGATACTGTATTACATATATTCCGGTACCTGAACCTAATGAATAATAAAATTCAGTATTCCCGTTAGCTCCAAGAAATTTATCAGTAGGGGTCTGTGGCTCCGGAGGCGTTTCAACCGTCAGGTTAATTGTTGCTCCCGGCTGCGAATACTCATAATTTACAAATCCGCTTCCGTCTTTGTATTCGACAAATCCGGATACCTTCAGCCTGTATGCTATCGGCAAGATCGATGGTATAATGCTTTTATTCCTGAAAATATTACCTTCTTCTCTTGTCAACAGAACTTCGGAATTTCTGTTATATGCAAAAAAATCAGCATAGATAGAATATCCTTTTAAAATGTAATCTTTGAAAGGAAGATAAACAACTAGTTCTGATGTTTCAGTATTGCTGGAAGACAGTTCATTTATATCGGCTTTGAAAGGAATTGAGTTCTTATAAAGTGATACGACCTTATCTTTGTACTGTTCATATGAGGTATTGTTTTTCTGAATAAATATAACATTCCCATTTAGACTCTTTCTTGACTGCGGCCAGTAGACAAGAAGTGTTTTACTTCTTTCACCGGAAAAAACCTCGACATCATCACATTGAAATACATCTGTACTGATAAATTTTAAAATTGCTGAACTGCCTGCCGGAATTTCCGGAAAGGTTGCGTTTATCACTGCGCTGTTAGCATCTTTTGTATTCGGCTTACCAAAAAAAATAAGATCAGGATTCTCAATGGAAAGTCCTTTATAAACAATTGCAGTTGCTGTAGATTTTTCAGCTATTGTAAGATCATAGGGAAATGGAACATTAAGAATTTTAAACTTTCCGCCTTTGTCTGTCTCCGTTTCTGTTTCGTTAATAATAATTTTTGCAAACGGAACCGGAAAGTTTCTTTCATCAACAACCCTTCCGCTGACATAAGCTGCGGTCTTTTCTGATCCTTCTTTTGAATAAACTACATTTACAGATACTAAAAAAACAATTATTACTGCAAAACTAAATATACATTTCATGGAAATTCTTTTTTATAAGCTATAAAAATTAAAACTGTTATTAAATGATTAAATCATTTTCCTATTATTATACTTACCGGTAAATTTAAATTACTTATGAGTTTGCATAAATTGAATTCGGTTGAATTTTCATATATAAAAAATTAGTTTATCAAAAAAGTAATTCCATGAATAATACAAACATTAACAACAAATCAAATCTAACTGCTTTAGCGATCGTTCTGGCAGTGGGTTTCATAATTGGTGCATGGATCATTTCATCTACGTGGAGATATGTATCAAGAAGCAATGTGACAATAACTGTTACTGGTTCAGCTTCTGAAAATATTACATCCGATCTTGCAATCTGGCGCGGATCATTTACTGCGGAATCAAATACTCTGGTTGATGCTTATGCAAAACTAAAATCGAGTAACGAAAAAGTAATCAGCTACCTTACATCAAAAGGGTTTCCACAGGACAAAATAATAGTGTCATCAATAAATACCATGAACCTCTATATTAATGATAAAGAAGGTATTCCTACAAACCAGATCTCCGGATACAGATTATCTCAGGATGTTTCAATTGAATCAAATGATGTCAATAAAATTGATAAGTTATCAAGGGAAGCCACTGAACTCATTAATGAAGGAGTTGAATTTAATTCTCTTTCTCCTGAATTTTTATATACAAAACTCGGAGATCTGAAGATACGTATGATCGGTAAGGCTTCCGCAGATGCAAAGGAACGGGCTGAACAAATTGCAGAAAGCACCGGAAACAGTATTGGTGAAGTCAGATCCTCAAGAATGGGAGTAATGCAGATAAACGCAAAGAACTCTACTGAAATATCGGACTATGGAATGAATAATACTTCTTCACTTGAAAAAACTGTTACCTCTGTTGTAAATGTCAGCTTTTCTATTAAATAAAGATCATGGACACAAGACGTTAACATAATATCCTTCACCTACTTTCATACTCGTCTTTTAAAGTATGTTTCCCTTAGTTTTACAAATTCGTATTTTTGCTTTCCGTACAGCAACATTCATGTTGCGTATAATAAGTAAAGCAACATTCATGTTGCGTATATAAGTAAAGCAACATTCATGTTGCGTATAATAAGTAAAGCAACATTCATGTTGCGTATATAAGTAAAGCAACATTCATGTTGCGTATAATAAGCAATACACAAAAAACTTATGACTATAGAAGACATTAAAAAACAAAACGAACTCGAAAACAAAGAATGGCTCGAATCACTCGATTTCATTTTACATAATCAGGGTCCTGAAAGAGTAACCGAACTTTTAAGAAAGCTTCAGATCTACGCACAGGAGCACGGAGTGAAAATTCCGTTCACAGCAAATACTCCATATATAAATACTATTCCTGCTGACAAACAACCTGTCTTTCCCGGAAGCAGAGAAATTGAAAGACGAATAAAAAGCATTTTAAGATGGAATGCTATGGCAATGGTGGTCAGAGCTAACCGCGAACTCAGCGGTATTGGCGGACATATATCGACTTATGCTTCGGCAGCAACATTATATGAAGTAGGTTTCAATCACTTCTTTCGTGGAAAGAATGATCCGAGCGGAGGCGATATTATTTATTTCCAGGGTCATGCTGCACCGGGAATTTATGCCCGTGCTATGCTTGAAGGAAGAATTTCTGAAGATGATCTGAAAAATTTCAGAAGAGAATTATCTTCCGATAGAGGACTTTCTTCTTATCCGCATCCCTGGCTAATGCCAAGATTCTGGGAATATCCGACTGTCTCAATGGGGCTTGGACCGATAATGTCTATCTACCAGGCAAGATTTAACAGATACCTTGAAGACCGCGGGATCAAAGATACTTCAAAACAAAAAATCTGGGCTTTTCTTGGAGACGGTGAAACAGATGAACCTGAATCACTCGGAGCTATCACTCTGGCTTCAAGAGAAAAATTGGACAACTTGATATTTGTAATTAACTGTAATCTTCAGAGACTCGATGGTCCGGTAAGAGGAAACGGCAAGATAATTCAGGAGCTCGAAGCAATATTCAGAGGTGCCGGATGGAATGTAATTAAAGTTATATGGGGAGGAGACTGGGACCCGCTTCTTACAAAAGATGAAGACGGTGTGCTTGTGGAAAGAATGAATGAAGTCGTGGACGGACAATTTCAGAAATATACAGTTTCAGGCGGAGATATTATAAGAAAAGATTTTTTCGGAAAAGATCCGCGCCTTGAAGAGCTGGTAAAAAATTATTCCGATGAACAGCTTAAAAAACTCAAACGGGGCGGTCATGACCCTGATAAAGTTTATGCCGCTTATAAAGAAGCTTTCATTCATAAAGGGTCACCTACAGTGATCCTCGCACAGACAATTAAAGGATACGGTCTCGGTGAGGCAGGAGAAGGAAAAAATATTACTCACCAGCAAAAGAAGCTTAACGAACAGGAGTTACGTGAATTCAGAAGCAGATTCGGAATTCCTATATCGGATGAAGACGTTGCAGACGCTCCGTTTTACAGACCAAATTCGGACAGTGAAGAGATAAAGTATTTAATGAATAGAAGAAAAGAACTTGGTGGCTTTGTACCAAAGAGAGACGGTGATTCAGCCCCGGGGCTGAAGATCCCGGGTAATGAATTCTTTGAAGAATTTTATAAAGGTAATGGTGAACGGGAAGTTGCTACTACTATGGCATTTGTTCATCTGCTTACTAAACTTCTTAAAGATAAGGAAATTGGAAAAAATATTGTGCCGATTGTACCTGATGAAGCTAGAACTTTCGGAATGGAATCACTATTCAGAATGGTTGGAATCTATTCTCACGTCGGACAGATTTATGAACCGGTAGATAAAGGCAGTCTGCTTTATTACAAAGAAGAAAAAAGCGGTCAGATACTTGAAGAAGGTATTACTGAAGCAGGATCAATGTCATCATTTATTGCGGCAGGAACCTCCTACGCAACTCACGGAATAAATATGATTCCATTTTTTATTTTTTATTCAATGTTTGGTTTTCAGAGGATCGGCGATCTTATATGGGCTGCTGCAGACAGCAGGACAAGAGGTTTCCTCGTCGGAGGTACTGCAGGAAGAACCACTCTAAGCGGCGAAGGACTTCAGCATCAGGACGGGAACAGTCATATACTTGCCCTTCCGGTTCCAAATTTAAAATGTTATGATCCTGCTTTTGCTTACGAAATAGCTGTGATCGTTAAGGACGGAATGAAAAGAATGTATGAGAATCAGGAAGATATATTTTATTATCTGACAGTTATGAATGAGACTTATGTTATGCCTCCGATGCCTGAAGGATCAGAAGAAGGCATTCTAAAAGGTATATATAAATATTCTGATTCAAAAAATAAAAAATCAAAACTAAAAGCTCATCTTTTCGGCAGCGGTACTATACTTAATGAATCTATAAAAGCTCAGAAGATACTTGAAGAAAAATATAATATATCGACCGATGTCTGGAGCGTTACGAGTTACAAGGAGTTATACATGGATGCAACAGATGCTGAAAGAATCAACATGCTGAATCCGGAAAAGAAGGTTACACCATATATAAGCAGTATTCTCTCAGGCGAATCCGGTGTCTTTGTTGCTGCTTCGGATTATGTAAAAGCACTTCCGGCTGCCATTTCAAAATGGGTCCCGGGTGAATTTTATATTCTCGGTACAGACGGATTCGGAAGAAGCGACGGACGTTATCAATTAAGAGATTTTTTTGAGGTTGACCACAGATATATTACTGTTGCGGCTTTGTATGCATTGTCCAAAGAAAATAAAGTGAAAGTATGCGAAGTTGAAAAAGCAATTCAGGATATGGGATTAAAACAAAATAAACCAAATCCGGTTAAAGTTTAAAAATAAATTTTTATGATAAAAGAAATTAAATTACCGGAAGTTTCCGATAATGTAGAAACAGGAGATGTGTTAAAAGTACTGGTTGCTGTAGGAGATAAGATCAACATTGATCCGCCGGCCATCGAACTTGAAACTGACAAGGCAAGTTTCGAAGTGCCTTCTACTGAAAGCGGAATTGTTAAAGAAATAAATGTAAAACAAGGTGACATTATCCGAATAGGGGCTGTGATTTTGAAAGTTGAAACTAACGGAACCGGCGAAAATGAATCAGAAACAACCGGTGATAAAATTGAAGAAAAGGTATCTGATGTAAATAAAAAAGATGAGACTGAGGAAAAATCAAATGTTGACATAAGAAAAGAAGATAATACAGAAGTTAATAAATCTGATGCATCAAAAGAAGAAAATCGTGTAAAAAAAGTTTTAGCTCCCGCTGAATATCAGGTTGAATTTATTGCCGGAAGCAGCATGGCTCCAGCTTCTCCTTCTGTAAGGCGACTTGCAAGGGAACTGGGGATAGATATTGCTTCGGTCAAAGGTTCAGATTCAGGAGGCAGAATTACAGAAGATGACGTAAAAAATCATGTGAAGTCGTTGATGAACTCACGTTCCTCTATTGAAACCAATTTGACTCAAAAATATCTGCCCGATTTTAAGAAATGGGGGGATATTGAAATTCAGGATATGAGTAAGGTACGATCTATAACTGCAGATGCAATGTCTTATGCCTGGACAACTATTCCAATGGTCACGCAGTTTGACAAATCTGACATAACCGGACTTGAAGAATTTCGAAAAATATATTCCAAAAAAGTTGAAGAAGAAGGAGGACATTTAACTATTACTTCCTTACTTGTAAAAGTCTGCGAAGCTGCATTAAAGAATTTCCCTCAATTTAATTCCAGTATAGACCTGCAAAAAAAAGAAATTATTTTCAAAAAGTATTTCAACATAGGAGTCGCCGTAGATACAGACAGAGGACTGCTTGTTCCTGTAATAAAAAATACTGATGGAAAAAATTTAACCCAAATATCTAAAGAGCTTAATGAACTTGCAGAGAAAGCCCGGAATAAAAAGATCACACCTGATGAAATGGAAGGTGGAAATTTTACAATTTCCAATCTCGGAGGTATCGGAGGTACAAACTTTACTCCAATAGTTTATTCTCCGCAGGTTGCTATTCTTGGAGTCTCTAGAGGAAACAAGGAAGCTGTTTATGTCAAAAGCGCTTTTGAACCCAGACTTATTCTGCCATTATCTTTAACGTATGATCACAGGATCATAGACGGAGCTGATGCTGCTAGATTCCTTAGATGGATCTGTGAAGCTCTGGAGAATCCATTTTCTATGATGATTTAGACTTTACACGTGAAGTAAGAAGTCAAACGACAAATGTCAAACATCAAATGTTAAATTTTGAGTTTATTCTTTTTAGAATAAAAAAAATCATTAACTGTTTTAACGATTAACGAATATCTTTTCACGAATCAAATTCCTTTGAATTAATTTTTCTCGAAACTTTCTTCACTGATAGTTTCTTTTTTTCACTCAGTCTTTTTTCCTTTTCAGCTTTTGTCAGTTTTGCTTTCTTTCTTATTTTTTCTTCTTCTAACGCTTTATCTGTTAATAAATAAAATTTATCGATTGCTTTGGATTTATTTAAAAACTGAGATCTTTCAGTCTGTGAAACAATTTTCAGAATCCCGTTTTTATCAATCCTGTCTTTTAATTTCAAAAGTAATTTATATCTTTCAACTTCATCAAGTAAAGATGAATTAACCACATTAAAGTTCAATTCTATCTTTGTCTCTACTTTATTTACATTCTGACCTCCTTTTCCTCCGCTTCTGGATGATTTAAACTCAAACTCATTCTCAAAATTTCTATCTTTAAGAGTCATATTTTTTTTACTTTTAAATAAAACTTCAACCAAAACCTATTTAATGAAAGAAATGCGAAATTGAAGTATAATAAACAGCCTTTCTATTGGAAATTTGTAATTTATAATTGAAATTATTTTTTAGGTTTATACATATGTGTACTCTGACCATAAAACACCTCTGCGGCTTCCATTATTGTCTCTGATAAAGTCGGATGAGGATGAATACTTAATTTTAAATCCGTTGCGTTTGCTCCCATTTCTACAGCCAGTACTCCTTCAGCTATTAAATCACCGGCTCCCGGTCCGACTATTCCCATTCCAAGTATTCTTTCTGTCTTTGGATCCAAAATCAGCTTCGTAAGTCCGTCAGTTCTTCCAATTGTCAGTGCCCGGCCGGATGCAGCCCAGGGGAATTTTGCTACTGAAATTTCAATGTTCTTTTCTTTAGCTTCATTTTCAGTGAGTCCGCACCAGGCAATTTCCGGATCAGTAAAAATAACTGCCGGTATTGCTTTAGGCTCAAATGCTGATTTATGTCCGGCTATAACTTCTGAAGCCACTCGTCCTTCGTGAGAGGCTTTATGCGCAAGCATCGGCTCTCCTGCTACATCTCCTATTGCAAAAATATTTTTAACCGATGTTCTGAGCTGATTATCAACTTTTATAAAACCCTTATTATCAATTTCTATCTTTGTGTTCTCCAATCCTAAATTTTTAGAATTGGGTTTTCTGCCGATTGAGATAAGAACCTTATCAAATATTTTCTCTGTCCTTTGAGATTTATTATCTTCAAATATGACTTTTATTCCTGATTTTACTTCTTCCAGTGAAACAACTTTTGTTTCAACCAAAATTGATTCAAATAAAGACTTTATTTTTTTCTGAAGTACGGAGACAAGATCATTATCTGCTCCGTTCAATATTGCGGGAAGCATTTCGGCAACAGTTACCTTTGTTCCCAAGGTCGCATATACTGTTCCTAGCTCCAGTCCAATATATCCTCCTCCTATTACAAGCATGGACTTTGGAATATCTTCAATATCCAAAGCTGAAGTTGAATCTAACACTCTTGATGAATTTATATCTAAAGAGGGAATTTTCGCTGGATTTGAACCTGTAGCAATAATTATATTTTCAAAATTAATAGTTTCTTTTGAGTCATTTTCTCTTGTAAGTTCTATGCTGTTATCGCTCAGAAACTTTGCATTTCCCTTAATATATTCAATTTTTCTTAACTTACTAACCTGACCAAGACCGGAAGTAAGTTTGTTCACAACTTCATCTTTCCAGGATCTCATTTTCTTTAAATCAATTTTCGGCTTTGAATATTCCACTCCGAAATTTTTTGCTTCAACGGATTCTGAGATTACTTTTGCAACATGAAGCAATGCTTTTGAAGGAATGCATCCTCTGTAAAGACAAACCCCACCGGGATTTTTTTCATTATCTATTAAAGTGACCTTTAATCCAAGATCTGCTGCCAGAAATGCAGCGGCATATCCGCCCGGACCGGCACCAATTACAATAAGCTGTTTATTTTCCAATTTAATTCCAATTTGATTTTTTAATTACAGAATTATAATCAAAAGAATTTTTAATTCCAAACATAAAATTTAATTATAAAAAATAATTCAAAACACTTAATTTATAACATTAAATATTAATCAAATATTATATATATTGCATATACTTAAAAAATAAAAGAAAGGGATACAAATGAAAATTTTAAAATACATTTTAGTAATGCTTTTCATTAGTACTGTAGGTTATTCACAAAATGTCAAGATCACTGATTTTGATATTACTACCAGTACAGCAAAACAGGCAGTTCTTAACGGTAGCTGGAACTGGGATCAGTTTGATTATACAAACAGAGATATTCCGGATTCCTTAGCTCCGCCAAAAACAATAACTCAGGTTTTCAGGGTTGATGGATTATATAATCAGTTTTATTCATCACCTAGCTATGCCTGGAATATTGGACTTACAGGCGCAATCTTTGGAAATAATGCAGATACAGTTTCACTGAATCCGCAGTATTCCTACAATTTCAATGCGGACATGAGTAAATATTTCCGCAAAGATAAAGGGTTCTTTGTAAACGGTGCAGTAAATTCAACTTTCTTATGGCAACAGGAGTTTCTACCGTTTGATTCAAGTAAAAACCGTCCTCAGTTAGATCTGTTTGCCGGTCTGGGTTATGGAAGACAGGTTAATGCTACTCCGCTTGCAAAAGCTATCAGCATTGATCAGGAACTGAAAAAATCAGGAATTACTTCAGCATATCTTCCTAAGCAAACAACACTTGCTATATCACATATTATAGATGCAGAAAGTGCATACAAAACAAAATACAAACAGATTTATCAGGCAAAAATGATAGAAGATATTCAGACAATAATAGATGCATCCGGCGTTGCTAATGCTTCAAAAGGCGCGCTAAGCTATTTCAGAATTGAAAGTGTTCTTTTCGAAAATTATGAAGGAAGCATAAATTATGCTTTTACAAATCCAAGATATTATGGAGGAGATATTAGATTAGGAGTAGATTTCACAGTTTTAACAAGAAATCCAATAATCGAAACTCCGAATCCTTCACTTCAGGCAAGAGGAAGATATGGTTATCCAATCGGTCTTAATCATCAGCTTTTAGCTAATTTCCAATTAGGAACTCCGTTTGATTCAGCTTTTGGTAAATTATGGACAGGTACAGGCCAACTGGCTTACTGGTACAACATGACAAACAGAATCAGATTTAATGCAGGATACGTAGTTACTCTTAATCAATTTATAACTCAAAGTTGGATGCTTGAAAGTGGTAAATATCAGCTTCAAACCAATTCAAGTGATTTTTCTTATGCAAATCATGCGGTTACTGCCGGATTCCTTTTCTATCTTGAGAATTATATAAGTTTTCAACTTGGAGCAGGGTATGTTTTCACAAAGAATGACAACAGTCATTTGCTTTCGAATGCTGCAATATCATTTATATTATTCTAAGAAAAATTATTATTCTTAATGAAAATAAAACGCCCCTTCTGGGGCGTTTTTAATTTATGCGTACTGCATTTCCTGTAAGATAAATATTCTTAAGTTTTCCATTCTCTACATTAAGCCTTACAATCAGATATTCTCCTGATCTTGTTAATAATTTAATCTCATCCGTTTGATTTCTTAATATGAAAAAGATCAAAGCAGATGAGATCGCTCCTGTTCCGCAGGCAAGCGTCTCTCCTTCTACTCCCCTTTCATAACTTCTGATTTCCAGTTCCCCTTTTTCCTCTGAAATGACTTTTACAAAATTCACATTAGCACCTTCCGGCATCAGGTCTTTATGCATTCTGATATTTCTTCCCCATTCATTGATTTTAATTTCATTAAGATCTTTTACTCTGGGCTTCTCTATCTCGTCAATAAAAACCACAATATGGGGAGAACCGCAGTCGACATAAGAACAGTTGAGCAATTCCCACCACTCCTGAAAATGAACCTTCAGCCTGAAATTAGTTTTCACTTTTACCGGCGGAGGAAATGAAACGGAAATTAATCCGGTTTCAAGAAATTCACATCGATAAATTTCCGACACAGCTTCTATATTCAGGTTTTTCTTTTCGGATAATTTATTGTCAAGAATATATTTTACAGTGCATCTTAATCCGTTACCGCAGAGCGCATCACCGGTTCCGTCCTTATTATAATAATTCATTTTAAAATCAGCAATGTCTGATTTCTCTATAAATATTACTCCGTCCATTTCTGAATCTTCTGAAGTGAGTTTTATTACAAGATCTGAATGATCTTTGATAGTTCTTTCAGGATCATTTATCATAATAAATTTATTACCGGCTCCCGAATATTTCTGCATTATCAATTGAATACTCCCCTTTGGTTTGTTTGTTTAGAAACTTTTATATCACGCAGCTGAGGTGCTTTTATCCTGACCTCAAGCGAGAATCCTCTGAATGAACCTGCAGGATACCAGTTGAAGTTCAACTCCCATGAATTTAGATCCCTGTATGCCGTTATATACGGCGCAGTAAGCTGATGGCTTAGCATATCATAACTCGTCTGAAAAGTCAGCCTCCATTTCTCCGTCAGGTTGAATGCAATATTTCCTGACAAATTCGATGAACGGAATGTTGTGTAAGGATTCGGATTGTTTTCGGAATAATTAAAACCAAGACCTCCGCTTAAAGGAATATTAAAAGAGACTTCATCTATTTTTGTCGTCATTGTTCCTTTGTAATCCCCTCCCAGCATAAGTGTATCATTCGGATTTACTTTTGTATTCTCTTTGCCTGCATTGAAGCTGAATGAAGTTGACATGCTTATGGAAAAATTAGTTATGTTCGCTACTTTGCCGTCTGTATTAATTAGAAACTGATTTATTCGTTGATCAATGCTTCTGTCATATTTATAAAGATTAAAAGTTGCACCGCCTGAAATATTAAGAAAGTCCCCGATGTTTGTTCGAAAAGAAGTAAACAGGGGAGAAAACTTAAGTGAATCCGCGGCAAAGTTATAATTGATTCCTGCATCGATCACGAAGAGCTGAAATTTATTCTCAGTTGTATCATTGACCTGTGTCTTCATTTCAAATATATTACCAAGCGTGAATGCCAGTGACTGTGATTCTCCGGATGGAGCACCGCCAAAGACTCCTTTCTCATAAATGGAATATTTTATCTGCTTTCCAAACTGATCTGTATAAGAATTAAAATATCCCCACTTCGGATCTGAAAAATCCGGCTGATAATTATAAGTCAGAGCCGGTGTGATCGTATGCCTGATTCCTCTTACATTGAATATCCGCGGAGAAAATATACCAACAAACTTTGTTGACAAACTTACTCCGGTGGAAAAATATCTGAGAGCTTTAATGGCATTTGCTTCGCTGATGTTCACAGTGCTGTCGGATGGATCCAGATTTTTTGTAATATATTTATTATACCATATTTCACTGTAATTAAAGTAAGGAACTAATGATATGAATTCAAATTTCGGGGAAAGTGCAAGATTCAAGGAGTTTCTTATTCCTGACTGAAGATCCTTTACTGTTGTATCCCTGCCGGTCTTGACAGATGTTCCGGAAACTTTTGTCCTGTTGTTTAAAATACTTCCGCTGTATGAAAACGAAAAATATTCATAAAGTTTTCTGTTGAAATAATCCGATGAAGCAGATTCAAAAGGAAATGTCTGAGATACTGAAAAATTTATAAGAGGTATTCTCTCCCTGAGATCTCCGTTATAAAGATTCTGATCTCTGTAATAATTTGCATTCAAAGCAAAAGGCGTTCCTTCCCAGGTCTTTTGATAAGTAACATTTGAAATAATATTCTGCTGAAGTAATTCCGATAAAGAATTAGTTGAAATGTTATAATAATTTATTCCGCTTGTAAATGTCAGGCTTGCATCAAATCGTGATGTCGGAGTAATCTGCTGATTATGTCCAATGCTTAAATTCCATGCATCAGAGTTTGATGTGCCTATATCTGTGCTTTCTCCGAGCCTGATCCTCGAATATCCTCCCTCAAGCGCTCCTGAAAAATTATACTTAGATGCATATCTGAATCTGCCGTATGCATCTATTCTTCCTTTTGTGAAATAACTGCCGGTTGCAGCGAAGTCAATATATTTGTTTATTGCCCAGAAATATCCGAGACGTGAAAGATACTGTCCGTACGTTGCGTCATCACCGAATTTCGGAGGGATTAGACCAGATGACCTTCCTGACTTGTTGGGAAATACACCGAAGGGAATCCAGAATACCGGAACGCCTTCTATGTAAACGAATACAGACTGTGCAATGACTTTATCATTTGGAATCACTTTCATTTTCGGAGAAAGGAAATAATACTCGGGATCTTCCCTGTCAGTCGATGTTGTGTACATTCCATTCTTAATAAAAAGCACATCACTCGAAACCTTTTTTATCTTGTCACCGAAATAAAATCCTATCTCTGCATCACTGAATCCCATTGAAACATTTCCCTGCTGTGACCTGAAATTATATGAAAGCTTTGCTCCTTCATATTTATCATTACCCTGAAACATCAATGGTGTCTGATTAAACTTACCTTCTTTTACTGAATCCGGAATACCGTAAGCTTCCAGTATCATTGTTTCCTGATCTACCCTTATCCTGCCTGCATCAAGCTTCAGATCTTTGTAAGTTAACTTTGCCTCATTATAAAGAAACACTTTCTTATTTTTCAGATCATAAACAAGTGAATCTTTTGCTTCATAATTAATAACTGCATCTATGTCTGATACTACCTGCTTTGATGTGTCTAAAATATTAGTTTTAATTTCTGAAGTGTCCTTAGAATTATCTATGATCTTTAAAGAATCAGCTGGGGTTCCCCGGTCTGAAGAATCCATGATCTCCTGCGAAAAGCACATTCCGTGGAATAGAAATAAAGCATATATAATAGCAATCTTTGTCATCGGTATTCATTTTAATTAAATCGATTGATTAATTAAATGAAAATAGGAGTGGAATTTACAG
>DAIPYG010000007.1:30217-54527 GCA_036782875.1 Bacteroidota bacterium | reverse complement strand
CAGTTAAGCAATAAGCAGTTAAACAATCAACAGTTTGTATTTTATAACTATTTTCGTTTTTGATTACTTAATTCATTTCATATTGTTCACCAGTCATTATTTATTAGTCATAGGATATCGAATATTTACCTGTAATACTCGTCTTCATATCCGCCTAATCCTTCACCCTGCGTGAACATGCTTCCAACCATATCCTTATATAATATTTCCGAATCAACTTCATCTTTAGCAATCTTTGAGTTCTGATGCAGACCGTCGAGAACGAACTCCATTAAAGAAGCAAGCTCTGTCTCGGTTTCATAATACTGCGGGAATTTTTTAACAAAATTTTCAAGACCTTCAACTTTCTTAAGCTCTTTAAAATATTCTTTAAGCGTCATATCATCTTTTATATTCACCCTTCCGCCGAACTGAAACCATTCTATTATTTCAGCATAAGGGTCTCTGACTTCCTTTTCAGATGCACTCTTCTTTTTTTTCATAAGCGGATCGGGGAAATATTTTTTATATATTTCACGGACTGATTTTGAAATGAGTGCCTTCGCTACTTTCAGAGCGCCTTCCTGTTCACCTTCAAATACAAGCTCAACCTTTCCTGTAATCCCGGGAAGTATCGAAAGCACATCGCACATTCTCGGCATTATCAGTTCGTCATTATTCATGATAGCTCTTCTCTCAGCATTGCTTATGAGATTTTCTATGGAGGATATAGTAAGTCTCGCGCTGACACCTGACTTCTGATCAACAAACTCGCTGAACCTCGCCATGATTGCAGTCATCTCAATAATCTCTCTGAAATAATAAGGAATGACAATTTTTATTCTCTTGTCTCTTTCTGTCCATGAATAAGTTTCCGTGATCTTTATGCCATCTTCAAGAGCTTTCGGATAATGAGTGATTATCTGCGAGTCAATTCTGTCTTTAAGCGGAGTGATAATGTTTCCCCTGTTTGTATAATCTTCAGGATTAGCTGTAAATACCATCAGCACATCAAGAGGAATTCTGATATTGAATCCCCGTATCTGAATATCTTTCTCCTGCATGATATTCAGCAGTCCGACCTGTATCCTCGGCTGAAGATCCGGCAGTTCGTTTATTACAAATACTCCGCGGTTGGTTCTTGGAATTATTCCAAAATGTATCGCACCTTCGTGTGAATAATGCAGTCTCTGATTTGCAGCTTTGATCGGGTCAATGTCACCGATAAGATCGGCAATATTTACGTCCGGTGTTGCAAGCTTCTCGCTATAACGGTTGTCACGGGTGATCCATTCTATTTCCGTTGCATCACCATTTTCATTTACCATATCAACGGCAAATTTCGATATTGGAAGAAGCGGATTATCATTTATCTCCGAACCTTTGACAATAGGAATAAATTCATCCAGTAAAGTCGGAATAAGACGTGCGATCTTTGTCTTTGCCTGACCCCTTAAGCCTAGTAATATTATATCATGCTTTGCAAGAAGTGAATTTATGATAGAAGGAATAACAGTTTTTTCATATCCTATTATTCCGTCGAAAATTGGTTTTTTGATTTTAATCTTTTCTACAAGATTTTTTCTTATCTCATCTTTTACAGATAATACTTTATATCCCGAAGCTTTTAATTCTCCGAGCGTTTTTATTTCTTTAAAATTCATTTTCTTAATAATTATTAAACAAGTTGTTTGTATTAACTATTTTATTATCCTCTCAAATTTCAGTGCATAGATCTCTGGAAATCACAATTAACAAATAAGGAACAATGATTTACATTTATCGAATAACGATTAACGAATAAATATTATCCATTATACTGTATATAAGAATTCAGAAGCTCTATTTTTTCCTCTTTAAGATTCAAATCATAAAGCATCAGATCTCTTATGGATATGATCCCGATTAGAGCATTGTTTTCAATAACAGGCATATGCCGAATGTTTTCCTGCTTCATTATCTGAATGCAGTATTCAGGAGTATCCCCGGTTTCAACAACAATAACATTAGCAGTCATAACCTCATCCACCGGCGTATTGAAAAGATCTAATTCTTTTGCTATGCATCTTCTGAGCAGATCCCTTTCGGAAAAAATTCCCTTAAGTGTAAGTTTATCGGACTGCTTAAGAACCGGTACTGCGCCGATGTTATGCAATCCCATAAATTTAGCTACTTCTATGATCTTCATTCCCGTTCTGACAAAATGCAACGGTCTGTCTCCTAAAAGTTCTTTTAGAGTTTTCATTTTTCACCTCCTGAATTTTATTTAAGATGAAAATAGATAATTATATTTGAATTTACAATCATAACATTGGTTTGTACAGTTCACTGAGTTCGTTTATATACAGCAATAACGATTAACAATTAACAATACACGAATAACGACTTTCTAAACCGGAAAATCCTTTGCGAACTGAATTCTCTTCTCAAGAGAAGGATGAGAGTGAAATAAATATTCAATAATTTTATTTGGCGTTTTATCTGCAAGATTCTGATCAGCAAGTTTCTCCATTGCGGAAATAAATGCACCTTTGTCCTTAGTAGTCTTCAGTGCAAACGTATCGGCTTCCCATTCGTATTTTCTAGATTGTATGTTTGAAATGGGTGTTGTTATAAGACCGTACAGACTGAGATACAGAAACAGCAAAGGCAGTGCAGAAATATCTGAAACAGAAGTAAACCCGAAATATCCGAGTGACACTTCATATAATTTTGCTGTGATGAAAAGTCCGAGGAATGTCATGATGGTCGAAACAGTCATCATTTTAAGTATATGCCTTTTCGTATAATGACCAACTTCATGTGCAAATACCGTTTCGATCTCGCTTTCAGTAAAATTATTCATCAGCGTATCTCCGAGAATTATCCTTCTGGATTTTCCCATTCCCGTAAATGCTGCATTTGCTTTCTTCGTATTCTTACTCATATCAAAGGTAAATATTCCCTGTATCTTCACACCTGTCTTTTTGCAGAGTTCAAGTATCCTGTTTTTTATATTTTCATTTTCGATGGGTTTGAATTTATAAAACAGGGGCATGATGAGTGTCGGTGCAAGTCTTCCTATTATAACCGATACTATGAACATGAATATGCCGAGTATCAGCCACCAATTGCTTCCGAATTCTGAAAGTATATAGTAAAATGCAAACAAGATCGGAATTCCTATCACTATGCCGAGTATCAATCCCTTTAACTTTTCCAGAAAATATTTTGAAAGAGTTTGATTTGACAAATCATACTTATGCTCCAGTACATATCCGGAATAAAAATTAAGAGGGAAATTTATAATGTTTTCTGCTATACCGATTATTCCGAGAAAAATCAGCAATGCAAAATAATCATTAGAAGTATAGCTGTGAGCAATAGCAAGAATGCTTTTCGAAAGTCCCGTGAACACAAGTATTATTAGGACTGCATAAAATGTTATGCTACCTGTCAGAGATAATATCTGATGGGTCTTTGAATATTTTTTGGCAAGCTTTGCTTTTTCTTCAGGGGATAATTTACTTTCCGGCTTCAGATCATTAATTAATTCAGTTTCCATAGTCACATTTTATATTTTAAAAAAAATAAAATCAGTAAATCAGAATATCAGAGAAGTCGCAACAACATAAAGCAAGAACAATCCGAAAACAATGGAAGCCGATCTGATCATATCTACCTTTGCAATTTTGCTCAGACCAATTGCGACAACTACGTAGAACCATATCGAGAAGACATCAAGCTTTGTCAGCAGCATATGTACTTTTTCACCTACTGCATTTTCACTCAGTAACAGTCCCAGTCCTATGCTCGACATTTCTCCTTTTAAAACTGAAATTACTATTGATATTAGACTGCCAACAGCTGTTATCAGCATTGCCAGCCCAACAACATTGAGTACATTCACAAACTCAAATTCCGCTTTGAATATTTTTAAAAACACCAGATATAATAAACTCAGAATAAACAAAACAATAAAAGGACCGATCAGCGCTCCGCCATAACCAATAACTTTAAAAAATGTACCGGCAGGATTCATGCTTTCCATTGCCTTGTCAACATCCTCCTGCGACATTTTTCCTTCCTTTACATTTTTCTCAAACTGCTCAGCCATTTTCTTCTTCTGTTTTTCCATCGTGCTGCTGACAAGCTCAGCATCCTGCATGAATAGAAAAGTAGAGATCAGTCCTACTAATACAGTTATCAGAACCGGCATCAGCCAGTAATTTTTCTTCGGCGCAGCTGCTATGGTTTCAAATGTCTCACCCGGTGCAGTGAATACACCTGCCATAGCTTCAGATTTTGAAAGTTCTTCGAACGGTTCCTGTGGCTCCTGTGGTTCTGAATTTAATTCCTGATTTGTGTAATTTTCTTCGCTCATGTTTTTAAAGTTAGTAGTTAATAATTAATAGTTTAAAGTTGAAAGCCGGTTATCGAATTTACGTTTCATTGTAAGTCATAGTTATCATAATATCATATAATATTGGTTAATGAAACCCGTAGCTGTATAGAATATCATTCATACTTAATCAAAAATACTAATTATGATTTTGATAAGTAATTACAATAAATACAGTTTATTATCCTCTATATATTCCTCAACCTCTTTGGTCACAAGATATTTCACAGGTCTGCCGATCTTTACATATTCACGGATCATTGAAGAAGAGATCTCAAGATAAGGAACATCTGTAAATTTCGCTTTTTCATAAAATTCCTTTTTAGAATTTTTCGGATCAAACCCCGGGCGGTTAATAACAACGATCTCTGCAAGTTCGAATAATTGTCCGGGATCTTTCCATCGCGGGAGATCAAGCAAATTATCAGCACCTATTATAAGGAACAGTTTAATGCGTTCACCTTCATATTTAATTCTGAGTTTTCTTAAAGTATTCACAGTGTATGATTTATCAGTTATATTCCTGATCTCAATATCACTGACCTCAAAATTTATGTCATCTCCGAATGCGAGATTTGCCATTGCAAGCCTGTCTTCAGCAGGTATGGATTCTTTCAGCGGAGGATTTCCCGAAGGTATGAATATAATTTTATCAAGTATCAGCTGGGCTCTTACGCTTTCAGCTACTATAGAATGTGCGATATGCGGAGGATTGAATGTTCCCCCGAAGATTCCTATTCTTTTCATTCTTTTATGATTTTTATCATTTCAATAAAATTCTGGAATACTTCTTCAGCGGTTATTTCCTTCATGCAGACGTGAGTTCCTGTATGACAAATAAAGTAACCGTCCCTCCAGTATTTACTATTCTTTTTATCAATTGCTGTTTCCGGCGTATAACACGGACTGCATTCGGGTTTTTTCCAGATATACCTGTGTATGACTTTCATATCAGTCTGAGTGTTTAACGGAGCCAGCAGCTTCGGATCTGTAGGACCGAAAACAGAAAGAGTCGGAACATTGAATCCTGCAGCTATGTGCATTGCGCCGGTATCCCCGCTTACAAGTATATTACAAACGGAAATCAGGCTGAAATTTATTTCAAGTTTTATGATGCTTCTGTCATGCAGTAGTTCATTAATCTTTTCATCCTTTTCCGATCCTTCGAATAATAATATAAGTGAATCAGGAAATTTTTTCAATAATTTTTCAATGAGCTCAAAGTATTTTTTTAATTCCCATCTTTTAATATTCATACCCGTTCCCGGATTGATCCCGCCGAAAGGAAATACTCCGATTATGAATTTTCCGTCTTCAATATTGAATTTGCTTTTGATCTCATCACGCTTGTATTTTCGTTTTAGTTCAAGCTGTCTGCTCTTTGGCTCTATCCCGATGGAATTCAATATGCTTAGATATCTGTAAACTTCATGCTGCTTTTCATCAAACGGCTCACCGTAATTAATGAACTTTGTGCCGCTGAATCCCAGTCTGTATTTTATGCGGCTTAGCTTAAGTATCAATCCGAAAATATTATTCCTGTGTCCAAGAAATGCCAGGTCAAATGAATGTTCCATTAGAACGGAGATTATATTTAATACGCCTTTTAATTTATCCGCCAATTTATTTTTATAAAGATCATCGTTAATGATTACTGAATCTACATTCTTCAGATATCCTGTGATGCCTTTGACCCATGAACATACTATGACAGTTATGTGCGCATCAGGAAAGTTTTCTTTAAGCGTATTGATCACAGGCGTGAGCATTACTATGTCACCGAGACAGCAAAGCTTAAAGATGAGTATTTTTTTAATTTTATCTTTATCTATATTCATTTACCGGAATACCTAACGTTAACTTTACTATGCTTAAATATATTTTATTAAAAGTTAAAATATATTTTACTGAAAATTTTAAAAAAAGATATGCGCGAAGGATAATATTTTCAATAACATTATTATGTTTTTTATAATATAACAGCTGTGATCTCTTAGAATTAAAATAATTGACCGAAACGAAATCCGCTCCTGCATTCTCTCCTTTTATGTGTACAATGTCAGAAAAGGGATAAAAATAATTCTTAAAGCCTGCATCTTTCAATCTTTTGCAGATATCGGCATCTTCATAATAAAGAAAATAAGTTTCATCAAATCCGCCGCTTTTAATAAATTCATCTTTCTTTATTATCATAGCTGCCCCTGTTACCCAGTCTGTCTCAATAATGTGGTTCATGTCTTTTTCTTTTTGTTCGATGAACGGAATATCTCTTTCCCTGAATTTCAGTTCTTCTTTTTTGTTTTTTATTTCATTTAAAAAATTTATTATTTTCCCGGATGAAAGCTGGAATGTTCCGTCGGTATTAAATAATTTTAATCCAACTGCTCCGAATTCCCTGCTCTTAAATTCTTTTAAAAAATCAGCTGTGAAATCTGATCTTAATACTGTATCTGCATTGAGAAAAAATAAATACTTTCCGTCTGCACGACTTGCACCAAGGTTATTTGCCTGTGAAAAACCCCGGTTTGAATTTGATATTATCACTATATCCTGATATTCTTTTTCCAGCTCACTCAGATCGTCCTCGGGTGAATTATTAATTATTATCACTTCAAAATCTGACGCCTCAATCTTTTCATAGACTGACCTTACACAATTCTGCGTAAATTCTTTCTGTCTGAAATTTATTATTATAATTGAAAATACGGGATTCATTTATTCTCCATTATCTTAATATCTGTAAGCCTGCAGTAGAATATTGAAATTGAATTAACTATTCTCTCGAAAATATTATCACCGTTAAATATTCTGCCGCTCAGATATCCAAGAACATAATTATCATTCTCAATCTTAATTTTATTCAGCTGCACTCTCTGCTCTCTGATCCAATTCACATTCATCAGCAGCCACCAGTAAGCTCTTACAAGCTGAGAGGCGGAATACTTAGGGGATAAAACAGAAGCAGTCAGTTTCATAAAAAAATTAAAGATCATATATGGAATGTATTTTATAACAAAACCATTAGAAAAAAACAACAGAAAATTTAGAAGTCTGTTTCTTTCCTGATAAAAATATAAGAATGATGCTTTCCTGTTTTCTGAAGTCCCGCTTCCCCTGTGATTTATTATTGACCGAGATGTATGAACTATTTTCAGCCCCCTGAACTTAACTTTGAAACAAAGAAATGTATCTTCCGAGTATGCGAAATATTCATCTAAAAATAATCCGTTAAGTTTTCCGGCTAGTGACTTTCTGATTATCAGTGAACAGCCGCTGGCAAGAAATATTTCTCCGAACCCTTTATCATCAATTTCAAATACTTCCATAATATTATGACCAAGAAGGTTTACCGTACCGTTTTGCTCATAGTATTTACGGGGGATTCCGTCAGTAAGTACAAGTGACTGAGCCATTCCGATATTTTCATCTGATGCGATGCAGGCAATCAGGTCTTTAAGCCAGTCTCTGTCGGCAACTGTATCATTATTAAGAAGTACAACATATTCGCCTTTGCATTGCTTATACCCGAAATTATTTCCTCCGGCAAATCCGAGATTAAGTCCTGACACAAATATTTTTATTTTATCAGAGTTATAATTCCTTTTTAGATATTCAACGCTTCCGTCATCAGAGTTATTATCTACAAATACAATTTCAAAATCAGTAAAAGTCTGCCTCATCAGGGAATCAAAACATTCCTTAAGAAATCTTTTACCGTTGTAGTTTACTATGATTACCGAAGCTGTAATAATAATTTATTTTTAGTTAATTATTTCAGAATGTTTTCAAGATATTCACTGCTGACAATTCTGCTTTTCTGAATAAATTTCCTCTTCCGGAGAGATTTCGGGATCTCAAGAAGTCCTTTGAAATATCCTTTTACTGCCGACATAAATAGTGATGCTGAATGTTTTGTAAGAAAATTATAATATCTTTTGATCCTTACAATCATAAAATATGGTGAGCATTTTAAAAGTGTAACGAACGGATAATTTTTAAGCCTGACTGCAATCAGGTTTTTCTCGCAGAGCATTGTTTCGAATCCGGTCATTGTCTTCGTTGTAGCACCCCGCTTATGAAAGCAGACGGCTTTCGGATTATAGTAGCATTTATATCCGGCGATCTGCATCCTGAAACTCATATCCACATCTTCATAGTAAGCAAAGAAATCCTCATCAAAAAATCCCAGCTCATAAAATATTTCCCTTTTATACATTGCCGCTCCCGCGCATGCTCCGAAAATATATTTATGCCTGTCATACTGCCCGATGTCCTGCTCACCGTGTCCTCTTGCATAAGGTGATCCTTTAAGTTTTATAAAATCCCCTGCGTCATCAATAATTGACCTGTCATTAAAATTTATCATCTTGCATGCTACACTGCCTGTATCTTTATCCCTGAATCCGCTTAACATTTCTTCCAGAAAGTCTTCTTTGCATTCAGTGTCGTTATTCAGAAGCAGAGTGAATTCGCCGATGCTGATTTTTATTCCTCCGTTTACGGCTTTAGCAAATCCTGAATTATAATTTACTTTTAGTATTTTTATATCCGGATAATTTTCCTCAGTGAATTTTACAGAATCATCTTTTGAATTATTATCGACTAATATTATTTCAAATTCTTTGTAAGTCTGTTTTCTCAGAGAATTATAGCACGTTTCAAGATGCTCCATTCCGTTATAGTTGGGTATTACAATTGATATCAAAATCTATAAATTTGTTTTTTTTAATTCATTAAGAAAATACTGATGCTTTCGTAACCTGTAATCATCTTCTTTCCCGAAAATCTTTTTTATCTCTTCCGTTAATACGATCATGTTTGAATTAATTACTGAAATTATCTTTAATGTAAAAGTTTTCCACTGACTGTAATTTTTTTTAAAAAACGTCATCATACCGATTATAAACCTGCCGTAAAGCCAGTAATCATCGGAAATTTTAAAACTCGAACCTCCAAGATGCGTCACACTTAAAGTTGTATCTACACCGAGTTTATACATTTTATTAATCTGAAAACTCAGATCCACATCTTCAAAGAAAAGAAAATAAGCCGGATCCATTTTTCCTGCTTTCTCAAAAATTCCTTTTCCTGTCATAAAAAATGCACAGGGGATCTGATCTGTGTCTTCGATCTTTTCTGAACCTGTATCTATATCACCGTTCTCCTGGTACTTATAAACCAGTTTTTTATTTTTCTGAAAAACATTTCCCAATATTGAATAAAACAAAATGAACTGCATTAGTGAAGGGTATCTTTGAAAATATGCGCGCTGAAACTTGCCGTCACTTCCGGTCAGCAGAGGACTTACAGCTCCGAGACTTTTGTTATCTCTCAGATCATCCGTTAATTTTTTAAGCACCGGTTCCGTGAAAATTATATCAGGGTTCATTATCAGAATATATTCACCCGATGAAATCTCATAGCCTTTATTGTTCGCCGCGGAAAAGCTTATCCTTTCATTTAAAAAAATAGCTTTAATATTTTTTCCGGCTGAAGCTATATTTTCTATTATCTTTTTAGAATCGTCAGAAGATGAATTGTCGACAATTATAATTTCATACATAATTTCCTTCTCATATTTATATACCGATTCTATACAGTCTTTTAGAATACCGCCGGTGTTGTAATTCACTATGATAAAGGAAACAAGCATTTTGAATATCAGTATTTTAAAAATGATTCAAATTTATCAACTGCCCTATCCCAGTTCAGGATCCTTCTTACATTTTCATATCCTGCAAGAGATATCCGGTTCAGCTCTTCTTCATTGTACAGCAGATATTCAGCGCCTTTGAATAATTCTTCCGGATTTTCCGGAGATGTTAATATTGCCGATACCATGTTTTCTGCAAATTCAGGAACAGCAGCAACACTGTTACCGACGAGTGCGCATTTGCAGGCCATTGCTTCTGCCGGCGGAAGTCCGAATCCTTCTGATAAACTTGGAAACAGAAATATATCCGATTCCCTGTAAAGATCTGCTATCTGTTTATCATCCGGGTCTTTAACGAACTCTACATAATCAGGAAGTGAATGGTAATTTCTCATTGCGAAACATTTAATCCTGAGCATTGGATATTTTGTTTTAAGCTTTTTTACAGTTTCTATAGCAGCTTCGGAATTTTTGTTTTCAAGCATATGATCCATGAACAAAATCTGTTTTCGTTCATTGAATTTTTTATCCGGGTTATTAAAAATCCCGAAATCTATCCCGTTAAGAATGACATCCGAATCCGAATGGAATTTTTCCCGCAACAGTTCCTGTAAATAATTCGACACAGTAATTCTTTTCATAGGCAGAGAGTAGCTATTATCAACGTATTCAGTATTCGAATTCCATTGCTCATAGTCCTGTATCAGATAAACTTTTTTCCCTTTGGATTCGCTCAGCCTGTTTACTGCGTACGAAGAGGTCCATGAAGTAGCAACGGTTGCATCAGCATCTCTGACAGTAAGATTATTTATTAACCAAAGATTTTTTATTTCAAAATTTTTTTTAAATATATTAACGGGCATTTTATTATTACTGAAAAGCTTTCCAACAGCATACTTAAATCTGTATTTAATAAAATATGGTTTAAACATTCCTTTGTAACTATTGAACGGAATATTAGGCGAATAAAGAATAACATTATGACCTCTTTCGGTTAACCTGTTCGCATATTCAAATATGACCCTCATTCCGCCTGTCCTTGAAATTTCAGGAACGATAAAATTTATTTTCATAGATCATTCCTTGATGCATATTCATTGAGCTTTTTAAAATATCTTTTCAGACTGAATATTTTTATCAGCCGGATTTTTATTTTATAAAAGATTGGTTCTTTTTTATTATAGTCTTCATATTTCTCATCTAAAACTTTTTTAAATTCAGCATTATGGAATTCACCCGTGGCATGATACACTTTTAATCCGGAAAGTATTCCGTATTTCAGTCCGGAGTTAGTGATCCGGTTAACATAGTCACCGTCTTCAGCATAGAATATCCTGTTTTTAAAAGTAATTAATTTTCCGACTTTTTCAAATACCTCTCTTGAGATCATGAAGCACCATCCTCCTGTCGGACCGACCTCCAGTACGATATTACCGTTATCATAAAATTCTTTTATGTACTGATCTTCTTTATGTTTTGCGCCGGTGGTTGTATCATCCTGAATAACATCTGTAGCAAGATATCCCATATCAGGAATATTTTTATAAGCGTAGATCATTTTCTCAACCCAGTTTTCCGGAAACCTGATAACGTCATCATCTACACCGATAATAAAATCTCCTTTTGTTTCATCAGCACCGAGGCTCTTGGCATTAATACCCGTATTTTTTTCATTTAAAATAATTCTTACCTGCGGATAAGAAGCGGCAATCTCTGTAAGAAATTCAATTGTTCCGTCTGTTGATGCATTATCAATTATGATAAGTTCATAATTCAGTTCCTTCATTGTCGGCAGAATATTCAATACACATTTTTTAAGCATAGAGAGTCGGTTAAAAGTAACTATAAAAACGCTGACCAGTTCATTTTTATAACCGTCGTGAGTGGGACTAATATCTTTACCGGATTGCTTAAGCAACTTTGAAGGAATGATCTTCAGCATTATTTTCGCAATAAGCTTTTTATCTTTAATATTCAGATAGCTGATATTAAAAATAATTGCACCGTAAGATATCATAAATATTAATCCCAGAAATATAATATAAATTAAGCCTGATACTCTTCCGGAAAATTTAAACAAATATTTATCCGAGAAATAATAAATACCGGCAGAGAATGTACCGCATATAAGACTGGACGCCAGTGGTTTCAAATAGCTGTCTTTAAAAATATTTTTTTTGCTGCCGGAAAAGTATTTAGTGGAAACAAAGAATACATATGCAGAGGAAATCAGGACTGACAGAACATTACCGAAAGCTGCCCCCATAATACCGTAGTTTCTTATAAGCAGATAACTAAGAATAATATTAATACCAAGATAGATCAGACCCTCACGCATCTGATATTTCGGAAGACCTATATTTGGAATAATTGAATTTCCGGGAGCTGAGAAGGTCATGTTTATCAGATTCCCTATTGCAAGTATTCGCAGTATATTTGAAGACATTTCAAATCCCGGACCTACCCAGGTGGTAATTATCAGATCTGCGAAAACAAATAAAAAAGTAAATACAGGAAGCGATATCAGTATAAGATATTTTGTAATATCAGAAAATAACACTTTAAGTTTTTCAGTCTGATCATTTGCTTTTAGCTCGGAGGCGACAGGAGCCATCTGCGGTATCAGCTGAAAAGGTATCAGCCTGCCGGTCCTGGAAATTCTGTTTGCCACATTGAAATACGTTACGTTATTTAAAACAGAAAAATATGCAAGCAGGAATTCATCGTATTTCTCGGATGCAAACGTTGCAAGTTTTGAGATCTGCATCTGAGCTCCGAATTTTGACATTTCCTTAACAGGATTTTTTTCGAGATGTGCGTATCCGATGTTAAGTTCGGGCAGAGATCTTTTCGCATAAATCAAATTCAGTATATTGCTGACAGAAACAGTAACGAGCTGAACCCACATTATCCCTGTAAGTCCAGATCCATAGCTAAGTATAATGATAATGCCTGCAAGATTTAAGAATCCGGTAAGCACACCTACTGCGCTTGTTATATACATCTTCTGCAGACTGAGAAGTATAGAGGAAAATATTGTGAAAATTCCTGAAATAAAAAAAACAACAAGACCTATGTAATAAACCTCAAGAGCTGTTCCAAACAATTCGGGAGGAATATTCAGCAGTGATAAAAGCAGTTTAGCGAATACAAATCCTATGACAACTATTATTATTGAAAATATCACATAAAAAAACAATCCTGTATTTATGTATTTATTAAGATTTACAAAATCCTTTTTTGCATAATATTTGGAAATGAAAACTATAAATGAAGATGAGATGCTGAGATCGAATAAGCTGAACATTCCAATGAAGCCGAGTACAAGCGCATATATGCCGAACTGCACTTCACCTATCTTTGCAATTATGAACGGAGTTAATATTAAAGGAAAGAGAAAACCAAACAGCTGAAATATTACATAATAAAATGTATTTTTTATTACTTTGTCAGCTAATGACATATTTTATTTCATAATGTCTGAATGAATGAATATTTGAAAATAATTTTACGGTTTGAAAATAAAAAAAGCTCTTATCCAGAAAGTTATATTTTATTTTGAAAGAAACTTTTTCTTACTTAAAATTAATAATTTCTAACTATGAGCGGTTCATATTCTGATTATATGATACGTTAGCATTGTAGAACATTACCTGAACCTGATATCTTAATTGTTCAATATCATGTAAATAGCTTTGCTGCATAGTACCTTTAGTATTCTTGTACTGATTCTTTCGTAATGCGAGTGTTGTAACTGTTTTTACATAAATTTTCTGATCAACACCGACAGGACACCATCCGTATTTATGTCTTCTTGTCACATAAGGAACATGATTCAGATGATCAGCCGGGATCAGGCCAAGATTCGCCTCATCCTGAAGCTCCTTTAATATGGTCTTGCCTTCAAAATATACCGAGATCTGAAAAATAGCAAATGTGACAAACAGGTACAGAATAAGAAAAAGAAATCCGAAAATTGTAGTGTCTTCAAAACTAACTGAAAGATTCCAGGCAAAGTGCAAAAAGACTGCAAGGAAAAATCCTGTAGGTATCAGAATTATTTTAAATATCAGAGGTTTGAATTTTGCATAACCCAGAAAAGCACCGAATGTAGCCGTAGAAAGACAATGCATTACGGCAGAAAATAATGTTCTTATAACCACAAGCATCAGCCATGAAGCAGGAGTAGTACCGTAAGACAGGAAGTACATGAAATTTTCCGTCATCCCGAATCCAAGCCCTATTGCTCCTCCGAGTACAGCGCCATCTACGCCGCCGTCAAATTTTTTGCTGAGGGACATCAGTAAAAGGAATACTCCCTTAGTTGACTCTTCTACCAGCGGCGCCGTTATCACAGCACCTGAAAGATTCAGAAGCTCACTTGGATTTCCGTCGGCAACAGCATTTATTACTTCATTGAGCGGAATCTGAAAAATAATACTTCCGAGTATTCCCAGAAATATTGCTCCGGTAGCACCCCAGAAAAAATTCAGTAAAACGAACCAAAATGGTTCGCGCTCATACCTGTCAAGAAACCAAATGATCACAAGATAAGTGAACATCGGCACGACAGCCGCAACCAATGATGCAAAAGCGAGAAATAAAAACATTGATTAATTTAACTTAAGAAATAACTTAACATTTTACTCCTATTCAAATTCAAGAAGCAGTTCGTTTTTTTCCACAGAGCTCATAACTTCTGCATTTACTTTTTTAATAATACCGTCTCTGATAGCTTTGATCTCATTTTCCATTTTCATTGCTTCAAGCACAAGCAGTACATCCCCTTTTAATACCTGCTGTCCGGCTGCTACATTCATTGCTTTAATAATTCCGGGCATAGGTGATTTCACTTCTTTCTTTACGTTACTGTCGCTTTTACTGCCTGTCATTCCTTCCAGCAAAATATCAGTCTCACTTTTGCATTTAACTTTGAAATTAACTGAATCATCGCTTATGTCAAGGGAATTGTCTTCTTCATCCTCATTTATCAAAAGAAAATAATTACTATTATTAACTCTTAGCAGAAGAGTATCATTGTTAATAAATTTATAATCATAATCATAAATATTTCCGTTTAAAGATACTCTGTTGTCATCAAGTATCACCGCTTCATTTTTAATGACTGAATCGTTTATTGTTGTAAAATACTTTTTCATCTGTAATTCTCCGTTCGTTTAGCTGCCCAGTTGCTTTTTGAATGATGGTTATTTGAGTTTGAATGAAGTTTGACTTTTGGCTTCTTATTTTCTCTGAACAATATGCCGGCAAGAGATAATGCAGCAATGGTCTCATCTGCCGGAATCGTCCCGTCACTGTTTCTTTTTAAATACGTCTTTTCTATGAACTGCGTGTTATAATTTCCGTTAATGAATTCATCACACTGAAGCAGCCGGAGCAGGAAATTAATATTGGTTTTTATCCCGATGATCTTATACTGCTGTAAAGCTCTTTTCATTTTTGCAATTGCAATTTCCCTCGTAGAACCGTATGAGATCAGCTTTGAAATCATCGGATCATAATAAACCGAGATCACATCTCCCTGCTCAATACCCGTATCTTCTCTTATACCGCTGCCCAGGAATTTATTCATATAAAATATCTTTCCCGTCGAAGGCATAAAATTATTTTCTGAATCCTCAGCGCAAATCCTGCATTCAACGACATGGCCATTGAATCTTACATCTTCCTGTGTAAAAGATAATTTCTCCCCGGAAGCTATAAGCAGCTGTTCGCGGACAAGATCCAGTCCTGTCCTTATCTCAGTGATAGGATGCTCCACCTGTAATCTCGTGTTCACTTCCAGGAAATAATATTTATTGTTTTTATCAACAATGAACTCTACCGTTCCGGCATTTGAATATCCTGCAGCCTTTATTATTTTCTTTGCACATTCACCCATTTCATTTCTTAATTTTTCATCTACGACCACCGAAGGAGTTTCTTCGATTATTTTCTGATGACGTCTCTGCATCGAACATTCTCTTTCTCCGAGATGGACAGTGTTTCCGAATTCGTCAGCCAGCACCTGAATCTCTATATGTCTGGGTGATTCAATATACTTTTCAATAAATACACTGTCATCGCCGAATGATGACTTGGCTTCGCTTTGTGCTGTTCTCAATGAACTTTCAATATCAGCTTCTTCAAGTACCACACGCATGCCCTTACCGCCGCCGCCTGCTGAAGCTTTAATAAGTATCGGATATCCAATCTCTTTGGCAATACTTTTTATTTTGGAAAAATCGACTAAAGGTTTTTCCGTGCCGGGTACAACAGGAACATCATTTTTTATAGCAAGGATCTTTGCTTCTGTCTTACTTCCCAGAAGATCTATTGCTTTATATCCTGGACCGATGAATTTAATTCCATTTTCTTCGCACATCCTGGCAAAGAAACCTCTCTCGGATAAAAATCCATATCCGGGATGAATGGCTTCTGAGCCTGTTTTCTTTGCAACTTCTATTATTTTTTCTGCGAGTAAATAACTCTTTGCTGAAGGAGATTCTCCTATATGATAAGCCTCATCGGCTAATTTTGTGAACAGTGAATGTTTGTCGAAGTCTGAATAAACAGCAACTGTCTTAATTCCCATTTCCTTTGCAGTTGTTATAATACGAACGGCAATCTCTCCTCTGTTAGCTATTAATATTTTCTTAAACATGTCGTCTTGATTTAATTTGTAGTTATGTAATTTACTAATTGTGAGTTGATTTAAAAAGGGAGATTGCAGTTCGTTAAGCAATGTTTTCTTTAAGAGTCAGTATTGGAACACTTAAAAACTATGCTGAATTAAAGAGAAGGCTGTTAGTTTATCTCATATATATGAGATTGAATTAAAAAAATGTTATTTATAACTTCAGACATGAGAAATATATCAATCATAATTCTTACATCACTTTTTTTACTGATCAATATATCTTCAGTAATTCCACAATCAGGCAATAATGGTAAAAAAATTGAACGCATTTCGCTCGAGAAGGGATTTTCAAATGATCTTGTCTATTGTATCTGTCAGGACAGCAGAGGTTTTATCTGGTTCGGTACAATGTTCGGACTCGTAAGGTTCGATGGAGTGAATTACAAAACTTACAGAAATGATCCTCTTGATTCGAATACTCTTTCTAATGATGACATAATTTCTATTTTTGAGGACAGAAACGGCAACATGTGGTTTGGCACTTACAATGGCGGATTAAATAAATACGAGCGCGACTCCGGCAAATTCATCAGATATATTCATGATGCCGGTAATGCAAATTCTATAGGCAGCAATACTGTCTGGGAAATATGCCAGGATAAAGACGGAACAATGTGGTTCGCAACTGAAGGCGGAGGATTAAACAGATTTGAAAATGGAATGTTTTATTCCTATAAAAAAGATACTCTTAACTCTTATGGAACTATAAGCGGAAATTTTATTCAATCGGTTGCCGCAGATAAAGAAGGAAATATATGGGCAGGAACTTTTGCTACAGGTTTAAATAAGCTTGATAAAGTGAAAAATACTTTTACCAATTACAGGAACGATTCGGATAATGCAACAAGTCTAAGTAATAATTTTGTGACCTCTATCTTTACAGACAGTAAAGGACAATTTTGGTTAGGCACTGGAGGGGGAGGTATTAATAAATTTGACCCTATAGAAGGAAAATTTAAAAGTTTTAAGAATGATCAGAATGATCCGAACAGCATCAGCAGTAATTTTATTAACTCGATTTCAGAAAATCCCCCGGGAGTACTTCTTATAGCTACTCAAAACGGGCTGAATAAATTTGACATATCTAACGGAAAATTTGAAAAAATCTCATTAGATCCTCTGAAAAGTTCAGGTAATGAAAATGTTACAGCATTCATCAAAGATAAGTCAGGAGTTATCTGGGTCAGTTCCTACAATGAAGGTCTGTATAAAATTCAATATCCACCGGAAAAATTCAAAAGCATGCTTTCCGGAAATAATATAAAATGTATTTTTGAAGACAGAGCCGGGAGGCTATGGATAGGAACTGCCGGAGACGGCTTGCTGATGTCTGAAGATAACGGGAAAAATTTTATTTCGGTTTTAATTAAAAAAAATGCGGCTCTTGTTTCGATCAGCAACAACAAAGTAAATTCAATTGCTGAAGATAATAATAATAACATCTGGGTTGGTACAGAAAATGGTCTGATCAAACTGGATAAAACCGGCAGATATCTTTACAAATTAATCAATGATCCTAAAAATGAAACCTCTGTTAATAGTAATAGAATACTGAAGATCTTATGTGACAGATCAGGTGAATTATGGATAGGAACTGACAGAGGACTTAATGAATTTGACCCTACAAAAGAGAGTTTTACTCATTATAAAAATTCAGTAACAGAAACAAACATCCTTTCTGATAATGCTATCCTTTCAATTTACGAAGATAAATACGGAATAATTTGGACCGGTACATATTTCGGATTAAACAAGCTTGACAAAAGTACAGGAAAGTTCACATATTATAAAAATAATCCGGATGATCTAAAAAGCATCAGTAACAATTATGTATATTCATTTTGTGAGGATTCGAACAATAACTTCTGGATTGGTACAGGGGGCGGATTAAATATTTTTGACAGGAATACTGAAACGTTTTATCATTTCACTGAAAGTAACGGGCTGCCTAACGGAGTCATTGCAGGAATAGAATCAGGAAATGACGGGTACCTATGGATCAGTACGTTCAGGGGGATCTCACGGTTATCAGTTAAAGAAACTCAGTTCAGGAATTATGATTCCGAAGATGGTTTGCTCAGCAATATGTTCAATACCGGATCTTATTTCAAAAACTCTAAAGGTGAAATTTTATTCGGAAGTGCTAACGGTGTGAATTTTTTTAAACCTGAAGATGTATCGGACAGCAGATTCACGGCATCTGTAATTCTTACGACCCTCACCAGTTATGATGACAAGAATATAAAGGAGACAGATATCAGTTCAAGAAATGAAATTCAGTTAAATTATAAAGAAAATTTTATCAGGATTGGATTTGCAGCAACAGATTATTCTAATCCATTGAAAAATAAATTTAAATACAGGCTTACAGGATTTGATAATGACTGGAAAAGTACCGGATGGGAAGCTGTCTATACAAATCTTGATCCGGGAGAATATATATTCAAAGTAAAAGGGACTAACTCTGACGGTGTCTGGAATGAACAGGAAACTTCACTCAGAATAACTGTAATTCCCCCCTTCTGGAAAACATGGTGGTTCTATGGTATTTTAATGTGCTTATCAATAGCAGCAATTATAATTGTACAGAATTATAAAATAAGTTCGAAAGTAAAATATTTTTTAGAAATGGAGAAGATCCGGGAAAAAGAACGGGAGATAATGAGAGAACAGGCCTCCAGGGATTATCATGATGAACTGGGACACAAGCTCACCAGAATCTCACTTTACAGCAGGCGTATAAATAAAAAACTCCGTCCGACTGCCAACGGACTGACGGATGATCTTAACAGTATTGTAGAAACCTCTAACAGTCTTCAGAGCGGCGCAAAAGACCTGATCTGGGCTATGAATCCGCAGGAAGATTCACTGTATGATTTCATGGTCAGGTTAAGGGATTTTGGAAATGAACTGTTTGAAAATACAGGAATAAATTTTTCTTCAGACGGTATTAATGATGAATTTAAAAGCATACAGCTTTCAATGAACTGTAAAAGACATCTTATTTATATATTCAAAGAAGGAATGAATAATATTCTGAAATATTCCAGATGTAAAAATGTAAATCTGAATTTCCGGATCTATGGTGATGATCTTGAAATATTGCTTAAAGATGACGGAAAAGGATTTGATATGAATAACTGTCCGAAAGGTTACGGACTAAAGAATATTTATTCCAGAGCCAGGCAAATAGATGTGAATGTGAACATCTTATCCGAAGAGAACAGCGGTACGGAGATAAAGCTCACTACTAAGATCCCGAACTTGATTTTAAATTAAATTGAATTCAGAATGATAAAGGTATCGATCGTTGAAGATGATAAATTAATAAGAGATGCATTAAAGGATATGATAAATGAAGCAGAAGGATTTGAATGTATAGGATCTTATGCAGAATGCGAGACAGCTTTATCTGATCTGAATAAAAACAAACCCGATGTAATGCTTATGGATATTGAGCTTCCAGGTATGACCGGGATCGAAGGAGTGAAAATAATCAAAGAACGGTATGTAAAGATCGATATTATAATGCTGACTGTTCATGAGGATCTATCACTTGTATTCCAGGCTCTGTCTGCAGGAGCCTGCGGTTATTTAGATAAAAGCGCATCCGAACAGAAGATACTGGATTCAGTAAAGGAAATATATGAAGGCGGAGCGCCTATGTCTTATAAGATCGCAAAACTTGTTGTCTCTTCATTTCAAAAAAAATCCGAGACAATTCTTACCGGAAGAGAGCTTGATGTCCTGAACCTGCTTTGTAACGGAGATTCATATAAGGAAATAGCATACAAACTTTTCATTTCAGTAGGAACAGTCAGGCATCACATAAAAAATATTTATTACAAACTCCATGTACATTCCAAATCTGAAGCTGTTGCAAAAGCTCTGAAAGACAGGATTGTACGGGGCTGAGGAGAACGATTTTTAAAATCGTTCTCCAGCTTCATATCTGAATGCTGTTTAATTTCCTGCCTTATAAGTTCTTATAAAAATCCCAAATACACTATGTTTCAGACTGCAGAGTAATTTTTACAGTTGAACGGTTTTAAAAACCGTTCAACAAAAACCATACACTTGTGAGATGTCATTACAGATTTTCCTTATGTAACTTTGAAATAAAAAAAAGGAGAAGTCATGACACAATTCAGCAAATTTCCAAAAGCAACAACAATAATTTTCGCAGTAATGTTTTTTATTCTGCTCTCTTCATATTCCTTCAGTCAGAATTTTGTAAAGGTTACAGATACTTCAAACCCGGTTGTCACAGATATATTTTCCGGTTCATACTTCGGTACAAGCTGGGTGGATGTGGATAATGACGGCAAGCTTGATCTGTTCGTAAACCGGAAAGCTATTTACAAAAATCTCGGAGGAGGAAACTTTACTCAGACCGGAACCGGTCTTCAGAACCAGAGCGGTAATCTCAGCAATACCTGGGCTGACTATAACAATGACGGCTACATTGACTGCTGGGTAACTTCTACCGGCGCATCAAATTCATTCTTATATAAGAATAACGGAGACGGTTCATTTTCCAAAATAACTTCAGGTGATATAGGCGACTCAGCTTACAATACTGGCTGGGGCTGCGCATGGGGAGATTATGATAATGACGGATATACAGATCTTATTATTGCAGCAGCTAACAATTTCGGAGTGGTATTTCATCCGAACAGATTATACCATAACAGTGGTGATGGTAGCTTTACCAGAGTTGATATGCCCGGTCTGACAGATACTCTCGCTCCTTTCACAGTTCCTTCGTGGAATGATTATGATCAGGACGGGGACATGGATCTTTTCATTGGTACCGGACCGGGCGGAAGTGCAGCTGTAGACTGTCTTTATAAAAACATGCTCAGGGAAACCGGCACAGCAACATTAACAAGACTTAGCCTTCCTCCGCTTACGTCCGATCTAGTTGATGGTCAGATATGGAATTTAATAGATTATGATAATGACGGAGATTTAGATGCATTCCTGACAAATTATGCAAGCAGTATTCCCAATAATCTTTACAAAAATAATAACGGCAATTATGAGAAAATGACCGAAGCTCAGGTCGGCAGTATAGTTTCGGATCTTGGATTATTTCTTACTAACCTTTGGGGAGATTTTAATAATGACGGATACATAGACTGCTTCGTTACTCGACAGGGTGGACCTGCTTCATATTACAACAATAACGGGAATGGTTCTTTTACAAGAATTGATTCGACACCTGTTGCATTTAACACCGGAAATTTCGGGGCTAGTGCAGGAGATTATGACAATAACGGATCTCTTGATCTTTATGTAACAGGAAGCACAGATTCAAAAGGCTTATACAGGAATGATCTCGCTAACGGAAATAAATGGATAAATATCAAATGCATCGGAGGCGGACCTCAAAGTAATCTGTCAAACAAATCTGCTATCGGAACAAAAATAAAGGTTAAGGCAATCATAAATAGTGTTCCGGTTTGGCAGTACAGGGAAGTGTCATCACAGAATTCTTTCAATTCAATGAACATGCTGAATGTTCATTTTGGTTTTGGGAATGCTTCTGTAATAGATTCACTCGTAATTATCTGGCCGAGGGGATTGAAAGAAACTTATACAACTGTTTCTCTGAACAGCTTTTATGAAGCTACTGAAGGTCAGGGAATAGTATCAGGAATTTCAAATGGCTCAATATATTTACCCGAAGGCTTTAAACTGAATCAGAATTATCCAAATCCTTTTAATCCGGTTACAAATCTGGAATTCGGAATACCAGTGAAAGGATTGGTTTCATTAATAATATATGATATGCTTGGAAAAGAGGTTGCTACACTTGTTAATTCCAGCCTGCCTGCAGGTTCATATAAATATGATTTCGATGCATCCGCACTTTCCAGCGGTACTTACTTTTATACTTTAAAAGCAAACGAATTCATTGAAACAAAAAAAATGCTTTTATTAAAATAAGAAAATTCAATTTAGATATATCCTGCAGACAATTATAAGTAACGTTTGAAAGCGGAGGGTTATCAGGCGGTTTTTAAAATTATAGTTTTTCTGCAGGATTTTTTTACATGAATAATAATTCTTTTATTTTTTAATAAGATTTGTCTGAAGAACAAGTTTATACCAGAAAATGATGACTGGTGTATCTTTCCGTTGAAAAGCTGAGTAGTTGGATAATGGATGATAAAATCATTTACTTTACTGATGACTTAAATCTGCTTTTTTAAATTTTTCCCTGGTACATCAAAAACATTATTATAAAGTACACGTAACAAAATTAAAAAAATACAATATGAAATTTACTTTACTGTTCGTCTTAATACTTATCAATATCTCACAGGTTTATTCACAATGGATTCAGCAAAACAGCAATACAAACGAAACACTGCTTGGAGTTTCATTTGTAAACTCACAAACAGGATATGCTTCAGGCACATCCGGTAAAATTCTGAAGACAACAAACGGCGGTGGAATTTGGAATACTCAGACAAGCAATACTACAAAATTTCTTAGAGATATATATTTTACTGACTCACAGGGCGGAACAATTGCTGGCGAATCAGGTCTGATTATGAGAACTGTCAATGGCGGAATAAACTGGACAAATCAGATCAGCAATTCTTCTGAACATCTTGTACATGTTCATTTTCTAAATTCACTGACTGGAATTATCACAGGTCAGAACGGAGTAATATTAACAACTACCAACGGCGGAACAAACTGGATCCCAAGGCTCAGTAATGTTTCTAAGGAACTCGCAGGAGCAATTATGCTAAACGCAAAAGATGCATATGCGGTTGGTTTCAGCGGAACAATCCTTAAATCGACAGACGGAGGAGATAACTGGTCGCAGCAGACAAGCGGACTAACAGCTGAATTCAGAAGTGTAAGCTTTATTAATGCTAATACCGGATTTATTGCCGGATACGGCGGAAAGATACTAAAGACTATTAACGGAGGCAGCAACTGGACTCTTCTTAATTCAGGAATTACAAACAATCTGTTCAGCATTTATGCCTCAAATGAAAAAAATGTAACGGCTGTTGGATCGGGTATAATTCTCAAATCTGTTAACGGAGGTGAAACATGGTCATCGCAGACAATTCCATTTACAGGTGACCTTTACAGTGTTGTATTCGTGAGCAAAAGCCTCGGCTGGACAGTCGGGCAGACAGGAAATATATTTTTCACAGATAACGGAGGAGTGGGAATAAATTCTATCTCTGATGAAATTCCGGATTCTTATTCATTAGCTCAGAATTATCCGAATCCTTTCAATCCCGTAACTATTTTTGAATTTACAATCCCGAAGCAGGGATTTGTTTCTTTGAAGGTCTATGATATTCTCGGTAATGAAGTTTCAGCTTTGGTCAATGAAGACCTGAAACCCGGTTCTTATCAATATGATTTTAATGCTTCGGCTTTGCCAAGTGGTATTTATTTTTATAAAACTGTTTCCGGTCAGTTTTCAGAAACAAAATCTATGATGCTTTTAAAATGAGAATATTGATAAAAATAATTTCGTCCTGAAATTTGAATCAAATCATTTTAAAAATCTCTCTCACTATTAAAGGTTAAGAATATAATACCCATACTTATAGTTTAA
>DAIPYG010000007.1:0-30117 GCA_036782875.1 Bacteroidota bacterium | reverse complement strand
AGTCCGGAAGATTATGTATCATGCAATTATTATGCTGATATATTATCTGCTTCATTTTCACAATTCCTATATTTTACAATTTGACAATTCAGCGGCTTTCCGATAACTTATCTGCAATTAAAAAAGAGGAGACCGGTCATGACAACGAAAAGATGTTACACGCTGAAAAATTTAAGAACCAATGTAATTATTCTACTAGCATTTAATTTAATTAATTTACTTTACTTTTCTAATATCTGCGCAGAAGATCTGCCGGACAGCAGGAAATCAAACTGGTTCTGGACACGGCCGGTGCCGACCGGCAATATGTTATACTCTTTGCATTTTACCGATGCCCTTACAGGTTATGCTGCAGGATCATTAGGCACAATTATAAAAACAACAGACGGAGGTAAGTCCTGGAGTACCAATGCTTCTAATACTTTACAGGATTTATCTGAAATATATTTCATAAATAAATATGAAGGATTTTCTGTCGGAAGCTCAGGCACTATATTAAAGACAAATGACTGCGGTAAACTCTGGTCTGCAGTAGCTTCCGGTACTTCCGGCTATCTTCACGACATAATCTTCACGGGAAGGTCGACAGGCTATTGCGCCGGACTTAACGGAATAATATTAAAAAGTAAAGATAAAGGAAACAGCTGGAGTAAACTTGTAACCGGTACGTCCGCTCCATTATTCTGCCTGGATTTTCTTAATGGAAATACCGGTGCAGCCGGCGGTTATAATATTATTATTAAGACCACCGACGGAGGTAAAAGCTGGGATAATCAGGACCTTGATTATGCAAAAGTCGGTGCGGTTGCCGGTATATGCTTTTTAAATAATCAGACAATTTATGCTGCAGGCAATGTTGCCGGGGGAGCATTTTGTAAAACTACTGACGGAGGATTCAGTTGGAAAATAAATTCTCTCGGTCTGCCGAATGTCTTTGACGGAAGTGTTGACCTTGTAAGAAGCATGAGTTTTCTAAATTCAAAATATGGTTACATAGTAACAGATTTCGGTACGATACTGAAAACAACTGACGGAGGGAACAGCTGGCTCAGAGATTCTTCATTCAGACCTTCTTACACGAAACTGTCTGTTATGTATGACATTCAAATAACTGATTCTTCTCATATAAATATTTCGGGCAGCGGAGGAACAGTAATACGAACTTCTAATGCGGGTCTGAACTGGTTTTCCGAAGCAGGAAATAAAAACTCCCTCAGAGGTTGTTTTTTTACGGATTCGTATTCAGGATATGCTGTAGGTGAGAAAGGTGAAATATTAAAGACCAAGGACGGAGGTATCAGATGGAGCGTGCTGAATAGATTCACGACAAAATTTCTGAATTCAGTTTATTTCGTAAATACTAATACCGGTTTTGCCGCAGGTGATTCAGGAACGATCTTTAAAACATCTGATGGAGGCAGCAGCTGGATTGATCAGACAAATTACAGACGATATAATATAAACTGTATCTTCTTCACGAATGAGCTTTCCGGTATTGCCGCAGGAGGCAATCCGGAAAACGAAAGAGCTTTTATATACAAGACGGACGACGGAGGGAACAGCTGGTATGAAGTCTATGATTCACTGTCGCTTGGAGTTTTAAACTCGGTTGATTTTTATAGTGAATCCGGAGGTATAGCAGTTGGAAAGAACGGAAATGTACTTTACAGTTATGATGCAGGAGAAAGCTGGATGACAGATAATATTTCACCTGTAAATTTATATTCCGTCAGTTTTCAGAATAATATTAACGGACTTATTTCCGGAGCAAACGGGATTATTTATAAAACAACTGACGGTGGAAATAGCTGGAATACTATCGTTAGCGGTTATTTTATAAAACTTAATGCGGTAAAATACCGAGATCACAATTTTGCTGCATCAGCCGGGGAAAAAGGAACTGTTCTTTATTCATACAATGGCGGTTATAACTGGAGTTCCGAAATCCGGATCACTTATAATGATTTTTATGCGCTTGATATAATTAATGGAAACAAGGCGGCAGCATTCGGTGAATACGGATCTATTATTTGTTCTGATATAAATAAATCCATGCTTATCACAAAAATTTCCGGTTCAAAATCTGAAGAAGATCACAAACTGTCACAGAATTTTCCGAATCCTTTTAATCCTGTCACAAATCTGAAGTTTGAGATATCGACTTCTGAATTTGTTTCCTTGAAAATATATAATATTACCGGTAAGGAAGTCAGTGTTTTAGTAAATGAATTTAAACCAGCCGGCATATATGAAATTAATTTTGACGGCAGAGATCTGTCCGGAGGTGTTTATTTTTACAGCCTTTATCTGAACAATAAAAGATCTGAAACAAGAAGGATGGTGCTGCTGAAATAAGAAAAACAATATGATTAATTTCGAAATGTAAATTGATAAAATTAAAACAGCGGGTTTTAAATGACAAAAAATAGAACTGAAAATAAGTTACGAATTGTATAAAAGACTTTTTGTTTGTTTATTCTGAATAAGATCAGAAACTATAATTCAGTCCGAATAAAATATTATTGACCTGATAATTCAGCTGCATCTTTTGCGGAGAATAGTCTGTAAAATTTCCGGGATCATTTGTCAGATAATTTCTTTCTCTGCTCTGATAACTGTAAATAAATTTTCCACTGAATGCAGTCGTAAAAAAATACTTTGTTTCAAATCCCAGTTTATAATTTATTATATCCGTATTATATACTCTGAATCCATTGCGTTCATTATAATTATTCATTTTACCAAATGTAGCAAAGATCTCATAAAAAAATTTATACTTTACATTACCGCTGAATGACTGATCGATTATCAGGTTTGCAATATCATTTTGATTATGCATTATCACATTTGTATATGTAGAAAAGTTCGGCTTGCTGAATGGAAATACTTTGAAAGAAAGACCATACTGATATTGATGAACGTCATTCAGATAAGAAAAGCTTCCGTTCAATCCGATTTTAAATCTGGTTATAAATTTAGAAATGTCAAGCGAAAGAACAAAACTGTTAAGAAATTTTTCCTTCTCCGAGACCGAAAAAATATACCTTGAAGAATCTTTTGAGAAATAAGCTGTGCTGTCATAGTCAGCATATAAAGCCGAATATTTTATGCCGATAAATTGACCGGCCGGACTGATAATAAAGCCGGGGGCAATTCGAACATTATAGCTGTTATAAAATCGGCTCTGATACTCGGGATATTCATCTGATATCAGTTCATTGTTAAACATTAACTGTTTCGTATTATTTATCTTAAGGTATGAGAAATCATAATTAACATTCAGAAAATTAACCGGCAGCTGATTTAAACCTATGTTGAAATAAAATTCATTTCCTGAAAGAGTCTGCTCTCCGTAGAAATTATCATTACCGTCAAGATCTGCAGATCCATTTTTATCTAAATCATTGGAAACTCCGGTTGCAATCTCCGAATGCAGATTGTCTACAAGCGGATTCTGAAGTGGCTTCAGTCTTTTCTGCTTATTCTTCGGAAGCTTTTTATATATAAAATTCCTGTCGTCATCCCTTCCGGTATACAGATAACAGTAATACAGATCTTCCAGAACGGTCGGATTATCATAGCCGATCTCCAGAGCTCTTTCCAGATTTGTGATAGCCTTGAAATATTTTCCGGTTTCATAATATGCGATTCCCAGTCTAGCCCTTAGAAAAAAAAAGTCGTATCCTGACCTCAGTGCTCTTTCTCCGTATGGGATCATCTTATCCCATTGACTTTCTTCAAGCATTGCTGACATTTTATCATTAATAATGTCAACGGACATTTCTTCCTGTGCATAGGTTTTTGCAAAAGCCGTTAATACAAAAATAATTATTACAGTATATATTTTATTCAATTTATGCCAGGTAATTTCAGAAATGCTATGATAATGTTTTTAATTGCAACATTAAATTTAAAAAATAAATCGGTTTGTCCGCATTTAAAGTGATGCTGAATGAATTTTAATTATTTGGAAATATAGTCGCAGAAACAGAGAAGGGAAACTTGTAATTTGTAATTTTTATTGTATTTATTTGAATCCTTTCTTAAATATCATCCTGTCTGCAAATGAAAATAAAAATATGCAGAACATTACCAGTAATATTACTATTCCGGTCTGAAAGTCAAAAGTAAAACCGAGATTTTTTGCTGTGAATACACTTATTGATTCAATGCTGTCAGAGAATTTATCTATCATACCGTTTACAATACCTGCATCCTTGCTTTGTCCGTTACTGCTTATCAGGAAAGAGAACATAAAAACGAATGCGAACATAAGTGAAACAAAACCTCCGATGATATACTTTGCCATTCTGTATGTCTTCACATCTTCTTTCGCAAATTCTTTTTCAAGCTGAACTCTTTTCATCATCTCAAATGTAAATCCATCTGATGTGCTGATCCCGAGAGATTGTTTTATACTATCCTCCAGGAATGGATTAAGATTTCTATTTTGATTTCCGTCTGGCATTTGATCAAAGATAGTATAAAAATTGCTTATTTTAAAATTAAATTTTTTCATACGTATTGTAGAATTTCTTCTTCTGAATATTTTTTAAGAATTATCTCTTTAAGTTTAGCTTTTGCCCTGAATATTCTGTTCTTTACAGTGCCTATCGGAAGCTTCAGTATATCTGATATCTCTTCATGCGAAAGATCGTTTATATAAAACATAGTGAGAATTACTGAGTACTGAACCGGAATATTGTTAATATATTTCTGAATGATATGTTTTATCTCTTCGGTGCTTAATTTTTTATCAGTGTTTATCTCATGCCTTTCTTCGTATGTATTTTTCTCAATATCTGTTTCGTAATACTTTTTCAGAAGATCATCACCTTCTTCAAAGTTGGAATCGTCTACGTCGATGGAAACTATACTGAACCTCTGAGATCTCAGCTTTTTATAATTATCAATTGCCGTATTGTAAACTATACTATAAAAATAAGTTGACAGTTTTGCTCTTTCTTCAAACTGGTTTCCTACTATCGCCCTGTATAGCTTGATAAACGCTTCCTGCAACGCATCTTCGGACTCTTCCTTGTTTTTCAATATCTTCATAACAAGAGAGAATGCCTTATCCTTAAGCTCGTCTGCAATGATCCTGAAGGAAGCCGTATCACCTTTTTTTATATTTTCGATAATTTCAGAGTATGACTCAGGCATTCCGTAAATTTGTTTTATTCAATTTGTAAAAAATCAATTTAATATACAATTTGATTTTAAATTTCATTTCGACCTAGCAACTTTATCTTTCCGTTCACTGTCTCAATTTTTATATCTGTTTTCATATCGCTGTTACCAAGCTTTCCTTTAAATAAGTTCTTTTCCTTATCTACCAGTCTGAAATCCAGGTTATCATTTGAGATTCTTCCATTCACAGTTTCAGCTCTTAAATTGACATTCATATAATTACTAAGTATCAGTGTGACATTTCCGTTTATTGTATTTAATTCTATTCCTTTTGTAGAATCAATTTTACCCGAGAATGAGCCGTTAGTGATCTCACAGTCAATGCGTCCCGTGTAATTTTCGAGATCCACATCTCCGTTGACAAGATCTATATTAATGTCATTATTCAGTCCCCCGGATGTTATATTTCCATGAACATTCTCTACCTCGATGTCAATGTTTGAAGGAATATATATCTCATAATCAATTCTTATATTCCTGTTGTTATTGAATTTAAAAACTCCGTCATCATTCCTGCTAATCACAGCCTTGACTTCAATGATACTGCTTAAGGTGTCAATATCAATAGTTATTTCATCAAACGGAGTATCAAGATACTTCTTCTTTACTTTTATTTCTTTTGATGCTTTTATTGTCACCATTCCTGTATCTTTACTTTGCGATAAAACAATATTGCCGGTAATGTTGCTGATCTTTATTTTTTTCTTATCCAATGTACTTATCTGGTGCTGCTCGGTTTTGGATTTCAGATATTTCTTACCCATTAATCCGCATCCGTTTATACATATAATAAATCCGAAACTGACGAGTAATATAATTATTCTTAATTTCATTTTTTTAAAAGTTTAGTTACTTAAATTTTGTCCGTTACCTGAAGCCTGATTTTTTATTTTAGAGCTGACCACAGCATAATAAACAAGAAATCCTAATCCTGAGCATAAAACTATAATTCCCATCATTACTCCTTCTTCTATATCATATAAGTCCTCGAACAGGTTGGCAAGAAATATTCCTATTCCAAGGAAGGTCAGGAGTATTCCCCATTTCAGAGAGGAATATGGATTTCTGGGTTTAGTGTTCGCATCTGCGAAATATGCCTTTACCTCTTCGGGCGTTAGACCTTTTTCTATGAGACGCATGCGCTCTCTGTGTTTAGTGTAGAGCCACCAGAATATGATGATACCCGGTATACCGAATGTGAAAACAATTGCCACTACCGGTATGAATGATTCGATTGCACTGTGCATTTTTTTCTCCTTTGTAAATTAATTTTAATTAATGTTTTAAAGTCTTGATTTAAGAATTGCTATTATAAATGTAAGAATGAATGTGACACCGACTATTATAACTGACTCTATCAATTCTTAATACTTTAGTTAATGCTTATGACTGATTAAAACTAAAAAGGTTTCAATTGATAATTCTAATTGAATATTCAAATTTATGTATAAAAAAAGGGGTTAATAAAATTATTAACCCCAGATAGTCATTTAAAGAAGTAAATTGAATTTACACAGCTTCACTTTAAGATTCTGTTGCCGGTAGGACGGTAATTTACCTGCCCGTTAACGTGCAGATCTTTATTGAATATTACCCCCTGCGGATTTATAACAGTACCGTGACAAACATAGCAGTTTGTTATCTGCAAACCTTCCCAGTGTGAATAAACTCCGCCCGGTTTAGGATTTGGATTTCCAGTGACAGGATCTCCGTGACAGGAACCGCATTTTACAGTATTAGGATCTGTCCATACCGGAGTTGCTGTATTGTTACCAATTTCAAAATCACCGTGACAATATACATTTGAGCAGGTTGCAGTTTCCCTGTTCCAAACAGGATCAGGCGTATTTCCGCCGCTCGGTGTTTTTGCAAGCGTTCCGAAAACTATGTCAGCAATTCCGTCCGGATTCTCCCCTAGATGGTTCGGTGAATTGAATCCGCCTGATAATGGCAAATGGCATTCATTACATTCTACCGGTTTAGAAAATTTGGTTGAGTCAAGATGATAAACGTGAACACCAACTCCAATAGTACTGATACTGTTGGATCCGTTAAGTGCTTTTGGTGGATTAGAATGTCCCGAAGTTCCGCCGTGACAAAGCCTGCAGTTCTGCGGACCGCCAGAAGATGTATGGCATGTCAGACAGCTTGAACCTGTTGTACCTCCCTTATAGTCTCCACCGTGACAGGACTTGCATTGAGTAAGATTCCAGGCATTATTGTTATAAATATACTGACCGTGAAAATTAGGGGAAGCCATGGCATCTGCAGATGAAGTGTCAGCCCAGCCGGAAGGATGGACTCCAAGTTCCGGGGCAGTAGTAAGATTGTTCTCCACTTCACTGCATCCTACATAGGTCAGCGAAACAACTATTGTCAAATAGAACAGCAGGTAAAAAACTGACAATTTTTTCATTCTCATTAATGATTTAAATATATTAGTCTTCATCATTTGATACCCTTTCCGTTTATAACATTGTTATTGAGATGACACTGAACGCATACCGGATCCTGACCCGGTGCATCATGACATGACTGACATGATTCTATATCCCGTCTGGCAAGCTGAGAGTGCAGACCACCGCCTGTGCTTGCATCCATCGTAGCAAAATTCGGCTGCTGATGACTCTGCGGAGCAATTCCTGTTACAGTATTTCCTCCGTTCTGATGGCATGAAGCACAGAAGTCAACAGGGCTGTGACATGTGTTGCATTCGAAGCTTTTCTGATTTGCATCAAGACCGTGAGTATATAAATAATTTAAGTTATGAGCAGTTGTTAGTTTCTGCAGATCTCCTCTGTCGGTTCTAGTACCATTATCTTTAGTATAATATGGAGCGTAAAAATTATCCTTGGTATTATTGCCGGAATAATTCAAAGGACTGTGACATGCCTGGCAGAAGTTGTCGCTGTGACACATCATGCAATTGTTCTTTGAGCTGACGCCTGCAACCATTGTATGCTCATTTAAGAAATTCGTTTTTAAATGTGTCTTTGGTGTAAGATTAGTCAGGTTATTATGACAGTTCTCGCAGTCGCTTGAAGCTGTTTTATTATCGTGACATTTATAACAGCTTTCCATATTGGGAAATCCGCCTTCGCTCTCTTTCGAGAACTTAACCGCATCAAGACCTTTATGGCAATCCGTGCATTTCTGATTCCCGACATGTTCTTTATGTGAAAAAATTATTTCCCTGTCAGAAGATCTCAGCTTTTTATAAACATTGTCATAGTGACACAGATTACATTCTTTCTTATTTTTGACATCATGACAGCTTTCGCAGTCTTTCTTTTTAGGATTAAGGTTATCTTTTGATGAAGTTGAAGTCGTCGCTTTTGTATGGCAGTCTTCGCATTTTATCGCAGCATCTACGGAATGGAGCTTATGATTAAACTTGATCAGCTGGCTGTTATCATATATCGTTTCAATTTTAACAGCCTTTTCTTTTTTCACATAAGCGCTTTTATCCTTTGACAAATAAGCTGTAGTTGTAAGAAATAAAACTACGCCTATCAAAAACAGAAGATAGTACTTTGGTATTTTCATAATAATAATTTTAAATGATCTTAAAATTTACTGAACAATCTGTATGTAACTCCAAGCATAAAACGTGAATCAGTCTTGTATATCATATTAGTCAGAAGCTGTCCCTGTGCATCCACGCTGAACTGCGGTGATGGCCTGTATGTAAGTCCGAGCATACCGCTGAACTGATCCTGTCTTGTGGATGAATAATTTCCAAGACTGTAATTTGAATAATTCAGAGTAAGATTTCCCGACAGTTTTGATTTTACAAGCTCTTTGTAAACATAACCTGCTGCACCGTTTGATTCTCCTGCATAACCCGAATAACCCGTATAATAGAGTCCGTACCATGAGCTTTTAAATCCGGCCTGATATTCCAGGGAATTATCGTCTATATATAAAATGTCTGCCAGAGAAACAAATAAATTGATACCGTTCTTTAAAGTATAATCCATTCCTCCTTCTACTCTCTGATAATGTGACAGCGGCCAGAACTGAGCCATTGTCCAGAATGTAGTATTGTAAGTCAGCTGAGCTCCTCTGTACATATAGTCGGCAGATATCCTGAAGTTTTTTATCGGATAGCTGAAGTTGAATTCCGCCTGATAAAATTTCTTCAGATAAATATCATAATATGCTTTTCCGAACAAAGTATAATTCTGCTTTCCGGTATAGCTGATATTAAAACCTGTCAGCTGCTGATCTTTTGAATCAGTTACAATTAATTCTTCGGTAGTAGAAAAAGTGGAATCTATTCTCGGAGCATAATAAGGATCATATTTTTTTCTCTTCAGATAATAACTTAAAGAAGCCGTCAGCCCCTGATCTCCGTAATAGTTAAATGTCGAGCCGAAAATAAAATTATTTCCAAAATCAGAATAGCTTTGAAAATCATAGTTTCCGGGAGTCAGCGCTCCTCCGAAGACACTCAGCTGATACTGTTTGTTCATACCGGCTTTGTATCTTAGATTCAGTCCGTCTACCGAGCCGTTACCGACTCCGGCAAAGACATATTGCCTGCCGATCTTTACATCCAGCGCATTCCAGAGATTAGTTCCCTGTACATATAAATTATAAAATGAATAATCAAATCCGTCTCCTGATTTATTTACGATATCTTCCTGAGTAAGCAGCGAAGTATTAAAGCTCCATTTCTTATCAGTAACACCGAGAAGCATATTCTGATAACCTTTTAAATGAGAAGATTCAAAATCCGGGTTAATGCTGTCAGCTCTCTGCCAGGAGTAAAAATAGGTGCTGACTCTGAGATTCATTGTTTGTGCATTTGCAAGTGCTGAAATAAATAATAAAAATAATACGAGTTTATAGTTAGTTTTCATAATTAACTATTATTTAGTTTTTTGATGTGCTATCATTTTCCACATCGGTTCATAATCAAATTCAAAATAGGTAGGACTTTCCTCATTGTGGCATATTGTGCAGAATTTCTCTTTTTCTGAATGGAGAATTAATCCTTTTTCCATGGCTTTATCCTTATCTTTCATTACCGTAAGCTTTTTATAAGCGGAGCCCGGTCCGTGACAGCTCTCACACTGCACTCCCTGTGATTTATCGAATGAACCAAGCAATAAACTTTCATCTATATCAGTTCCTAATACATGACACTTTACGCATTGCGGAGTCTCGGCAGCTAAAGTAAAATATCCGCGTGACCTCGCTATGCTGTCAGCTTTATTAGTTTGTAAATTCAGAAAAGCTTTTGAATGTGCTGACTCTTCCCAGATTCGCAGCTGATCACCCTGCTCTTCTTTATTATGGCATGCCCCGACGCAGGTATTTACACCTACATATTTATTTTTTGTCTGGGGAATAATTGCAGTGTTATTAATGAATAAAAATAACACTGCAACAATGCACATAATTAATATTCTAAGCCTAAACAGTTTCATGATCAACAATTCTTAGAATTGAAATAAATTTCTGAAAAATACTTACCTGAAAAAAATCTATTCTTTAGCAGGTTTAGGATGCTTTATCTGATCCCACATTTTATCATAATCAAATTCTTTAAAAGTAGGACTTTCGGAATTATGACATCCCGTACAGAATGCTGCTTTCTCAGTATGGATAATGAGACCGGCATCCATTGCTTTTTGTTTATCTTTCATGATCGCCATTTTCTTGTATTCTGATCCGGCTCCATGACATGTTTCACACTGTACACCTTGTTTTATATCGAAAGTTTCTTCCATGTTTGAAGCACCTGCACTGGTAAGTGTGTGACATTTCAGACATTCAGGCGTTTCAGCTGCTGGTGTTGTAAATCCTTTTGTCTTGGCAATTTCATCGGCTTCAGGTGTCTGAAGATTTGTGAAAGCCTTTGAATGTTTTGAGTTTTCCCAGATAGAAAGCTGGCTTCCCTGTGATTCAGTTTTATGACATGCTCCCACACAGGTTGTTACACCGACGTATTTCGCTTCCGACTGTGATTTTATAGTCGAGTTATTGCTTAAGATAATTATTAACGGTGTGATAATAATTAAAGCAATGATAATGATTTTCTTTTTCATGCTGTTTTTTTTTAGATTAAATTAATATTTTTAAATTATTTATTATATATTTTAAAAATTGAAACCCGCTTATTAATTAATTTGACATCGCCTTTAGTTTCTTCTTCTTTTCAGAAAGCAATGAACTCAGCAGATCATAATTATGAACATATATACTCTGATGTGAATTAATATCCGAAACAATTTTCTTTATTTCCTTTACTTCATTTTTCTGATCTTCATTCAGCTGGGAAGTATTAAGTCCGTTTACCAGATCATTAACTTCGCCGTTTAGTTTTTTCACGTCCGCTTTCCACTCTCCCATCATCTCGTCATATCCTGCATCGTGGCATTTAGAGCAAATCTTGCTGTCAGGTTTTATAACTTTATCTGAACTAACGTGACAATCTACACATCCCGATCCGCCTGTCTTCATAAAATCAGGCTGATTCTTATTCATATAATTTCCTTCGTATACATTTGACTGGAATGAATGGCAGTTTTCACATGATTCATTCTTTTTGTTCTGTGAATGGTGACAATTGTTACAGCTCTCTTTGCTCATCGTCAGCTCACCGTGCTTGTTTACATTTGAATGACATCTTTCGCAGGCAACTTTGTTTTCTACGATATGTTTGTTATGTGAAAAATCCATTCCGAACTTCTTGACTGAAATTTCCTGTATTCCGGAATGACATCTGTAACATTCATTCGGAATTATATCAGAACTCGATTTGAATTCAGGCAGCTTTGCCGAAGCACCTACAATACTCAATGACTTTTTCATCAGCTCATAACTTGCAACCAGCAGTTTATCCGAGAACTGAACATTATGAACACTCTTTCCTACTTCTACGAGTCTGAAATTATGATTAGCTTCCTCCATATATTTCTGTGCTTCTTCTTTCTTAGGACTGGTTGAATTCTGAATCTGCGGATTTACGGCATTATAAATTGTCTTTATGATATTAAGTCTCTTTATTGAAGTTGATTCCCATTCCTTAAGCAGATTATCATATCCCGGACCGTGACATTTTTCACAGGAACCGCCTTTTGCTTTGGATGTATTTATATCCATCTTATCCATTTCATGAAATGTATGGCAACCTTTGCAGTTGATGCCGCTCATAAACATAGAACTCGGAGATTTTTCAACATTAAATCCGTTTTCCCCGCTGAATAAACTTACCTGAGATGAATGAGCTTTCTCATGACAGCTGTTGCAGTCAGGACTTGCATTTGCATCTAATTTTTGTATCTTGTGCTCGATCGGTGAATGACAATTATAGCAGGCTAAACTATGCTTGCTTATATGTGTATTATGAATAAGCTCTATATCATTATACTTATCCAGTCTGTCAGTTTCAAAGTGACACTGAAAACATCTTTCTTTTCCAACTACTCCGTCCCCTTTGACCGTATTACTGTGACAGCCGTTGCAGTCAATTTTATTTTCAACTACTGACGTGTGATTATATCTTAAATTAGCCAGAACTTCTTTCGGCTTTTCATTGAATTTATGACAATTGTTGCAGTCTGACAATTTTTCAAATTTATGTTCCGGATCAGAAGACTTTTTAAAGTGGCAGTTTGTACAGGTTGATACAGTTACTTCCATATGAGTACCTTGAACGATCTGCGAGTGACAGCTTACACATTTTAATGTCTTACCCCGCTTTTGTTCACTGAGATGATGTTTATGACTGAATGCAATTCCGCGGAAATCATAAGTAGAATCATTCAGAGATTGCTTTTCGTGACATCCTGCTCTTGCGCAGGTGTTATCAGGTATTTCTGCAACAGGTTTTCTCTTTTTATATGTAAGTGATACATAGCTGACGATCTGAACAAGACCGTTGAGTTTTCCTTTTATTACACCCTGCAAACCGGGTTCAAAATGACACTCCACACAGTCAACTTTATTGTGAGCCGATGTTTTCCAGCTCTGATAAAATGATTCCATATAATGACAGGTAGGACAAAAAGAAGGACGTGAAGTATATTCAGCAGCTATTGCAAAAAGTACCAGGAACGTAAAAAGGTAAACACCTGACATAAGGAAAAATCTTTTCCAGCCTTTTACATTCTTAAAAAACCTTTTTACTTTAACCGGCTTTTTATCAGTTTTATCCTGCTCTTTATTTTCGTCCATTGTAGTATACTTATTTTTTTATTGTTTATCTGACAGCTGTTTAAATTTAAGTTTCTTTATTTTTTTCGATTTCTTCAAGCTCCAATGGATGTTCCTTTTCCATTTCCTCTTTTGTTAATAAACCGGTTAACCAGGCTTTATTCATAGGATAAACATCCGGATTCAGGAATATAAAATAGAAATGCCAGACAAGTATTGCAAGACTTGCCAGTATAGCTTCGTAATAATGTATGGCTGTAGCAATATCCATTCCCGTATTTGAAAAATATTTAAAAAAGAAATCCTTGAACCATAATATAAAACCAGTCATTCCCATGATTACCGTACCCCAGACGACCGCCCAGTATTCCATTTTTTCAATATAGCTGAATCTGCCGAATCTCGGCTTTTCAATCTTATTGCCGGCAAGATATAACATCGAGTCTTTAAAATCCAAGATATCTTTCTTTGCCGGTAAAAAATCTTTAACGAGTTTTCTGCCTCTGCTTGAAAATGATATATAAATCAAATGATAAACAGAAACTATAATCAGAACTACAGATGCAACCCTGTGTATTACTCCCCTTGCTTCAAATGCATTTTCACCAATGATATAGACTATCCACTTTACCCACCATGATTCAGGAAATTTCAGCCAGAAACCTGTTATTACCAGGACAATAAAACTCGATAAAAGGAAAAAATGCTGAATCCTTTCATTCTTCGACATCCTTAAGTATTTTTTTTCTTCTTTCATAGATTCTTATTTAGCATACGTTTTTTTCTGTAATCCAGAAAATTATGGAGCAGCATAAATCCTATTAAAGTAAATATTAAGAATAAATAGAATCTTGTTATCCAGTAGGTCCACGGTGAATCTTTACTAACATCTGAAAGATGGATCTTTGAAGAAATAAGTACGTCCGTTGCTCCGGGATGACACTTGCCGCAGGTCTGTGGAAGATTCTTCTTATTGATTGAAGATAAAGTATCTTTAGATGGTCTTACATCATGATTTCCATGACAGCTTTCACAGTTGGCTGCTTCTTTGGAACCTCCGCGTGTTGCAAGACCGTGAAAGCTTTCATTATAAGTTTCACTCACCTTTGTCGGAAGATCATTTCTGTTAACCATTTCCACCGAAGCATGACAGTTGGAGCACAGCTTTATCAGATCATTTGACTTCTTAACTTTATTATCTATATTTTTGGAAATAATACCGTGATTTCCGTGACAGTTGTTACATGTGGGAGCATCTTTATTGTTTTCTGAAACACCAATCTGGTGAATGCTTCCTGTATACTTATCCAGCTCTTTTACATGACATCCGGACTGCCCGCAGGTATTTGCAATATTCTTTTTATTTATCTTAGAATTAGGATTATCAGCGATTTCCATTTCATGAGCACCGTGACAATTATAGCAGGTCGGCGCATCATCGTTCCCTTTCTTAAGAGCTTCATAATGAACACTGTTCTGATATCCGGTTATAAGCTCTTCTTCTCCCTGAAAATTTTTATGGGGAAGCTTACCGTCTTTATGACAGCTGAGACATTTATCCGTAAGATTAAGTTTTGAGAAATCATCCGTTAATAAAGTGGATTTAATGTCATGCTCACCGTGACAGTCAGAACAAGCCGGCGCTTTGCCATTTCCTTTCAAGAGCTCCTGTCCGTGTTTTGAAATTTTAAACTTTTCTGTTACATTTTTGTGACACTTTCCGCAAGTCTCAATTTGTCTGGCTAATTTTGTTGCTGACTTCGGATCATTTGGATTCTGAATCATGTGATCACCGTGACAGTCGACACATCCGGCTGCTTCTTTTCCGCCTTTTTCTATGGAAGCATGGACGCTTGTTTTATACTGGGATACAAACTTAGCTGACCCTTTTGCATCTCCCGGAAAGAGTTTATCATTCAGATGGCAGTTAAGACATCCTTCTGATTCTATGGATACTTTACTCGTAAGTATCTTGTGTGAGCCGTGACAGTCAGTGCAGACCGGGGCATTAGGATTTCCTCCGGTCAATACAGTATGATGTATGCTGTTCTTAAAATCGGCTTTATTCTCATTATGACATTTACCGCAGACATTCGACACCTCATTCTTTGAAATCTTTGATGTTTCGTGTCCGCCTTTATGACAACCGTCACATCCGATATTATTCTTTGCGTGTATGCTTGTACTGAACTGCTGAATATTCTTTTTTTTATGACAACTCAGACAATTCTCAGTCTGATTTTTTGAAAATTCCTTTGCAGGCTTAATATCATGTTTGGTATGACAATCATAGCAGTCAACATTTTTATGGACACTTTTTTCAATTCCCTTTAAATTATCATGACATGTAGCACAATTTACTTTTTCTTTGGATTTAGAGTGCGGAATTTCTTCCGCATTATAATTCAAATGGCAGTCTGCACATTCAGCTCCTGAATGAACGGATTTTTTGTACAGAGCCGGATTTACATAAACAGAAACTATCTTACCGTCTTTTTCCATAGTCAGAGTTTCATCCTCATGACAGGAAAGACATACATCAGTGCTTTTTGAAGTAGAGCTTAAAATGAAACTGTCAGAAAATATTACAGCAAAGCTAATTATAAATATTCCGGAGATTATAAATATTATATTTTTAAAAACTCTGTTCAAAATTATTTAAGTTTAAATATGCTTTCTATTGCTTCCTGCAGTTCACTCAGCCTTAATGGTTCAGGTATGTACTTTACAATTTTATTCCTGTAATGCTCCGAGTTAAATGAAGGTAGATATATAACTGAAACTTTATTAAACTTTTCTTTTAATTTATCTGATAAATTCAGGTTTATTTCATTATCGAGTATAAGACAGTCTATATTATCAATGTCTAATTGATCAAGTGTATTTTCATTCAGATCTTCAGATGATGTGCATGTTATAGAATACTTTGAAGCCGGAAGTGTTTTCCTGATCAAAGAACAAATTTCCGATTTAGGACATAAAATATGAATTCTTCTGAGTTTCATTTTCACCTGATTGTAATACAATGTAAATGTCAATCTATGTGCCACTGATGACTGTATAAACCCCCTTTTATGCGTAAATTTGAAGTCATTTAATTCTTTTGATAAGCTGTGGGGATTTTTTCTACAATTAGAATGGTGATATTGTGATTTGAACTTACATATATAAAAGAACTTATGAATCTTTACTCAAGATTATATTCTTTGATCTTTTTATATAGAGTCTTTCTGTCAATTCCGAGTATGTGAGATGCTTTTAGCTTATTCCAGTTGTTTTCTTCGAGTATTTTCTTAATATAAGATCCTTCTACATCCTTTAGCCCTTCCATGCCGTTAAAATTTCCGAATGCAGAGGTCTTTACTTCCTGATCCTTGAGAAAGCTGAAATTAAACTTTCCAAGTTCATCAGTACTGGAAGATATTGCAGCACGTTCTATTACATTTTCAAGCTCTCTGACATTTCCTTTCCAGTCATTATCCATAAGAATTTCCAGACCGGAAGCATTTACAGAAAGTGAACGGTTGAGTTTTGCAGATAATTTCTTCAGAATGTAGTTTGTAAGATATGGTATGTCTTCTTTTCTTTCATTAAGTGACGGCAGCATTACAGATACTGTAGATATTCTGTAATAGAGGTCTTCCCTGAATTTTTTCTGAGCGATCATTTCCCTGAGATTCTGATTGGTCGCTGATATCAGCCTTACATCTACTTTCTTGACTTTATCGCTTCCGATTGGTTTAACTTCCCAGTTTTCTATTACTCTCAGTAGTTTTGCCTGAAGGTTAAAAGGCATTTCAGCAATTTCATCAAGCATGATTGTTCCTGTATTAGCCTGCTCAAATACTCCTTTCTGAAAATCCGAAGCTCCTGTAAATGCTCCTTTTGTATGCCCGAATAATTCGCTTTCAAGCAGAGCTTCCGGAATGGCGCTGCAGTTTATTGCAATGAAAGGATTGTTCTTTCTGTCACTGTTAAAATGAATTGATCGGGCAACAATTTCTTTGCCCGTTCCGCTCTGACCTTCAAGTAATACATTTACTTTTGTTTTAGCAACATTTTTAATCAGTTCGAAAACGTTCAGCATTTTCTTGCTCTTACCGATAATATTTCCGAATGAATAATTATCTTCTATCTGCGATTTCAGATTTGTCAGTTGCTTTGTGAGCCGGACTCTTTCTACAGCTTTATCGATCTTTATAGAAAGTTCATCAAGATGAAACGGCTTGCTGATATAATCAAAAGCTCCGTTTTTCATGGATTCCACAGCGGAATCAATAGACCCGTAACCCGTGATCATAATGAATAACGAGCTTTCCGGTTTGGATTTCAGAAGGTCTTCACCTGATACATTCGGCATCTGAAGATCGGATAATATTATATCATATTCTCCATGCTCGATTTTTTCCTTTGCAGCAACACTATCATTAAATTCGTCAACTTTATATCCTTTTCTTCCAAGCACTTTTGCAATTAACCTGGTTGAATTTGGTTCATCGTCTACTACAATAAATTTTATTATTTCTGTCATTTAATTTTTCCTGCTTCTTTTATGACTAAGTTATGTAGAATTTCTTAAAACTGTTTTGATTAAAATATGACTTTTATCATACAATAAATATTCATTAATAAATAAAAACCCGCCTCATTTTGATGAGGCAGGTTCTATAATGGAGGATCTTTAAATTATATTATATACTACCGTTACTTGACTAGTATCATCTTCTTTGTTTCTGTGAAGCTGCCAGCAACTATCCTGTAGAAATATACACCACTCGAAACATTTCTTCCTGAGTTATCAGTAGAATTCCAGTCAACTTTATACTTACCCGGAGACATCTTTTCATTCAGCAGTGTTTTCACTTCACGACCTGCTATGTCAAATATTTTGACCATTACAATTGCCTGCTTTGGAAGTGAGAATTCAAACTTCGTAGTAGGATTGAACGGATTAGGATAATTCTGAGACATTTCAAATTTTGAAGGAACTCCGGCTCCTGATACCGGCATTATTCCCGTCAGTACCTGTCTTGATCTTATCAGGACATCTACAGAATATTTAGGATTATGCATTCCGCGTTCGCTTCCTTCATTCACAATAAGGTAATTGAAATATGCCTGTCTCAGCGGAATGTTATTTGAGTCTGCTGCTATAAGCTGCCATGCAATTGAATCAACTCCAACCGGCGGCAATGCCAGTCTCAGATTTCTCAAACATCCGTCAACTTCCGTTACCCATGGTTCTATTGTTCCGTCACCGTCATAATCATAAGGAGCTATGAACTGGTCAAATCTTGTTTTGCCGAAGTGACAGCTCTGACATGCTGCAAGATAGTCAAAATCATTTTCATCATTATGTATGCTCATAGTGTGTCCGCCAACTTTATCTCTGTTTACTAAAGTAGTATCAGTAGGAGGCATATGACATTTTACGCAGGAATTTGTAAGAAATTCCTTATGCTGTGTTGTCTGATAAGGAGGTCCGCCGAAAGTTGCTGCATTCTGTGCTTCATAAATGTCCGCCTGACCTGAATGGTGAGGACCCCAGTTAGCTGAGTTCACTCTTGTAAGTGTAAATGTATTTACATTTTTTCTTGCTTTATGACAATTCATACATACTTCACCTTTACCGACATTTGTATAATGGTACCCGTTTGCAAGTGTATCACCCGAGACAGGTCCTTTTCTTAACTGGTTATCGGGTCCGCCGTGTGGATCATGACAAACTGCGCAAGTCATATTTACCTGCTTGGCTACTGTAAATCCGTTTGTATAAGTACCTTCTCCATTAGTATAATTTACATATCCCGTTCCGTCGTGACATCTTATACAATTGTCTAAATTATTTGTACCGTTATTGTTTTGAGCGAATGAGGAACTCCAGATTACTTCAGCATGCTTTGATCTGTCCCATTGCTGAACTATAGGCGCTTCGGGCGGTTCATCGTGACACTTTGCGCATACGCCAACTTCTAAGCTTCTGCCTATCATATTTGTATCACCTTCATTTATAACGTGCTGTCTTCCTGGTCCGTGACAGCTTTCACAACCTACACCTGCAAATGCTACAAGTGACGGGAATCTGTTCTTTAATGAATCCCAGTTTGATGGTTTCGGCGGTGCATAATTACTCCAAACCCAGCCGAGCTGCCTTGCTTTATCATCAAATCCATTATTTTCAGCAACTATATTCTGATCATAACCGGTTGTGTGACATCTGAAACAACTTGTACCGAAAAATGAACCTCCGGTGGTTATGTTTCTTTTAAAAGTGGTAGCATGTCCGGATACTTTCCATTTATCAAATATTCCCTGAAACTGTGGTGTAGATCCGTGACAGCTCATACAATTCGGATACTGAGCATTTACATTATCAAATCCGCCTGTTCCAACATAATTTGAGCTGTATATTGAAGTTATTGTATCTTTGGTCCCGGTTGATGTAATTATCGAAACCTTAATTTCATATGTTCCTGCAGAATCAGCTTTGAATTTTGTCCACCAGCTTAATCCGGTTACCGGAGCGAACGTTGCTCCTGAACCTGCCGGTAATGATAAGAATGTCCATGTTGCATTGCTGATCTGTGCTGTATCGCCGAAATTCCATGCTCTTAAATAAACATAAGTACCTTTGGCGACAGTATTTAAACCGCTTGCGACTGTTGAGTCTGCGAAGAATGCTGAATTCGTTGCCAGCATTTCAGGGGTTACATACGATGTGACTATCTTTACTCTTGGAACTCCAAAAATAAATCCGGGACAAAGTATGAATAATAAGATTGTAGCTAACCGTTTCATTTTATTTCCTCCACTATTTATTAGTTGATTATTCATGATTATTACTTTTGCTATTCTTTATGACAATAGGCGTGCCAGAATATTTATTGCTTATAGTTGTAAAAAAATGTGATATCAAAAAAAGTTGTGGATATTATCCACAATAAAAGTGAACAAAATTTTAATTTTTCCACAATTCATTATTTTTATATAAATACCGGTTTGAAAAAAATTATGATGAGATTTTTTAAGTATTATCATTTGCTTTTGCAACGTATTCATAAGTATTCTAAAAATATTAAAAGTAATTCTATAGAGGCATAGTAAATGATTGATAAGATAATTATTAACTAACTAAAAATAATTTTTTATGAAAAAATTAAAATTCAGTTTTTTCGTAACTTCGCTTTTAATATTATTTTTCTCCATCAGTTTATCATTATATGGAGATCCTGACGGCAGAACCGGCAGAACAAGAAAAACTTCCACTTCCGGATGCGGTGGATGTCACGGATCTTCAGCTGCGACTGATGTTTCCGCATTATTAAACGGTCCGGATACTATCACTGCAGGTACCACAAGACAATTTTCTCTCACTGTTTCAAAACCATCCAAAACAGGAGCAGGTCTCGACATTGCTACACGTAAAGGGGTATTAGCTCCGGTTTCTTCAAATATTCATCTGACTAATGGAGAATTGACACACAATAATAATATACCTTTTACCGGAGGCTCTGCAACTGTTCAGTTTAATTACACAGCTCCTGCTTTGCAGGGAACTGATACTCTATGGGCTACGGGACTTGCTACAAACAGCGACGGCGGCTCGGGCGGAGATGACTGGAACTGGGCGGTGAGCAAAAGAATTATTGTAATACTTGCTACGGGAGTTACGGAAAATAATTCGGGAATAAGAGATTTTAGTATTAGCCAGAACTATCCTAACCCCTTTAATCCTAATACGATCATCAATTATCAGATCCCAAAGCCGGGTTTTGTGACATTGAAAATTTATGACGTACTGGGAAATGAAATTGCTGTCCTTGTCAACAGGGATCAGAACCAGGGTAGTTATGATATTTCTTTTGACGGAAGTAATTTAGCCGGAGGTGTGTATTATTACACAATCAATTTAGGTGATTTCAGAGAAACTAAAAGTATGCTGCTGATAAAATAAGTATGGAAAACTGAAAATTAATTTTTGTAAAATATTAGTCCATAAGTTTTAAATTTGTATTTAATATAAGACACTCAGGTATCCAATATCTGAAAATTTTTATCCGGAAGTCTTTTCCTTTTTAACTAAAAACTATTTATAGATTTCAGTCAATCTTGGTTTTATGTAAAGTGTGGAGTTATTCCCTAAAAAAATTTTTCATTAGGGAATATCTCCACACAGTAGATTTTTATTATGCCTATTCAGATTGCTTTTCACTGTGATTTCAGGGAATAGAAAATGCATTACTCATTATTAAATTATAAGCGGGATTTTATTAAAATCCCTTTTTTATTTTATTTTTTTACAGGAGGATAAATGAATGGAACCATGTGAATTAAATTCACTGATCTGCAAACCCAATCAGCGGATCAGTGAAATGTAAGTTGTTATGATTGGATTTTTTAAAATTTAAATTTTAAGGAGTTCAATGATGAAAACATTATTAAAAATATCTATCATCTTTATCCTGGCAATAATTGTTTCGGGTTTCCTCACAAATCCGGGTATCAGCCAGGTTACTAAAGATCTTTCAACCAAAAATACCACTTTCAACAATCCATTGTATACTTACGGACCGGCTCTCGATAACCCGATATTTACTTTAAAAGAATCGTTTGAAAATGCTGTATTTCCGCCTGCAGGCTGGCTTAAAATCAGTCCTGACGGAGGTACCGGATGGAACAGGCAAACCGCAGGGACTAGTCCTATTCCGGGTTGGATCGGCGGAACAATTACCACACCTCCGGGTGGTGGAACCGGAACCGCTTTCGCAACTTGGAATACAGGCGGGGCAGCCAGCAACAGTCAATGGCTTGTAACACCGATACTTAAAAATTACTCTGATTATGATTCGGTATGCTTCTGGATTAGATTCTGGCCCGACAACTTTTATTCTGATACTGTAGATGTAAAAATTTCTACAACTTCACCTACAATCGGTGCATTTACAATAAATGTTGCAACCATTGTTTTTCCGAGAAATTCTGCGGATACAAACTGGACAAAATATAAATATCGTATCGGAGATCTTATGACCGCGGGTAGTTATTATTATATAGCATTCGTAGAAAGAGTAGATGATAATTTCAATGACGGAGCATCGGTTTCGCTTGATCTGGTTTCAACTTATTCAACGTCAGAATTATGTGATCCGGGCACTCCGCATATAGAAATTATAGACCATCCTGACGATCCTTTAACCCATCTTGAAGGTCAGTATTATTATGAAGATGTTTATCCGGGATTTCCGGATAATCATTATGAATATACGGAATTACACTGCGGAATGAATACTCTTAAATTAATAGATCCCTGTAATCCGTGGGTACTGACATTCTATGTAAAGTTCTTTGAAGATGAAAATGACCTTGTTAAAGTTATGAAACCAGCCTTTAACTGGGATGATTCAATCTGCCAGTTTATAAAATTCGAAGTCATAAATCAACCAACCTGGGTAGATTCCATTTGCTATTGGGATCCTTCTATTCCTTATTCAGGTATGTATTTTGATACAGTAATTATGAAAGTTACTATGACACCGCACCCAATGTTAGGATGCGTCCCGGATCCTGATATTCACCCGCCTCAGCCCTGGTATGGTGGACCGGGATATATTTGCGAAAACTGGGATACAATATATAACTATAATTGCTGGAGAGATTGCATTGGTGAATTAATTACTTTCCAATGCATTGATTTCTGCGAATTTCCGAATAATGCAGCATGTCTTATGAATTTTGATAAGCCATTGCCAATTGAATTAAATTCATTTGCAGCAATTGTCGAAAATGAAAACGTCATTCTGAACTGGACAACAGCCACAGAAAAAGACAATGCAGGATTTAACATAGAAAGAAAAGCGAATGGTATCTGGACCAACATAGGATATGTTCCCGGAAAGGGAAATTCCGAAGTTCCGACGGAATACACATTTATTGATAATAAATTAAATTCCGGAAGCTACAATTACAGACTGAAACAAATAGATTATAATGGAAATCATGTTTACTTTGATCTCGCAGGATTTGTAAATATTGGTATTCCTTCAAAATTCAGCCTGTCACAGAACTATCCGAACCCGTTCAATCCGGCAACAAAGATAGACTTTGCTCTGCCTTATGATGGAAATGTAATGATGAAGATCTATGATCTGAGCGGAAGAGAAATACTTTCCGTAATTAATGAATTCAGAACTGCAGGATATTATACAGTTGATTTCAATGCATCGAATCTTGCAAGCGGAATATATTATTATAAGATTACTGCCGGAAATAATACTGCAGTAAATAAGATGGTTGTGATCAAGTAAAAATAATTTAATTAATTAACCGTAGTAAATTATACTTAAAAATCCGGGTCTCACGGCCCGGATTTTTAAAATTTTATATGAAATATTTATTCGGATATTTAGCTCACTTTCAAGAAAGATATTTTACGGATCAGTAAGATGTTTTGAAAAATATGTAATTGAATTTTCAATAACACAATAATAATAAGTTTAAATGGCAGGCGTTGTAAATTATTTACATAGAAGTACTAATGCTTAATACAAAAAGAAATTTAAAAAATAACTAAACTTATAAAGTTACCGGAAAGACAAGACTGAATTTTGTGCCCTTTCCAACTTTAGATTCGACAAGTATTTCTCCGTAATGTTCTATAATCACGCGCTTTGCAATTGCCAATCCCAGTCCTGTTCCTTTACCGTATTCCTTGGAAGAAAAGAACGGTAAAAACACTTTTGAAAGATTTTCTTTCGCTATTCCGTTACCGTTATCTGAAATTTCTATGATTACATTATTATCTTCTGAAAATGAGCTGACATTAATAGTGCCTGTTTTAGGAATGGCCTGTATGGCATTTGTGATAATATTTGAAATGACCTCTTCGATCTGCGAACTGTCGAAGCTGAATGACGGAAGGTCTTTCTGAAGGGTTTTTTTGATTTTAATATCTTTGTGATCTGAAATGAACTTAAATCCGGAAATAACCTTTAAAATAATTTCATTTATGTTATTCTTCTTTTTTTCGGTATGCATCGGACGTGAAAAATTCAGGAGATGTCTGATGGATTTTGTGATTCTTGTAGTTTCATCAAGAATGATCTTGAGTTCTTCATAATCTTTATCCGTTTCCTTCCTGTCAAGCAGCAGAAAATCCGCATTCCCGGAAATAATATTCAGAGGATTCGAAAGACTGTGGGCAATGCTCGATACAACTTCCCCGATCAGAGCCAGATTTTCCTTTTCCCTTAATTCTCTTTCAAGCTTCTTTAATTTCGTAATGTCTCTGATTATACCTACAGATCCTATGTTATTATGCTCTTCGTTTGATATAGCAAAACGCGAAATGCTTACATTCCTGATCTCACCGCTTTTTGTAATCCTTTCTGATTCATGATTTGCAAGAAATCCTTTTTCCTCTACCTCTCTGATCAGATATTCTTTTTCACCTTTTATCATTAAATAATCAGGTATCAGAACAGAAAAATCTTTTCCCGTGATCTCTGCCTTTGAATAGCCGAATATGTTTTCCGCGCCTTTATTCCACAGGAATATCTTATGGTCATTATCAAAACCTATGATAGCATCTATTGAATTTAAAATAATATCAGAAAAAAATTTTTCGTGAGCGGATTTCCCTTCCTTTACAAGATTTACAACCTGATTTATCACTTTTTCAATATCACTTATTATCATATCAATCTCAGCTTCGGGAAGATTATATTTTTCCCTGAAACTGTTGCGGAGAAATTCCTCCTGCTTTTTTAATTCCGATGTTACCATACTTTCCATATACTATACCTTGATTTTTAGTCTTATTCTTTTAATGATTGAAATGTTTTTTTACCGGCGTTTTATTTATTTCAAAAATAGATTTATATTTTCTAAAATTAAATGACATTGAACATTTTAAATAAATCCTTATCAGATGTTTTTCGGGATTTATATAATGTATCAATTGAAAATTATATTTATAATTGTAAAATTACCAACCAGTTCAGTATAAACTTAAAACCCTGCCTGCAGTTTCATAATCAAAACCCTTTGAAATAAGATATCGGTAGCATTTATTTTTTTTATCAGCCTGATCTTTAAATTTAACTTTCTTCTCATATTTTTCCATAAGCTTTGCCGCCAGCTCGAATTCCTTATCTTCAGAATAATTTTCATTAATTACAGATTCAATTTGCTCCTTGTCAATTCCCTTTTCAAGGAGTTTCATCATTGCAAGCCTTTTTCCGATTGGTTTGCTGCTGAGTTTGTCTTCGAGATAATTTCTGGCATAAATTTCATCATTTAAATATTTCTGTTTCTCTAAAAGCTCTATAATATCATCAATGGTATTATCTGATATTTTTTTCTGTTTCAGTTTTTTTACTAAATCTTTTTTGCTTCTGGGTTTATATGCTAAAAAAGAGTATGCTGCCTTTTTGCCGTATCCGAACTCATCAAATTCACGCATTTCTATAATCTTTTTTTCATTCAGCTCATCCCCGCTCCTCAACCCGTATTTCAATACGGAATCTTCATATAGACCGAAAGCAAAACTTCCGTCAATAAATATATTGTAACGGTGCTTATCTTTTTTCTGAGCTTCTATCTTAGTGATCTTCAATTATTATGTGAATAAAATTCCTGAATAAATCTTTAACTTTTCATGAAATTTACACCGGGAAGGTGTAATTTTTAAACTCAGGCAATTTAATGAAAGTATCCTGTGAGAATTTATATACCTGTCCGTAAAATGCATACATTTCTTCTGACAGAAAATGCAGAATGTGCCCGATGTAATTATCAGAATCTTTTTGGTTTAAAAAAAAACTGTTAGCTGACAACAGCTAACAGCTTTTAAAAGTAAGCTTTAATTTAGATCTATTTCTTCTTAACGACTTCTTCTTTTTTCACTTCTTTTCCGTTGGTCGAATTTTCCGGAATATCGGCAATGCCAATCGAAGCTCTGACTTCTGCATAAAGTTTTTTCAGCGCTTCCCTGTCTTCCTGCAGAAATTTCTTGACGCCGTCTCTGCCCTGCATTCTGCTTTCTCCGTACTGGAACCACGCTCCGGATTTTTTAATGATCTCCTTTATAACTGCAAGGTCAACAAGATCTCCGAGCTTGGAAATCCCTTCATTATAAATAATGTCGAATTCGACTTCCTTGAAAGGCGGTGCAACTTTATTCTTTACAATTTTCACTTTTGTCCTGTTGCCGATCACATCCGCACCGTCTTTAATAGCTGCGATTCTTCGTATGTCCATCCTTATTGACGCATAAAATTTCAGCGCTTTACCCCCGGTAGTTGTTTCCGGACTTCCGAACATTACTCCGATCTTTTCCCTTAGCTGATTCGTAAAAATCAGTACAACATTTGATTTTGAAACAGCTGCCGTTAATTTTCTCAATGCCTGTGACATAAGACGAGCCTGCATTCCCATTACCGAATCACCCATTTCGCCTTCTATCTCGGCTCTCGGTGTCAGAGCTGCAACAGAGTCAACTACGATCACATCAAGTGAATTACTTCTTACAAGTGTCTCGCATATTTCCAGTGCCTGTTCGCCGTATTCCGGCTGTGATATTAATAAATTATTTACATCCACTCCGAGCTTCTGAGCATAACCTGTATCAAGAGCGTGCTCAGTATCTATGAAAGCTGCTAGTCCTCCGGCTTTCTGAGCTTCTGCGATTATGTGAAGACAAATTGTTGTCTTACCTGATGATTCCGGTCCGTAGATTTCCATTATTCTTCCTCTCGGCACTCCTCCGATTCCAAGAGCTGCATCCAGTGAGATCGAACCTGTTGAAATCGAAGCGATCTTAACAATAGGTTTATCTCCGAGCTTCATAATTGCACCTTTACCGTGATCCTTCTGAATCTGCTCTAAAGCGATGTCTAATGATTTTAATTTTGATTCTCTGTCTTCTGCCATTATTATAATAAAGTTTAAGGTTTGTGATATTGAAGTGATTCAATATATTGAATTACTATCAAAGTTAAAATGTGATTTTGTGTTCAGTTCGTATATATTTAAAAAGTACCATTATCAAAGTATAGTGTTTAACTCAAAGTGTCAAATTGTAAAAAACACGGTTTGTGAAAGTGAAATTATCGCCTTCATATTATTTTTTTTGACTTCTACGCAGCTCTTCATTTTAGTTTCCATTTCAGAAACAGTTAATCTATTTTTAAAAATATTAAAATTCGTCAGACTGAATAACCGGATTTAAAATTATCCGATTTTCAAAATAGAGTTTTTATTTCCGTAAAATTATATAAATTGTATACAACTAATCATCCCCAGGAAAAATTTACAATCTCTTTCACCTGATACTTCGGGAAAACACTTTATTATTCAAATAAGATTAAATGATATTTAAAAAATATGTTCTGTTCTTTGCTGTAATATACATATTTACTTCTGTTTTTTACGGTTGCGAAATTAATGAACCTGCTGCTCCTACCTGGGACATAGATCTGAACCTTCCATTTACAAATAAAAGCTATAATATTTTTGATATTATCAAAAGAAGCAGCAATGTCGGATCAGATTCGCTGAATAATGATCTTGTTTATATATACGGCGAGTCGAATTACAAAAGAAGTTTCGGGGAAGATATCAAATTTGACGGACTCAAAACGACTGATGTTACAGCGCCGAGTACTCTCGAGCTTGATACGTTCGTAGTGATGGATGACTCTACGTTTGTAAGAAAGACTGAATTCCTTAACGGTGTTTTGAATTTTACCTTCTCTAATAATTCAAATAATAATTATTCCGTAATTGCTACCATAAGAAATTTATACAAAGTTGAGAATAATGATACTGCGGACATAGTCAGCGAAGTTACTCCCGGTCAGCAGAAGTCTGTTGATCTGGATCTTGCGGATTATTACATAAAAAATGACACACCCGATAATAATCTTCATATCAGGTTGAAGTTCCAGTCAGCCAAGCCTGTACCGGTGAGTTTTAATTATTCTCTGTCTCAGTATTCAATAAAAAATATAGAAGGCAGACTGAAACCTCTCAGCACAGGGATCACATATGATGAAGTAATCGATCCTTTCGGCTCTGATGTTCCGGAAGGTGAAATGAATTTTGCATCGGTCACTCCTGACAGAAATTTCTTTGTCACAAGAAAATACTCTGAGATATATCAGGTTGATTTTACAAATTTATCCATTGTCGGAGAAAATAAGAACGGTCACCGGGTAAGACTGAAATATTTAAAAAACGGAAATCCGGGAGATCCCATTGATTCAGTATTTTCTCTGACCTTGCCTTCTGACAGGGATTCTACATCCTTTCCGATAAATGAAAACAACAGCAACATACTTGAGTTCATTAATAATATTCCCAAGAAAATTGAAGTTAAAAGAAATGATTTTCTTAATCTTTCATATAAGGAAGGAACGGTTTCCTATACTGACAGCATTTCTCTTAAGCTTCTGCTGCAGATGCCTCTTGATATAAGCATTAGCGAGCCGATCGTTTTCAGTGATACTGCAGATGCGGGTATTGATGATGCAGACCTGAGAAAAAATCTGGATAAGGCTATGAGCATGAATTTCACCCTGAGATCAGTAAACGGATTCCCGCTCAAAGGCACAGCAAAAGTTCTTATACTGGATTCTTTCTTTACTCCTCTTATAGCTATTTCTAAATTAGTTGGCAATCAGGAAGATTCATCAGTTCAGGTAAATGCCACTCCGGTCGGATCTGACGGCTTCACATTTTCAACTACCGCAACTTCATTCGAGTCTGTTCTTGACAGCGCGCAGATACAAAAATTCAAGCACATGGGGAAAGTCATATATGAATATAAATTATTTACAGACCCTGCAATAATTCCCCCGCCGAGGACAACTGTAAGGATCCGGGGCAGTGACAGAGTGAGAACTTCAGGTTTTGGTAAGGTCACATACAGAATAAGCAACGATAATTAATTTCAATGAAGAGAATTTTTATTTTAATATCAGTTAACTTCTTTTTTTACTCGCAGTCTTTTTCACAGGATGTTACGGATATCCGGAGCATGTCAATGGGTAATACTTCGGTTTCCGAATCCTATGACCTCGGTTCTTTTAATCAGAATCCTGCCAACATTCTGAATCAGAGACTTAACAATACTGCTCCGGTTTATTTCAATCTTTTTACCAATGCAGGAGTGCTTACAAGCAGCGATTATCTTTCAGTGGATTTTTATAATTCTTATTTTGCAAAAGATGATAACGGCAATTCACAGTACCTCGACAATAATGATAAACTCAACATTATCAGCGAAGCAAGCGATCAGAAGTCAGGCTATTCCGCATACGCAACGATTCTTTCAGTGATCGTCAATACAAAGAACATTGGTACTTTCGGAATTTCACTCGATGAAAGATCCACCGGCAACTTCACTCCAAGCCGTGATTTTCTAGAACTCGGACTCTACGGTAATCAGATAAGCAGGACCTATGACCTTTCTGAAAATGAATTGAATGCATACTGGATAAGAGAGTTGAATTTTTCATACGCTAAGAAAATCAAACTTAAAAATAATAATTCTTTTGATGAAGTCTCATACGGAGTTTCAGTAAAGCCTCAGTTCGGGCTTTATTATTTCAATACAACTAGTAATGATCTTTCCATATTTACGGATGACAGTAATGTTGTTCACAGTTCGGGTGCGGTAAATTTTCTTTACGCAGGACTTACTGATAACAATGAGTTTAAATATTCCGCCGGCAATGCAGGATTCGGTCTGGGTTTTGATGC
>DAIPYG010000006.1:37075-75661 GCA_036782875.1 Bacteroidota bacterium | reverse complement strand
ACTGATAAATTATAATATTCACAACAATTATTGAACGGGGATGACACAGATTGAGCGGAAAAATAACGGATTTATTATGAGCTTTAAAAAAACAATGAATACAGTGAAGGATTCTTAATTCCCCACTATTGAATAATCCGGGTACAGAAAAGACCTTAAATACTGTTAATAATTTAATTTAAAACTAACCTACGCTTACAGACTTATCCAGTGTTTTACGTGAAATGTAAACAATAATCATGACCATTAAAAACAGAATTATTCCATAAGCTGCAGCTGCGCCGGTATTGTATAATCTGAGCTGAGAATAAATTTCGACAGAAATGGTTTTAGTGGAAAATGTATAAAGCAGAATTGTAGATACGAACTCACCTACTGAATTTATGAAAACAAGCATTGCACCGGAAAGTATAGAAGGAATTACAAGAGGCAGAATGATCTTTCTGAATGTTCTTGATCCGGCGGCACCGAGAGCTGACGAGGCTTCCTCAAGCGAAGGATCAAATGAGTTAAATCCTGCGATCGAAGACTGCGTGATTACTGGCAGGTTTCTAACAGAATAGGCAAGAGGCAGGATCCAGAATGTTCCTGCAATCGGCATGTATGCCGTGAATAATGTCGGAGTATTAAAACAAATAATGAAGCTCAGAGCAATCACAGTTCCTGGAATTCCGTATGGCAAAGACAGAAGACTTTCAACAATGTTTCCTCCCTTTAAATTTTTTCTTGTGATCAGAAATGCTGCACTTACACCTATAATGATGGTAATTACAACTGCAATGAATCCCATTTTCAGACTGTTGGAAAAAGGATCAAAGAACTGACTATCACTGAATATTTTTTTATAGTTATCTGTAGTAAAGGATTCCGTGAAATAATTTCTCATAAGCGAACCTTCAGGGATGAGTGAAAGGAAGATCAGCGCAAGTATTGGTAAAAATATTATGAACACAAATACAGAAGATGCAATAGTGCCTGAAATTCCGGAATCTTTCTGAGTTGCTGTCGATAAAGATCTGACGGTTCCCTTTGTACTGTTAGTAAAAGTATTTTTCTTCCTGTAATATCTCAGCAGCAAAAGAAAAACCAGGGAAATGACAGTCAGCAAAACTGATAATAAAGAAGCCGTCGGAGTATCACCGTTGATCTTTGCCGAATAAATTTCCGTAGTCAAAAACTTTGTCGATCCGCCGAATATAAACGGCGCAGAGAATGAAGCCATGCTTGCCATAAACACTATAAGAGAAGCGCCTGTGATCGCAGTCATCAGCTGAGGCAGTATTATCCTGTAGAAAGTTCTGAAGCCTGAAGCACCGAGAGAATGTGAAGCGTCAATGAGATTAGCATCTATCTTCTGCAAAGCGGAAGTTGAAAATAAAAGAAAAAACGGATAAAAAGAATAAACGTGTACGATAATTATTGCAGTCCAACCTTCGAACTTAAACGGCGCGGATTGAAGATTAAAAGCAGATGTGATGATCCTTGTAATTAATCCGTTCTCATTGAGAAGAAACAAAAAAGAAACAACACCAACCAGGGGTGGAGTCGCTATAGGTATCAGCAGCAGAGGGTACAGGAATTTCTTTAAAGGAAATTTTCTGTAATGAAAATTATAAGCCAAATATACTCCCGGTATACAGCTGAAGATAACGGTGATCAATGACAGCATCACTGAATTAATGATCGAGCCGGAAACTATACCGGAAAATGAACTCACACCGGAAACCGTACCGAAAACCGGAATACTCTCTTTGAGCAGGATTATTAAAGGGTAAACAATGTATCCTGTTATAAAAAATAATATCAGCGCAAGTAAAAAAATATTTACCGGAGTTAATTTTACGGATCTCATTTTTTAAGAAACCTCAGATTTTCAGAATTAAGAGTAAGTCTCACTGCCTGTCCTGTTTTAAAATTATATTTTGAAGGATCTGCCTGCTGCTGTGACTTTATTTGCTTTCCTTTGGCTTCTATTAAATATTCTGTAGTGAAACCTGTAAACTGAACATCTGTGATCACAGCATTACAGTCTTCAGAACAGACTACAGGTATGATCTCTTCCGGATAAACTGAAAGCAGTACATCATCCTTCATTTCGGTAATGCCTAAAATTTCCATTGCGGATTTTTTATCAAAAAAATTTGCATGACCTATAAAGTCGGCTACAAAAATATTTGCTGGCTTATAATAAATTTCGAAAGGCGAACCTGTCTGCTGAATGATTCCTTTGTCAAGTACTGCTATCCTGTCAGACAGAGCGAGCGCTTCAGACTGATCATGAGTCACATACACAGAAGTGATTCCGATTTCTCTCTGCAGACGCTTGATCTCGTTTCTTGTTTCAAGTCTCAAAGAGTAATCAAGGTTTGAAAGCGGCTCATCAAAAAGCAGAAGAGACGGCTCAGTAACCATCACTCTTGCAAGAGAAACTCTCTGCTGCTCTCCTCCGCTGAGTGTCGTCACACTGGTACCTGCTTTATCCCGCATACGGACCTTAGAAAGTACATTGTCAACTTTCTCTCTGATCTTTTCTTTCGGAATTTTCTTTACTTCAAGTCCGTAAGCAACATTCTGAAATACCGTCATATTAGGAAAAAGGGCGTAATTCTGAAATACTATCCCGATATTTCTTTTCTGAGGAATAAGATCTGTAGAATTGATCCCGTCAATGAAAATCTCTCCTTCTGAAGGAAATTCAAGTCCTGCAATGATACGCAGAAGTGTTGTCTTTCCGCAGCCGCTCGGACCTACTACGGAAAAAAATTCTCCTTTGTTCAATTCTAAATTAATGTTGCTTAAAACATTCGTTGATGAAAAATCCTTTGATATGTTTTTTAATGAAAGTATCGGCATTTTTTTTAAAAATGAAGAGCATACTTCGTAAGAGTTTTACTTCAGCGGCTCTAAAAAACTGAGTCTGATAATCAGCGTCATTTGTTTTAATAATTTACTGTCCGGATTTTCCCTTTATCTCACTGTCCCACTTCTTCATCCATTCGGATTCTTTTTCAGAAATCAGCTCCCAGTCAAGATCCATAGCCTTATAATCTGCATCAGCAATCCATTTCGGTAATTTATCTTTAGCAATATCAGAGCGTGCCGGTATCCTGTAAAATTTATCCGCCTGAAGAATCAGGCTTTGCTCGTTTGTTACGAACTCATAAAATTCCTTTGCAGTCTCAATGTTCTTTGTGCCTTTGACTATTGCTATTGCATCAGTGAGTACGACCGTTCCTGAAGAAGGAAAATTATAACCGAAAGGATACTGATACATAGTTTTCTGAAGAATTATATCAGGCATGTTCCATAAAGTAACAGCATCATTAGCGGCAAGCTTGATATACATCTGCGTCGGATCAGCTGCATAGGTGGAAGTATTCTCATCAAGTCTCTTCAGCCATTCAAATCCCTCTGAATCGCTGCCTGTTCTTTTTACCGAGCCTGCTATCATTGCAGAATAGATTACGCGCATTGTACCTGATGCCATAGGATTTCGTATGACGATTTTATCTTTCCACTGCAGCAATATAAGATCACTCCAGTCTTTGGGAGCACTTTGATTGTTAAGTGTTTTATCGTTGAATGCAATTACCTGAGGAGTCAGAAAAGTACCGTACCAGCTGTCTGAACTGCTTTTACTTTCTTTTCCGATCTTATCAGCCCAGGTTGGTTTATATTTTTCAAGGAGATTCAGTTTCTCAGCACGCATAAAAATGGTTGAGGGCGAGCCCCACCAGATATCACACAGAGGATTATCTTTTTCAGTTCTTACCCTGTCGAAAACTTCCTGTGAGCCCATATCGAGCCATTGCACATCGGTATCAGGATGCAAAGCTTCAAATTGTTTTTCAAATTCAGACAGCATTTCTTTTCCGTGGGGTGAATACACAACAAGCTTTTTTTTATTATTACCTGAGCAGCCTGTTATATATATAAGAGAACAGAGTATTACAACTGTAAAAAAATTTTTCATTAAAATATTTTTAATTGTATTCCTTTTTTTTAAAATAATTGATCTTCAGTTTTTCAAAAAGCTCATTTGTTTTTTCCTTTCCGCTTTCCGGATTAATGTCAAAATACCAGTATTGCTCATAATCTCCCTGATTCATAAGCAGCTGCATTGTTCCCTGTGATTTATGCTCTGCGATCAGCCAGTTGACTATGATCTTATAATCAAGCGCATCTTTATAACTGAACTTCTGTGTCCTGTCAAATACAAACGGAACCGTATCGCTTACACTGGTTATTGGATATCCTTCCATACCTTTATATATATAATTTAAAGTATCGGTCTTCCTTGCAACAGATCCTCCGAGAATGACCGGCCTGTTTTCAGGATCAATAGAGCTGACTGTTTCAAGTGCAAGTATTCCTACGGAGCTGTGATGAGCGTGAGTCGTGAGTGTCGGCGTAACAACAAAAACAAAATCGTACTTTTCCCTTTCGATGATTTTTTTGAGTTCGCTTCTGATGTATTCCAGATCCCAGATATTACTGTCAAGAATTTCCTTTATGTCCGCCGAAGTAACATAGCGGTGATCTTTCTGATTGAAATAATAAAAATTTCTGATTCCGATAATTTTCCCTCCGGCTTCAAGCTCTTTCTTTCTTATTTCAGGAAGATACTGTCTTCCCACTGCTTCATCTGTAAGCTCAAGCCCGTAAATGTCTTCAGCAAGAGTGGAATATTTGTAACCTCCTTCCCCGTTTGTGATCAGAGCAATATCTACTGTTCCTCCGAGATTATGCGTGATCTTATAATCAGTTCCGGCAAATGTAGCATCGTCGTCCGGATGTGCAGTCACAACAAGCACTTTCGGACCCTGCTCCTGTGAATATGCTTCCAGGCAAAATAATATCAGTATGTAAAAAAATACTGACCTGAGAATTAAGAAATATTTTATCATTAAAAAAATTTGATGTAACTTATCAATAGGCAGATTAATTTTCAAGTGTGAAGTTGAATATTGAATTGAAGATTTTGTAGCAGTCATATTAAGAAAATTATTTCCTGGTTTACGGTAAAATAAATTTACTTTTAATAGCAGAGATATAAACTTAATTTACCTAAATTTTTCTCAGGAACAATAAGAATCTTAATGGTCATAAGAATTTATTTAATTCTCTCATTATTTTTTATTTTAGCCGGTGCAATTTTTCCACAGACTGATGATAAAGGTATCATTAAAGGTAAGGTCATAGACAGTGAGACAGAAAGTCCGGTACGGAATGCAAAGGTTGAACTTATGAACACCGGAAAGGACACAGCTACAGACAATAACGGTGAGTTTATTTTTAATGATCTGAAATTTAATACCTACAGCATACAGGTTTCTTCTGCAGGGTACGAATCAGGGATAAAATCGGATCTGACAATTTATGCAAGCAAACCCCTTGAGCTCCTTATAAAGCTTACACCGCGGGGAGTTTCTACTGAAGTAATAGACGTAGAAGCAAATTCTTTTAACAAAAGCTCTGATGTAAATATCAGTTCGATCAATCTGGACTTCGAAGAGATCCGCAGAGCTCCCGGAGCTACTGAAGATATTTCACGTATGCTGCAGACATCACCCGGCGTTGCCATGGGAAATGATCAGCGCAATGATATAATCATACGCGGCGGCTCACCTTCGGAAAATCTGATAATGATAGACGGTATAGAAATTCCGAATATAAATCATTTCGGAACAGACGGATCATCAAGCGGTGCGATCGGATTTATAAATGCAAAATTCATCAGAGAAACAAATATGCTGACGGGAGGATTTCCTTCGCTTTATGGTGATAAGCTTTCAGGTGTTATCGATATCAGCTTCAGGGAAGGAAGCAGAAAAAAGTTTTATAAGGATGTAAATCTCTCCATTGCCGGTTTCGGGGCGATAGTCGAAGGACCAATTACGAATAACGGATCATTCCTTTTTTCTCTCAGGAGAAGTTATCTTGAACTCGTGAAAAGCGCTATCCGACTGACTTCAGTTCCAAACTACTGGGATTTTAATATTAAGGTCGCCTATGATTTTTCACCGACTGATAAAATATCCGTTATAGGTCTGACAGGTCTTGATAAAATAGATTTCTCCGGTGAATCTGCCGAAGATAATCCTTACGGAAACTCAAATTCAAATCAGAATACTTATGTCGCCGGTGTAAATTATAAGAAGCTTTTCAGAAAAGGATTTCTGCAGACTGTGCTTGCATACAATGTAACTGACAGTTACGTTATACAGATCGACGGACCTACGGCACAGATCAACATTGAAAATGATGCTGTCAATAAAGAGACCGGTCTTTATTCCGATCTGAATTATCAGCTTTCAAGATCTCTGATATTGAATACAGGATTAGGAGGTAAGTATGCGAACATCAATGACAGGCTGTATCTGAAAGGAGATACGAATGCAGCCGGCTATGTCTATGATACAATAAATACATTTACTGAAATCAGCACTTTCAAATTTTTCGGTCATGCAAATCTCACGACAAAATTATTCAGAGATAAAATCAATCTCAACACAGGATTCAGGGTGGATTATTTTGAATACATAGATCTTAAAACATATTTCTCCCCGAGAATAGGATTGTCCGTAAATCTGAATCCTGTTACTTCACTGAATTTTGCTTGGGGAATTTACTATCAGTCTCCGGAATACATATGGCTTTGTTCAAGTCCGGCAAACAATCTGCTGAGCAATACGCGCAGCGAGCATTACATTGCCGGTATCGATCATTATTTTACAAGCGACATTAAAGCCAGTGTTGAAGTCTTTTATAAGAAGTATAAAGACTATCCTGTGTGGATTGACATACCTACTTACATACTTATAGACGGCGGTTCGGAATTTGGTCCGAACATAGTAGGACAGGCATCAAGCGCCGGATATGGCAATGTTAAGGGGATTGATATTTCAATACAGAAAAAGCTGTCTCATAACGGACTTTACGGAATGCTCAACTATTCGTACATACATTCGGGCTTTACTGCTTTAGCCGGAAATGTAAAGCCCGGCGCATTTGATCCCGGAAATCAGTTTACCCTTATTGCAGGATATCAGTTCAGTGACGGCTGGCTTGCAGGCTTAAAATTTAAATATTCAGGAGGAAGACCTTATACTCCCATCAATACTGCTGCTTCTGAACAGATCAACAGAGCAGTATTCGCCACTGATGACTTCAACAGCGCAAGATATCCGTACTATATGAGGATCGATCTGAGAGTAGATAAGAAAATTGATTTCAAAAGCGCAAGTCTTGTTGCTTATCTTGAAGTTCAGAATTTATTCGACAGGCAGAATATATATTCGTATTACTGGAATGAAGATTACAATGAACTTTCAACCATATATCAGTGGGCTTTCTTTCCTGTTGGAGGTGTCAGTGTGCAGTTTTGAAAAAATTCATTGACCGGAAATCTATTTAACACTTTTATAGATCAGATAAATACTTGCTATGAGAATTAAAACATAAAGAATCGTAAGCAATAAGTTTCTTGTCTGTTTTTTCTTCTGTAACCGCCTTTCATAAGAGACATAGCTTTTTGAATAATCGCCTCTCATCGGATCCCACTTATAATTCTTTTTAACTTTTTCTATATCCATTTTATTTAATCCTGTGATTTTAATTGATACAAAAATAACAATAACAAAAAATTATTGCTAATTAATTTTAAATACTACTTAAGTTCTGTAATATTCCTGAAGGCTCTTTACGTCAGATCTGTCGTCTTTTATGTTAGCTATTCCCTCGGCAAATGAACTTGCAGCAGACAATGTAGTGATGAAAGGAATCTTATGCTGAACAGCTGCCCAGCCTATCGCATATTCATCAAAGCGCGATTCGGAACCTAAAGGCGTATTAATTACGATCTGTATCTTCCCGTTTTTTATCAGATCAACAATGTTCGGTCTGCCTTCATTGACCTTAAATACGGGCTCTGCTTTTATTCCGTTCTCATTTAGAAACTTAGACGTACCTAATGTAGCTATTACACCGAAACCAAGCACGGTATATTTTTTGATTATATCAATTGTCTTTTTCTTCTTGTCATTCTCATTTACACTGACAAAAATATTTCCTTTGACAGGGACAGGCGTACCTGTTGATTCCTGCGCCTTTGCAAGCGCTTCTCCGAATGAAGCTGCTATTCCCATCACTTCCCCTGTAGATCTCATCTCCGGACCTAAAAACATTTTTACTCTAGGAAATTTCTGAAAAGGAAATATAGATTCTTTTACCCCAATGTATTCAATGTCTTCAAAGCTTTTCAGCTTAAAGTCCTTTAGTTTTTTACCTGCAATGATTTTTGCTGCAACAGTGATTATCGGTATGCCTGTAGTCTTGCTGACAAACGGGACTGTCCGTGAAGCCCTTGGATTCGCTTCAAGCACATATACAATATTATCTTTTATTGCAAACTGAATTTTGATCGGACCGTTTACATTTAATTATTGAGCTATCTGCTTTGTAAACTCTTTGATCTGCTTAAGATTTTTTTTGTTAATAGAAATCGGAGGTAAAATGGATGTACTGTCTCCGGAGTGAATCCCCGCTTCTTCTATGTGCTGCATTATCCCGGCAATATAAACATTCTCTCCGTCACATATCGCATCTACATCTATCTCTCTTGCTTCCTCGAGAAATTTATCTATGAGTACAGGATGTTCACCCGATGCTTCGGCTTCATCCCTGAAAAATTTTTCAACCTGATCATCACTGTAAACGATCTGCATTGCTCTTCCGCCAAGTACATAGGAAGGTCTTAGTAAAACCGGATATCCGATCCTGTTAGCGGTGCGCTTTGCGGAATCAGGATCCTTGGCTGTTCCGTATTCCGGTTTCGGAATATTGATTCTGTCTAATAGTTTTCCGAATTTTTTCCGGTCTTCGGCAATATCAATACTCTCCGATGAAGTGCCTAATATTTTCAATCCGTTCCTCTCCAGCTCCTGTGATATCTTCAAAGGTGTTTGTCCTCCGAAACTTACAATTATACCTTTGACATTTTTTTCATAATGCGCAATATTCAGAACGTCTTCAGCTGTAAGCGGTTCAAAGTAAAGTTTGTCAGTAATGTCATAATCCGTTGAAACAGTTTCCGGATTGCAGTTGATCATGATTGTCTCATACCCTTCTTCCCTCAACGCCTTTACACATCTTACGCAGCAGTAATCGAATTCGATTCCCTGCCCGATCCTGTTGGGTCCTCCCCCGAGAATAATTATCTTTTCCCTTTCAGAAGAAATGCTTTCGTTGAATTTTTCATAAGTGGAATAATGGTAAGGAGTGCTTGCTTCAAACTCTGCCGCGCAGGTATCAACGGTTTTATAAACAGGTATAATATTGTTTTTGAATCTGAAGTCCCTGATATACTTTTCAGTTGTCTTAAATATATGCGCAAGCTGCTTGTCTGAAAAACCGGATTTCTTAGCTTTATAAATTACGTCGTGATTTATTTTTTTCATAAATACTTAAATGTGAATAGAAGTTTGAATCTGATACATGCGTGAGTGCGGAAAAATATTCTAATCAACATCCGAAGCATTAATAGTATAAATAATATCAGAGTACTCATCTTTAACATCCGTGTTGACGTGAAACTGCCCTTTTACCTTTATCGCGCCGGTTTTGAAATCAGTTCTTTTATTTATAAGCTTGACATAGATAATCTCATTTATAAATATCGGAGGTGCGCAGTAGCAGCTTAATGGCGGAGCAGAGCAAAGTAAAAATTCATCCATGTTTTCAAGCGCATTCAGAGGTGTCATGAATCCCAGTATCTCAACATTATTTTCATTAAGAGCTTTAATATCTTCAGGAAGGGTTTTACCGGGAATGTATGTCCTCAGTATTCTGAATGTCAGCTTGGTAAAAGGCGCATTCGGATCAAACGGCTTAACATTCATCTTTGGAACAGGTACGGTCTGATCTCCGTCAAATGATCCCCGCTTTACAGAAGAATCTTTCACGTTACTGCTTTCCGGAGAAAAATTTACCTGTCTGATATCTATCTTTTTTCCGTTTATATTATACACATAGGTTTTATCTTTTGAATCTGAATTGGAAAACAGAAGAATACATATACCTAAAACGAAAATCCCGAAGACCGTATATTTTATTTTATTTTTCATAATTTCTTCTATAAATATATAAAAACGGATTATTAATACAACATTAAAATTATTAACTCACAGGATTAAGATTTTTTGCCACGTCTGTGTTATATGCTTTCAATGCAGGTATAATGCTTGCGATAATTCCCAGTATAATTGTGCCGGCGAATATGTATAATTCAATTATGTTAAATGCCGTTCCGGTAATCTGTATGCCGGCAAGATCAGAGATTTTATTTTTCATTATGAATATTGTAAAATGACCAAGCAATGCTCCGCTCAATGCTCCCGTTAAACTGATCAGCGCTCCTTCCAGTACGATTATCTTTAATATGGTAAACTTCGTTGCTCCCAGAGATCTCATTATCGCTATGTCTCTCTTTCTTTCATTCATAGAATTATATAGAGAAACCAGTATGGATATTGCGGCGACAAAAATTACAAGATATGCAATCACAAGCAGAATTGAGTTTATATTTCCGATTATGTCAAACAGCTGCTTTATCTCCAGCACAGGCAAGACTGCCTGCGCATTGATTCCTTCATACTTATTATCATTTATCTGCCGCCTTATAAGATCAAAGTAAACAGGATTCTTAAGTTTCAGTAAAATAGAAGTGATAGTGTTTTCTTTTTTCAAAGAAACTGCCGTGTCCTTCGATTCTTCTGCTTCGTGATGATGAATTTTCCATACGGAGTTCATCGTAACAAATATCACGCGGTCGACAGGCGTGAATGTCTTTTCAAGAACTCCCGTAACGTTAAATCTGAATTCATCGTGTGCCTCGGCACCTTCATAAGAGTCAACTCCGTGCGAACCGGTAAAAGTGTCTCCAACCTTCAGACCCGTTCTCTGAGCAGTTTCGCTGCCTATTACTGCTTCAAGATCATTTTCGAAAATTCGTCCCGGACTTATTTTATATTTGATACCTTTCTTATATTCAAATTCAGTGAAGATTTCCGGAACGGTTCCTATCAGTCTGAAATTTTTAAAGTTATCTCCGAGTACATAAGGTACAGCAAGCTTCACCCGCTTGTCATTCTTCAGCAGTTCATATGCGCTTAACGGCATATTCTGAATGGGCAAACCAATCTGATAAACAGTATTCAGAGTAAGCTGAAGAGAACTTCCTTTTGGTCCGACTATCAGCTCGTATCCTGTAGCTGTCTGATTAAAAGCCTCTTCACTTTCCTGCCTCAGCAATATTATAGATATTACTAATGCAACTCCAATCATTATTGAGAAAATTGTCAGCAGGGATGAAAGACTTCGCTGTTTTAAATTTTTATATACTATTCTTAATATTCCCATTCTATAAGAAGCAATCAGCTTTGCAGGTATGTGAGATTAAAATTAATTTCAGAAAAACTTTTTTTATAATTAAATTTATCAGTAACATCCGGTTCGTGAGAGACAAGTATCAGGGATATTTTTTCTTCAGTGCAGAGTTCTTTAATCAATTTAATAACCAATCCGGTATTTTTGCCGTCAAGATTGGCAGTAGGTTCATCGGCTAATAACATTGCCGGAGAGTTTACTATAGCCCTTGCTACGGCTACTCTCTGCTGCTCCCCGACGGAAAGTTCTGAAGGTTTGTTATTTATTCTTTTTGAAAGTCCGGCTTTATCAAGAGCGGCGACCGATCTCTTCTCATCCGGATTACCGCAGAACATCATGCCGAGCATTACGTTTTCAAGTGCTGTAAATCCCTGAAGCAGATTAAATGTCTGAAAAACATATCCGATATTTTTTGACCGGAATTTATCCATAGCTGATCCGGATAATTTTGTTATGTCTGTATTGTTAAAAAAAATTTCTCCCGAATCGGCACTGACAATTCCCGAGATAAGATTAAGAAAAGTAGATTTGCCCGACCCGCTTTCACCTGATAAGGCAAGCTGCTCATTATCATTCAGTTCAAATGAAGGAATGTTAATGATATCAAACTTCTCATTTTCCGAATTGGAATAGGTTTTTTTTAGATTCTGTATTTTTAACATATTTTCAGAAATAAAAAAACTCATAACACAATGTGAAATGAGTTTTAGAATATTTATAAAGAAAAATTATTATGCTTCTACTAATGGCTTTTCTCCGATTATAATGCCCTTATCTCCAACGGATTGATAATCATATCCGGTCATACCGGGGATCTTAGAGCATAGTTCAGTAAATACTTCTTCGGAATTTTCAAAATCAAACCTGTGACCCATAGCTTTAGCTACAAGTTTTAAAATCTTCCATCCCGGTCTTGAATTGAATTTTGTCCCGTGAGTCCATCTGTCGTTCTGTGCACCGAACTTATCCAGCCGCGACATTGAAAACTCCCCGATCAGTCTCTCCTCTTCGAGAGTAGCCACAGCTGACTTCAGTCTCTGTATCCTGTTCTGAAAATTAACAAATGTACCGTTGATCTCCGCGTAAGTAGAAGTCGGAAGTATGATATTCGCCGATGATGAATAATTGTTATGAACGGAGATCTGCTGAATGCTGGCTTCAATTTTTCCCGCGATCTGATCCGCTCCCGGCATTCTCATCAGATCATCATTTAAAATATAAAGTAATTTAATTTTTCCGGAAGTTAATTTGTCAATTGTTTCATTGGAATAAGGTTTTATCCCGAGCATCTTTAAACCGTTTGCATTAGGCGTCCTGTCTGATTTTCTTAAAATATCATCACCGAAATTTTCATCGATAAGAGGAATATAAAAAATATTATCACTTCCGAATATTTCTTTTGCAAATTTCTTTAAAGCATAGTTATCTTCAAGTGTGGAGAAGGGTGAAGCAAGAAACATTATTTCACTGCTTTCATATTTTTTCAGATGTGAAATACTCTTTGAAATGGCTTCGTCCCAGTTAACTTCTATCAGCACTTCTTTTTCCATAGAGCTTTCATCAAGTCGCAGCATAGGAGATGTTATCCTCAGCTTTTCATCATTCACGATCTTTGTTGTGTTCAGTCTGCCCCAGTCACAAAGCCAGTAATCATTTACATTCATATTCTCTCTCGGTTCGATCCTGAGAATATTATTATTTCTGACACCCATAATTGAATTACATCCTCTTGCGCAGCCGGGACATATTGTATCAGTGAAAGACATTTCCCAGACCCTTGATTTAAATCTGAATTCTTTGGAGGTCAGCGCACCGACAGGACATATCTCTATGACATTCATTGAGTATGGATTGTCAAGCTCTTCTCCCGGAAAAGTCTCAATCGTTACATGATCGCCTCTCTGCACAAACGTGAGCTGGGGGGATTTTGCTACTTCATCACAGAATCTTATGCACCTTGAACAGCTGATGCATCTTTCCTGATCAAACATGACATTCGGTCCCAGTGTTACTCTTTTGTCTTTTTCGTTTTTAAGTTCGTCGAATCTCGAATATCCCACGCTGTACTGATAAGAATAATCCTGAAGCTTGCATTCACCTGCTTCATCGCAGATCGGACAGTCAAGCGGATGATTGATCAGAAGAAATTCCATAACGGCATTCTGCGCGTGAATTGTTTTTTCTGATTTTGTATGTACGACCATTCCTTCTGCGGCCGGAGTAGCGCAGGCGATCTGAAGCTTTCCCATATTCTCTATCTGAACGAGGCATATTCTGCAGTTCCCCGAAACACTCAATCCGGGATGATAGCAAAAGTGGGCTATTTCTATTCCTGCATTCAGTGCAGCCTGTATTATTGTCTGACCTTTTGTGAATTCTACTTCCCGTCCGTCAATTGTGATTTTAGGCATATATCTTTAACTGTAATTAAATGATTTTATTGATGACTATGTTTATAAGATAGAAATGATTAACATTATAATATAATAATAATAACTAAGATTTTATTAGTTTAAATGAGGAACAATACTTCATTTGATGAAAATTGTAAAATTTCTATTTGTTCAAAGTTAAAAAAATAATTTCATAGTTATCAGTCAATCATTTAATCATAATTGAATACCAGAAAAATATTAATAGTATCATCAGATAAAGATCTGATAAGCATAATAAAAATCTCAGCACTGACACTGACAAAGCTTAACTGTCAGGTAAGCATCGAAGAAGTTTCGGATTTTGAAAATGCCGTTAAGAGTTCTTCCGCAGTGAACCTGGACCTTATAATCACAGATAATGATCTTTCAGAAACAGATCTTATAAAATTATTAACTGAAATCAGAAAAAACAGCGGAGCTAAAAACAAAAAGATCATCTGCCTTTATTCAGAAACTGTTAACCGGGAAGAGATCTTTAAAGCCGGCTGTGACAGCATAATGAGCAAGGTAGAATTTAAAAGAGTTGTGAATAATGTGCTGGTATTCTGAGTGTTCTTTGCACATTATACATTACTTCGTCGTATTTCCTTTATTCGTATCTGTAAATACACTGTCCACAGGTTCCCAGAGCTCGATCTTGTTATTATCCTGATCCATGATATGAACGAATTTTCCGTAATCATAAGTCTCGATCGTATCCAGTACAGTTACGCCTTTACCTTTTAATTCTTCAACAAGCGCTTCAATATTTTCCACACGGTAATTGATCATAAAATCTTTCGGGGAAGGATCAAAGTATTTAGTCTTTTCCGGAAAAGGACTCCACTGAAGGTAGCCGATTTTATCCGGATCGGCACCCAGTCTGAATTCAAACAAAGAGCCGTACTCACTTGTGACCAGGCCAAGGTTTTCATTGTACCATTGTCTTGATTTTTCAGGATCTTTGCTTTTGAAGAAAATCCCACCTACTCCTGTGACTCTCCCCTTTTTTGATTCTTCATTTTTCATTTCATTTATATTTTGCGCTGAGATCTTGTTGAGTTGATGCCAGCAGGTTAAAATTAAAATGCTTAAAAAATAAAACACTGTTTTTTTCATAAGCTGATTATTTAATAGATTAATTAATATTTTTATACAAATGCTAAATTGTAAATTTGAAAATAGAAGGCACATTTCTCCGCATTGCAAAATACAAAAAATATTTTTCAGAATCATTATCCCATATTATTTTTTTTATTTAAAAGCTATTTTTAAAAAAATAAAAATGAAGTCAGCTTATATTATTCTATATTCGTTCAGCGGTATGATCTTTTTGATTGCCCTGCTCGGAAATTCCCTTACAAAACCTATGTTTGATTCAATTTCGGAAAAAACGCTTGAATTATCTGGTTTCAGGAAAAGCTACATTGAGTCAGTGGATGATAAATTAGATGAGCTGGTATATAAGTCAAAGCAGATCGAACTTCAGATAGAAAAGATCAAAAAATTTTTTTCTTCGGATAAAGTGGATGAGAATCTATACAAAAAGGAAAAAAGCGAACTGCTTCAAAGGACTTTCTATGATCCGCTTATAATGCTTTTTAATTATGTTTTCCGGCTGGGATTTGTTTTTCTTTCGATGTTTTTCCTTTTCTTTGCTCTGCTGTTTCATCTGGCTTACAGAAGCGGTGAGCTCAGAAAAAGAGTCAGACATCTGGAAAGAATCGTGCTTGCTCAAAGATGATCTGAAGCTAAAACTTTATGACATTAATTACAAAAGATATTGATACGGCAGTAAAAGAGTTATTGTCGGGAAACGTCGTCGGGCTGCCGACTGAAACTGTATATGGACTCGGAGCCGATGCTCTGAATGAAAAAGCGGTTTTGAAAATATATGAAACCAAGGAAAGACCGGCATTCAATCCGGTAATTGTTCATGTATTTGATATTGAAAATCTGGGAGATTATGCCATAAGCATTCCGGATGAAGCGTATAATCTCGCGGAGAAGTTTTCTCCCGGTCCGCTTACTTTTATTTTTAAAAAAGGAAATAAAATTCCGGATATAGTAACTGCCGGAAATGACAGTGTCGGATTAAGAATCCCTTCTCATCCGGTTTTCAGGGAAGTATTAAAGGAAACTAATCTTCCCGTTGCGGCGCCGTCAGCTAACAGAGCAGGCAGGATATCACCTACTTCGGCTGAAGATGTGATGAGCGAACTTAAAGACAGAATTAATTTCATTCTCGACGGTGGTAAATGCCGCATAGGTATCGAGTCAACTATCATCAGCTTTACCGGTGAATATCCGGAAATTCTCCGTCATGGTTTTGTAACAAAAGAGGATATTGAAAACGTAATCGGTAAGACAAAGGAATACCATTCCGGAAAAATCATTTCTCCCGGACAGCTGAAAAGTCATTATGCTCCTTCAACTCCCTTGCTCTGCGAAGATGATCTTGCGAATGTAGATGTTTCAGACAAGAAAACCGGATTACTGGATTTCAGTAAATACAGCGACTATAAAGAGATAGCGTTGAATTTATTTTCAGACCTGAGAAAATTGGACGAACAGAATTACGACATAATATTATGGAAAAAATTAAAGGATGAAGGACTGGGAATTGCCATTAATGACCGGCTGAGCAGGGCGAGCGTTTCAGCGAGTTATGAGCAATGAGTATTGCATAATGACAATGAAAAATCAGCATCTGAAGTTACGCGTTTTGTCATTCTGAAGGAGCGGAGGGAAGAGGTGCGAAGCAGAGTGAAGTGAAGAATATATAATAATCCGGAATTGAAGTGGTTAAATTCATGGCTTTGCTCAGTATAACAAGAAAGTGTGCTTTGTGTAACTTTAGTTAGAAACTGGAAATTAGAAATTATCAGATGCTCTGAAAAATATTTAAAATCAATTGAATAAATATCATGTCAGAAAAAATAGTAATAGAGTTTGATGATGAGGAAGAAAATAACAAACCGGCAGAAGATAAGATGGGAAAAAAGAATGATGACGGGAGCAGAATCGTTATAGATTTTGACAGTGAGCCGGAAAACGAAAAGAAGGTCATTGAAGTTGAGGAAATAGAAGCAGGGTACGAAGAGAAGATCCGGAATTCAGAAGTCAATTCTTTTTACAGAGGAAATCCTTTTCTTAATAATTCTTTTATTACTGACCTGAAATTTCCTGAAGGTATAGACAACGGTTTCAGAAAGAAATTCAGCCTCAGGCTCAAAGACGAATTTTTTAATTCTATACTTGAAAATAATAAATATATAATCACAGCTTCACGGACAGGAAGTATTTATCTTACTGACAGATTCACCGGTAAAATAAAAGATAAGATCTTTATTGAAAATGAATCCTTTGAAAAGACCGGACTTGTATATGATAATGTCATTTACTTAAATTCCCTGAAGAAAATTTTCAAGATCAGGACAAATGCTGACGGTACAATTCTGCCTGAAGAGATTTATCATGCAGACAAGGACTTTTTTATCTGGAGCAGCCTTAACAGGCATAAGGATTTTATAGTTTTTACCGAATATAATATTTCCGGAAAGAATGCTTTTCTCAGGATCATTGACACAAAGAACACAAATCCTGTTTTTGATTTTGCTTTTGAAGCAAAAATTTTTCTGTCAGACAGGATATGTATTGCAGACGGATGCGTTTATATGCTTTACGACAGCTCCATTTTAATTTATGATCTTGAAAGAATGGTTGCAAAGGAAGAGATGCTTAATGTAAAAACTGATGAAAATTCCTTTATATTTTATTTAAACTATAGGATTTATATTACGTCACTCGATAACGAGCTTTTTTATATTGATTTGCCGCCAGTAAATTACAGATTCAAAACTACAGGCATTAAAAACGCTTACATTAATTCCATCGGCGGATTCGCTGATAATATTTTTATAGGAACTCTTGACGGCTGGAAGTACTGCAAGTCAAGCGGACTGCAGGTTTACAGCCATGAAGATGAATATGAAAATAAAATCGAATGTATAAGTAAGAATATTCTTGTGATCTCTCAGAGCAATAAGATTATATTCTGTAACCTTAACAGGTTTCAGGAAGCCGAAGGTTATGTCATTGCTTCAAACGAAAAGAATGAATCCGTAGAAATTGTTTCGGCTGTTATTTCTAACAATGAAATATTTCTGCTGACGGCAAACGGTATTCTAGAGGTTTTTACAAATGATAAACTGAATATTCACATTTAATGATTTAACCCGTAATTTTATTTTCACAGTTTAATTTTATTAATAAATAATAAAAATTGAAAAACATATTAAAAGGTAATTGTCTGCAAAAGCACAGTCTCTTTGCATTAACAATTATAATACTTTTTTCTTCATCGCTGATATCTGCACAGGACGGAAACCAGTTCATTTTCATGTTCGATAATTCCGGCAGCATGTCTCCTTATTATCAGCAGCCACAGAGTACATTCAAATTATTCTCAAAAGCTCTGATCAGAAATTCCGTAAAAGCTAATGACAATGCAGAGATAATGCTTTTTACAAAAACTGATCCTAAAAGAGGTATAGTTTCACCCAAGGTTTTGTTTCAGGGTGATGCAGAAAAATTAATTCCGGATGAAGTGATAAGCAAATTCAATCTGATGTCCGGAAATGACAGCAGGACAGGTACGACAGATCTCATAGAAGCGCTTGATAAAGGAATATCTGCAATCAAAGGAAACACAGGTATAATCTGGCTCATCACGGATAACATAAATGATAATTCCGGAAGCGGGGATTCCTCATATCAGAACACTCTTGATTTTTACAAGAAGCTCAGGAACGACAGCAGGATACAGAAAATACTTTTATATCCCATTCCGGAAAATCTTATTGAAGGAACAGATACGACAAATGGTTATGTCGCTTATGCAATTGTATATTCAAAATTAAATCTTTCACAGCAGGACCTTGTAAGCTATGACGAGCTGCTCAGAAACGTCGGCATTAAACAGAAAGCAATTACACTTAAGCCTCTGGATATAGGGACTATCATTCTGAAACCAAAAGTGACTCAGAGCAAGATCACAGAAGGAAAGCTTTTTTTTGACGGTTCGACTTTAAGAGGTTTTGGTTTTGAAGAAGGACAGAAAGTAAGGGAAACATTCAACGACCTTTCACTGAAATCAAATCTGTATCCTTATATCATTAGAAGCGCTAAGCTAAATGTCGGACTTGATAATTTTACTTCATCGGACTATTCCGTAAAGTCGCTCGGGACGCAGACAATCTCGCCATCCACTGTAAGCAATGTTTCACCCGAAGGCGAAGTAACAGGCTTTTCGGTAATTTTCAATCTTCCCGAGATCACTCCGAATTTTTCCTTCAATACTATTTTTAAAGAAGATTTCAGCATTGGAGGAGATCTTGTGCTTGATGTATCGCAGGTGGATATCCTGCTTGATCAGAATTATGTCAATACTTTTCAGGAGCTGTTTGCTTTAAAGTCAGTACCTGAGATCTTTCAGCCGGTTCTTAAAGACAAGAAGATAGTTACAAAGATTCCGCTGGAGATAAGAATGAAATACGGACCCTGGAGACTGTTTGTTTTAATCGGACTAATCGCTCTGCTGCTTGGAATAATTATATTCTTCATATTTCTGCTCTTCAGAAAAAAATGCTTTGAACTTATTATTGACAATGTTGCCCAGCAGGAAATTTGCCTGGGAGGAATGTCTTCGTATTCCGTTTCGAATAATTATTCAGGTGAGCTCGGTAAAATAAAGAAATCTTTATCGGGTAATCTGAATTTTACTTATTCAAAAAATACTACCACGCCGGGAACAACAGTTAAGCTCACAGATGATGTGCCGATTGAAATTAATTATGAAGAAGACGGATTTAAAACACAGTCTGTAACTCTTATGATAAGAAAGACGGATAAGAGTGCGCAGTCGAATGTGGCTCCGACTGATGAGTCAGGTATATACTGATCAGTTTTAAGTATTGGGAATTGTGTATCATGCAGTTTGATCAGAGATGTTTGGTTTATATGCATTGGCATTTATTAAAATTTTATCAGCTCTCAATTTTATAGCAATTCCATAAAAATAATTTTATGAACAAAAACACACACCTTCTTTTTGATGATTACTCTATAGAGATCACAACAGATGAGAAAGAGTTCATGAAATATTTAATGAAAAACAGAGACAAGGTTTTTTCGGAAAGCACATTCATACAGATAGAAGAGATACTGAGTGAAAACGAGAAAGAGAATCTGTCAAAATTAAACAGACTGAAAAGTATAAATTATAAGCTTCGGCTTTACATACTGAAGGGAAATATTAAGGTCGGATGGTTTCTGGGTGAACAGACAAGCAGGGAAACATTTTACATGAGAAATACAGGGATCTTCAGGGAATACAGGAACAAAGGTATTTACACGGGTTTTTTAACAGTGCTGAAAGAAATTCTCAGGGAAAAAGGATTTCAAAAGATTACCAGCAGTCATATCGTTACTAACAATAATGTCATTGTTCCGAAATTAAAAGCCGGATTTATGATCTCGGGATTTGAGCTTAGCGACAGGTTCGGGCTGTTTGTCAATCTGACATATAATTTCAATGAGGTCAGGAATAAGATATTGAGATACCGGGCGGGTGAGATTGCAATTGACGAACAGCTGAGACTACTATTAAATCCAATTAAAAACAAATAGAATATTTTTTTGATTAAATACTTACCATTTTAAAGTAAATATTTTTTAACCGGAACGGGAATCAATGAAGTTCACACTTCTTTTCATTAACTGTATATATGAACAGTGAACTTAACGGTTAAATAAAAATGATTTAATGCTGATCAAAAAATTTTTAATTCTAATTCCGGTTTTCCTTCTCACATCTGTTCTGTATTCACAGCAGCAGAATCCGAATTATAAAACATATATTGCCAAGATCGGTTACGGGGATACATTAATAAACATCGCAGATAAATACGTAATACAATTCTCGGATATTCTCACGATGCAAAGCAAGGTTCTTGTGCCTGTATCAGATTACACATTCAATTACCGCGAAGGTATCATCACTCTCAGTAAGGATCTTTTTAAAAAATACGATCTGGATTCTTTTCAGATCTACAATCTTAATATTGATTATGATGTATTCCCGTATGATCTAAAAGATGAATATTCAAATTTCGATATACTCATAGAGCGGGATACAGTAACAGGTGATACAATACAGATAGCGACTCAGAGAAAGGATTTCATCGGCAGCATATTTGACGGGACTGAGCTTGAAAAATCGGGAAGTCTTTTCCGCGGTGTGAATATCGGCTCTAACCGTGATCTGTCGCTTAATTCAGGATTCAGGCTTCAGCTTAACGGAAAGCTTACCGATGACATAGAGATCAATGCCGCGCTCACTGATGAAAATTCTCCAATACAGCCGGAAGGGAATACTGAAAAACTTCAGGAGCTCGATAAAGTTTTCATAGAAATAAAAAGCAATAATGTGATCGGGACGATCGGTGATATTAACGTTGATTTTACCAACAATGAATTTCTTAACTTTAAAAGGAAGATACAGGGAGCGAAAGGATTTGCAGATTATAAGTCCGGAAATATTTTTCTCAGCGGAGCTGTGCAGAGAGGGCTGTTCTCTACAAATCAGTTCAACGGAAAGGACGAAATCCAGGGACCGTACTATCTTGTCGGAGCGAATAATGAAATCAACATACTGATACTTTCGGGAACAGAAAAAGTTTACCTTGACGGTAATCCTATGACAAGAGGCGAGCAGGCAGACTATACAATCGATTACGGAATAGGAACCATCACTTTCACAAACAACAGGCTTATTACAAGCGACTCGCGGATCATTGTTGATTTTGAATATACTGACAGAAGATATTCAAGGGCAATTCTTTCAGGTGCTAATACGCTTAATCTGTTCAGAAATAAACTGAGGTTAACTGCTTCCTATGTAAATCAGGATGACAATCAGGATAAGCCGATCGATTTTACTCTTACAGAACAGGACAAGCAGATACTCGAAAATGCAGGCGACGACAGGTTTAAAGCAGTGAAATCCGGAGTCGTCTATGTAGGCACTGACACTGCGGGAATTGGACTTGGACTTTATGAAAAGTCCGATACAATTATTAATAAGGTGAGCTATCCATATTACAAATATCTGCCGAATGATTCCAATGCATTTTATCAGGTAGTGTTTTCATTTGTCGGACAGGGAAATGGAAATTACATTCAGCAAAGCCAGTTCCAGTATAACTATGTCGGGCTTAGTCAGGGAAATTTTGACACAGTGGTATTTATTCCCGTTCCGAATGCGCATCAGGTAGCGGATCTCAATTTGAATTACGAATCTTCACCGAGAAAGGAACTGACATTCAATGTGGAATCGGCTTTATCAATATTTGATGCGAATAAATTTTCACCCTTGGGAGACAACAACAATAACGGAGTCGCAGTGCTTGCTACTTTAGGGCTTAACCGGTATAATTTTAATTTGTTCGGATTAAAGCTAAACACTGTCGAGTTAAAGCTTAAGGAAAAGTTAGTCAACAGAGTTTACCTTCCGCTTGAAAGATATAACCCTGTTGAGTTCTACCGGGAATATGACATACAGGATACAAATAAATTAACTGAAGATCTTCACGAAATTTCTCTCCGTGTGATACCTTCACGTAACATTGATTTCAAAGGATCATTCGGTCAGCTTCTCAGAGGAGATGTATTCAATTCGCTAAGAACAGTCGGTGACATAGCAGTAAGAAATGATTCTACAAGCTTTCCCGAGCTTGCATACAGGATAGAGGTAACTAAAAGCAATTATTCCGTTACACAGACAGCAAGCAGCTGGATCAAGCAGGCAGCTTTGCTTGGATATAAAAAATTTCTCGGAGGTCAGTCTTTTGACAATCCTAATTTTGAATTAAGATTTGAATACAAACAGGAAGACAGGAACAATTTATTCGAAGGTTCAGGTACAGACTCGCTGGAATCCGGAAGTTTTTCCTTCAGCGAAATTAAGCCAAGACTGATACTGAATAATCTGTATGATTTTAATCTATATACAGGGATAGAGCTCAGACAGGATAATCAGCCTCTTAACGGAGTAATGCTTGACGAATCTAATTCATTCACACAGATCTACGGACTCAGGTATGCAGGACTGAGCTGGTTTTCTACATTATTTGAGCTGACTTTCAGAAAGAAATTATTCACAGATGCATTTATATCTGAAACGAATGAAAACAATAATACAGTACTGGTTAACTGGCAGACACGAATTGATCCTCTCAACAGCGCATTTCAGACGGATCTGTTTTATAACATTACAAGTGAGCGGCAATCCAAGATAGAAAAAATATTTGTCGAAACTAGAGTCGGTGAGGGAAATTACATCTATCTCGGGGATCTTAACGGAAACGGATTAAAGGATGAGAATGAATTTCAACTCACTATTTTCAATGATGGAAATTATATTAGGATCAATGTTCCGACAAATGATCTTTTCCCTGTTTCCACACTGAATACATCGGCAAGAATAAATCTTAAGCCGTCAAGAGTTCTGAATGTGACAGGTTCCGATTTTCTTTCAGAGCTTATAAGGAACACTACAGCTGAGACATATTTCAGGGCTGAAGAAAAAAGTTCTGATCCCAATACCGACAATATATATTTCCTCAACTTCAGTTCCTTTCAGAACGATTCCAATACATTATTGGGAGTGCAGCTTTTTCAGCAGGACCTGAACTTTTTTGAATTTAATCCTTCGTATTCACTTAAGCTAAGATATATTCAGCAGAGAGCATTCAACCAGTATGTAAGCGGTAATGAAAGACTTTACTCCATTCAAAAATCCGTAAAACTGAAAGTTGGTCTTACAAAAGACGTAACGACACTATTTGAATATCAGAATAATCTCGACAGGAATGAAGCTCCAGTTAATTCAGTTAGGAACCGTGATATAAAGCTTGAGGGATTTCTGTCAGATCTTTCTTACAGACCGGTGCAGGAAATTGAAAGTGATTTTCAGATAAATTTCTTCAGGGCAATCGACAGATATCCATTTGTTCCTGTACAGGCAGATATAAATCAGCAGATACTCAGTTTCATTTACTCATTTACTTTTACCGGAAGACTCAGGGCTGAGTTGGAAAGAAATGAAGTAAGACTGAATCAGTCTAATGCAGCGTTTCCTTACGAACTCACAAACGGAAAACAGGTCGGAAAGAATTTTATCTGGAGAGCTTTTTTTGACTACAGTATCAGCAAGAATCTGCAGGCAACACTGAATTATGACGGACGTGCCGAAGGCGGAAGAAGTATCCTTCATACAGGCAGAGCGGAAATAAAAGCATTTTTTTAATTTGGGATCTATTTTTTATTTGGAATTTGGAATGTCGGGTTTGGAATTTTTTAAATTATAATATAGGAACTTAAAAATGTTTTAGAATCAAATGAAACAGCGCTCACAAATAAAAATCTATTCAAAATTTTAATAAAAATAAATTTCAACTTCGAAATTCCAATTTCCAAATTGAATTAAATTCTAAATCTACACTGTCTCGGTATCAGCAAGCTTCTCAGCTCTGTCCGCAGTTTTAAGTTTGTCTATGATCTCATCTAGATCGCCTTCCATAACATCTGAAAGATTGTATAAGGTGAGACCTATTCTGTGATCTGTAAGTCTGTTTTGAGGGAAATTATAAGTTCGGATCTTGTCGCTTCTGTCACCTGACTTCACCATCTTCTTTCTTTGTGTGATCAATTCCTGATCACGCTTCTCAAGTTCGACCTCATACAATCTTGAACGGAGAACCTTCATTGCCTTCATTTTATTTTTTATCTGAGAGCGCTCGTCCTGACACTGGACAACTGTATTAGTTGGAAGGTGAGTAATTCGGATGGCAGTTTCAACTTTATTCACATTCTGTCCACCGGCGCCTCCTGAGCGGAACACATCTATCTTCAGATCATTCTCATTTATTTCGAGATCGAAATCTTCAGCTTCCGGAAATACAGCCACGGATGCTGCTGATGTATGCACCCTGCCGTTAGCTTCAGTTTTCGGGACTCTCTGTACGCGGTGAACACCGCTTTCATATTTCAGATCTCCGTAAATGCTTTTGCCGCTTACTTCAAGCACAACTTCTTTAATGCCTCCCGGAGTTGAAGATTCATTGAATTCTATAAGCTCCATCTTCCATCTTTTAGTTTCAAAGTATCGTGTGTACATTCTGTAAAGATCAGCTGCAAACAATGCAGCCTCTTCCCCGCCTGTGCCTGAGCGAATTTCCAGGATAGCATTTTTATCATCCACAGGATCTTTCGGGATCAGGAGTTCCTTGATTTCTTTCTCAACATCTTCCAGCTTAAGCTCGAGAATTTCCTGCTCGGCTCTTGCAAGATCTTTCATTTCAGTATCATTAGTTTCAAAAAGAAGCTGCCTGTTATCATCTACTTCCTTTCTGATCCTGAGATAATTATTATATGCATTTACAATATCTTCAAGACCCGAATATTCTTTTGAGAGTTTTCTGAATTCATTCTGATCATTTGTAATGCCTTCTACAGCTAGCAGATCGGAGATTTCGTGATACCGTGATTTTACTTTTTCTAATTTTTCGAACATATTTATTGATTAAAGATTCGTAAGTTTCATAAGATTCATAAGATTTATAAGATTAGTATGGTTTAAAAAGATCTATAAGAATTAAAATCTATATTGAATATTAAGAATATTATGAATCTTACGAATAGTTAGTAAATTTCTTTTTCCTTTAAAAAGGAACTTACATGTTCTTTTCCGATATTATTTAAATTTATTATCCCGAAAATAAAGCTGACAATATTACCGGTCAAAATAGTAATGATCTGAAAGACTGACGCTGTTTGAATAGTACTGAAAGTACCTTTCTGATTCAGAGTGTTCAGCTTATTATAAGCTATAAAATCCATGATACAGCTTACGATATTTATAACCGGAAGGAAACCAATTAGGCAGCCCGCGCCGCAGGTAGCTATCCCGCCTAATACTGTTGATGTTCCCCATCCGAGGAATCCGAGTATGTTTAAAATTCCGGATACAAGAAAAAAAGTCTTTGCAGTCTGTAATTCTGATGGCATAGTTTGCATGATTAAGTTTAATTGAAATTAAAATGATATACGTCATTTAATTTCAATTGTTAACTTTAACATGTCCGGATTAATTATTTTAAAATGCGACAAAACAAAAAAGCAATCATCTCTTCAGGAGACAATTGCTTTTCATATTTTAATAAAAAATATCTACTTTACGAGATTGAACTTTTCACCATATACTCCGATAACCGGAAGGGGTTTTACCTCTCCGTTAGCTGCATTCATAATTCCCATAATAAGTAATATTAGCCAGGGGATATAAAGAACAAGTCCGATCCCGCAGGTGATAGTTCCGATTATACCGGCGGCAACATTTAACAATAATAAAACAATGGACTGTTCAGTATGAAACATCACGAATTTATTCTGCCGCATATCATCCATTAATAGCGGTATAAAAAATATCAGGTAAGCAACGATAGCCATTGTCTTACCCTGCTGAATTTCCTCGGGGGTTATGTTTAATGTGCGTGTAGATTCTGCCAAGATTATCTCCTTTCGAAAAATATTTTTAAAGTTATTTTGAGAAGTTTAAATATTTTACTATCTAAAAATCGCTTTGATGCTGCCCCAGGTGCTTCTTATACCGGACACGGTATGTGAGACAGTGATATGATTTGTATATGTAAAATTGCCGTTTCCTTCTACACATTTTAACCTGTAAAAATATATTGAAGTGGATCTGCCGTTGCTGTAGTCAACCGAATTATCCTGATATGAATAATAGGAATTATTACCATTAGCGCTTTTGTAGTCTATATAAATAAAATTGTCAGGTGAGTCTGCGCTTCTTTCAATTTCAAATTTTACTGTTCCGGCTTCATCGCTTGTTTTCCATTCCACAAATACACCATCGGCATTATCCCTTGCAACAAAATACTGTAAGGTTACGGCTGCATATAAAAATCCCGAAGAAAATAAGATTAATAATAATATTCTGATATGTAGTTTACTTTTGTTCATTTGATTTGATTCAAATATATACTCATTAATAAATAATATCAAGTATTATAATAGAGTATCTGATATTTTTGCATTCACAGGTTTGTTTTTAATTCTCCATATAATATTAAGCAAAATTTTATTAATTTGTAAAACTCAACATTTATAAGCAGAATATATTTCAGAAATCTGAATCAATTCAGGATTTTATATTAAGTTGAATAAAATAATTTATAAATTTAAAATAATTTAAGGAGCAAAAATAATTTAATGAAAAAAATCGGAATATTATTCGGACAGGAAAACACTTTTCCGCAGGCATTTGTAGAAAGAGTAAATGAAAAAAATGAAGACGGAATCATAGCGGAATTCGTTTCAATAGATAAAGTGGAACAGGGAGTCAGCTGCGGTTATGATGTCATAATAGACAGGATCTCACAGGATGTCCCATTTTACAGAGGATATTTAAAGAATGAAGCTATTACCGGAACAGCTGTAATCAATAATCCTTTCTGGTGGGCTGCAGATGATAAGTTTTTTAATAACGCAATTGCTTTGAATGTAGGTGTTCCTGTACCGAAAACAGTTTTACTTCCTTCGAATCAGCATCCGCCTGATACCACAGGTCAGTCGTTCAGAAATTTAACTTTTCCAATGGACTGGGAAGGTATTTTTGACTATATCGGATTTCCGGCATATTTCAAGCCATATTCAGGAGGCGGCTGGAAAAGCGTTTATCAGGTGAATGATCCCGCAGACTTTTTCGCTAAATATGAAGAGACAAATCAGCTAGTAATGATGCTTCAGGAAGAAATCAATTTCGATTCTTATTTCAGATGCTACTGCATAGACAGACAGGATGTGCTGATAATGCCTTATGAACCAAGAAATCCACATCATTTAAGATATGTATCAAACGCGGCACCGGCTGAACAAAAGCTGCTGGACACAATTAAGGATTATGTATTAAGACTTAATAATGCTCTGGGATATGATTTTAATACTGTTGAGTTTGCGGTGAGAGACGGTGTGCCTGTGGCAATTGATTTTTGCAATCCGGCACCGGATGCAGATGTAAATTCGGTCGGACAGGAAAACTTTGACTGGGTAGTGGAAGCAGCAGCAAATATGGCGATCAGAAGAGCAAAAAATCATAAAGCAGGAAAGAATAATTTAACCTGGGGAAACTTCATTAAATCATTTGCAAGCGGTGAGTCATTATCCCATGTTTCAGAGACAACAGAAAAAAAAAAGACTAAGTCTTCAGAGCCAAAAGCAAAGGCAAAAGTGAAGAAAGAAAAAACTAAATAAAATAATTTTGCAGCAGTCAGATAATCAGGAAACATATACTTTAGGGATAGAAGAAGAATTCATGATAATTGAACCCGAAACACGGGAGCTTCAGTCTCATATTCAGGCTATTTTTGAAGAAGGCAAGTTATTATTAAAAGAAAATTTCAAACCTGAAATGCATGCTTCCGTAATAGAAACCGGAACAAACATCTGCAAGAACATACAGGAAGCAAGGAGAGAAGTTACTAATCTTAGGACTTCTCTTGCCATGCTTGCAGATCAGCACGGACTCAGAATAGCAGCCGCAGGGACACATCCTTTTTCACACTGGAGAGATCAGAGAATCACTGATCATCCGCGCTATGCCGAGATCGTAAAAGAGATGCAGGAAACAGCAAGGGCAAATCTTATTTTCGGTATGCACGTTCACGTCGGAATTGCAAACCGGGAAATTGGAATTCACATTATGAATGCGGCAAGATATTTCCTTCCTCATATTTTTGCTTTATCTACCAACTCACCTTTCTGGCTCGGACGCGATACAGGATTCAAATCATACAGAGTAAAAGTCTTCGATAAATTTCCGAGAACAGGAATCCCTGATTTTTTCATGAGCCTGGCTGAATATGACAATTATATCAATCTTCTTATAAAGACTAATTGTATAGATAATGCAAAAAAGATCTGGTGGGATATCAGAGCGCATCCGTTCTTTAACACACTGGAGTTCAGGATCTGTGATGTCCAGCTGAGAGTGGATGAAACAATAGCGCTCGCAGCTCTTATTCAGGCGGTCGTAGTGAAGCTCCATAAATTAATTCAGCAGAATCTCGGATTCAGGATCTATGACAGAGCGCTGATGATGGAGAATAAATGGCGCGCATCGAGATACGGAATCAGCGGTAAGCTGATAGATTTCGGCAAGCAGACAGAAGTTCCTTTTACAGAACTAGCTAAAGAGCTTCTTGAATTTATAGATGATGTGGTCGATGAGCTCGGCAGCCGTGAAGAAATAAACTATATTTTTCAGATGATGGAGCACGGAACCGGTGCGGACAGGCAGATAAAAACTTTCTATGAAAACGGAGAAGATTACAAGAAATTAGTTGATTATATAATAGATGAGACACATGTCGGGCTTGATTATAAACCAACAAATGTAAAACCAAACACAAAACCACCCGCAAAAACTTCTAAAATAAAATCAAAAATAAAAACTAATAAAAACACAACTAAATGAAAAATTCTTTTATTGCCGAAGTTGACTTTGACAAAGAACTAAGTCAGGGAGCTTACAATGCAATTAATGCCTGCCTTCGCCTTAAACCTGAAGAAAGAATTACTATAATAACTGATAACGATTCACTTGAAATTGCATCATCACTTGTTCACGAAATAAAAAAAACCGGCTCGGAATTCAGTCTTATGATAATTGAAGATTATACTCCGAGACCGACTCCCAATATGCCGAAGCAGATTCTCGAAGACCTTGCGAAATCACAGGTAAGCATTTTCTGCGCACAGGCTCAGACCGGTGAATTGAGTTCCAGAATTCAGATGACAGCTGTTGTAAATATGCATAAGATCCGGCACGCGCATATGGTGAATATTAACAAGCAGATTATGATGGAAGGAATGAGAGCAGACTTTTTAGCAATAGATTCGTTGAGTCAGAAGCTGATCGAGAAAGCCCGCAAGGCAAGATATATAAAATGTAAATCAAAAGGCGGTACAGATATCGTAGCTGAATTTTCACACAAGCTTAACTGGCTGAAGACAAGCGGTATAATTTCCGTGGACAAATGGGGTAACCTTCCCGGCGGAGAAATATTTACTTCACCTATGAATGTGGAAGGTCTCTTTGTAGTTGACGGCGTGGTTGGTGACTACCTTTGTCAGAAATACGGTGACATGAAAGCAAATCCGCTTTATATAGATATTGAAGATTCGAGAATAAAAAAGATGACATGCAGCAATGAAGCTTTGCTCGATGAATTCACTGCTTATTCAATGACTGACGAAAACAGCAACAGGGTCGGTGAGTTTGCTATCGGAACAAACATCGCGCTTTCAAAGGTAATAGGTCACATTTTACAGGACGAAAAACTGCCGAGCATTCATATGGCTTTCGGTCACCCTTATGCAGAACATACAGGCGCTGACTGGGTTTCTACTACTCATATTGACTGCGTTGGAATTGATATGGATATCTGGCTCGAAGATGAAAAGGTGATGGAGTGCGGGAAATTTCTGATTTAGTTAATAGTTAGTAGTTAGTAGTTAGTGAAGGTCTATTCACTCAACAAACATTATGGAACTCAACAAACACTATGAACTCAATGAACTCTAAGAACTCAACAAACACAATTTGATAAAATCTCTCAGAAAAAAATTCAATTCGGAATTTACGGAAGAAAAGTATAAAGCTTTAGTAAAGGACCTGGATTCAGAATTCAATCACAAGGTTGATTTCAGAATAGCTGAGACTCCTATTTTTCTTCCTGAACATTTTAAAAAAGAATTATTCAAGGCTTCGGATGAGTTAATTGCCGTTATCGAGTCAAAGGAATTCAGGGAATATTCCAAAGGCGCATTGCCGGACAATATGGCTGTTCCCAACGAAGACGAACATCCTTCCCTGCTTGCTCTGGATTTTGCGATATGTAAAGATGAAAAGGAAAATCTGATCCCGCAGCTGATTGAGCTGCAGGGTTTTGCATCTCTTTACTGCTATCAGGAGCTTCTGAATGAAAAGATGAGAAAGAACTTTGATATAGGTGATGAATTACAGAGTCATTTCAGCGGAATGAACAATGAATCTTATTTAAAAAAACTAAGGGAAATAATTGTAGGTGATTCCGATCCCGAAAATGTAATTCTTCTTGAGATAGAACCTGAAAAGCAGAAGACATATATAGATTTTTTATGCACTGAAAAATACCTGGGCGTAAAGTCTGTCTGCCTTTCCAAAGTAACCAATGAAGGCAAAAAACTTTTCTATGATAATAACGGAAAGAAGACACAGATTGACAGAATATATAACAGAGTAATTTATGATGAACTTTCCAAAAGAAAAGATTTGAAATATACTTTCAGATTCACCGAAGAGCTTGATGTAAAATGGATAGCGCACCCGAACTGGTTCTTCAAGATCAGCAAGTATTCAATGCCGTTTATTAAAAGTAAATATGTTCCAGCTACGGAATTTCTGAGTGATATAAAAGAGTATCCGTCTGATCTGGAAAATTATGTCTTGAAACCTTTATTCTCTTTTGCAGGTGTCGGTGTTGTGTTTGATGTAAAAAAAGAACTACTCGAATCCATAGAAGACAAATCCAAATACATACTTCAGAAGAAAGTTCATTACGAACCCTGCATAAAGACCTTTGACTTACCGGCTAAAGCTGAGATCCGGCTGCTTTTTGTCTGGGATGATAAGCCGAGGCTGATAAATAATCTTGTGAGATTAAGCAAAGGGGATATGATGGGAGTTGATTTCAATAAAGACAAGACGTGGGTTGGTTCGAGCATTGCGTATTATGAAAAATAAATCGAGCCTGTAATATTCTCAACATAGAAATTGATTTTTATTCAGTTTTCTTACCCGCAATTAATAACTCCTGTTTTTTTACACCTTAACAATTGTATATCTGTATATCCGGATGGATCCGGTTGTGTGATCCCTGAATTCTATTGATCTCCCTGCATCTTAACTTGCGGTGTAGGTATGATCCGCTTTTAATTCTTTCGGAAAAGACCCTCCCAATCATCAGTTCAGAATTATTTCTGATTACAAATTCACAATTCTATTTTTTAATTTTAGCAAAATGAATAAACTCAAAAATTTTCTTTCAGAAGAACTACGACTGAACCCGGATAACTATCTCGGTGATTTCATGAAATATGAAGAACTTATTCTGGAATGGAATAAGAAAATAAATCTAGTCTCGCGCAAAACAGATTCTATAGAGGATCACATACTTAACTCAATTTTCTTTCTTACAAAATACAATTTTGATAATATTAAAAGCCTTGCAGACATCGGCACCGGCGGCGGATTTCCGGGAATACCTCTTAAGATACTTTATCCGGATCTGAATCTATTACTTGTTGATTCCATACAAAAAAAGGTCAGTGTACTAAATGACTTAATAGTCAGGCTCGAATTAATAAATACTGAAGCTGTTTGCGGCAGAGCTGAGATAGTTTCTAAAGAATCCCGATACATAAATAAATTTGACTGCGTGATTTCGAAGGCAGTTGCAGGTCTTGATAATCTTTATGAATGGGGTAACGTTTTTCTAAATGACAGTGGAACTATGATTTGTATTAAAGGCGGTGACATTGAAACAGAATTGTCTGAGTTAAAGAAATTGAGATATAATTTTAAAGTTGAAGTTATTAACTTTGACTTCGAACGGGGTTATGGGATCGAAGAAAAGAAAATAGTTGTAATATCTCATCACTGAGGATAATACTTTAAAAAAAAGAAGTGATTTAAATTCAGATTACACTAAGCTCTTCCTTTAAGGGGAGATCTGGGTAAGGTTAAATATCAAAGTAAAATCTACATTATAATTATGAAAAAAATTATTATAATAATATTTCTGTGTGTGAATGTACAAAACTCTTTTTCACAATTAAATTTTAGAGAAGTAAAGAACGCACAGGATGTGATAAATAATTACATCTCTGCAATTGGCGGAAAAGATAAGATCGAAAAAATAAAATCCGAAACTATTACAGGTGATTTGAATATCCAGGGAATGGAGATAGGATTTATGACTTTCAGAAATGACACAATGAGCTTCATAAAAGCCGAAGGAGCTGCTCACGGAAGCAATATGCTGTTAATGAAATCTGTAGTTACAGCCTCTTATGGCTGGGAATATCAGATGAACGGGCTGAAGGATTTTGAAGGAGAAGAGCTTTTGAACAAGCAGCTTGATTTTATAACATCAGATATTGGCTTCGTTTTGAATTACAAAAAAAATGGATTTGAATTTGATTTAAAAGGAAGCGACACGATAAACGGGAAACCATATTACAAACTGGAGTTGACAAAAGACGGGAAACTCTTAAGAACAAATTATTATGATCAGGAAAGTTTTTATCTTACTAATATTCTAAAACCTAATGATACCAGCATTGAACTCTATGATTACAGGGATGTAAGCGGCATCTACAGACCCTTTAAAATGATTCAGAAATCACAGATGGAACTGACAATACTTTTTAAAGAATATGTCTTTAACAAAATGATTGATGCAGAGCTTTTATCTAAACCGTCGGACAATTGATCTGTAAAATTTTAATCACAAACCTAAACTCTTCTGATATAAATATTAAATGAAACAATTATTAATCTTAATTTTTCTTGCAGGATTTTTTTCATTAAAAACCTGCTTTGCACAGGACTATGAAGTAAGCGGAACAATTTCCGATTCTAAAACCGGGAAATCACTGGAATACGTAACAGTGAAAGTTGCAGATACCACTTACGGAACTACAGCAGATCAGGACGGAAAATATTTTATCAGACTGAAGAAAGGAGCGTGCGAGCTTAGATTTTCTTACATCGGATATAAAACAGAATCCGTGAATTTTTATATTGAAGACAAGAATATCACAAGGGATATTTTTCTTACTCCGACCGAAATAATGACCGAATCCATTGAAGTTTATGGCGAAGATCCTGCATATGAAATTATAAGGAAAGCTATCAGATACAAAAAAGAATTTAAAAAAAATCTTAATGAGTATGAATATGATGCTTACTCAAAATTCGTCATTCGTTCCAACAGAAGTGAAATTCCGAAGAAAGACATACCGGTAGATTCCTCGGGAAAAAAAGAAATGGGAATATTCGGAATACTCGAGTCTGAAACAAAGGGCTATTTCAAAAAGCCGGATCTTGAAAAGCAGATAGTAATAGCAAAAAAGGAAACAGCAAATATTGCACGGGGATTTGCGCTTCCTCTTATCGTGAACTTCTATGATGAGAAGATTGACTTCGGTGAATTTAAAATTCCAACGCCGCTATCGGATAATGCATTTGATAATTATGAATATAAGCTTGTGGGAACGACTTCAATGGATTCAACAAGGATCTTTAAAATAGAAGTTATAAATACAGCCAATACAAGACCTTTGCTTTATGGAAATATATATATTGCTGACAGCCTGTTTGCGCTGATGAAAGTTGATCTTACCACCAACGATGCAGCAAAACCTCTCGGCATTGACAAAGTAACTTTCAATCAGAAGTTCAATGCATACAGAGATAAAAAAAACAGGAATCTATTATTCTGGATGCCGACAGATGTTCATATTTTTGCAACGGGATCTTTTGTCGGTCTGATAAAATTTGAAGCAGATGTATTTACAATTGTTTCAGATTATCAGCTTAATAAAAAAGCTCCGAAAGGGATATTTGATGATTATGTGGTGAAAGTATTACCTGATTCAAAAAAGGATTCTTCTTACTGGGCAAAGAACCGTTTATTAAAACCCACGACTGAGGAGAATTACGCTTACAAAAAAATTGAAATAGAAGACAGGAAAAAGGAAAAAGAAATAAGCTTCGGCATTACATCCTTAAATTACGGAAAATATATTTATTCACAGCCGCTTAATTATTACCATTTTAACAGAGTAGGAGGAAATACTCTTTCATTCAATCTGGGATACAGAAGCAAGTTCAACAGAATAAATGCTGACGGATATTTCGGTTACGGATTCTCAGATAAAAAATCGAAATATATTGTTACTTATGTGCAGAGATTCCTTAATGATAAGCGTCTTACATTCAACGCCGGAGTTTATGATAAACTTCAGCCCCTGTCTTATATAAATTACACCGGGTTATCAATTTTCTACAATACACTTAAAGCATTGTTCTTTAAAAAGGATAATCTTGATTATTATTATGCTAACGGATATAACTTAGCTGTTAATTACAATATTATTCCTCAGCTCGGAGTGGGAATTCTGTATAATCAGGAAAAGCAAAGATCCGCTACCAAGAACACCAATTACAGTATTTTAAAAAAAGATGAGCAGTACATAGAAAATACTCCTATCAATGATGCTTTCCAGAGAATAGTCGGGATAAATTTCAGAATTAATCCTAACAAATTCAGGGCGATAGACTGGGGAGACGGTGATATTTCCAGATTTAAAGAAACTAATTATCCGCAGTTAAATCTCGGGGTTAACTATTCAGGAAAAGATCTGAACAGCACTTATGAATTTAAAAAATATTCCATCATTTTATTAGGCGACACTTACATAAACACCATCCTTAATTTCCGGTACCGCCTGGGATTTGAATATGCACAGGGTCAGCTTCCTTATCAGTCACTTTTATATTTCAGATCGAATACAGGTACGCTTGATGCGCCTCTGGGCTTTACTGCAATGAAATATCAGGAGTTTCTGGGAGATCAGATTTTTTATTTAAACTTTGAAAATAATTTCGGTAAACTGGTCTGGGGGAATATTCCTGTCTTGAAGAATTTTAACCTGATCGGACTATTCAGTATGGGAAGGAATTTCATCAGCAGCTCTAACCTTGAATTGTCCGCAACAAAAACATTTTCCATCACTGACGGCGTATATATGGAAGCGGGATTCGGCATCAGCAGAATACTTGATATATTCAGACTGGATTTTGCATGGAGACTTAATAACTATAACGGCATTTCAGGAAAGCTATTTGGAAATTTGATAGTTGAGTTTTTCTAAGAGTAATAGAAGTAGTTAACTATCGTATTTTAAAATTATTGATTTTTCAGTTTGGAATAAAATTAACTTAAATATAAGTTAGTGTTACTGGAAATCAGGAAATTATTTTTGATATTTTTTTGTAAAAAATGCAGTATTTTATTTAAGTAAAATATTTTTGACTATATAACCTCAACCATAATTTAATCTCTGCCATGCCGAGAATTTTCAATGCCTGAACTTTTTTTACTGTGGGAAAATCGTCTAAATATTCGTCAAGTGGAATTCCTTTTTGTAAATGTATAAATAAAGTTTCAATGGGTACCCTGGTTCCATAAAAGACAGGTGTTCCATCCAAGATATCAGGGTCTATATTTATAATTTTATGTTTCATAATTAAATTTTCTGAAATAAATTACAAAAATAATAATCTAAATTATAATTTTTTCCCTACACCTCGAACTCCTGTCCCTTCTCAGGAATCTCAATGTCTTTAAAATTCTGGCTCCTCAATCCGTTTTTAAATGCTTCCTGCTGATCTATCTCGCCGTGAACGAGAAATATTTTCTGCATCTGATTTCTGTCGAACTGATCGAAGTATGTAAGGAGCTCATCTCTGTCGGCATGAGCGGAAAAAGAATTCAGCACGACTATCTTTGAATGAACATAATATTCATCTCCGAAAATTCTCACGACTGCGTTTTCCTTATCGCGGGCTTCTATAAGTCTTCTGCCGAGAGTATGATCTGCCATGAATCCGACTATTAAGACAGTTGACTTGGGATCTTCTATATTATTCTTTAAATGGTGCAGAATTCTGCCTGACTCAGCCATTCCTGAAGCGGAAATTATTATACAGCTTTCATTAAAGAAGTTCAGGTTTTTCGAATCTTCAACATCCTGTATATATCTCAGGTTAGGAAGTTCAAATACTTCTTTGCCGTTGAGAATCATATCGGAAAATTCCTTGTCATAACATTCAGGGTGAAGCTTGAAAATGTCAGTGGCTTTAGTGGAAAGCGGACTGTCAATGAATACAGGAATTCTTGGAATAATGTCTTTATCGAAAAGTTTTGAAAGAGAGTAAATTATTTCCTGAGTACGTCCGACGCTGAAAGCAGGAATTATGATCTTGCCTCCGCGGGAAAGCGCTTCTTTCACGACCGCAGCAAGCTGATCATCCATCATGTTCGACTTGTCGTGATTCCTTCCTCCGTATGTGGATTCGGAAATAAAAAAATCAACATTACCTATGAATTCAGGATCTTTTAAAATAGGAAGACCCGGTCTTCCGATATCACCGGAGAAAGCAAATTTTATTTTTCTGCCTTTTTCATCTATAGTTAAAACCATCATTGCCGAGCCGAGTATATGTCCTGCATCGAAGTACTCAACCGAAACACATTCATTAAGACCGTCTATGCAGAATTTTTTTCTGTATGAAACAGTCTTGAAATTACCCAGAACTCTCTTTGCATCCTCCGTTTTATACAGAGGCTTGAACGGAGCCAGATTCTGTCTCAGTCTTTTTTTATTCACGTACTCTGTATCTTTTTCCTGAATGTGAGCGCTGTCAAGAAGCATAATGGAACACAGATCGCGTGTAGCAGTTGTGCTGTAAATATCTCCGTTAAATCCCTTAGCATAAAGCGAAGGCAGATTTCCGGAATGGTCAATATGAGCATGTGAAAGGACGACACAGTGAAGTTCTTTCGGATCAAATAGAAAACTCCTGTTAATGTCGTAAGCTTCTTCTCTTTTGCCCTGATAAAGCCCGCAGTCAAGAAGTATTTTTTTACTGTTGATCTCAAGTAAGTGTTGCGAGCCTGTGACAGTCCTGTCTGCTCCGCAGAATTTGATTTTCATTTTTATTAGTTGAAAGTTGATTTACTAACTGTTAACCACTTAACTGTTTAACTGCTAACTGCTTAACAGTTAACTGTAAATTTATGTTTAGTCACAAAAGGATTACCTTTAATAAAAAATCTGTACGGAAATTCAGCGCCTTTATTCAGACCAATTCTCTTGGACGTTAAGATATCAAAATTTTGTTTCTTGTTTAGTTCTGAAATGAAGATATGTTTGTCATCTGTCAGATCGTTTCCATATAGTTTTTTATCAATATTCATAGCCAGGCAGAGTTTCGCCGGACCGTTGGTGAGTTCGAATTTATTTTTGATCTTTCCTCTGTAAAATTCCATTTGATGTATGCCTTCAAGCGGTTCTGCAGCTCTGATCAGAACGGCATTTGCGGTTCCTTTCTCCCCGCAGACAACATTGAAGCAAAAATAATTTCCGTAAATAAAATATATATATACAAGTCCGCCTGTACCGAACATTACTTTATTTCTTTCAGTAATTCCTCTGAATGCGTGACTACCAGGATCCAGATCTCCGAGATAAGCTTCCGTTTCAACGATCTTTGCAGTTAAAATCCTGTTCCGTATCTTCCTTACAATAATTTTACCAAGAAGTTCAACGGCAACAGTGATCGCATCATTCATATAGAACTTTCTTTTAAGCGGTATAAGTTTATCAGGCAATGGTAATTTAAAATTAATTGTAATATAGAAAAAATGGATTTTATTGAATATGGAGAAGTGCAAGAGTTCGTAGAGTTCGT
>DAIPYG010000006.1:0-36975 GCA_036782875.1 Bacteroidota bacterium | reverse complement strand
TAGAAAAAATGGATTTTATTGAATATGGAGAAGTGCAAGAGTTCGTAGAGTTCGTAGAGTTCGTTGAGTTCGTTGAGTTCGTAGAGTTCGTTGAGTTCGTTGAGTTCGTTGAGTTCGTAGAGTTCGTTGAGTTCGTAGAGTTCGTAAAGTTCGTAGAGTTCGTAAAGTTTGTAGAGTTTGTAGAGTTTGTAGAGTTTGTTGAGTTTGTAGAGTTTGTAGAGTTTGTAGAGTTTGTTGAGTTTGTTGAGTTCATAGAGTTTGTTGAGTTTGTTGAGTTTGTAGATACGGGATGAATAGTAATAAGTGAAGTCGTAAAAAGTTAATCAGAAAATTGTATTATTACTCTATAAACAGCTCAACAGTGAATTCTGCACGTAAACAAATTACACACTTCAGAAGCCTGTCATAAATTAAACAAAACTCACCGGAAGACAAATAAAACTTTCCGGGAGACAAAAGAAGCTCATGCGATGGTAAATGAAATACTTAAGATGAAATTTGAAATATGACCCGCGAGAATTTATCAACTTCACTCTGATTCAATTTCTTCATTACAATCCCTTGAATTTCTGATTGAAAAAGAGTAAATTACATAGATTTTAATGATTATAATGTGGTGGGTTGGGAGACCCACTTTTTTTTTATGGAAAAAGAAAACGAGTTAAGACAACTTATTGAAGAGTATTTCACTGAATCTGAATACAAAATAATAGAATTTGTATTCAGAGGTGAAAAAGGCACAAAGGTGCTTGAAATTTTCGTGGATAATAAGAACGGAATTAACATCGATGAGATCACCAAGATAAATAAAGACCTGAGCGGACTTATAGATGAGAAACTTGTTCTTAATGATGTTTCAAATCTGGTAGTTTCATCACCCGGCGCTGAACGGCCTCTGAAGTTTCTCTGGCAGCTGCACAAGCATACAGGAAGAATTCTGGAATTAGAGCTGAATGACGGTGAAAAAGCAGAAGGCAAATTGACCGGTATTTCTGAAGAAGGAGAAGGCAGGATCACACTTGAGATCGCTGTAAAGGAAAAAGGAAAGAAGAACAGTTTTACCGAAAGAGAAATTAATTTCAGAGACATAAAAGAATTTAAAGTAAAAATCAGTTTTTCAAAAAAATAAATTAATTTAAGAAATAAAATGAAATCAGAAATAGTAGATGCATTCTCGATGATGGCTAAGGAAAAGAATATCGACAGGGATATTCTTTCGAGTGTCATAAAGGATTCCTTTAAAAAGATGATGGAGAAGAAATACGGACTCGAATCGAATTTTGAAATTGTGGTAAATATGGAAAAAGGCGATATAGAGATTTTTTTGTATAAGGTTGTAGTAGAAGAAGTAAAAGATCCTAACCTTGAAATTGATGTAGAGTGTGCAAAGGAAAAATCCGGAGAGGAATTTCAGATCGGAGATGATTATGTGGAAGAAATTCCGACCGAGGAATTCGGCAGAAGAATGGTTATCAACCTGAAGCAGAATCTGAATCAGAAGATCCGTGAAATTGAAAAAGAGATAACTTATAATACATATAAAGATCAGGTCGGCGAAATTATAGTCGGGGAAATTTATCAGATAAAGCCCACATCCATTCTGCTGATCCATAACGGAAATGAAGTGATCTTCCCAAAGGGCGAACAGATCCCTAAAGAAAGATACAAGAAAGGCGACACTACAAGAGCTATTGTAAAAAGCATTGAGAAAAGACAGTCGGGACCGCCGCTTATTATTGTTTCGCGAGCAGATGAACAGTTTCTGTATAAGTTATTTGAACTTGAAATACCGGAAATTTACGACGGTATTATTGACATAAGAGGAATTGCAAGAGAGCCGGGAGAAAGAGCAAAGATTGCTGTTACATCTAACGATGACAGGATCGATGCTGTCGGAGCCTGCGTAGGAATGAAAGGTATCCGTATCCATTCAATTGTAAGAGAATTAAGCAATGAGAATATTGATGTGATCAACTTTACAGAAGATCCGGCTTTATATATTTCAAGAGCATTATCTCCCGCGAAGCTGAATGACATTTATCTTGACAATCAGAATAAGATCGCAAAGATCTATGCAGATGAGGATCAGATAAGTCTAATAATCGGTAAAAGCGGTCAGAATATAAAGCTTGCCTCTAAGTTGACCGGATTCCAGATTGATGTAGTAAGGGAAGCAGAAGAAAAGGATGAAGAGACTGATGAGAATGACATTGAAGAAACGGATGAATCGGCGGAAGAAGTTGTAAATGCTGATGGAAATAAATCTGAAGATGAATAATATTTAAAAAACAAGTAATATTTACAAAGCAAATTTCAGAAATTAAAAAATCGAATGCAGGGAACAGGAATAAACGCCAGGAAACAGAAAGTGATCGGAATAGTAAAAGATATTAATATCTCCAAGGATGATCTCTTTAATTTCCTAAAATCTATAGGTGTCGAAGCAACTATCAATACAACTCTTGAGATGGATATTGTAGATAAAGTATACGGTCATTTTAAAAAAGATCTGGAAAAAGAGGACAAGAGATTAAAGAAATCGGTTGAATTTGCAAAGACATATCATGTGGAGTTTTCTGATGCACAGGAACAGATGAGAATGGAAGAAGAGAAAAAGCAGAAAATTGAAGATGAGATCAGATTAAAGAAATTCATAGAAGAAGAGAACAAGCGCAAGGAAGAAGAGAAAAAGTTACAGGAAGAGAAAGCCTATAAGGAAAGAGAAAAGAATCTGAAGGATGAGAAAAATAAGGAGAAGGAAAAAAAAGCTGCGCTGAAAAGTGCTGATGAGAAGTTAAAGACCAAAAGCAGAAAAGAAGATGAAGTTAACAATACAAAGAAAAAGGAAGCGACGTTAGGATCTAAGAGAACCGTTAAGAAAGAAGATCAGGCAGGAGTAAAAGCTGAATTCGTTAAAAAAGAACCGGGTGCGGAAAATAAACCTTCAGTTTCAGGAGCACAGAGGGAAGTCAGGAAGCCTTATGAAGGTTCCAAGCCCAGACCAGCCCATGATTCTTCTAAACCAAGACCACCGTATGACCCGTCAAAGTCCCGAACGCCATATGATTCTTCTAAGCCAAGACCACCGTATGACCCATCAAAGCCCAGACCGCCTTATGATCCGTCTAAACCAAGATTTGACAAAGGTAAAGGTAAAGGAACGTATGAAAAAATATCAATTACTGATATTAAAGGAGATAAAAGAAAGCCTAAACCGCCTGCAGACGGGGTGAAACCGGCAGGTGATGCAGACAAAACTTTTACAAGGGCTAAGCTTCCCGTACGTCCAACTGATGACAGAAGATTTAAGGATAAGAAAGATAAAGAAAAAAAGAGACCTGAAACCGAACAGGAAAGAAGACGCAGGGTCAAGCTTGAAAAAGGACACAGAGCAAAGGATGCTACTCAGAAGGAAATTGATGAAGCGATCAGGGATACATTTGCTAAAATAGATGATGACTCAGGTTCATCTGCAAGAAGTCTTGCAAGAAAAAGAAAGAAGAAAGAAAGAATTGAAGAAGAGAAAAAGATACAGGAATTAAAAGAAGCCAATAAACATATACTGAAAGTAAATGAATTCTTATCCACTTCTGAACTTGCGAACATTATGGGAGTTGATGCTAACGAAATTATTAAAACCTGTTTTAAGCTGGGTATAATGATCTCAATAAATCAGAGACTAGAAAAAGATATAATAGAACTTATATGCGGTGACTTCGGATATCAGGTAGAATTTCAGAAAGAATATGAAGAAGACATACTTGAAGAAAAACCGGACAATGCAGAAGATCTTAAAGAGAGAGCACCGGTCGTAACTGTAATGGGACACGTTGATCATGGAAAGACTTCATTACTTGATTATTTAAGAAAGGCAAATGTAGTTGCAGGTGAAGCCGGCGGCATTACTCAGCATATCGGAGCATACAAAGTAAAACTTGATTCAGGAAAGCAAATAACATTTCTTGACACACCCGGACACGAAGCCTTTACGGCAATGAGAGCAAGAGGCGGACAGGCGGCTGATATTGTTGTGCTTGTAGTTGCAGCAGATGACAGCGTAATGCCTCAGACTGTTGAAGCTATAAATCACGCCAGGGCGGCTAATGTGCCGATTGTAATAGCGATCAATAAAGTAGATAAACCAGAATCCAATCCGGAAAGAATAAAACAGCAGTTATCTGAAAAAGATATTTTGGTTGAGGAATGGGGCGGTAAATATCAGTCAGTAGAAATTTCAGCTAAGCAGGGAAAGAACATAGAGCAGCTTCTTGAGAAGATACTTGTAGAAGCTGAATTACTAGATCTCAAAGCTGATCCGCATAAAGAAGCGAGAGGAGTTGTGCTTGAAGCAAAGCTTGATAAAGGTAAAGGTCCGATCGCAACAGTCCTGGTTCAAAAAGGTACTTTAAAGGTCGGGGATTCTTTTGTTTCAGGGATTTACAGCGGAAAAGTAAAAGCCATGTTTGATGAAAGAGAACGAAAGATCGAGGAAGCTCTTCCTTCCACACCTGTAGTAGTTCTTGGATTTGACGGAGTGCCTCAGGCAGGTGATACATTTGTTGTGCTGGAATCGGAAAAAGATACAAAAGCAATTTCTCTGAAGAGACAGCAGCTTAAACGCGAGCAGGACTTCAGACAGGTTAAGTTTGTAACATTAGATGACATTTCAAAACAGATACAGGAAGGCAAGCAGGTCGAGCTTAAGATCATACTTAAAGCAGATACAGATGGTTCGGCTGAAGCACTTGCAGATTCACTGCACAAATTAACAACAGGAGAAACGAAAGTTCTGGTAATTCATAAAGCGGTCGGTTCTATTAGCGAATCTGACATTCTTTTAGCGGAAGCCTCCGGAGCAATTGTCATAGGATTTAATGTAAGACCGAATCTTAATGCCAGAAAGCTTGCAGAAAAAAATAACATAGATGTAAGACTGTACAATATTATTTACAATCTGATAGACGAGGTCAAGCATGCGTTAGAAGGAATGCTTGCGCCGGATATATCGGAAGAGGTGACTGCAACAATTGAAGTAAGGCAGACATTCAAAGTTCCTAAAATCGGTCTGATAGCCGGATGTTATGTACTTGACGGAAAAATCACCAGAAACAATAAGGTGAGATTATTAAGAGACGGCTTTGTAATATTTGACGGTGGAATTTCTTCACTTAAGAGAATAAAGGATGACGTAAGGGAAGTTGAATCAGGATATGAATGCGGAATTGGACTCGAAAATTTTAATGATGTGAAAGTAGGCGATATTATTGAAGGATATAAGATAGTGGAAACAAAACGTAAACTGCAAACTCAATAAGGATTTTAATTAATGTCTATTAGAACCGAAAAAGTAGCTGAAGAGATAAAGCACAAGCTCAACACAGCAATGTCAAAGGATCTGTCTGAAATCGGCGGACTGGGACTGGTAACTATATCCAAAGTAATCATATCACCTGATCTTAAGCTGGCGAAGGTTTACCTTACATTTCTGGGTAATAAAGAACCGGTTGAAAAATGTCTTGAAAAAATAAATGCAAAAAAGAAACACATCAGGTACATTCTTGCAAAACATATCATACTTAAATACATGCCGGATCTGAATTTTTATTATGATGATACGGCTGAATATGCGGATAAAATGCAGAGACTGATAAATGAAATAAATAAAGATGAAATTAAAAGTTGAAAGTTGAAAGTTGAAATATAATACTTCAGCTCCAAACATTTTATTATACACCTCAAAAGATTTTCTAAAATAACTGACTTCCTGAACAATTCGAACACACAGAGCAGAGCAGAAGAAAAATCTCCCGGTAAGATATATTTAGTAGACAAGCCGCTGGATTTTACCAGTGCAGACATTGTAAGGATATTCAAAAAAGATCTGAATCTGAAGAAGGTAGGTCATTCGGGTACTCTTGATCCGAAGGCAACAGGGTTACTTATACTATGTTCGGATAAGATGACTAAAAAGATCAACGAATTCATAGATTATGATAAAGAGTATGAAGGTATTATAAGGATCGGTGCGACTACAAAGAGTTTTGATACTGAAAGTGATGAAGAAAACATACTTGAGAATTTTGAAGTTACCGAGGAGCAGTTAGATAATGTCAGAAAGAGTTTTCTCGGGGAATCAGATCAGCTTCCGCCTATGTATTCCGCTGTGAAACATAAAGGAAAACCTCTTTATAAAATGGCACGGAAAGGAAGAGAAATAGAAAGAGCAACCCGAAAAATCATTGTTACGGAATTCGATATAAAAAGAATAAGTCCGACCGAATTATTTTTCAGGATCTCAAGCAGCAAAGGAACATATATCAGGAGCATTGCAAATGATTTTGGTGAAAAACTCGGAGTCGGAGGATACCTGAAGAAATTGAGAAGAACAAGGATCGGGGAGTTCAGGATCGGCGAGTTTGGTGAAAAGGTCAGGGATATTGGGTTTACGATTTTCGATTTTTGATATATCATTTATAAACTGGGTTTGTATAAAATTTAAATCTTTAATTTGTAATTAGTAATTCGTAATTTGCAATTAAACAGAGAGATGGCAGAGTGGTTGAATGCGGCGGTCTTGAAAACCGTTGTGGCCTTTGGTCACCGGGGGTTCGAATCCCTCTCTCTCTGCATTATAACCTTCCTTAAAAAGAAGGTTTTTTTATTTATCTGAAAATTGAAAGACACAAAAATATTTTTTACCGGGAGAAAGGAAATCTGCAAGAATACCTTTGCCTTCACTTTTAATCTTTATGATTCCGAATATGATTTTAAAGCCGGTCAATATGCATATTTCACTATAATGGATCCTGTTCACCATGATGAAAACGGATATACAAGACCTATGTCTTTTGCAAATTCACCGGATCATATAAATTCTTTAATGGTAGCTGCCCGAAAAAACCAGTCAGTATTTATTGAAAACCTGCTTTCACTCACTCCGGGTTCGGAGTTACAGGTAAGTGAACCTGAAGGCGATATTTTTTTACACAGTGATGAAACTGTTGAGAATATTTTCATTGCAGGTGGTATCGGAATAACTCCCGTCAGAAGTATTGTTGAGTTTGCCACTGAAAACGATCTGAGAAACAGGATCACCCTTTTTTATTCAAACAGGTCTCTTCCTCAGGCAGCTTTCATGAGCGAGCTGATCGAGTGGTCAGCTGAAAATGATAATTTCAGATTTATTCCGTTCCTTGAAGAAGCAGAAGTGAATGCGGAATTTGAATTTGAAGCAGGAAGGATTGATTCCGAAAGACTGAAAAAGCATTTAAAGGATTTTGAAAATAAAAAATACTTTATCATCGGTCCGCCATTAATGGTAGATTCAATAAAGGATTTGCTAATAAATAAAAACGTCAGTGAAGAAAGTATTAAGACAGAAAGATTTATATGACTTCTACTTCTTTACAAAACTGATCTGATCACCTTCTTTGATCCCGTATTTATCAGTATATCCGCCGGTTACCTCCACTACATAGGTCGCAGGCTTTTCGGAAGGAAGAGATTTTTCCGAAAAGGGTACTGTATTTTTGAAGATCTTTACAATCTCAAATTTCGAATTGACATAAATAATATCAAGCGGGATCACGGTATTTTTCATCCAGAAAGACTGCGGTTCCTCGCGCTGGAAAACAAACAACATTCCTTTCAGATCATCCATTGATCTTCTGTACATAAGCCCCTGCATTCTCTCATCGTCATTTTCAGCTATCTCTATATCTATTTTCCTTATAAGCTCTTTGTTGTTTTTTCCGACAAACTCAAGTTCGCCTTCTTTTTTAAACTGCGGCTCAGGGATATTCTTGATTCTTTCTCTTGGATCTACGACAACATTATGGTTAACTATTTCCTCTTTTACGAAAAAATTAGTATAAACAAAATATCCCGCAATTATAATTATTACGGTTAATAAAATATATTTTGTAACATCAGACGACTTGTTTGAATTCTGATTTTTTTGGCTGATCTCTTTTGACAACTTTAATTATTTTTTCTTTAAAAATTCTTTTATTGATTCTATAAGATATTTATTCTGCTCTTTCGTTCCGAGAGTTATTCTTGTCTCTGTCTTAAATGCTTCTTCATCCAGAAATTTGATCAGAAGATTTCTTTCTTTCAGAAATTTATCGAGATCCTTCCTGATATCTTTAGGCATATCAACAAGCATAAAATTAGCATAAGACTTATATGCAGTAAATCCTTCAAGCTTGTTGAATTCTTCATAAAAATAATCCTTGTCTTCCTGCATCATCTTTGTAACCTTCTGATAGTATTCCATGTCATCAAGAGCTATCAGAGCAAGTCCTTCAGAGATAAGATTATAACCGAGGTATCTTGTAGTGTATCCTTTAAGTTCTTCGAGATTATTTCCTGCAAAGCTGAAAGCTATTCTTGTCCCTGCAAGAGCAAAATATTTGGAGAAAGTTCTGCAGATTATCAGATTGGGAAATTCATCAATGTAAGGCTTTACATAGGAATTGTCGGTTGATCCGAATCCCCAGTAAGCTTCATCTATCATTACAATCGCGCCTCTGCAGACATCTAAAAATTTATACAGCTGTTCGCTCGTGATCTTATTTCCTGTGGGGTTATTCGGGGAAGCTATCACTACAACGCGCGGTCTTTCCCTGTCATATATCTCTGTCATTTTTTCAGTATCATAAAGAAACGACGGTACTCCTTCAATTTCACCTTTGACCATAGGATACTCGACATTAAACCCTCCGACTTCATAGGCAACTTTCTTATAATACCACCAGGCTTCTCTTGGTATCAGTATCTTTTCCCCGCGTGAAACATATCTGTGTATAAGCTGTTTTAAAATGTCTTCACTGCCATAGGAAATAATTATCTGACTTTCCTTGAATCCGAAATCTTTTGCAATTCTTTCCGAGAGCTTCGACTTAACACCTCTTGCAAAATCCCTTGAATACCAGGCCAGATCTTCTATTCCAACTTTTTTAAGATAATCATAGCATTTTGGTGTAGGTCCGTACTGCGATTCATTCCGGTCGAGATACTGTATCTCTTTATATTTTTTTTCTGACATAATAATTTATCTGTTAAAATTAATTTGAATTTATTTGATTGACTTTGGAAGCATTTCTAAAAAAATTATCCATTTCTTTTTTGACTCCTGGTAAATATTCATCAGCTAATCTATTCATACTTGAAATTATTTCACTTTCTGCTTTTTTTCAAAAAGTTCATGACACCGTGTCTGCATTCTTCGGTCATCCTTGTAATTGCATTCATATCCACTGCATAATCCAGAGCGGTTTCAAAGCTCATGGAAGATACATTTTTAAACATTTCCTTTGTCAGTGAAATGGAGCTCAAAGGCAGCTTGTTCAAATCTTCACAGAGCTTCAGTGTGAAAATTTCAAGATCACTCTGAGAAGTAACATAGTTTGAAAATCCGATCCTGAACGCTTCATCACCTGTAATAAATTTTGATGTCAGCAGCAGGTCTTTTGCGTGAGTTTCACTTACCCTCTTTAATAAAAATACCATTACGATGGCAGGTATAAATCCGATCTTCACTTCAGTATATCCGAACTGAGCTGTATCGGAAGAAACTATAAAATCACAGGCGCTTGCTATTCCGCATCCGCCTGCAAGTGCATAACCGTCAACCATTGCAATGACCGGTTTACGGCAGTTATAAATCGTGAGAAGAAGATCCCTGAATCTTTGCGAATCCATTTTGTTCTGAAGGATGTCATACTCGGAAATCTTCTGCAGATAATCAAGAAATAATCCTGAACAGAAATTTCCTCCCGCTCCTGTCAATATTATCGAACAGGTATCCGGATCGGCTGAGAATTTTTTAAATACTTCAGTCAGCTCACTTATCATTTCCTCGTCAAGGGAGTTTCTCTTCTCGGGTCTGTTCAGCGTGACTTTTTTTGTCCTGCCAATATCTTCGATCTGAATTTTATTGTATCTCATTCTTTAAATGTATTTCAATTAGGTAAATAATTTATGAAAAAATTCTTTTCAAAATTTAAGATCTTTGAGTCAATGAGAAAATGCTCTTTCAGGATTTCCTCTGTTATCACTTCGCCTGTAAGATCATACTTTATCAATTTTCCCTTGTTCATCAATATTGTCCTGTTTGAAAATCTCAGCGCAAGATTTAGATCGTGAATTACAATAATGACTGTAAGTTTCTTTTCTCTCAGTCTTTTCAGAATGCTGAATATCTCAAACTGATAATTTACATCCAGATAGGTCATAGGCTCATCTATTATAAGCACTTTGCCTTCAAGGCTGTCTGTGATATCAAGCTGAACCAAAGCCAGTGTAATCAGTACTTTCTGCTTCTCTCCTCCGGAGAGTTTGTGAATAAATTTTCCGGACAGATCAGTGACTGAAGTTTCGCTCATACTTTCTGTAACTATCCTCAGATCATCCTGTGAAAATCTGAAATCAGTAAACTGCTTATGAGCATACCTTCCAAGCAGCAGAAATTCAGATACTTTCAGTTCCTCATTGAATGCTGAAGCAGTCTGAGGAAGGTAAGAAACATTTCTGGAAAATTCTTTTCTTTCAATTGACCGGATCTCATTTCCTTTGAAAAAAATATTTCCGGAATATCCGTTAAGGATTTTAGAAATAAGCTTTACCAGCGTTGATTTTCCGGAGCCGTTCTTTCCGATTACAGAAACAAAGTCACCGCAGTCTATATTAAAAGAAATATCTTTCAGCTCAAAATCATTTTCAGTTTGTTTTATCCCGTTTTTATCCGAATAAGTAAAGCTCAGTTCATTAAGCCGGAATATCTGATTCAATATTTAAACTCCATTTTATCAGAATCGTAATACCATTTAAATTTACCGATTCCGGAGTCCGGTTCCCGTTCAATCAGACAAACGGATGATTTTCCGAATTCCGGCAGATCCTTTTTATCTGAAAAAATACTAACAAGCAGACTCAGTTTCGGCTCGTGTCCTACCAGAGCCAGTGATGAAAGACCGGAGTTTTTATCAAGAAGCATCTGCAATGAGGCAACTGTATATTCATTTTTGAGTTCATTTATAAGTTCGACATCCTTTCTGAATTTCAATTCCAAAGCTGCTATCTCTGCCGTCTGCACAGCCCTGATCAGCGGGCTTGTAAATATCTTATCGAGGTCACTGAATTCATCTTTCAGGTTCTTTATTACCTTACCTGTGATCTTTCTTCCATAAGGAGTAATGTACCTGTATTCATCAGTCCGGACAGAATCTGTTTCATTGTCTATTGCTTCGGCATGGCGGATAAGAAATATTTTCATTTAAGCGTATATGAAATTTTTTTCAATAAGTTCGGACTTCACAGATTTTATACCGTCTGTTTCAACTAATTTTACTTCTGCTATTTTGTTTTCCAGACCGGCATTTGAATTGGTTTTCACTTTAATATAATTAGCAGTAAATCCTTCTATCGTATCATTATTTTTCCGTGTTTCAAATAAAACCTTCTGAACTGTTCCCGTATATTTTGAATAAAAATCAAAACGTTTTTTACCAGAAAGGTTTCTTAACAGTTCGCTTCTTCTTTTCCGGTCTCTTACGTCAACCCTGCCGGAAAGATTAACCGCATCTGTATTGCTTCTTTCCGAATAGCTGAATACGTGGAGATAGCTGATCTGCAAAGACTCGAGAAAATTATATGTATTTTCAAAATGCTTTTCAGTCTCACCGGGAAATCCGACTATTACATCAACTCCAATTCCTGCATCTTTTATTTCCTGATTTATTTTAAGGATCAACTCTCTGTAATATTCACTGTCATATCTTCTCCGCATAAGTTTCAGGATATCATTATCACCGCTTTGCAGAGGAATATGAAAATGATTACACAGCTTTCCGGAAGTTTTTGCCAGTGATATTATTTCATCATTGAGAAGATTCGGTTCGATCGAACTAATGCGGATCCTTTCTATGTCAAGCTTATCGAGTTCGTATAATACATCTATCAATTTGGAATTCGGAATACCGGATTTGGAATTTATACTGTCAGATATTTGAGTATTCAATTTTAAAAATTCAGATTCGTAATTTGTAATTCCAAATTCGTAATTGTAATCCCCTGTATTCACTCCGGTCAGAACAATTTCTTTATAACCCGAGTCAATTATTTTTTTCGCATTATCTATAACTTTGTTTAATGCCAGACTCCTAGATTTTCCTCTTGCAAGCGGGATAGTACAGAAAGAGCATTTATAATTGCATCCGTCCTGAATTTTTAAAAAAGCTCTTGTACGGGAATCAGTATCAGCAGAGAATGCCTCGTCGAAATCTTTTACTTCATTGATATCAGTATGATGAATACAGGATAATTCGGTTTTTTCGAAATTATCCATATAGTCAAACAGTTTGAATTTTTCATTTATGCCAAGTACAAGATCAACTCCTTCAATTCCGGCTATCTGCTGTGGCTGAAGCTGTGCATAACATCCGGTTACGATAATATATGTTCTGGGATTACTTCTGATGACGCTTCTTACAATCTGCCTGCATTCCTTATCTGCATTCTCAGTGACTGAGCATGTATTCAGGACAAATATATCCGAAGGCTCTCCGTATTCCTTAAGTCTGTATCCTTTTGAGGAAAAATCCTTGGCTATAGTTGAGGTTTCGCTGTAGTTCAGCTTACATCCGAGAGTATGCAATGAAACACTTTTCATGAATTAATTTACAAATTTCAGAAAGCAATTAGAATGAATAAATAAAATTTCAAACTCCTGCTCATCATACATCAATAAATGAACGCGGCTGACCGGAAAACAACCGATTTTTTGTTCATCTCAAAAAACAATTTATTTCAATATTGTTTTCTAAAGTAAATAGATAATAGAAATTCACAATTTGTTTAAATTATGGGAAAATATTCTATGGATCGGCGTTAACTGCGTTCCAATATATATTACTGTTTACTGATATCACCTGTTACTGTTATAACTAATTTTCTTCTTCCGCCTGAATTTCTGTGTTCACAGAGATAGATCCCCTGCCATGTTCCAAGACTGAATCTGCCATTCGTCACGGGAATTACAAGGCTGCAACCGAGTATAGATGATTTGATATGAGATGTCATATCGTCCGGACCTTCAGCGGTATGTCTGTAGTGATCTGCATTTTCCGGGACCATTAAATTAAAATGAGTTTCCAGATCCTTTCTTACATCAGGGTCTGCATTCTCATTTATTGAAAGCGAAGCCGAAGTATGTTTAATGAACACGTTTACTGTTCCGCAGCTGAACTCTCTTATTTCAGAAAAATTGTTTTCAATCTCATCTGTAATCAGATGAAATCCCCGTGATCTCTCTTTAAGTAAAATCTCTTTCTGAATGCACTTCATATTGATTAATTAAAATTATTGAATTATGTTTAATGCAAAATTAACAATAATAATAAACTTTGCCATTCACTAATGATTATTAAAGGATTAGAGCTTTTCACAGATAAGCTGGACGAACTTAAAAAGTTTTATTCCCAGACATTGGAGCTTGAGATGATCAGAGATGATATCAGATCTTTTTCCGTAAACTGCGGGGAATCCATTCTTACATTTTCACTATCTGCAGATTTTACAAAGCCATTTTATCATTTTGCATTTAACATTCCGGAGAACAAACTCGCTGAGGCAAAGGGAAAGATAAGCGCGATACTGAATCTGATAAGTTTAAACGGTGAAGATGTATTTGACTTCCGGAGCTGGAATGCTCACTCCATATATTTTTATGATCCATCAGGAAATATTGTCGAGCTGATTGCAAGACACAATTTAAATAACAGTTCATCTGAAGAATTTACCGGAAAGAGTTTTTTATCTGTAAGTGAAGTTGGCTTGCCTGTCTGTGATGTGGAAAAATTTTTCGAAAAGATAAACAGGGAATATAAAACTCCTCTTTTCAGCGGAGATAAAAAAGAATTCTGCGCTGCAGGAAATGATGACGGACTTTTTATAATTGTTAATGAAGGAAGAAAATGGTTTCCTGACTGTGGTCCGGCAAAAATTTTTCCTTTAGTGATAAATATTCTTTCTGAAAAGATCAGAGAAATTGAGTTTGAAAATCTTCCATATAAAATAACTTCTTCTTTAAAATAGCTTCACGCGCAGAGGGAAAATTCAAAAACAAAAATACAAAATAAAAAATAAGCCCGGAATCAATTTTTTGGTGATAATTTCCGTACTAATATAAATTTAATTTACCGACCGGGGAAAGAAAGTAATATCTGCATAAAACATACCTTATACTAACTTGATAAAGCAAATGCATTATGTTAATTTTACAGTATAAATCACATATTTCTCTAATTATTAAATCATAAATATATGCCAGAAGACTACAAAGAACCTGCTCCATATAGAAGAGGTGAGCCAAATCCTAATGAATCTATGATGATTAGATTCGATAAGGCGTGCGAACTTTATGGACTAGACGAAGGATTGTATAATTATTTAAAACAACCTGTAAAACAAATTATAGTTTCTATACCCGTAACAATGGATAATGGTAAGCTAGAAGTATTTGAAGGATACAGAGTAATTCATGATAAGATTCTGGGACCGTCAAAAGGCGGTATCAGATATGCACCGGATGTAGATATAGATGAAGTTAAAGCTCTTGCTTCATGGATGACATGGAAATGCGCAATTGCAAATATTCCTTTCGGAGGAGCAAAAGGTGCTGTAAAATGCGACCCGAAAAAACTTTCCCCGAGAGAGCTTGAACAGATCACAAGAAGATATACTGCAAATATGCTTGAGATATTCGGACCGAATTCTGATGTGCCGGCACCTGATATGAATACAGACGAACAGATAATGGCGTGGATAATGGATACGTACAGCATGCACAAACAGGAAACTGTTACCGGTGTTGTTACAGGTAAGCCAATCGTAATAGGCGGATCCAGGGGAAGAAGGGAAGCAACAGGAAGAGGAGTGATGATAGCAACAATGGCAGCATTGAAAACACTTGAGATTGATCCGACATCCTGCACCGGTGTAATACAGGGATTCGGAAACGTAGGATCAGTAAGTGCTGATCTTTTATCAGATAAAGGCGTAAAGATCATAGCTATAAGCGATGTATCAGGCGGATACCATGATCCTAACGGTATTGATGTAAAGAAAGCTATTGAATATGTAACCAAGAACAGAAGTCTTGAAGGAGGCAATTTCGGCAGACCTGTTACAAATGAAGAGTTGCTTGAAATACCTTGTGACATTCTTGTACCTGCAGCAAAAGAAGATCAGATCACTGCACATAATGCCGGAAGAATAAAAGCAAAACTCATAGTCGAAGGTGCAAACGGTCCTATATCGGCAGATGCTGATGATATTATTGCGGCGAACGATATAAGGGTAATTCCTGACATACTTGCAAATTCCGGAGGAGTTATTGTTTCTTATTTCGAATGGGTACAGGACAGGATAGGATATTTCTGGGATGAGGATGATGTAAACAACCGACTGAACAGAATGATGACTGAAGCCTTTGATGCGGTTTACAATACTGCCGTTGAGTATAAAACAACTTTCAGACTTGGTGCTTATATTTATGCAATAGACAAAGTATCGAGAGTACTGAAACTCAGGGGTATTTACGGATAGAAATGAAATTAAAATACCTCTTATGTATTTTTTATTTTTTAATACTAAGAGGTATTTCTTTTTCCCAGGATAATTCCGAGAATAACATCAGTATTATAAACAGACTAATAGATGAAAGTTTTTTATCTCCGGGTAATAAACTGACTGAACTGGGAAAAGATAAATTTTACGGAATATCATTTGATCCCGGAAACCAGTCTGAATCATATTTGTTTGACCGGTTTAAAAACAGGTTTTATGATTACAAACTGATAGTAAATGAAAACTCGGACAGTATTAATTACGTAATAAAATTTAAAGATCCTTTAATAAATACAAAATATAAGAAGATATATACTGACAATGTAATTGGAGTAAAAAAAATTGTCAGAGAAATTACAGTATCATATAAGTTTGAAATTTCCACAAGGATAAATTCAGATTCTGACAGTCTGCGTATTATATTAAATCAAAATTATAATAAAAAATCAAAAGACAATATCGATCTGGACAAATTGACATATACCGAAGACAGCAGATATAAATTTTCCAGTTCGGAACTTCCTGAAGAAAGTACATTAAACCAGATTATGTTTCCGGCAATCATAGTAGCTGCATCAGCCGCAGCCATCATTTTGTTTTTTACAATCAGAAGCAAATAAGACTTTATGCATAAATTCTAATTATTGATGATTCATATTTTTAATTTAAAGATACAGTTGATAAATAATTTTAAAACCAGTTAATGAAAATCAGAAGAATTTTTTTATATGCGGCAATACTTTCATGTCTTGGATTGTATTCCTGCAGTTCGGGAGGAAGCAGTATTAGCACAGATGATCCAGAAAAAGCTTATTTCATGGCAAAGTCACATTATGATAAAAAAGATTATCTCGATGCTATAGATGATTTTAATATGATCAAGCTGAAATTCTCAGGAAGCAGTATTATAGATAAAGCTATTTATTATCTCGGTATGAGCTATTATAAAAGTGAGGAATACATTCTTGCTAATTATGAATTTGAAACATTGATTAAAAACTATCCTTCCAGCAGCTTTGTGGAAGATTCAAGATATATGCTTGCAATGTGCTATTACGGATTATCACCGGCTTATAATCTTGACCAGACCTATACAAGATATGCAATCAATGAATTTCAGAATTTCATAGAAATATATCCTAAGAGTAAATATGAAGCGGAATCCGAAAAAAAGATTGAAGAGCTTAAGACAAAGCTTGCGCTGAAGGCACTGAAAAGCGCTGATCTTTATTTTACAATGGGTAATTATAAATCAGCTCTTGTTTATTATACCAATGTACAGGAAGAGTATTTTGACACAAAGTATGCAGATGATGCGTTATACGGCAAGATCCAGACCCTGATTAAAAAGAAGAGATATGATGAGGCTCTGACGGATATTAAAAAATTCGGAGATAAATATCCTACCAGTAATTTATTAAGAAATGTTCAGGCACTTAAAAGTTCAATACCTTACTAAATATGAGATCAAAGACAGTAAAAAATTCACAGGTGGAAATGATCGAGCTCGTACTTCCTAATGATACCAACATACTGGGAAACCTGCTTGGTGGAAGACTTATGCACTGGATTGACATTTCCGCAGCACTTGCGGCTTCAAGACACTGTAATAATGTAGCCGTGACAGCTTCTGTGGATGATCTTAATTTTCATTTTCCAATTCATCTCGGTAACATTGTAAGACTTAAAGCTTCTGTGAACCGTGCATTCAATACGTCAATGGAAGTCGGGGTAAGGGTCGAAGTCGAAGATATAAAAACCGGAAATGTTATTCATACCAACAGTGCTTATCTTACTTTTGTAAGCGTGGATTCTGAAACCAAAAAACCTGTAAAGGTTTCTGAAATTATTCCGGAGTCGGCAGATGAAAAAAGAAGATATGAACAGGCTTTGCTGAGACGCGAACAAAGGCTTTCCGAAAAACACGGAATCATACAAACACATTTGTGACCGATGAGCTTGATTGAAATTAACTGTGACGGTCTTTCAAAAACTTATTCAGGCAGGACAATATTTAAAAACCTCAGTTTTAAAATATCTTCAACTCAATCCCTTACTGTTACCGGAAGCAACGGATCCGGTAAATCAACTCTGATCAAAGTAATTGCAAACCTTATCAATTCATCCAGAGGGACGATCACCGTCAGCTCTGACAGCACTATTATCCCAAGAGATAAATGGTTTCAGAAAACAGGTCTGCTTTCACCTTATCTTAATCTCTATGATGAACTTACGGGATTTGAAAACCTCGATTTCTTTTACAGGCTTAAATCAACAGGCGAAGATAATTTAAAAGACAGAATAGACAATGTTCTCCATAGAGTTAATCTTTATGAAAAGAGGAATGAGCTTCTTAAAAATTATTCTTCAGGCATGAAGCAAAAATTAAAGCTGGCTTTCGCTGTTTTACACGAGCCGGAAATTTTACTGCTTGATGAACCAAGATCAAATTTAGACAAAGCTGGTGTGGATATGATCTATGAAATTTCCAATGAACAGAAAAAAAAGGGAATACTTATTATTGCTACCAATGATGAAGATGACAAAGAGCTTTGCGACAGCATTTTAAGCATAGAGGATTATAAATAATGGCGGAACTATTCAGGACATCAATACTGGTATTCAGAAAGGATTTCAAATCTGAATTAAGATCAAGATATGTAATCAACTCACTGCTTATGTTCGTGCTTGTTACTATTTCAATCATAAGGTTTGCCATCGGTGATGAAAAAATCGAGAATGAAATTCTGACAGGTTTATTATGGATAGTGATATTTTTCTCGGCATCGAGCGGACTTTCGAGGACATTTGTAAAAGAGGAAGAAAAAGAGACTTCGATCGCATTGAAACTGTCAACTGATTCTTCAAGTGTCATAATAGGAAAACTAATTTTCAATCTTGTTCTTACTTTTGCACTAAACATTCTGATACTGATACTCTTCATACTGATCACCGATTATCAGATAAAGAATCTTACAGGTTTCGTGATTACAATGCTGCTTGGCAATTTCGGACTTGTGTCAGCTTCTACAATAATAGCTGCGATCATTTCCAAGGCAAATTCAAAAGGCACGCTTTACCCTGTACTGTCTTTTCCGGTGCTACTTCCGCTTCTGCTGACTGCGATCAATGCTACAAAGTTAGCCAGCGCAGGAATAGACACAGCAAAACTGAACGGAGAGATACTTATTCTTATCTCATATTCCGTAGTCGTGACAGTGTCTTCGTTAATGCTTTTTAAATATGTCTGGGAAGATTAGTATATTGGTATTAAATTAAATTAAAATCATATTTGAAACAAATGTTATTTTAAAAAATAAAATCGATTTATAATCTAACGACAGGAACATGAATTCTATTTTTAAATCAGCAATTTTTGTACTCATATCCGCGGTTATAATTTGCGGAATTGTACTGCCTATACCGGATATTCCTGCACTCGGCGACAAGGCGCGTGTTCTTTATTTTCACGTCCCTATGTCATGGATTTCAGTGCTTGCATTCTTTATGTCTATGTGGTATTCGATCAGATATCTTAAAACACGCAACCTTGATTATGATATCAAATCTTATTCTTCAGCAAGTCTCGGCTTTTTATTCTGCATACTTGCGACGGCTACCGGTTCTCTCTGGGCAAAGTTCAACTGGGGTTCATTTTGGAACTGGGATCCGAGACAGACATCAATTTTCATTTTGCTTATGATATACGGAGCTTATTTCGCTCTTCGGTCGGCGATAGATTCAGACGAGCAGCGAGCAAAGCTGTCTTCAGTATATTCAATACTGGCTGCTGTTACTGTACCGTTTTTCGTTTTTATAATGCCGCGCATTGTCGAAAGTCTGCATCCTGATCCGATAATAAATTCACAAGGGAAAATTAATATGGATACTACTATGCTTATAATTTTTTTAACATCGCTCTTCAGCTTCACTTTACTTTATATATGGATGCTGGATCTTAAGAACAGAATTGAAAAACTTAACATTAATAATAAAAGGAGAATAGCCGAACAATGACTTCACTTTATGATTTTCTCGAAACAAATTCAATGTATGTCGTGCTTCTGATTGTGCTTATTATCTGGATCGGAATATTTACTTATATATGGGGGCTGGACAAAAAGGTTAAAAAAATGGAAAGCGGGAAATAAAAGTTTGCTGTTTTTCTAAAAAGGAAGCCTGAAATATAATTTTAATCTAAAGAGATTTATATCCGGAATTATTAATTCATCCGATATAAGTTATGTACATATGTTTTATTGTTGAAATTTTTTAACTGATACCGTATGCGGATAAACAGATTCAAAAATCTCTGCCGCTTACAAAATCCACAAACTCCATCATTGATTCCTTTACATTACTGTCTTTGAATTTATTCAGAGAATTTTTTGCAGAAGAAGAATAATCGTTTATTTTCCGGGAAGTATATTCAACACCGCCGTACGCCATTACAAATTCGAGAACTTCATCAAATTTTTTCGTCCTGTCGCTTTTAATCAGCTTCATTATTTCCCCCGATCGTTTCTTTGGAGCATTACGAAGCGAGACTATAAGTGGAAGAGTGAATTTTTTTTCTTTAAGGTCATTGCCGGTGGATTTTCCGAGAAGTTTCTTCCTGCCTGTATAATCAAGAATATCGTCACGAAGCTGAAACGCAATCCCGATGTTCTCTCCGAATGCTCCCAGCATTTCAATATCTGATTTATCATTTGCAGTACTTAATGCTCCTAGCTTGCAGCAGGTCTTTATAAGCGAAGCTGTTTTATCTGATATCACTTTAAAATATGTTTCTTCTGTCCCGTCAAAATTTCTTGCCTTCTGTATCTGCAGCAGTTCACCTTCACTCATTCTTCTCACTGCTTCGGAAGTGACCTGAAGAAAATCATACTCATTATTCTCCAGTGAAATAAGCAGTCCTTTTGAAAGAAGATAGTCTCCTATTAATACGGCAACTTTATTTTTCCAGACTGCATTGATTGAGGGAATGCCTCTCCGTGAGCCGGCTTCATCCACAACATCATCATGAATTAGCGTAGCTGTATGCAGAAGCTCTACTAAGTTTGCGGCAATGTAAGTTCTGCTGTTGATTTCTCCGCACATTTTTGCTGAAAGCAGAACAAGTATTGGTCTTATTTTCTTTCCCTTCTGCTTCAGGATATATTTGGTAATAAGGTCAATGAGTGCAACTTTGGATTTGAGTACAAGTGCAAATTGTTTCTCAAATTCCTGAAGCTCCGAAGTAATGGGTGCTGATATTTTTTTTAAATTCAAAACTGCTAAAGTAAATGTTAAATATTATTGAACTGCAAAATAATTTTTTATTTCTTAACTGACAGCTTGCAAATAATTATACTGATCTCATATAAAATGAACAGCGGTAATGCCAGAAGGAGCTGGCTTGTAACATCAGGGCTGGGAGTCAGTATTCCGGCTATAAGCAATATAAGTATGATCGCATGTTTTCTGTACTTTCTCATGAACTCCGGTTTCAGAATTCCGATCTTTGACAGAAAAAATGATACCATTGGAAGTTCAAATACAACACCGGCAGCAAGCATTGTGGAAATTATAAAACTGAAATATTCATCGATGGCTATGTTGTTACTGATCACAGCGGATCCGAAATTTGCAAAAAACTCAAGAGCAGTGGGAAGTAAGACATAATACGCAAAAATTATTCCCGAGAGAAAACAAAAACTGGAGAAGATAACAATGCTTTTTATGTATTTGCTTTCACTTGGCTTTAATGCAGGTTCTATGAATTTCCAGAACTGGTAAATAATATTCGGAATGCTGAGTATCATTCCTCCTACTATGATTACTTCCATATAAAGAGAAAACTGTCCGAATGGCTTTATGTTCTGTAGTTTTAAAGGAGGAGTTGTTTTCATTGCAGGAAGCAGCAGTACGTTATCCATTATCCAGTTGATAAAAATCCCAACGATTATTCCGCCTATGATGACTCCGGCTGCTGATTTGATAATTCTCCATCTGAACTCTTCAAGATGTTCAAGAAATGACATCTCTCCGGGATCATTTCCCGATTCAATATTATCTTCCGGATCTGTAATCATAATTCATGGAATAGAAATTTCACTTATCCTATTTTCAAATCATCATAAAGCCTGAACTTCGAAGTAAGGTTTTTAACTTCTTCTGAAACTTCTATTTTTACTTTCTCATCTTTAGGATTTGAGATTATTTTATTGATAAGCTCAGCAATGATCTCCATTTCGGATTCTTTCATGCCTCTTGAAGTCAAAGCAGGCGTGCCGATTCTTATGCCGCTTGTAACAAGAGCGCTTTTATCGTCAAATGGAACTGAATTTTTATTACATGTAATTCCTACCAGATCAAGTGTTTCCTGTGCTGCTTTACCGGAAATGTTTTTGTTTCTCAGGTCTACCAGCATTAGATGATTATCCGTACCGCCGGAAATAACTTTATAATCCATGCTCGTCAGTTTATTTGAAAGAGCCTGTGCATTCTTAATTACCTGTTTGGCATATTCAAGGAAATTATCTTCAAGCGCTTCCTTAAATGCAACTGCCTTGGCAGCTATGACGTGCATTAGCGGACCTCCCTGTATGCCGGGCATTACCATGGAATCTATCAGCTCGCTCATCATCTTAATCCTTCCGGACTTTGGTGCTTTCTTACCAAACGGGTTCTCAAAATCTTTTCCAATTAGTATCATTCCGCCTCTCGGACCGCGAAGAGTTTTATGGGTTGTAGTTGTAACAACATGGCAATAAGGAACCGGATCATTCAAAAGTTTTTTTGCAATTAGTCCGGCCGGATGCGCAATATCAGCAAGAAGAAAAGCTCCGATCTTATCGGCGATCTCCCTGAATTTTTTATAATCAATATTTCTTGAATATGCGCTCGCTCCTACTGTTATCATCTTAGGTTTTTCATCTAATGCAACCTTTTCAATCAGATCATAATCAAGCAGCTCTGTTTCCGGATTTATACCGTATTGAGTAAAATTATACAGCTGACCGGAAAAATTCACCGGTGACCCGTGAGTCAGATGGCCGCCGTGAGAAAGATCCATTCCCATGACTTTATCTCCCGGTTGTACCAGTGTAAAATAAACAGCCATATTCGCCTGACTTCCGGAGTGAGGCTGCACGTTTGCATATTCGGCTCCGAAAAGTTCTTTAGCACGGTCACGCGCAAGATCTTCTGCAATATCAACATATTCACATCCGCCGTAATATCTTTTTCCGGGATATCCTTCGGCATATTTATTTGTCAAAGTAGATCCTAATGCCTGAATTACAGCGTAAGAGACGAAATTCTCAGATGCTATGAGCTCAAGTTTTTCTGCCTGCCTTTTTGTTTCTTTAGTAATAGCTCCGAATATATCCGGATCATATTCTTTTAAATTATGTTTTAAAGTATCCATATACAAAGACGAAAGTTAAAAGTTAAAAGTTTTAAAATTGAAAGTAAGACGTTTACAAATAGGATCAAATATCCCGGACTAAGAATCAGTTAAATTCGAAATCCCTGATTTTATTACTGGTCTTCCTCTTTTGGTCTTAAGAACCAGAGTTCACCAAAGTTTACTCCGGCAGTGAGATTGAAGAATTCTTCTTTGATCAACTGATTAGAAGATTCTCCTCTGATTGAATATCCTAATCCGAAATCGATTGAATTATAATTACTGATAGGAATATTGACTCCTGCTCTTAATCCGTATGAATTAATCGATTGTCCTGCAATCTTAAAATTACCTACTTCATAGAATCCACCGAATCTGTAAGTAAGTATCTGCCAGAATCCGGCTTTATCCGGGTTTGGAATTATTTCAAATCCAAGACCTGCTCTTATAGACTGTTGAAAATCCGGGTTTGATTGATTGAATATTCTGTATTTACTCCAGTCCTGAAAAAGTACATCACCGCTCACCAGATATTTTCGGTTGAAAATATTAGAAATGCCAATCCCGTAAGAATCAGGAATATTAACAGTTCCTGAATTCAGATTAACTGTATCTGCGCCGATTGAAGAGCCAAATATTCCGTCTTCGGAAGCTGTCATATTGAAACCTGACTGAAATACAAAACCGATTGATAAATTGGTAAGGGATATGCTTTTTAAGATCCTTCCCATTTCAAATATCATTCCTCCTTTTAAAAAAGATCTTCTGTAATCAAACTGATTTCTGATATTTGAATTTGTAAATCCCGAATTAGAAAAATTGATAAAGTTCTGTCTGTTAATTTCGCCGAATGAATAATTGTACTCAAGTCCAAGACTGATTTTTCTGAATAAATTATAGCTCATACCGGCGCTTATCCGGGAGACACTCCCTTTACCCGCATATGTCTGAGTATATGGCTGATATCCCGTATTTCCCAGCACCTTGATCTTATAGTTTGCAAGGCTCATTGGATTAAATCCAAGTGACATCACCCAGCCTCTTACCTGATCAAAAGGAATTCCGATATTGAATCCCGTTACATTTCCATTAGATACTTCAGTCTGAGAATTTACATTCGAAGATTTTAAAAATCCATAATTGGCATTGACAGAAATAAGCGTTGAACCCATTTTTGTCAGCGTAGCGGGATTTAAATTGTTAATATAATTTCCGAATAATGAGATACCCTGTATTCCCATCGAATATGTCCGCGTACTTGTATAATAATTCAGGTCACCTATTCCGAAAATGGAATATGCTGAACCCACTGTCTGCAGCTCCTGGGAATATAATTTTCCGCAGGAAAGAAATATTACAAATATTATTATATATGATTTTAATTTCCTCATTAATTTCTAAGTGTATAAGTTATTCTTATTCTTGGTCTGAATGAAACCTCAGCAGCAGAAGGGGAAAAGAAAACAAAATGGTCCATATTCTGTGTCTCAAAATAATTCTTCATGCTTAATCCGAGATTCTGAACAACACCTGAATTCCATCTCTGGAAAATGGCATTCAATGCCGTAGAGCTGAGTACATAAGTTACAGAATCACTCTGAAATGCATCGACAAATATGCTGTCAGTATTATTAACACTGTCAACAACCATACCGAGAACTACACGCTTATCGGTGGATGAAGATATGATCGAATTCTTGCTGTCGAGAGTAAACTGCAGATTTACATTGTTGATGATTACATTCGATGGAAGCCTGGTCAGGTCAAAGTTCAGGACGTTTCTGTATGCAACTCCGCTCTGAAGGACAAATCTGTCTGCAGGAATAATGGAGGGCGGAGCATTTGAAAGAGTGACATATTCGGATACGTTAATATTAGCCGTATCGACAACACTGTTTTTTGAATATATGACAGTGATATAAGGAATCAGATCAGTCGTATTATTGAAAGAATAGAATCCGCTTATAGTAGATGAAGATGCATCAGGTAAAAGAATCATCCCGTAATTTTTTACAGGGTAGCTTGTGTCGGCAGAATATTCCAGCCAGTCTTTTACCATTTGATTATTCAGCGTTATGTTAACCTTCTGAGTATCGGCAGCGGGAGTACCGCTGTAACTTCCTTTTGAAACAGAACCGTAATTTGATGAACTTACAGAGTCATACAGAACTGTGGAATAATTAAAGTTTGTAGTCATCTGGTATACATTCATTGATGTCAGACCTGATTTATTATTGAAGCTGTAATCATTATATTTAAGCGTAAGTATAGCCGATACGATAGAAGCGCTGTCAAGATCCTGATTTAATTCTACGAATTTCAGCAGAGATTTAGATGTATAATTCTGATAATTACCAACAAGAAAATTCTGTGATGAAGACGTGTTAATGTAATTAAGATAATTTTTATTTGTGATAGGCATTGAATCCAGCTGTGAATCCAGTACGCGCGTTGAAAGCGTATCATCAGGTGATATGAAAGTAATCCCGGTTGAATTCGGATTATTCTCACAGCTTACCAGAGTAACGGCTGTAAACAAAATAAGAAATAATTTTACTGAATAATTTTTTATAAAAGGCATTTGATCTGAATAAATTCTGTTTCTGTTAATCTTTTTGTTTAAATAGTTTGTAAATTCCGTATATAAAGAGAAGCATCATACAAGTCAGCTGCAACATAATCTAATTCAATATTCTCCGATCTGCATTTTAAGATATCTTCCCTGCCGTAACCGGTTTTAACGAGTATCTTTTTCAGTCCTGCATTTTCTGCACACAGCATATCCGTGAAACTGTCCCCTATGAAATATGATTCCTTGATATCTATTCCGTATTTTAATAATGCTTTACGAATCATTCCGGTGTTTGGTTTCCTGTCTTCGCTTTTCGACTTATACTTTTCTATAATGCCTTCTTCGTGAAAAGGAGAATAAAATATATCATCTATTAATTCTTTGCCGTCATTTTCGCCGGCGATCAGTTTCCGAAGTTCCGAATGAATAATACTGAGCTCTTCTTCAGTAAAATATCCTCTTGCAATCCCGGACTGATTTGTAATAATTATATTCAGGAACCCTGAGTCTTTAAAATTTCGAAGTGCTTTTATAGTATTGGGATAAAGTCTGATGTCTTCCGGTCGTTTTAAATAGTTTACTTCCTCGTTGATAGTTCCGTCCCTGTCCAGGAAAATCGCTTTAATCACTTTATATTAATTTTAAAGTCAGGAGGAAGCTACATCTTTATAAAGCTTCATATATTTTTGTGCAGAGACTTTCCAGGAAAAATCAAGTGACATTCCCTGTCTGGCGATCTTATTCCATTTACTCTTGTCTTTATAAAGCTCCAGAGCTGTGATAAGCACCTTTATAAGTTCATTAGGATCATATTTGTCAAAAAGGAAGCCATTACCGCCGGGTTTTTTATAGTCGGTGATTGTATCTGCAAGTCCTCCGGTATTTCTTACGATCGGAACTGTTCCGTATTTTAAACTGTACATCTGATTCAGACCGCAGGGCTCATATTTGGATGGCATCAGGAACATATCCGCTGCTGCTTCTATCTGATGCGCAAGAGTTTCATCAAACCCGATATGAACTGCCAGTTTGCTTTTATATTTTTTTTCAGCTGCTTTTAAAAATTTCTGGTATTTCTCTTCACCTGTTCCGAGAATTATCATCTGCACGTTCTGTTTCATAAGCTCAGGCATTATTTTTTCTATCAGGTCAAATCCTTTCTGATCGACTAATCTGCCGATTACTCCTATCAGTGGCGTCTCTTCATTAAATTCAATTTTGTATTTATCCAGAAGTTCTCGTTTGTTCTCATATTTGAGCGGGATTTCCTGATGAGTATATCTGTAAGGAATAAGCTTATCCACAACAGGATTCCATATTGAATAATCAATTCCGTTCAGTATTCCTACCATATCTTTTTTACGGGCATTCAAAACGCTTTCAAGTCCGCATCCGAATTCCTTATCTGTTCTGATTTCTTCGGCATATTTCTGACTTACCGTAGATATTTTATCTGCATAATTCAGACCTGTTTTCAGATAACTGAACTGTCCAAAATGCAATCCGCCTTTTTCTGTCAGCACGGAATCCGGCATACCTGTCTTTGCGAATGATGACTTGGGAAAATTTCCCTGATATGCAAGATTATGAATTGTGAATACTGTCTTGATATCATTCAGATAAGGATTATCCTTATGAGTGGTTTTTATAAACGCAGGAATAAGTCCGGTCTGCCAGTCATTGCAGTGTATCACATCAGGTTTCCATTGAAGTATCTCAAGGATCTCTATTACAGCTTTGCAGAAGAATAAATATCTCTCATCATTATTTGAAAAATCCTTTTTTGTTATAGAGTTCTGATAGATTCCTTTATTTTTAAAGTAATCCTGAGATTCCATCAGATACATCTGAGCCTTGGTATTCTTTCCGTGAATGAAAGAAGATTTAATGCTGAATCTGGTATCTTTTCCGTTTACATTCAGCTTAAGTTCTTTTAAACGCTTTATTTCATGAATCTGAAGGCGTCTTTCATCAAGCTGTCCGTATTTCGGACTGATGATTCTTACATCATTACCTAAGGAATTTAAAGCTTGAGGAAGAGAATTTGAAATATCGGCTAAGCCGCCGGTTTTAGAATAAGGAAAAACTTCACTGGTTACGAATAGAACGTTAAAACCTTTTGCCATTCAACGAATTGTTTTATACAAAATAAATATAAAGCGAATGATTAGCAATGAAATTAACAGTCTTGCGGGACTTTACTAAACCTGATGAATGACTTGCAAAAAAGTATTTACCTTAGCATTATATTAAAGTATTATTTTTAATATTTTTATCTAAACTTAATAATTCAGTATGATCATTTTATCACTATTTAAAATAGTGTTGTTCTTTTCGATATTCATAATCATTTCAGACCGTTGCTATTCACAGGACAGTGAAGAAAATGAAAAAAAAGATTCATTGGAAGTCAAAAGAGAAGAAAAGGAAAAAGAAGAATCCGAAACAGAAGAAATTGTGATCACCGGTACAAGGATCCCGGGTAAAATTATTGATATTCCATTTTCTGTTTTCCGGGTTGATAAAAAAGAAATGGCATACGCAAGAAACGTCGGACTAAAGGATGTGCTTGCAGACGTACCGGGATTATTTCTTCAGTCGAGATACGGGGGATACGATGTACGTTTGTCAATCAGAGGTTATGGTAACAGGTCAAATTCAGGTATCCGTGGTATAAGGATTCTTCAGGACGGTATTCCCGAATCAGAACCGGACGGGGAAGCATCCGTGGATGCAATTGATTATACTTCGCTTGAAACTGTTGAAATCGCCAAAGGAAACTTATCTTCATTATATACAAATGCACCCGGCGGAGTCGTGAACTTTCTGACCGATCTTACATTCAAAACAAATTATGTCAAGCAGAATAACATGTTCGGTAGCTTTGCTTTAAGACAGAACGGATTTAAGACCGGACTTCTTACAAAGAATTATAAATATTTCATGAGTTACAACTACAGAAACTATACCGGATACAGACAGCACAATGCTCAATATATAAATTTACTGAATTCAGTACTGGAGGTTTTTCCTGACAGCAGAACAACTGTTTCCATTCTGGGTAATTACGTAAAAGGCACCGTGGAACTGCCCGGCGCTCTGACTCTGGAAGAATATGATACTGATCCTTATCAGGCTTATCCTATTGCCTTATCAAGTGATTATAAAAGAGACCTTACAAAAGGAAGACTTGCAGTAAGATATAACACTTCTTTCGGCACAAAAATAACAAATGATCTTGAATTTACAGGATACACACGGTTAAATAATCTCGAATACACTACAAATACTCTTTACAACTTTAATCTCCGGAATTCATCAGGTGGTTTTGCAAGATATTATAATACTTCAAAGATCATGAACAGGACAAATTTATTTTCTGTTGGCGTGGATTATAATTATGTAGTAGGTAATCTTTCAGCTTACAATAATATTGCAGGGATCAAAGGTGATGAACTTCAGTCGCAGAATGAAGAACTTCAGACAAATCAGGGAATATATCTTCAGAATCAGTATTTCGTTTACAAAGACAAAGCATCCCTGTTTCTTTCTGCAAGATATGATAATGTAGACATTACAAATAATAATCAGCTTTTCTCTTTTCAGAATTCAACAAGAAGGTTCTCAAGATATACTCCGAGAGTAGCGGTGAACTATAAGGTCATTCCAACGATCGCTTTTTATTCTTCCTACGGATATTCCTATGATACACCGACAGCTTCCGAGCTTCAGAATTATCCCTATACATCCAATGCTGGAGCAACTACATTGAACCCGGACCTGAATCCGCAGATCTCAAAGAACTTCGAATTGGGTGTGAAAGGTAATGTATTTACGGAAAGCGACCTGCTCGAGAAAGCCTATTTCGAAGTGACATTTTATAATACAAAAATTGAAGATGAAATTGTCCCGTTTGTTATAAATGATGCGACTTATTACAGAAACGCAGCCTATACCAACAGGACCGGAGTTGAAACAGGAATTAAGCTGGAAATGTTTGAAGGTCTCGAACTTGTTTCCAATTATTCCTATACTGATTTCACTTACACGGATTATATAGCAATAAATTACAATGCAGTCGGTGATACACTCAGCGCAAACTATTCCGGTAAGGTTGTCCCTGCGATCCCGACGAGTATTTTTAATTTTATATTCAATTACCAGTTCAAGATCACGAAGCAGTACTCAGGAATATTACTCTGGGATATGGATTATATCAGCAGCATGTTCGCCGATGATGCCAATACCGTTGTAATACCGGGTTACTTTTACGGAAATATTATGGCGGGCATAACCTGCAATTTTAATAATTTTAATGTGTTGTTTACCAGCGGTCTCAACAATATCTTTGATGAGAAGTATGTAGGGTTCGTTAATATAAACGCAAATCCTGAACTGCCTGCAAAGGACAGAAGATATTATGAACCCGGTGAACCGAGGAATTTTTATCTTGGTCTGAATCTGGGTTATGCGTTTTGAGTTCAATAATTCCGTAAATAAAATGCCTTCTCTTTCGTACTGTATGACTTAATGGAAAATGTATAAAGTCACTGATAAAACCAAATTTAAAGCAAAATCAAATGCGAACTTCAGCAATTTATAAAATAATACTGTCTGTATTATTTCTTTCAGCCTCAAATATATTTTCACAGGTTCCAAATTTCCGGATTCACCCTTCAGCAAATGCACAGATAGAACCATCAATAGTCAGAAGTCCTGTAAATCCGCTTATAATGTTTGCAGTATCTTATACAATCAGCAATTCATTCAGAAGCGAAGGAAATTACTTTACTACAGACGGCGGAGTTACATGGTTCGGTTCGGATACATGCAATTCCGGATCTTCATCTAATAATCACGGAGGAGATCCCGGTCCGGTAATAGATAAAGACGGAAGATTCATCCTTACTCATCAAGGCGGATTCATTGTTGGAATGTTCTCAAATCTTTCAACGAATTTCGGAGCTAACTGGAGCAGCAATTATCTAATTGCTTCAGGAGATCAGGATAAAGGAACCCCCGGAACTGATGATGTCGCTTCTAGTCCTTTCTACGGCAGAACATATTTGGTATGGACAAGATTTTTAAATCCGTTTCCTATAGTCTGCTCTTATACCACAAACGGAGGATTGAACTGGTCGTCAAACACGCAAATAAACAGTTCGCCTTCAGGATATGTATCCCTTGGTGCTGATATTAAAGTTGGTATAGGTGGAACAGTTTATGTCTGCTGGTCCGGCGTTCTTACGACTTCCCCTCAGAACGAGAAGTTCTGTGGATTTGCTTCGTCATCAAACGGCGGAGTTAACTGGTCGGTAAATGAAAATATCTATGCAATGAACGGTGTTAAAACAGCTTCGCTTCAGCCCTGGAATATTCGCATTAACGGTTACCCACATATTGATATTGATAAATCAGGAGGTGTCAGAAATGGATGGATATATATTGTAACCGGTGAAAAGAATCTCTCACCGGCAGGTACAGATCCGGATGTGGTCTTTCACAGATCATCAGACGGAGGAGCAACCTGGACTGCAGGAGTAAGAGTTAATCAGGATCCGATAAATAACGGAAAAGTACAATACTTCCCGGCAATAAATGTCGATGATAACGGCGGACTGAATGTGATTTATTATGACAACAGAAACATCAGCTCGGATTCCATGGATGTATATCTTTCGCGTTCCACTAACGGCGGGGACAACTGGACTGACTACAGAATAAATGATCACAGATTTGTACCTAAAACTGTTACAGGAGCTGTCGGCTCCGGTAATCAGGGGGATAATATTGGTATTACATCTGTGGGTGATAAACTCTGGCCCCTATGGATGGATGATCATACCGGAATTTATCAGATATGGGCAGGACCATTGGATGTAAATTCAATCGGTGTCACGCAGATTAGTAATGTAGTTCCGGACGTGTTCAAGCTGGATCAGAATTTTCCAAATCCATTTAACCCTACTACAGTAATCCGATATTCATTAACCAAAAGCGGATTCGTAAATTTTAAAGTATATGATGCATTGGGAAATGAAGCCGCCGTTTTAGTTAATCAAAGACAGGATATCGGGCAATATGAAGTTACATTTGACGGCAACGATCTTCCCAGCGGCGTTTACTATTACAAACTTGATGCAGGGTCATTTTCAGAAACAAGGAAAATGCTTTTATTAAAATAACACTTTAAAAAATATTGAGTAATAGAATTTTAATATTGTTTTTTGTTTGTTTTTCATCCATTCTGATTCCTTTTGGTTTAAACAAATGCGATACTTCTTATGAAAAAAGCAATTCTGAATTCAGAAATATTCAATTAACTCCGGGAATAACTGCTGAAAATAATGCCGGCGAAACCGGACTCAGCGATAAAAAATGTTCATTAAAGATACTAAAAAACAATCCCGAAAAGAAATTCATCTCCATAAAAAGACCTAAGAATAAATCTTCCTCAGAATATATATACGGCACTGACAGTTACCATACACACATACATGAAATTTCTTCAGAAATTCACACCTGCAATTTTGTAAATTTAGCTTATCTCAAATTTCTCAGAGTTACAAAGATGCTCTGTTAAATATCATATCATAATTTTCCTTTGCTTTAATTGAAAATATTATTTTAATGTTTCAATCCTGTTTTCTTTTCAACTAATATTTAATTTTTAAATAATGCTGTCATGAAAAAAACAATACTGTTACTGTTTGTCATGATTTGTTCTTTCCGTAATGCATTACCTCAGGATACTGCAGACTCAACTCAATATGAAATTGACGAAGTAGTCATATCGGCAACACGGACAGAACAGAAATTGATTGACATTCCTTTTTCCGTACAGAGAGTAGACCAGAGCCAGTGGAAAGCAACCAGAAAAATGGGGATGAATGATGTCCTTAATAACATTCCCGGACTCTGGCTTCAGCCCCGTTACGGAAATCACGATGTAAGGGTCTCTATAAGAGGATTCGGAACAAGATCCAATACAGGGATCCGCGGAGTAAGAATACTGCTGGACGGTATTCCCGAATCAGAGCCTGATGGTCAGACAAGACTTGAAGCTCTTGACTTTACTGCAATAAGCAAGATCGAAATAGTAAAAGGAAACATGACATCCCTTTATACAAATGCTCCCGGAGGTGTTATAAATTTTTTCACGGATAAATATTTCCCGAGACCGTTTGTCTTATCGGATAATGAATTCGGGTCTTATGACCTCAGGAAGAACGGTCTGAAATTTGGTTTGACATCCAGTGACGAGAGATTCATGGCAACTTACAGTTACGAGAACTATGGCGGTTACCGCTATCACAGTCAGGAATATCAGTCAAGATTCAATTCTATATATGAAGCAGATCTGAATCCTGTTTCTTCTATATCACTTTACGGATACTATGTCAATGGGCTGATCAAGCTGCCGGGATCACTGACACTTAAACAATACAATGAAAACTATCTGCAGGCCAACCCCCGTGATGTAAGCCGCGACTCAAAAAGAATTTCTAATAAAGGAAGACTCGGTGTAACTTATAATACAAAATTCGGAAAGAACTATAATAATTTTCTGGAGGTCACGGGATACGGGACAATAAAAGATCTTTCAAGAACCGCGGCAACTTATCGTGTATTCACAAGATACGGAGTCGGTTCTAATTTCAGATTTATCAATCAATCAAAGATTGCAAACAGAAATAATGAATTCTCTGTCGGCGGTGATTTTTATTATCAGACAGGTCCGATCAACGAATTTAATAATATCGGAGGAATCCGCGGAGATGAACTTCAGGCATTGACCGATGAAACTATCTCTAATGTAGGCTTTTATTTTACAGAGCAGTTTTATATATATAAGGATTATCTGTCTTTACTTATCACCGGAAGATACGACAGGGTAAATGTTGCAGCTTCAAATCTTCTTGCAGGTTTTCAGGATACGTCAAGACTTTTCGATGAATTTACTCCTAAGTTTGCAATCAATTATAAATTCAATCCGGGCATGTCCGTATTCGGCTCGTTCGGCTGGGGCTTCGATACGCCTGCAAACAATGAGCTTGATAATTTTCCATTCTCATCTGACGGCGGCTTAAAATTAATTAATCCTGACCTGCAGCCGCAGAATACCGTCAGCTATGAACTCGGCTATAAAGGTGAAATAATAAATAAGAAAAGTAAACTCTTTCCGACAACTTTCATAGAGCTTTCGGTCTTTGATACAAAGATAGACAATGCAATAGTGCCTTTTACTGTTGATGGAAATGTATTTTTCAGGAATGCCGCCGAAGTAAAGAGAACCGGTGTGGAATTCGGAGTTAACTCGCAGATAGTAGCAGGATTAAATCTTAAAGCTGCCTATACTTATTCTAATTTCAGATATGGTGATTATATTTCCAGAAGTATTGACGCAACAGGAAACATAGTCGATGAAGAATATTCCGGAAATAAAGAGCCGAGTAATCCGGATAATAATTTTTCAGCCGAACTCGCATATCAGTATATTTATAAAAAAAATTACACGTTCTTTGCCAAAGCTACTGTACAAAGCATTGGCTCTATGTTCGTCGATGACAGGAATCTTGAAGAATACAAAACGCAGTCATATACTCTTCTCGGAAGTCAGCTTGGCACCAACATGACCTTTAAGAATTTCAGCTTAATGGCTTATGCCGGTCTGGGTAATATTACAAATGAAAAATATGTTGCATTCGTGCAGGTCAATTCCGACAGGCTCGAATTTTATGAAGCGGGAATACCGTATAATTTTTTCGGCGGTATAAATATTTTTTATGTTTTCAATAATTAACTATAGTTACGCAGTATACATTTTCTTGTCATTCTGAGCGAAGCGAAGAATCCAGCTGCTCCAATTCCGGCAAATTTATGGATTCTTCACTTCACTCCGCTCGATCCGTTCGTTCAGAATGACAAAATGTATAGCTTCAGCAATTAACAGGTTCAGGCTTTGACTGTTCATTTATTAGTTGTTCCATCCAAATCGTTTTAAGCGGAAAATATAAATCTGATGTTGCTGTTACTTTATCTTATGAAATGAATATTTATTTTAAAAGTATTACTGCAGAATATTGACGGTGATTAACTTTAAATTTTTAACTAATAAATAATGAAAAAATATATCTTTTTTATTGTATTTATGTTTGTGCTTTTATTAAATAATGAATCCGGTTCACAGGTGCCTAATTTCAGAATTCACCCCTCTTCAAACAATCAGATCGAACCTGCAATTGTCAAACACCCGACAAATCCCCTGATGATGTTTGCAAGTTCTTTCACAGTCCGGCTTTCATTCAAAAGTGAAGGAGTTTATCTCACGACTGACGGAGGTATTAACTGGTTCGGAAGCGACACATGCACCGGTTCACCGATCTCAAATCACGGAGGAGATCCCGGACCTATAATCGACAAGGACGGAAGACTCATACTTACTCATCAGGGGGGATTTGTACTTGGCATGTATTCAAATTATTCAACTGATCTCGGACAGACATGGTCTTCAAATTATCAGATTGCAGGAAATGATCAGGATAAGGGAAGTCCCGCTACGGATGCTTTGCCTTTAAGCCCTTTTTACGGCAGAACTTATCTGGTATGGACAAGATTCACTAACCCTTTCCCTATCGCTTTATCTTATACAACAAACGGCGGAGTAAACTGGTCCGGTGTAATTCAGGTAAATAATTCACAGCCGTCACATCAGTCCTTAGGACCCGTATTGGTTGTCGGTCCGGGAGGGAAATGTTATGCCAGCTGGGCTTCGTCAATTCTTACATCACCTTTTAATGAAGACTGTATAGGATTCGGAGTTTCAACAAACGGCGGACTCAACTGGGCTAATAACGAATGCGCCTATGACTGCAACGGAATAAAATCATCATCACTGCAGCCATGGGGAATACGTGTAAACGGCTACCCTGCCATGGATATTGATAATACAGGAGGATCAAGAAACGGCTGGATATACATTGTAACGGCTGAAAAAAATCTGCTTCCCGCAGGAAGTGATCCCGATATAGTTTTTCACAGATCCACTGATGAAGGACAGACATGGTCAGCCGGAGTCAGAGTCAATCAGGATCCTTTCAATAACGGTAAGATCCAGATCTTACCTGCAATTACAGTTGATGAACAGGGAGGTATTAATGTTGTTTACTTTGACAACAGAAATATAAGTCCGGATTCATCCCAGGTTTATTTATCACGTTCGACTGACGGAGGAATTTCCTGGAGAGATTATCTTATAAGCGATCACAGCTTCAAACCAAAAGGAATAGCCGGCGCCGGCTCAGGTAATCAGGGAGACAACATAGGTGTAACTTCTGTCGGCAAAAAGCTCTGGCCTGTCTGGATGGATGATAATACAGGAATATATCAGATATGGACTGCACCTGTAGATCTGAATACAATTGGAGTTGCACAGATCAGTGATGCAGTGCCGGAAGAATTTTCTTTGTCGCAAAATTATCCGAACCCGTTTAATCCTACTACGAATCTGGAATTTGGTGTTTCGAAACCAGGATTTATTTCTTTGAAAGTATATGATGCGCTTGGAAAAGAAGTAAGAACTTTGGTGAATGAGGTCAAACCTGCAGGTACTTACAAAGTAGAGTTTGACGGAAGTGATCTTTCAAGCGGAATTTATTTCTATACGATCGAAGCGGAAAGCTTTGTACTGACGAAACGAATGATACTTTTGAAATAACGACATTTGTCGCCTCAAAAGTTTAGTAAAATGACTAACTTTAGAAAAAGAGGTGACAATGGACACAAACATAACAAAGAGAAACCAACACAAAACATCAGAGGGGGAGTTTGATTATGAGTTACAAAACTTATATGAACTCTCCCAAAAGATGAGAGAGTCAATCATAGAAACAGCAAAGAGATTTTTGATAAGAGATAATATATTAAGGGAAGGTCAGTTAGAGTTAAGTGTAATATCAATCGAAGAACGAAGCGGAAAGTAATATATGGATAGCACCCGGAAGAATTATTAATATGACCTCTGATATGCCAACGATCCAGATGGAGTGATAAAATGTAATAATTCTACAAACATTGTTATTCGTAATGCAAAAATAATAAACACTTATACTGGAAGTTCTTCCCCATACTCAAGGGGGATTTACATAACGGATCATGATGGTGGCCAACTTATGGAAATAGAAAATTTGATAATAGTAACGGGAACTACAGCTAATGATTTCTGTATTTACAGAGCTGGAACAACTAACATTGATATTATGAATTTAAATTTATTTTCAAATCAAGATAAATCAGGTCACTTTACCTTAAAAATTGGTGATACTAGTAATAAGAAATTTATAGTAGATCCAAAAGAAGACACGAGAATGCGAAAAGAAGACAC
>DAIPYG010000005.1:70628-97683 GCA_036782875.1 Bacteroidota bacterium | reverse complement strand
AGCGTAAGGCATACCGGTTCTGTATTCGTGCCAGTTAGCGCCGGAGTTTGTAGTTACATATACTCCGAGATCACTGCCTGCATAAATATTCTGATTGTAAACCGGATCCATCACAACGCAATGATGAGGCACATCAGGAAGATCACCGGAAATATTCTGCCAGTTGTTTCCCGAATTTGTCGATCTGAAAACATGACCGGTTCCGAATCCTCCGAATGTAACAATGATATCATTAGACATATTAGGATTTACAGTTATATCCGTCGCATATCTGTTAGGAGTTATGCTGCTGTCTGTTACGTTGCTCCAGTTGAGTCCGGCGTTTACGCTTCTAAATATTCTCCCGTTCACCGCACCGCAATAAACTGTATCAATAGAAGTATTTGAAGAATACATTGATAAAATTTTTGTGCCTCCTATGACAGTTGTCCCGTAAGGTCCGACCCATGAACTTCCGCTGTTGGTGGATTTATAAACAGACTTTCCTGCGGCATATAAAATATTCGGATTTGATGTGCAGCATATAAACGGAGCGACAAAACAATAGTTCGCTTCATTGCCTGATCCGGGAGGCGAGGATCCTGCTCCCCAGTTGATCCCTCCGTCTGTTGATTTATCAATTGCTCCGTAAGTATATTCAGTATAGCAGATATTATCGTTCTGAGAATTTATGGCGCAGCTCATTCCGTCTCCGTAAAATGTTTTATACCATGAATTCGAACCCTGATAAAAAGCCGCCCGGTTATCCTGAAGTCCTCCGAGACTGAAGAGAGAATCCTGATATGAGTTTACGAATGCAGCGTAAAATTGTGATGTGACAAAACCCCCGTTGCAGGAATAATAAGTTTCACCGAAATCATTTGACCGGTAAAGACCTCCGTCAGCTGCGATATAAATTTTATTCGGATCCTTTGGATTTGATTCATAATAATGAACGTCAGCATGAACAAAGTCAGACGGACCTTCCGGTTCTCCGGCAGGTGTTGCACCTTCATTCCACGCTGACCAGTCGGATTTTGTAGTAAATGTCGTTCCTCCGTTGACTGATTTTTCAACGTTGATAGTGCCGACTAAAATTGCATTGGGATCATTCGCTTTTACATAGTGCCCGTTGTTATACCAGCCCTGTGTACCAATGGGAACAGATGTATTTACGTTTGTCCAGTTAAGACCTGCGTTCGAACTCTTATAATATCCCACATAGGAAAAATCATTTGAAATGCTTGCATACACGAGGTTTTGATTTCCTTTGTATAATTCAAGTGTAGTTCTTCCGGACCAGGCAGAAGGAAGTCCGCCTGTCAGCTTTGTCCAGTTATTTCCGCCGTTGGTTGATTTAAAAATACCTTTGTCAGTAAGCGGAACGTTGTTTGTTAAGTTACCTATAGAAGCATAAAGAACACTTGTATCCGAACTGTTAAGCTTTAGGTCCATTGCCATTTTATAATTCAGCTGCTGAGTCCAGCTGCCGCCTGCGTTAACGGATTTAAAAATTCCTTCGCTTGTGGCTGCATAAAGTATGTTTGAGTTTTTTGGATTTATAAGAACCCTCCACACTCCTCTTTTATTATCATAAGACCAGTCAAGCGACTTTGTCCACGTGTTCCCGCCGTTGGTTGTTTTAAGAATACCGATTCCGTACATACCTCTTGTGACTCTGATGTCGAGTCCGTTTTCTGACAATTGATATCCGTAATTCTCGCCTGTTCCTATATACATCACATTCGGATTTGCTGAATCGATAGCAATATAACTTACAGCCGAGCTTGGAAACCCTGTATTTATCATTGTCCAGGCGCTTGCGCCGGTTCCGCCTGTAGTTGATTTCCAAAGACCTCCGGAGGAAGCTCCCATAAATATTATATTCGTATCAACGGGATGAACTGCAACACAGAGACTCCTGCCTCCTATATTATCCGGTCCGATAGATTTCCACTGATCAAGATCATCACGGTTATTTACAGTCTGAAGATTTTCTTTTGAATATTCGAAAGCTTTATAAAATTTATCTGAAGGTATGTCTGTTTCGGGATAAGCTCTTATCTGAGTCATCCACTGCATTGATTCCAGAGCGCCGGAAGAATTCTTTTCGTTTTCAGGTTCCTGACGGTTAATTTCCGAAGTTTTTTTCTTAGACGATTTTTCTTTTGGCTGTGTTTTGCTTTTTTCAATTACCATTGATAACAGCAGTGTCAGTCCGATAAAGACAATTATTGCAAAAAATAATATAAGTTTGGATTTCATTGATATGATTTTGAATCAAATTAATTTAATTAATGATTTGATTAAATATAAAAAAGATTCTTTAAACTTTTCCGCTGCACTGCTGTACAAAACGATTTATATGATTCAAACATTATTCGTCGACTCCGCAATGCTATTAAGTTAAGAAATGCAAAACCCCACCCCGACCCCTCCCCTTTGAAAAAAAAGGGAGGGGAGCGGTATCAACACACGACGCGTTGGTTTTTTTTATTCCGTGCAGATGTACATTTCTGCAATGCGTTCGTACATTTCTTATTCACTGCTGTATAAATTGTATTTTAAAATTTTATTTAGCAAATTCTAAAAATTTTTTTTATAAACATTTTATCTATATAAAAATGAAAAGAGTATTACTTCTTCCTTTAATTGTCTGTTTGTTTTCATTCGGATTTCAGGACCACCAGTTCTTCACCGGTAATACGGAAAAATTAAGCGCCGCTGTTTCGCCGGAGAATGAAAGTGATATTTCAGCTTCATCCAATTTTAAAGTTTCCGGCAGGCAGGTCAAGCTCAACGGAGATCCTATATTTTTTAAAGGAATGGGATATCAGCCTGTCCCGGTAGGTCAGCATCCGAATGACGCTCCTAACGGAGATTACTTTACTTCAAATTATTCGCACATCTATAAACCTGATGTTGATAAGATGAGGGCAATGGGAGTGAATGCAATTAAAATTTACAGCTGGTATCCGGATAAAGACCATTCGGATTTTTTAAATTACTGTTACAATAATAATAAGGATCCCATATTTGTTGCTGTCGGATATTTCATGCCTCCGGGCACTATCGTAAATAATTTTGATGAAAAACTTGCTTTGTTTAAAACACTTGCATCAAAAACCGCAACCCATCCGGCTATCATCGGATATATGCTTGGCAATGAAAATGTCGGCGGAGATATAAATAATCCTGTATTCTGGACAAACCTGAATAAAATTTCCGCTGCCATAAAAGCAATAGCTCCGAACAAACTTACATTTACCGGACTTGTAGATGACGGTATGAAGTCTGTAAGAGCCGGAAACAGCTATATGACAAGTCTTGATGTATGGGGAATAAATGTTTTCAGGGGAAAGACACTGGGAGATTTTTATAAAACTTATGAGAATGCATCGACAAAACCTGTATTCGTCACTGAACTGGGATTCCCGGCAACTATCAGAACAAACGGTGTCCCTGCAGTAATGCCTGACAATGCCGAAGATGTTGCGGATTACACCGAAGATGTTTTGAAAGAAATTGAGAAGAACAGTTCTGATGACGACGCGTCGGATGTCGTAGCAGGTGTCTTTTGGTTTATGTTCTGTGATGAATGGTGGAAGCAGGAATGTCCGGCTTGCTGGAGTCCCAATAATCAGCCTTGCGCGTGTTCCAAATCAACGCATGATTTTACAAAGACCAACTATACCGATAACTTTCCCGGCAAATGGTGGGATGAAGAATGGTTCGGATTATATACAACTGACAGGTCACCGAGAGCAGCTGTAAAGACAATTACAAAACTATGGAAGTAAAGTACATCAGCGGTTTCCAAAATAAATTTGTAACCAATAAAATTGCTGCAAACAAAACAAAAAATTAACAATAATTTTTCTATGCCATTCCAATCTCTCCCTTTCCCCTCCCCGCGCGCGGGAAGTGGTTTTGTGTGGGGTTATGTAATAATCCGATATGTTTTTAAAGATAATTAATACTGGTTTAATAACTTTACAACTATTATTTAAAATGTTTTGGAGGGATGTAAATGTACATACAAAAAGTTTGATAATGAATTTACGGCTGAATATTTAATTCTAAAAGTTAATATAATCATAAAACAAATAACCACCCGCTCTATCGAACAGGTGGTTAATCTTTTAAATCTTACGAATCTTATGAATCTATTTCTTATCCTTATCATCCACAACTTCAAAATCAGCATTCTCAACATTCGGATCTGCGCCGGCACCCGATTCTCCACCGGGCTGTGAACCGGTCGAACCGGTCTGCTGTCCGTCTGCAGGTCCTCCTGCTGTTGACTGCGAATACATCTGTGATGAAGCTTCATTCCATACTGTATTATATTCATCCATCGAGGTTTTGAGCACGCTTGCATTATCACTCTTAGCAGCATCTTTTAATCTGTCTATCGCCAGCTGAACTTTGGAACGTAATTCCGGAGTTAACTTGGCTTCAAATTCCTTCAGCTGTTTCTCGCCCTGGAATACCATCGCATCAGCCTGATTTTTCATATCGATCATTTCTTTTCTCTTGTTATCTTCAGCTTCATGTTCCTTTGCATCTTTCTTCATCTTTTCAATTTCAGCTTCAGATAAACCTGAAGAGTGAGTTATCTTGATCTGTTGTGTCTTTCCTGTAGTTTTTTCCAGTGCAGATACATTCAGAATACCATTGGCATCTATGTCAAAAGTAACTTCAACCTGAGGAACGCCTCTTGGTCCCGGAGGAATTCCGTCAAGATGGAATCTTCCGAGTGTCCTGTTATCAGTAGCCATTGGTCTTTCACCCTGTAATACGTGAATCTCTACAGAAGGCTGATTATCAGATGCAGTAGAAAATACCTGAGACTTTTTAGTCGGAATAGTTGAGTTTGCATCTATTAATTTTGTCATTACTCCGCCGAGTGTTTCGATACCCAGTGACAAAGGAGTAACATCGAGAAGCAGCACATCCTGAACATCACCTGCAAGAACTCCGCCCTGAATAGCTGCGCCAATTGCCACAACTTCATCCGGGTTAACGCTCTTGTTTGGTTCTTTTCCGAATAATTTCTTTACAGTTTCCTGAACCATCGGAATTCTTGTCGAACCACCTACTAATATTACTTCATCAATTTCATTTACACTGTATCCTGAATCTTCAATTGCTTTCTTGCAGGGTCCTACAGTTCTTTCAACAAGGTCACTTATTAATGATTCGAACTTGGCTCTTGTAATTGTTTCAAGCAGGAACTTTGGTCCTTCTGCTGTAGCAGTAATATAAGGTAAATTTACTTCTGTCTGCGAGCTTGTAGATAGAGCTTTCTTAGCATTTTCAGCTGCTTCTTTCAGTCTTTGTAAAGCCATAGCATCTTTTCTAAGATCAATTCCTTCTTTTTTCTTGAATTCATCTGCAAGATAATCTATTAATTTCTGATCAAAGTCATCTCCGCCCAAGTGTCCGTCGCCGTTAGTTGATTTAACTTCAAATACACCGTCACCTAATTCAAGAATTGATATATCGAATGTACCTCCGCCAAGGTCATATACGGCAACTTTTTCATTTGCCTTTTTTCTGTCGAGTCCGTAAGCAAGAGCAGCTGCTGTCGGTTCGTTGATAATTCTCTTTACATCCAGACCTGCTATCTTACCTGCATCTTTTGTTGCCTGTCTTTGTGAGTCATTGAAATAAGCAGGAACGGTAATGACCGCTTCTGTTACTGTGGTACCGAGATAATCCTCAGCTGTCTTTTTCATCTTCTGAAGTATCATTGCTGAAATCTCCGGCGGTGAATAAACCCTGTTCTGACCGTTGTCGTCAATTTCTATTCTTACCGTGTCATTTTCACCTTTAATAACCTTGTACGGCACTTTTTTTATTTCTTCTGTAACTTCATCATATCTTCTTCCCATAAATCTCTTAATGGAGAATATGGTATTTGTCGGATTCGTGACCGCTTGTCTCTTTGCCGGATCTCCGACCAATCTGTCGCCGTTCTTTGAAAATGCTACAACCGAAGGCGTCGTGCGCGCTCCTTCTGCATTTGGAATTACGACCGGATCATTTCCTTCCATTACGGATACACAGGAATTTGTAGTTCCAAGGTCAATTCCTATTATTTTTCCCATAAAATTGTTTTCCTCTCTGTTTAGTTAATTAGTGAATTAAGTTAATGGTTATTTGGTTAGTCTTTTTTGAATTTTAAAATTATAAATGGTAAAACAATTGATAATGGGACTTAAATACTTATTTAACGTAAAATATTTTTTGAAAATCTCATTATTTTTAAAACCTTTTTATCAAAATAGAAAGAGTAAGGATGAGAAAGACTCACCCTTACCTTTTAAACTGCTGATATTTAAATATTGTGTATTTATTTAATATTAATTTCTTTTACAACCGGTTTCGCTTCTTCAACCTTAGGCAGGGTGATATTCAAAACACCGTCTTTGAATTCCGCATCAATTGCATCGATCTTGATATCCTTTGAAAGATTGAAATTTCTGGTGAATTCACCGTAATAAATCTCGTTAATTATTGTGTTTGTATCTTCTGTCTTGTTTTCTTCTTTTCTTGATCCGCTTACCGATAAGACATTATTTTCTACTGATAATTTAACATTATCCTTTGTCAGTCCGGGTAATTCCAGCTTTATATTGAAGTTGTCCCTGTTTTCGCTGATGTTTACTTTTGGGGTGTAACCGGCAGCAGGATTTAAATTTTCCCATTTATCAAATAACGGGCTGTTAAATACAGTTTTTAATGTATCGTTGATCAGATCTGAATTTTTGATTTTTACTAAATTCATTTTTCTTTATCTCCTTATTTGTTTAGTTTTACTACACTTGTAACAATGCCCGTGCCAAAGTAGAAATAAATAATTTATCCTAAAATTCAAGCTTTTGTGAATTCCGGTATTGAAATATATTTCCCGTTTTGTGAAATATCCTGTAATTTACTGAAAAATATTTCAGTAAATTGAAATAAACATTTTAAAACTTTTTAATCACTCAAATATTCTTAAGGATTACATTCTTATCTTCACATCTAAATGAAGAAATAATTTTCTGATCAGGAAGAATTACCGGCATTCCGTTTTTCAGAAGCTTCTAATTATGTGTATTAAGTTAAAAATTTTAGAACAGATCTTTATGCTTTTAAAGCTAATTTAATTTAAAAGTATAAAAATGATAAATGTATATTTAAACTTGTTCTTGAAAATATTTTCCTTATTTTTGTACCAATTGAATTTAAAAATCATCTGAAGCATTTTCATCAATCTTAAAAAGTATTTGTTTAGAATACAATATGGATTATAAAGAACTGGAAATTTTCGCATCAAAATACGCCGAGTCATGGTGCAGTCAGAATCCGGAAAGCGTAGCTGCATTTTTTTCCGGGAAAGGATCTCTGAGTGTAAATGATGATACTGCTGATAAAGGAAGGGCTGCGATTGCAAAAGTTGCTGAAGGATTTATGAATGCTTTTCCGGATATGACAGTTACAAAGGACAGTCTTTAAGCTACTTAGGACGGAACAGAATTTCACCGGACAGTTAAAGGGACTAACTCAGGTCCGGACGGTACCGGAAAAAAAGTATAAATCAGCGGCTGTGAATTATGGCATTTTGATAATGAAGGTCTTATACTGGAATCAAAAGGCAGTTTTGATGCTGAAGAATACAGCCGTCAGCTTTTATTTGGATAAGAATAACAGACTAATTAAAAAATCCCGGATATCTGAAAAGGATTTTCTTAATTAAAATAATAGAAATTCACTGTAAATGACATTCCTTCAGGCATTATACGGAAGCCAATATCAGGAAATAAGACAAAAAGGCGGAGACGGGAACAAAGGACGTATTAACGGAAATATGTTTCTAACTGCATTTATTGTTTTGCTAATCTTTTTATTAACTGCAATTTTTTTTAAAACTTCTTCTTTAGGTTCAACACCCCTTATAAATGAGCATAATATTGTTTCTGGAAAACTGGCAGGAAAATTACTCGCATTACCCTTATTTTTTATAGTTTATACTATCCTGAGCAAAACTATAGGAACACAAAAGCACTATGAGAAAATCATCGAAAAATTCAATCAGCTTCCTGAAGAGGTAAGGAAAAAAGCAAATCTAAAGATTCTTGTTCCGTTTTTAAGTCTGCTTTTGATTTTGATAGTAATAGTAATATTCTTTTAGATGAAAATAACCTACGAACCAATCGGAATAGTTCATACTCCGTTTCTTAAAACTGAAGGAATGCCGGTTCAGTCTGCCGGAGCAACCGGGATAAAAGGAACAATTGAGATAAAAAAAGAATTTGCCGGCGGATTAAAAGACCTGGACGGATTTTCTCAAATCATTTTAATTTATTCTTTTCATAAGTCGATAGGATTTGATTTAAAAGTCAGACCATTTTTAAGTACTCTAACATTAATAAACGGGAAGAACAAAATTTGAGCTTCAGTATTCTGACAATAAAACAACCGGAGGATTAACTTGATAATACAACCAAATCTTCACTAAGACCATTTCTGCTTAAGATGTTCCTGCCTGTAAATTTTGAACACCTGCATATTATGCCGGTCACTGTTGATTTCAAGTTTAAGAAAATTAAACTTTGTCTTACTGTTACAGACAACAGATCTTAATCATTGTAAAAGACAGAATTAAATTATAATTAAACAGGAATCAGTCTGCCAGAAAATCCATTAAGCTATATCAAATATTTTTTGCTTTTTGAGCAATTTATCTTTGGCTCAAAATGTCCGTTTATTGTCTGACATAAATCTTTTAGTCATGCTATTTTTGTATTACAATCAAATTGTATTATGAAAAAGACAAAAATAGTTTTTCTTGTTTTACCCTATGTCCATTTAATGGATCTCGCCGGACCTGATCAGGTTTTCCTCGAAGCAAAAGGTTATGATGCTCCGTTTGAAATTGAATACTGCACTACCGGAAGCACGTTGTTTTCATCTTCCCGTCTTCCTTTTGGAAAGCTGAAACATTTCTCAAAAGTTAAAATAAAAGAAAACGATTTCCTTTTCATTTCCGGAGCGGAGTTACGTTATCTTCAGTCAGAAGATTTTAAATCAAATAAATCATTGTTTGACTGGATAAGAGATTGCAGGGAAAAGAATATTAAGATCTGCAGCATATGCAGCGGTGCATTTGTGTTGGCTGAAAGCGGCATTTTAAACGGAAAGGAATGCACGACACACTGGAAGAGAACCGATGAACTGCAGAATCTATACCCTGAAGCTAAGGTGATAGAAAATGTTTTATTTACTGAAGACGATAACATATACACAAGCGCTGGCATTGCCTCGGGAATTGATCTGGCATTGCATATTGTAGAACAAATGAAGGGAGATTACTTCGCTCATAAGGTCGCTAGGGAACTGGTGATCTTCAGCAGAAGGTCAGGTGGTCAGAAACAGCAAAGTGATCTGCTGAATTTCCGAAATCACATTCATTCCGGCATTCATAAAGTACAGGACTGGCTGCATGAAAATCTTCATAAGAAAGTTTCATTGACTGATCTTGCTGAGATAGCCTGCATGAGTGACAGAAATTTTACACGTATTTTCAAAAAGGAAACTTCTCTGACTGTAAATGAATACATAACTCTTTTAAGAAAAGAGAAGATCGGACAGTTGATTAATAATCCTGATATCTCAAAACAGCAGATAGCAAAGCAGTGCGGATTGAAAAGTGAGAGGCATATAAGAAGAATCATTGGAAAAAAATAACAGTCGTTCATACAGTAAAACAACACAATGTATCCGGAATTACTTTCATATTATATTTTAGAATTTAAAAAATTAAAAAAATGATACCCCTTTCTTTTTTACTTTTAGCTTTATCGGTTGCAGCCGCAGCTCATTCGGACATTTCATCACAGCAATCTGAAAATATCACTCACAATCCTGCCGGAAAACCGGTTCGTTCAAATGAGACAGATGTAAAGCATTTAGCAATTGATCTTCGTTTTGATATGCAGAAAAAACAGGCACAGGGAATTACTGCTGTTACGCTGTCCCCGTTATCATCAACGGACAGGATCACTCTGGATGCCGGAATGTTAACTGTTAATTCAGTCAGAACGGATAACGGTACACCGCTGAAATTCAATTATGATGGAGGTGATAAAAATGACGGCCTGGAAATTCTGCTTGACCGGAACTACAACAAAGATGAAGAGCTGACTGTAATAATAGATTATCACACTAACTGGCAGAATAAGACCGACCCGAATAATCTTGGAGGGAGTAACGGCAAAGGATTGCGCTTTCTTGAACCGACTTCAGCCGAACCTGAAAAGCGAAAACAGATATGGTCAATGGGTGAGCCTGAATCAAACCGCTACTGGTTTCCCGGTCATGATTCTCCTGATGATCTCCGAACAACAGAGTTAAAGGCAACTGTTGATATGAGTATGACGGTTATCTCCAACGGAATTCTTACAGAGAAGAAAGACAATGCGGACGGCACACATACATTTCACTATAAAATGGATATACCTTATGCGAATCATCTCACTATATTCGCTGCGGGAGAATATGCAGAAGTGATACAGAATTATGAAGACATACCGCTTTATAATTTCTGCTATCCTGAAGAGGTTGGGGCAACAGAAGCCAGTGTAATTCGCTTGCCTGATATGATGAAATATTTTTCTGAAGTCACGGGAGTGAAATATCCTTATCCTGTTTACTCACAGATCTTTGTTCAGGATCTTCCATGGGGAAATTCAGGAACTACATTATCGGCACAAACCGAGAACATGGTCGATGATTTCGGAACACACTCGGATTTTTTCTACCTCTGGGACGGACTGGAAGGTGAATCACTCGCGCAGCAGTGGTTCGGCAGTTATCTTACGTGCAGCGACTGGAATCATATCTGGCTTACAAAAGCATTCGGAAGATATTTATCGGGACTGTATTGTGAATATAAAAACGGACGTGAAGAATTTCTTTTATATCAGCACGCCTGGGATATCAGTACTTATATGTTTGACAGGAGGTCCGGGATCATTCAGCCGGTGATAAATAACAATAATGAAAACGTTTTTGAATTTATTAACGGCAACTATCCGTATTTTCACGGAGCATCAGTTTTACATATGCTTCGTAAACATCTCGGTGATGATAAATGGAATAAGGCGATCAAGCTTTATATTAGTTCAAATGCCGGTAAGAATATTACAACAAAAGATCTTCAGAAAGCAGTTGAAGATGCTGCCGGCGAATCAATGGACTGGTTCTTTGAACAGTGGCTTTATAAAACGGGTCACCCGGTCTTTACTGTTAAAAAAAAATATAACGAGGATAAAAAACAGCTGACTCTTATAGTGAAGCAGACGCAAAAACCCGCTAATGCAGATCTGAATACTGAAGTTAAATTTTTTAAAGGAAAGGTTGAAATTGAAATTGATGACAGGATTGAAAAGGTTATTATCGAAGCTAAAGAAGAAAATATATTTAACTTTGATTCTCCGGAACAACCAAAGCTTATCAACTTTGATGTTGAGAATACATGGGTAAAGGAAGTGATTTTTGAAAAATCAGCAGATGAACTTCTTTACCAGCTTCTGAACGACAAAGATATCACCGGAAGACAATGGGCAATGACAGAATTAGTAAGTATTGCAAAAAATGAAAAGACTTCAAATAAGGATAAATCAAAAATTTACTCTGGTCTGAGAAAACTCATACTTGGAAATTCGTACTGGCGGCTCCGCTTCAATGCTCTTGCACAGCTTCAGAGTCTGATTGCTCCTGTATCGGAAACAAAACCTGTTACTCTTAATAATGAAACAAAAGAAATGCTTCTGACACTCATAGACAATGACAGATCCTGGGTTCTGGCAAATGCCATCAGGTTTCTCGGAATGACGAAAGATCCAAAGTATGCAGACATTTATATCAATGCATTCGGCGATTCCAGCGACCGGGTTGTAAATTCTGCAGCAATTGCTTTAGGAAAAAGTAAAAGTACCAAGGCGTTCGATGCATTGGTAAAACTTAAGGACAAACCTTCATGGAAAAATCAAAGCCTTATCAGCACACTTAATGGTTTAAAAGAGCTCGGCGATCTCAGAGGTTATGATGTTTCTTTTGATGCTTTATCAGATCTGCATTCACCGCGCTGGACCCTTGCCATATCAGTCTGGGATTTTCGACTGGCCGCCGCAGAAACAATAGTTGCTTTGGGAAAAGCTGATGCAGCCTATCCTCTGATATTTGATCGTTTCAAAATGTCTCTGAATGAAAATGATCTGAATGTTATTTTCAATAATGTTCTGCTTATCGTAACTCTTGCCGATCCACGTGGTCAGGAAGCATTTGAACTGCTTAAGATAAAATATAAAAATGATGCTAATGTCATGACGGCAGTGGATCAGTATGAATCGCAGTTCAACGCTGCTGTATCCGGGCACTGAATACCATTTTTCAAAGAACCTCCCAAACATATGTTCGCATAATTATGCAGAAAATAAATAAATTATATTTCTGAAAAATAGTGTACATATATTCCATAACTCAACGTGAAATAATTATTGTCTCTGTTTTACATGATACGGTAATGATGTGAAATATTGAATGAATAATTAATTAAATATTTCTTTATTAATATTTATAAATTATTTTCATTATAAATAATACAGTGACAATAAATAATTATTTACGATTTTTGATATCAATAAAATACCGGGAAATTTATTTGCTTAATCTGAATTTCCGGTAACGTGTCCTTTCAGGTACCAGGTGATGCAGGCTTAAAATCTATATATATTATTTATTGCTGTGTTTTTTAATTACGCTGCGGTAAATATTTTTTTAATATTACTAAGTTCTGTTTTGCATAAATAATTCTATCATTCAATTTATGAAATTCAACAGTTCGGAAGTCCTTTTAAAAAACAATCAAATTGCTAAAATAGAATTATGTACTGAAGATGATGCTGAAGAATTAATAAAGACAGTCAAAACATATCTTGCTGACAGCGAATACTTACTTACAACACCGGACGAATTCGATCCGTCACCCGAGCAGGAAAGATCCTGGATCAGATCTTTTATGGAAAATGATAATTCACTTCTTTTAATTGCCAGACATAGAAACGGAATTATTGGAAACATCAGCATAACCGGCAGAAACAGAGAAATGATATCGCATACAGCGCTGATCGGAATGGGAATATTAAAAGAGTTTCGGAATACGGGGCTCGGAACCGCTCTGCTGAATAAAGGCATTGAATGGGCGAAAAAGAATCCTTTGCTGGAGATTTTATGGCTTCAGGTCTTCGAGGAAAATACAGCAGCAGTTTCTTTATATAAAAAAACAGGATTCGAAATTAACGGAATACAGAATAGATTTTTTAAAAACAGAAAGAATGAATATTTTAATAATGTCATTATGAGTCTTAATGTAAGCTGAAACGGTTTAGTAACTTTATTTAAATGGAAAACCCGGAGATCTTTTTAAATTTAAAGCAGGAAAATAATCCTTAATCATTAATGAAAATAAATCTCAGCGGAATAATTTTATTTGTAAAGGATGTTGAAGAACTGAAAGCATTTTATATTAACAATTTTAATCCTGAGCTGATAGAAGAGATAAGTTCTGAATGGGTATTATTAAAAGCAGGTCAGTGTGAGATCGGGCTTCATAAGATCGGGAGTCAGTATTTTACTGACATTGATGAATCAGCGGAAGTTGAAAGTAATACTAAAATGGTTTTTGATATTGATGAAGATATATACTTACTCCGCGAACAACTCTTAAAAAAAAATGTAATTCTCGGTGAAGTAAAAACATGGGATGGATTTGATTACCTGGTCTGTGACGGAAAGGATCCTGAAGGGAATGTATTTCAGCTAAAACAGATAAAGTAAATATTAATTTATCAGATTATCCTAAAATGACTTCTGAAAGAAAAGTAATTCTGTATATTGCAATGAGCCTGGACGGCTATATAGCAAAGCCGGATGATGATCTCGGGTTTCTGTCAATTGTTGAAAAGGAAGGAGAGGATTACGGATACGGCGAATTCATAAAAACCGTTGACACCGTAATTATCGGCAGAAAGACCTATGACAAAGTAATATCCATGGATACTGGATTTCCTTATGCACGCAAGGATGTTTTCGTTATTACCGGGACATCGGTATCCGATACAGATGCTTTAAAATTTTATTCAGGAAAATTAAAATCCCTTATCACAAAAATTAAATCTCAAAAAGGAAAAAATATTTTTTGTGACGGGGGTGCCGAAACAGTGAACGGGCTTTTGAATGATGATCTGATCGATGAGTTTATAATTTCAATCATACCTGTGCTGATCGGTGACGGTAAAAAGCTATTCAAAGACGGCAGACCTGAACACAGGCTCAAACTCATAAGCACAAAACATTTTGACACGGGACTCGTTCAGCTTCATTACAAGCGCGCTGTAATTTAAACTAAGTTAAAGAAAATTTAACTTTTTCGTTATAATAATATTTTGATAAAGAACAATTATTTTGTACTTACAGGAGCGATGGGAGCCGGCAAATCAACGGTACTTAACAGTATAAAAGAGCAAGGACATTTGTGCGTAGAAGAGCCGGCACGGGAAATCTTAAAAGGGCAGAGAAAAATAAACGGAGAAGGTGTTCCGGAAAAAAATGCTGAACTCTTCAATCAGCTTATGCTGCAGAGAATGATCGGTCAGTATGAAAATAACGTTAACAAAAAAGAAATAATTATTTTTGACAGAGGTATTCCTGACATCATCGGGTATTCTGATCTGCTGAATACGAAAAGAGATAAAGCCGAACTTGCTTCAAAAGAATTCAGATATAGCAAATATGTTTTTTTATTTAAAGGATGGAAAGAGATTTACACCAATGATGAAGAGAGAAAAATGAGCTATATGCTTGCTGAAAATTACGGTGAAAATATTATGAAGAACTACGAGGAGCTCGGTTATGTGCTGCTTAATGTTCCATTTGTAACAGTAGAAGAAAGGGTTACATATATTCTGGGGAGAATTGAAGAGATCTTAAAAGGAAAATATCCGTGAATGTTAAAAAGAAACATTTATTCCACGCAAAGGTAACCAGTTAAACAAATTTTGCAAAGTTAGATTTCAAAAAACACACTTATGAAACTATTTAAACTATTAACACCATATACATTCTCCCGATCAGGAAAAATATCTAAAAACAGAATTGCACTTGCACCGCTGACAAATCTTCAGAGCAATGCTGACGGAACTTTAAGTGATGCTGAATACCGGTGGCTGACACGCAGAGCTGAAGAAGAATTCGGAATTATATTTACGTGCGCGAGCCATGTCTCAGCCGACGGTCAGGGATGGGCAGGTGAGTTCGGGATATTTAATGACGTGCATCTTCCGGGACTGACAAAGCTTTCAAATGGCATTCATCAATACGGAAGCCTTGCAATCGTTCAGATATTTCACGGAGGGGCAAGAAGTCCGGAGAAAGTAACCGGAAAGCAACCCTGGAGCGCCAGCGCTCATAGCGTTACGGGTTCGGATAAAACTACAGAAGTTCGCGAAGCTACGGAGGAAGATATTGAAATTGTTACCGAAGCTTTCGCGGCAGCAGCTATGCGGGCGCATACAGCAGGGTTTGACGGTGTGGAGATTCATGGTGCTCACGGATATCTGCTGCATCAGTTTTTAAGTACTTTTACAAATCATCGTAATGACAAATGGGGAGGAAGTTTTGAGAACAGGATCAGACTTCTGCTAACTATTTTCCGTAAAATAAAATCCGCAGTGCCTGCAACATTCATGGTTGGTGTAAGACTCTCACCTGAAGACAAGCCGGGATTCAAAGGCATTGACTTTGACGAGAGCTTACAGCTTGCTGAAATACTTGCGGCAGAAGGAGCTGACTTTATTGATGTGTCTGCATGGGATGCTTTCAAAAAGCCCGAAAAATATAAGGACGGTGAAAAGACCATCATTGAGTATTTCAGGGAAAAACTTCCAGCTGATATACCGATCATGACAGCCGGAAAGATCTGGACAAGAGAGGATGCTGAGAAAGTGATAGAGATGGGAGCTGATTTTATTGCGCTGGGAAAATCGGCTATTGGAATTCCTGACTGGCCTTCAAAAATCCAGGATGAAAAATATAAAATTCAGTTGCCTCCATATTCAGTAAAACATCTGAAAGAAGCTGATCTCAGTGATCCGTTCATTGAGTATATGAAACGATGGCCGGATTTTGTGGAGAAGGATTAATCAGTACTGTCCAAAACGATTTATATGTATCAAATATTGTTGAGAATATTTCCAAATTTGAAATAAATATTATCATTTCAATATTAACCCCTCACCGCCCTCTGCGCACGGGGTGAGGTTGTGATGATATTCGAAATGATTTCAAAGTTAATTAAATTTTACAATAGCATTTTCAACATTTATTCAATACGTTTTGGACGGATGTGAGGATTAAGAGCCTTTTGGTTATTTTTTTAATTTCAATTTTATATAATATAATTCATTATTAAAATTTCTTTATGAATAAGAGCATAACCGGATCCGGCAGTATTGACAGATATATCTCTGCATTTCATTATGAGACAAAGATACTTCTGAAAAAGTTAAGAGAAGTCATTAGAAAGGCAGCGCCGGAAGCCGAAGAGACCATAAGCTATGCAATGCCTACATTTACAATGGAAGGAAATCTTGTTCATTTTGCAGCTTATAAAAATCATATTGGATTTTATCCTGCGCCTTCAGGAATCACAGCATTTAAGAAAGATTTGTCTATATACAAAAGTTCAAAAGGCGCGGTTCAATTTCCATTAGATAAACCGCTTCCGTTAAATCTGATAAGCAGAATAGTAAAATTCAGAGTAAATGAAAATCTTGAAAAAGCAAAAAAGAAAAAGCTTATAAAATCAAAAGCAAAAAATAATTTACGAACCTGTTCCAAAGGACATAAATATTATAAAAGCAGCGATTGTCGTCCGGTCTGTGAAAAGGAGCTCAAGCCAAATGAAGGTTTTCTTTCTATGCTTTCAGCACCGGCAAGAAGGGCATTGGAGAATAAAGGGATTACAACTTTAAATAAACTATCCGGTTACAGCGAGGAAGAAATTTTAAAACTGCATGGAATGGGTCCGGGATCCATTCCAAAACTTCGCGGAGCTTTAAAGAAATTAAATTTAAGTTTTAGAAAAAGTTCATTAGTAGTGGCTGAGAAATCATCTGACAAAGAATCTGTAAATAAGCATATTGCAAAGCTGGATCCGCAGACAGCTGAAATAGTTCAGGCAATAAGAAAGATCTTTTTGAATTCGCATAAAGAGATTGCTGAGCGCATTAAGTGGAACAACCCGAGTTTTTATTTCACAGGAGAAATGAAACCGTTTGATCCGAAAGAGTACAAAAGAGAAATTGCAGTTTTCAATCTTTACAAAGGAAGGATAATGCTTGTTTTCCCAAGCGGAGCAAGAGTGAAAGACACTTCCGGTTTACTGGAAGGCGACTACAAAGACGGAAGAAGAATTTTGATTATAAAGAATCATGATGATTTCAAAACCAAAGAAAAGAACTTGCATAAAGTAATAAAGGAATGGATAAGAACAATAGATAAATAATGACATTAATAAATTTCACTATCACCCCCTGAGAATGTCGCAATCGGCAATTCTTAGTTTAATCAAATTTAAATATTTTTGAATCAGTTAATTAAACTTTTAACTTCATTATGGAAATAATCACACTTGAAAAAGACATCAAAGTAATTCTGGTAACAGCGGAATCTTTTCCTGACGGCATTATGGATGCATATAAAAAACTAAGCGGGATGATTTCCAATCCACGCGACAGAAAGTATTTCGGGCTTTCACGTCCGGAGAACGGGATCATAGTTTACAAAGCTGCTGCAGAAGATACTGTTGAAGGAGAAGCCGGAAAACTGAACTTGCAGACGATGGAAATTAAAAAAGGAAAATACATCTGTGAGATAATAAATGATTTTATGAAAGATCTTCCTGCCATAGGAAAGACATTCGAAAAGCTTCTTACTAATCCGGACATTGACCCTGAGGGATATTGTGTTGAGTGGTATTTAAATGAAAAGGATGTAAGGTGTATGGTAAGAGTTGTTTAAGATTTGGAATTGGGAATTTTGGATTTGGAATTTAGCAGATTTTAATTTAGAACTAAACAAACTAAATTAACTCAAAACATGGAATCAAAAGACAAAACATCAATCACAGTAGAAGCGGATGTAAAAGCTCCTGTTGAAAAAGTATGGCAGTTCTGGACACTGCCTGAGCATATAGTAAAATGGAACAATGCCTCGGACGACTGGCACACACCGTATGCTGAAAACGATCCGAGAACAGGCGGAAAATTCCTCAGCAGAATGGAAGCTAAAGACGGAAGTTTCGGATTCGATTTTGGCGGAGTGTATGATGAGGTAGTCATCAATAAGAAAATCGAATATACAATGGCTGACGGCAGGAAAGTAACTATCACATTTACCCAAATAGGAGATGAGTGTAAAGTATCGGAAACATTTGATGCTGAAGAGACAAATTCAGCGGAAATGCAGAGAGCCGGCTGGCAGGCCATTATGGATAATTTTAAGAAATACGTGGAATCAAATTGATATTTGGAATTTGGGATATCTGATTTGGGATTTAATTATTTAAATAGGAAGTGGATCTATCTAAATATTAATTTTCTCAGCAAGAGATTTATTAATAAAAGGAAATTCTGTCCTGCTTGCATAATGCAAGGGAAGCATTAGACTTTCTTACCCGGCGGGCAAATTGAGCCCTGAGAACGGGCGGATCATACAATGATCAGAGAACTTAAAGAAGAACTCGGAATAAATGTTACAGTTCAGAGATATCTCGGGACGATCGAACAGACATTTATTGAAAACGGAATTCATCATCATGGAATAAATCTTTTATTACTTATGAATTCCAATGATGTTCAGGACGAATTGCTTTCAAAAGAAGATCATCTGGATTTTTTCTGGACTGATGCTTTCGAAACAGGTAAAATGAATTTAATGCCGGAAGCGCTGCAGACACTTATCATAAATATTATTAAGGGAAATAATGATATATGGTGGCGTTCGGATTTCAAATAACACTTTTTACATTCATAAATTTTTTAAAATTTACATTCTGGAGAAGTTGTTCCGGTTTCAGACTGACAAATTAAACCCTGCATTTTATATATCCTCTAATGATTCTTTGTTGTTTTAAAATCCATTCCGCTTCTTTTACAAAATAAAAAATCTGAACACTACCGCGAATTTGATAATACTTTTTGTAGATTAGAATTTTTATTTTACAGTAAATTAAAAAACAATAATGTCACGAACTGTAAAAGCGCCGACGGGCACAAAACTTACATGTAAAAACTGGATCACCGAAGCAGCAATGAGGATGCTTATGAATAATCTTGATGCGGATGTAGCGGAGAGACCTGAAGAACTTATAGTTTACGGAGGAAGCGGGAAAGCCGCACGCAACTGGGAATGCTATGATAAAATAATTGAATCTCTCAAAAGTCTGGAAGAAGATGAAACTCTCCTTGTTCAGTCGGGAAAACCGGTTGCAATATTTAAGACACATACTAACGCTCCGAGAGTTTTAATCTCGAACTCACAGATCGTTCCTGCCTGGGCTAACTGGGATGAATTCCGCAGGCTCGAAGCTCTTGGACTTACAATGTACGGACAGATGACGGCAGGGAGCTGGATCTACATCGGCACACAGGGAATTCTTCAGGGGACTTATGAGACATTTGCTTCATGCGCAAACAAACATTTCGACGGAACACTTTCGGGAAAGTTTGTACTGACCTGTGGACTCGGAGGAATGGGCGGAGCACAGCCGCTTGCAGCAACACTTAACGGCGCGGCAATTCTGGGAGTGGATGTTGACAAAACAAGAATTCAGAAAAGGATTGACACCGGTTATTGTGATGTGATGACAGATAATTTAGATGAAGCTTTGAAATTAGTACTTGATTCAAAGCAAAATAAGAAAGCTCTCTCGGTCGGACTGATAGGCAATGCAGGAGAAGTTCTTCCGGAGTTATTAAAAAGAAATATACTCCCGGACGTTGTCACTGATCAGACCTCAGCACATGATATGCTCAACGGATATGTTCCGATGGGAATGAGTTTTGAAAAAGCAGTCGAGCTGAGAAAAAGTGATCCTGCAAAATATCAGGATCTTGCAAGAAAGACAGTAGTGACTCACTGCAGATCAATGTGGGAATTCATGCAGCGCGGTTCGATAGTTTTCGATTACGGAAATAATCTGCGCGGAGAAGCTTATTCAAACTGTTTCAAGTCTGCATTTGAAATCCCCGGATTTGTTCCTGAATATATTAGACCATTATTCTGCGAAGGTAAAGGTCCGTTCAGATGGGTTGCGTTATCAGGTGATCCTGAAGATATTTACAAAACAGATGAAGCGATAATGAAAGCATTTCCGGACAATGACCTTTTGCATAAATGGCTGAAAGCTGCGAAAGAGAAAGTTCACTTTCAGGGACTGCCTGCGCGGATCTGCTGGCTTGGGTATGGTGAAAGAGCCAGGGCAGGAAAATTATTCAATGATATGGTAAGGGACGGAATTTTATCAGCGCCGATAGTAATAGGAAGAGATCATCTTGACTGCGGAAGTGTTGCCTCACCAAATCGTGAAACGGAAAAGATGCTCGACGGTTCGGATGCTATAGCTGACTGGCCTGTACTCAGTTTCGGACTTCACGCAATGGGCGGCGCGAGCTGGACATCACTACATCACGGCGGAGGAGTCGGGATTGGAAATTCGATACACTCGGGAATGGTCATAGTTGCAGACGGAAGCAAGGAAGCGGAGGTCAGACTTGAAAGATGTCTTACATATGATCCGGCAATGGGAATAGTCAGACATGCTGATGCGGGGTATGAACTTGCGCTGGAAGAGAGAAAGAGGTTCGGGATAAAGATGCCGATGGTTAAATAATATTATTAACAGAATTATTGCTCTATTGAAAATCATTAACAAAAAAGAAGACTATATTTCCAATTAAAACTCAACTGAATTTAATCCCTATATCTAAATTTTTTTGCTGAAAAACTTAGCTTACACTTTCTTATCTAAATTATCCCCATTATTTTTAGATAAGAAATTCCTTATCTAAGAAAATAATAGATATCAAAAACAATGCGATCGGTAAAATATTTTACGGCCATTGGAATTGTAAACAAATTTGTTGATTTGGAAATACTAAAAGAAGTAACAGGTAAAAAGAGAAACAAAGTTTTTGTATATGATATGTATTTAAAAATGTTTGAAAAATAATTTTAGCTTTGAGGTTATGGTTTCATTCATTTCTGCAATTCTAAAGTTCTCAAAAAAAGGCGAGAAGACAGGCTGGACTTATGCTGAAGTACCGGCTGAGCTTGCTCAGAAACTTTTCCCCGGCAACAAAAAATCATTCCGTGTAAAAGGCAGTCTTGATAATTTTGAAATTGTACAGGTGGCATTAATGCCGATGGGTAAAGGAAGTTTCATACTTCCTTTGAATTCTGAAATGAGAAAAGGCACGGGTAAAAAAGCAGGTGATGAAATTCATGTCAGAATTGAAATTGATAAATCACCGGTATTGCTTTCCGAAGAGCTGCTCGAATGTCTTGAAGAAGAACCCAAAGCTCTTGAACATTACAGAAAACTTCCTCCCTCACATCAGAAATATTATTCACGATGGATTCAAAGTGCAAAAACTTTTAACACTAAATCAAAACGGATCGCTATGGCGGTCAATGCTCTGTTAAAAGGATATCACTACGGTGAAATGATCAGAGAATCAAAAGGAAGATTTTAAGCATCTATATATTTTCACGTTCAGATCTGTTCATTTTTAATCTATGATTTTTATAGCTTAATATTACATTCCAATTCTTTATTTTCCCTGCAACATAAAATTAGCGGTTACGTTTTGTATACTAAAAACACAATACAAACAATATTTTGGAATTAATAGAAACATTCGACAGATATCTAACTCTTCCCCGCGAACAGGCATACAATCAGTATCTTGACGAAAGAAACCTGAAGATCTTCAAGGTGATGCTGACAATTTTTTCCGTTATTTTTGCTATAGCTGTAACCGTTAATCTCGTTGATAACCATTCTTTTAATCTTGCACTGTTCTTAGAAATTATTAATCTGATTGCTATCATTTCAGGAATGATGGTTTATAAAAAATTCTTTAATGTATCAAATATCAGAAGATCAATTTTTATTTTTCTGATACTTCAGCTTTTTATTTCAATAGCAATAGAAGTCGTATATCCGGAAGATGATGACAATGAAGATAAGACAGAAGAAGTCAAGCAAAAGAATGACGACAACCAGAAGTCAAAGAAGAAGGATATTATAACAACGGATTCTTCGGATAAACGCGGTGTGCAGTTTTCAATGGGGAAGAAAAACGATGATTCGTTTGTACAGTATATTCTTTTCTTCGGCATTATGGTTTTAATTTTCAGATTTTCCAGAACTGAGGTAATTCAGCTGTTTGCTGTTTCAACCGGTGCGTCAATTCTGGCTTTGTTTTTTTTAAATTCGACATTTACAGTTTCCTCCAGTCTGCCTAATCTTATAATGGCAATGATATTCTTTGTAATAGCCATAACTTCCGAGCAAAAAAGAAGGAGAAAATTCTTCGAGCAGTATGACGTTTATTATGCAAAGAACTACGAGAACATAAGAATGAAAAAGGAATTGAATTATGCCAGGGAAATTCAGCTTTCAATGCTTCCTCAAAATGACGCAGTCATAGGTGATATTGAGATCTCCGGAATTTCTTTACCGGCGAGTGAAGTGGGTGGAGATTATTTTGATTATTTTAAAGTATCTGATAATGAAGTGGGGATTTTTATCTGTGATGTTTCCGGTCACGGTGTGGCAAGCGGACTTCTTCTTTCCGGTCTCCGTAGCTGCATGCACCTGATACTTGAAGATAATACAAATCCAAAATTTATTATAGAGAAGCTGAACAGAATGATACGCAAGACTCAGAGCAGGAAAATGTTTGTGACTGCTATCTTTGCCATAATTGATACAGAAAAAAACAAGTGCATGCTTTTCAATGCAGGTCATCTTCCGCCTTATAAGATATCAGGCGAGTCAAAGGAAATTTTTAAAATTAAGAAACACGGACTTGCGCTTGGAGCGATGAATATTGTCGAAGCTAAAGGCGCAGCTAATGAAGTTGTGTTTGATTTTAATAAAGGTGACAAGCTGATTCTTTATACAGACGGAGTAAATGAAGCGATGAACAGCACTAAGATGGAATATGGTCTCGATAATCTCGAATTATACCTTAATAATAATGCGGATAAAAAAACAAATGAACTTCTGAATGGTCTTATTAATGATGTGAAAAAATTCACAAGCAACAGCATGCAGAGAGATGATCTTACACTATTAATCATTCAAAGAAATTAATGACAAAAATAAGCAGCAAACTTCTTGTAGGAATTATTATGGGTTCGGATTCAGATCTTCCTGTAATGAAACAGGCGGCTGAAATATTGGATGAATTCAATGTTCCCTATGAAATCAAAATCACATCAGCTCACAGAACACCGGACCTGATGTCTTCTTATTCAAAGAATGCATATAAGCGCGGAATAAAAGTAATCATTGCCGGCGCAGGCGGCTCGGCTCATCTGCCGGGTATGTGCGCAGCTTATTCACCTGTTCCGGTGATAGGTGTTCCAATTGAAACTAAAGCACTGAGAGGACTTGATTCGCTTCTGTCAATTGTTCAGATGCCCTATGGCGTGCCGGTTGCGACAGTTGCCATTAATAATTCAAGGAATGCAGCTTTGCTGGCTTTGGAGATCCTCGCTACTTCCGATAAAAAAATAATGGATAAAATAATCAGGTTCAAAAATAAAATTAAAAAAGAATCTCTTGCTAAAAATAAAAAATTAAATCCTTAAGAGCCTTTTTATAATATTAACTTCTAAATAAAAGATACAAAAACGAGTTTGGCTTAATTTTGTATCTGTCAGTTTAACGGTTTTAAGGAAAAATAATTTCCGAACTAAAACATTTTATATGAAATCAAAAATCATCTTACTGACCTTAATAATTATTCTTGTCACTTCTTTAAAATCTTTTTCACAAATTAAAAGCATAGACATCAACAAGCTCGTTACAATGATGGAAGGTTCATTCAGCAGCGAAGAGCAGTCGAAGAATGATTCCGATTATTACGATATCCGGCTTCACATGAAAAGGGTCTGGCCTGAGATCTCATCGGCATATTATTTATATGTAGAGCAGGCAGTTGCATCGGCTCAGGATAAACCATACAGACAGAGAGTTTACAGAATTACAACAACTTACGAAGGAAGATTTGAAAGCGCAGTATTCACAATAAAAGATCCGCTGAGATTTGCAGGTGAATGGAAAAAAGAAAATCCGCTGTCGGAGCTTACACCTGATTCGCTTACGGCTAGGGAAGGTTGTTCAGTGATATTAACATTAATGACCAACGAATATTACGAAGGCAGTACAGAAGGAAACAACTGTGAAAGCGATCTGCGCGGCGCAAAGTATGCGACATCAGAAGTCAGAATTTACAAAGACGAAATTATCAGCTGGGACAGAGGATATGATTCCGAAGGAAATCAGGTCTGGGGTGCTGAAAAAGGAGGATATGTTTTTAAAAGAGTACTGATTAATGAGTAGTGAGTAATTGAGTATTGAGTTCTTCTCAAACATTAAACATTGTACATTGTACATTGATAATTGATAATTGATAATTAACTTTTTAAAAAAAGAACCTTCACTGGTACTGGCCGTTACTGCCTTTATTGCAGTCACTCTGCTTTTAAATGATACATCCGTCAGGGGTAATTTATTATTCGAAACTGTAATTTTCATAATAGTATTAGGAGTAATAATCTTTTCGTCTCTTGGAGTTGTACGACATGCTGAAAAGCTTGCATATAAATTCGGCGAGCCTTACGGTACGATGATACTTACTTTTTCAGCAGTCATCGTTGAAATAATAATGATCAGTGCTTTCGTACTTAACAATGAGAACAATCCTACACTCGCCCGAGATACCATTTACTCCACACTAATGATACTGCTTAACGGTCTAATAGGATTTATAATGCTGGTGGGAGGGATCAGATACGGCGAGCAAAAATTTAATCTTAAAAGCTCAAATTCATATCTCTCGATGATCATCGGCATCATTGGTCTGGCATTATTTCTTCCGGACTATCTGCCCGATAAGCTTGAATATTCTTATACTGTTTTTCTTATCCTGATATGCCTGTTGCTTTATGCATTTTTTATAAAGCTACAGTCAGGCAATCATAATTTTTATTTCCGTTTTGAGGAGCAGCAGAACAAAAACAATAAGGAGTCTCCCGAACATCTTCCTCCAAAAAGTGAGATCAAAACTCCGTATAATATCTCAATGCTTGTTTCACTCATAGTTATAATCTCCCTACTTGCAGAGTACCTGTCAATATTCATAGATGATGAAATGAGTGCATTTCACTTTCCTGAGTCCATTGGCGGATTGGTAATAGCAATGATCATTATTTCTCCCGAAGGTCTTACAGCGATAAGGGCAGGGTTAAACAATGACATGCAGCGCGTGGTAAACATTACATTAGGTTCTGTGCTTTCGACAATTTCCCTAACGATCCCGGCTGTACTGATATTGAGCTTTATAACCGGCAAGGAAATCATTCTCGGTCTGGCACCTGTTCAGGCAACTATAGTGATCATATCTTTAATGGTCGGCACACTCAGCTGCAAAGACGGGGAAACAAATGCGCTTCAGGGATTCATTCACTTTGCGCTGTTTATTGCTTTTATATTTTTAACGATAGTATTATAAAATTTGAACTAGAATTTCCGGAATATAAAGAATTTTTCTAATTCAATTCTTTAATTCTTTTATTGCTGTGCAAGTGTTCTTATTTCAAAAGCACCATACTCCTTGTCTCAAATACCTTTCCGTCAACCTGTAAAGAATAAAAATATATCCCGCTCGAAAAATCATTCCCGTCAAATTCAACTTGATAACTTCCCGGACTTTTCTTTTCATTTACTAAAACAGCTACTTCCTTTCCAAGTGCATCATATACTTTTAGTATTAGGTATTTAGTATTAGGTATTGAGTACATAATAGTTGTAGAAGGATTAAAAGGATTCGGATAGTTCTGTTCAAGCTTAAATGAAAGAGGAACATTAGAAACATTATTCTGAATTCCTGTAATTGGAACAACTGTTTTAAAAGCACTTCTTCCGTGAGTCCATACTACAAGCATTCGCGAAGGATTGTGAAAAGTAAGATCCTGACACGGAACATTAGAGGGAATGCCTGTTCCGAGTACATACCAGTTTGCTCCGAGATTGTTTGTGTACATTACGTTTATGTCTGTTCCGATGAAGAGAGAGTTTGTATTTGCAGGATCAATGATGACATCATTAACCGGCGCGTCGGGAAGATTTCCTTTAATGGATGTCCAGTTCGTTCCGTAATTTGTTGTTCTGAAAATATGCGATCCTGTTGAGTCAACTTTATATCCCGATAAAGTCACATAGCAAACATTTGCTGAGTCGGGATGAACTGCAACTCTTGTTACCCATCTGTACGGAAGCCCGGAATTTATCTTTGACCAGTTTGTTCCGCCGTTCGTTGTCACCCAGACATTTGCATCATCAGTCCCGCAGTAAACTACATTCGGGTTTGACTTTGAAACATCAACAGTAGTTATTGTACCAAGATTTTGCCTGTGCGCATTTGCAAGATCCGGACTGATCGCAGTCCAGCTTTGCATGCCGTTTGTTGATTTATGAATTTTATAAGTCCCGCAGTAAAGTATGAGCGGATTGTTTTTATCCAGCACATAAGGCGTCATCCAGTTGGTATAGGTTGCGTCGAGTCCGTTCGTACCGCTTTGAAAACTGTTACCGCCGTCAGTTGATCTGCCCAATCCGCCGGTTTGAGAAGAAGCATAGACTCTCAGAGGATTTGAATAATCAACAAGA